>JBGAOA010000035.1:0-45081 GCA_044222065.1 Candidatus Eiseniibacteriota bacterium
GCTCGCGATCCAGGCGAGCCCGGCGATCGTGCGCACCGCGGGGTCGGGCACGTCGGCGCCGAGTCTGCGCCACAGCAGCGCGAGCGCGGCGGCGTCGGCGAAGGCCAGCAGGACGAGCGCGCCGCGCGTCGTCGCGAACGGATCGCCGTTCACGGCGCGCGCGATCGGCGCGGCGAGCCACACGTAGAGCGGCTGGAAGCCGTTCGTCGCGGCGGTCTCGTAGAACGGTCCCTGGCCGCGCGCGTAGCTGCGCGCGAGGTGCAGCGATAGGTAGGCGTCGTCCGCGATCGTGACGCCGTCGAGCGCTTCGAGCGGCCGCAGGGCGACCGTGAGGCGCACGGCGAGATCGAGCACGAGCAGCGCGACGAGCAGCCATCGGGAGGAGCGCGGCATGTGGGTTCCCGGTCGGACGGAATCGGAAGGGGCGCGACTCTAGCAGCGGGCGCGGCCCGCGCCGAGGGGCCGCGTCGTGCAGGATGAACGCTTTTTCCGGGAGCCCGTGCCGATCGTCGTCCGGATCTCGGGCTGCCGGGCAAAATTCACGGCGCGAAGGCCGCCCGGGCGCCCGGAACGGGGGTGATTCTCAAGACGTTCGCGGAGCGCGCCGTAAACCCCCGCGTCCCGACGGAAGGCCAGGACGGCACGGGACGGATCGCGCCGCTCTCGCGCGATCGCGCGTCGCACTGCAGGGGAGGTCCGTGATGAAGCCACCGCAGACGCCCAGCCGTTCCCCGGAACCGAAGACCCACCGCGCCCAGTTCGGGACGCTCGTGCACGGCCGGTTCCAGGCCCGCGTCCGCGAAACGATCGCCTGCACCACGCTGCTCGTCGTCGCACCCAACATCGGCTGGGCGCGATGGCAGCTCGAAGACGGGCGGTACGTGTACCTGTGCATCCGGCGCCGGATGGACTTCCTGACCGGCGAACTCGGCGTGTCGCTCCAGCCGCTGACGGTGGAAGAACTCCACCCGATCCAGACGCTCGACGCGCTTCCGGCGCGCGGCGCGTGCCGGATCCAGCTCGGATTCCTGCTCGAAGGGCGTGAGAAGTGGTGGTCGTCGGGCGGCAGCGAGAAGACGCTCATCGAGCGCATGGACTGGCTCACGCTCCAGCTCCAGGCGCGACTGCACGACTTCCTGCGGCGTTCCGTGCGCGCCGCGGCTTGATCAGGGGCGGCGCGCGGGTTCCGTCCGCGCGCCGCACTCGGCCGCACCCGCCGGCCCGCGGTGAGGTCCCCCCGCGCTCGTCGGCCCGAACGCGACACTCGGCGCTCGATCGCCACGTTCGATCAACCTTCGTGGCGCCCGCTCCGTTCCCAACGCACAGTGCGTCGTGCTCCGCCGAGCGTCCGTCCACGTGCGCCTCACCCGCGCCGTCCTCAGACCGCAGGAGAGATCCCGCCGCATGCCTTGCGCTCCCCGATCGCTCGTCCGGAATTCCTTCCTCTTCGCACTCGCGCTCGCGACGGCCTTCGCCGGTCCGGCGCTCGCCGCGACGCCGCAGCCGGGGCCGCCGCTCACGATCCAGCGCCGCACGGGCGACATCTCGCTCGACGGCGAACTCGGCGATCCCGGCTGGCAGGACGTCGCTCCGGTGACGCAGTGGTTCGAGACGCGGGTCGGCGACAACGTCGAGCCGCCCGTCGCGAGCCGCGGCTGGCTCGCGTACGACGATCGCTACCTGTACGCCGCATTCGAGTTCGACGATCCGGATCCGAAGCGGATTCGCGCGCCGCTCGGCGACCACGACGCACTGTCGGGCTCGACCGACTACGGCGGCATCATCGTGGACAGCCGCAACGACGGCCGCACCGCGATCCTGTTCCTCGCAAACGCGAACGGGCTCCAGTACGACGCGCAGACGAGCGACGTCTCGGGAGAGGACAGCGCCCCCGACTTCTACTGGGACGCGCGCGGCAAGGTGACCGCGAAGGGCTGGCAGCTCGAATTGCGCGTACCCTTCTCGTCGCTGCGCTACAAGAAGGACGAGGCGCCGACGTGGGGGATCATGCTGTACCGGAACTACCCGCGTGACCGGCACTACCAGATGTTCACCGCCCGGCTGCCGCGCGACGTGAACTGCTTCATCTGCAACGAGAGCAAGCTCACGGGGCTGAACGACCTGCCCCACGGCTCGCACCTCGTCGTCGTGCCGTACGCGACGGCGCAGCAGCTGAGCGCGCCCGAGGGCGATCTCGGCACGCCGCTGAAGCACGAGGACGTGGACACGGAGACGGGCCTCGACGTGAAGTGGAGTCCGCACGCCGGCATCGCGATCGACGCGACGCTCAATCCCGACTTCTCGCAGGTCGAATCCGACGCCGCGCAGATCGGCGCGAACGAGCGTTTCGCGCTGTTCTACGCCGAAAAGCGCTCGTTCTTCCTCGAAGGCGTGGATCTGCTCTCGACGCCGCTCCAGGCCGTCTACACGCGCACGATCACGTCGCCCGAGTACGGTCTGCGCGCGACCGGGAAGTTCGGGCCCACGGCGTACACCGCGATCGCGACGCACGACCGCGGCGGCGGCGTCGTCGTGCTGCCGGGGCCGCAGGGCTCCGACGCGGCGTACCAGGACTTCGAATCCGACGTCGGCATCGTGCGACTGCGCCGCGACCTCGGGCCGTCGTACGTGAGCGGACTCTTCACGGGACGCAACGTGGACGGCGGCGGACACAACGTCGTCTTCGGTCCCGACTTCCAGTGGCGTCCGCGCCCGACCGACTCCTTCACGGGGCAGGCGCTGTGGAGCGATTCGCGCACACCGGATCGGACCGATCTCACCGCCGAATGGGACGGCCGCTCGCTCCGCGATCGCGCGCTGCTGCTGAACTGGTCGCACTCCGATCCGCGACTTGATTGCTTCATCCAGGGGCAGGACATCGGCGCCGACTTCCGTGCCGACGACGGCTTCATTCCGCAGGTCGGCTACCGCGAGGTCTACTTCGAATCCGGCTTCACGCAGCGGCCGAAGGACGCGTTTCTGTCGCGCGTCCGCTACTTCACCGTGAACTACGCCGACCTGGACACCGACGACGATGTGCTGTCGCAGCGCGTGTCGGTGGGCGCGGGGATGGACGGGCGCTGGAACAGCTTCCTCCGCGTCGAGCTGAACGAAGACGCGCTGCGCGTCGGCGACGCGCTGCTGCGCCGCTTCCGTCCGGTCTTGCAGGTGCAGGCGAGCCCGACGAAGTCCGTGTACGACGTGAGCGTCACGGCCTCGCTCGGGGAGGAGATCGACTTCGCGAACGGCCGCGAGGGCAACGGCACGTCCATCACCTCCGGATTCACCGTGCGGCCGAGCGATCACCTGGAGCTGCGCGCGAGCGCGAACGGGCGCTGGCTGCACGTGGACGCGGGCGGCGGACTCGAGGGCCGGCTGTTCGCGGCGACGGTGGACCGGTTGCGCGCGACGTACCAGTTCAACTCGCGCTCGTTCCTGCGGCTCATCGGCGAGTACGTGCGGACGAAGCGCGACCCGTCGCTCTACACGTTCCCCGTCGCCGTGAAGGACGAGGCCGTGAACCTGTCCGCGCTCTTCGCGTACAAGCTCAACTTCCAGACGGTGCTGTACGCGGGCTACGGCGGGGAACGCGAGTTCACGGACGTCACCGGCCGCCTCGAGTCGAGCGGTCGCCAGATCTTCACGAAGGTCAGCTACGCGTGGCAGCCGTGAGAGCCCGAAGACTCCCGGAGTGAGGCGTGGTGATCGCGTCGCGGGCGTGCGACTCGCAGTTCCTCGTCCGCGCGTCCCCGCCGTCGATCCTGCGGTGCGCGCCCTCGAACACGCACCGTCCGAATCGAGTGGCCGGAACGACGGCGATCGTGCGATGCTCCCGCACGTGATCCGCCTCGTTCGAAGATCGTCCCGCCGTGCGCGCATCGTGCGCGACCTTGCGCGCCGAGTTCTCGGGGTCGTCGCGCTCGCTCTCGTCTGCGCGCCGCAGCCCGCCGCGGCGTGGGAGGGATCGCCCGTCGCGCTCGACCGACTGCAGCGGCGTCTCGCCGGCCGCCCGGCGCGCGCGTGGGTGGCGGACGGAATCATCGAGGGCCGGGACGTTCGCGCCGACGAGGACGGGATTACGTTCGGCGCGGATGCGACGATCCGCCGCGCGGGGTCCGCGGCGGGATCGCCGGAGCGTTTCGTGGCCGGACGCATCGCGTGGAGCGACGTGGACTCGATCGCGACGCGACGCTCGCTCGCGGGAACGACGGCGATCGTCGGGACGTTCCTGTTCACGCTTGGCGCCGTGGGCGTTTTCCAGGCGGCGAACGTCGATCCCGGGCCCGGCATCGCGATTGCGCTCGCGTTCCCGCCGCTCGGTGCGGCCGCCGGCGCCGCGATCGGATCCCGGATGCATCACTGGAAGCGCGCGTGGCCGGACGACCGCCCCGAGCGCGCGCCTGCGAGCGGCGGAGGCCGCTAGCACCCGACTCGGCGCGGGACGACGCTCAGCGTCTCGCGTCGAGCGCGAGATTCAGCTCGAGCACGTTCACGCGCGGCTCACCGAGAATCCCGAACGTCGAGCGCTCGGTGTGCGCGCGCACGAGGGCGCGGACGACCTCGGCATCGAGGCCGCGCGCGCGCGCGACGCGAACGACCTGGAACTCCGCGGCCGCGACTCCGACGTGGGGGTCGAGGCCGCTCGCGGAGGCGGTGACGAGATCCACGGGCACGGAGCCCGTGGCCGTGGAGTCCGCGGCCCGGAGCGCCTCGATCCGAGCCCGGGCCGCGTCCACGAGCGCGGGATTCAGCGGGCCCAGGTTCGAGCCCGAGGACGCCGCGGCGTCGTAGGGCACGGGCGAGGTCGCCGACAGACGGCCCCAGAAGTAGCGGGGCGCGTCGAACGACTGGCCGACGAGCCGCGACCCGACGATGCGGCCCTCGCGTTCGATGAGGCTGCCGTTCGCCCGTCCCGGGAAGGCGAGCTGCCCGATCCCGGTCACTGCGAGCGGGTAGAACACGCCGGTGAGGAGGCTCAACGCGAGGAGCAGCGCGATCGCGGGACGCCATTCGGTGCGCACGGCGGGGCCTTTCAGGTCAGGTGGAGGGCGACGAGCACGAGGTCGATCGCCTTGATGCCGACGAACGGCGCGACCAGCCCGCCGACGCCGTAGACGAGCAGGTTCTGCCGCAGCACGGCGGCCGCGCCGAGCGGGCGGTAGGGGACGCCGCGCAGCGCGAGGGGCACGAGCGCGATGATGACGAGCGCGTTGAAGATCACGGCCGAGAGGATTGCCGAGCGCGGCGTCGCGAGCCCCATCACGTTGAGCGCCGCGAGCGCGGGGTAGGTGCTCACGAAGGCGGCCGGCAGGATCGCGAAGTACTTCGCGACGTCGTTCGCGACGCTGAGCGTCGTGAGCGCGCCGCGCGTCATGAGCATCTGCTTCCCGGTCTCGACGATCTCGATGAGCTTCGTGGGATTGGAATCGAGATCCACCATGTTCCCGGCCTCCTTCGCCGCCTGCGTGCCGCTGTTCATCGCGACCGCGACATCGGCCTGCGCGAGCGCGGGCGCGTCGTTCGTGCCGTCGCCCGTCATCGCGACGAGGCGCCCGCCCGCCTGCTTCTCGCGGATGAGGCGCAGCTTCGCCTCGGGCGTGGCCTCGGCGAGGAAGTCGTCCACGCCCGCCTCGGCCGCGATCGCCGCGGCCGTGAGCGGGTTGTCGCCGGTGATCATGACGGTCTGGATGCCCATCTTCCGCAGGTGCGCGAAGCGCTCGCGGATGCCGCCCTTCACGACGTCCTTCAGGCGGATCACCCCGAGCACGCGCGCGTCGTCGGCGACGACGAGCGGCGTCGCGCCCTGGCGCGCGACCGCCTCGACGGTCGTGCGAACGGCCTCGGGGAAGTGGCCGCCCTGTTCGCGCACGAACGCCTCGAGCGCGTCGGCGGCACCCTTGCGGACGCGGCGGCCCTCCAGGTCCACGCCGCTCATGCGCGTCTGCGCGGTGAACGGCACGAAACGCGCGCCGAGCGCGTGCACGTCGCGCTCGCGCAGACCGTGCTTCTGCTTCGCTAGCACGACGATACTGCGGCCCTCCGGCGTCTCGTCGGAGAGCGACGCGAGCTGCGCCGCGTCCGCGAGTTGGGCCTCGGAGGCGCCGGGCGCGGGCAGGAACTCGGTCGCCATGCGGTTGCCGAGCGTGATCGTCCCGGTCTTGTCGAGCAGCAGCACGTCCACGTCGCCCGCGGCCTCGACGGCGCGACCCGACGTCGCAATCACGTTGTCCTGGGTCAGCCGGTCCATGCCCGCGATCCCGATCGCCGACAGCAGTCCGCCGATCGTCGTCGGGATCAGGCACACGAGCAGTGCCGCGAGCACCGTGACCGAGATCGGCGAGCCGGCGCCCGCGGCACGGACGCCGAAGAGCGAGAACGGCAGCAGCGTCGCCGTCGTGAGCAGGAAGACGATCGTGAGTGCGGCGAGCAGGATCGCGAGCGCGATCTCGTTCGGGGTCTTCTGGCGCGTCGCGCCCTCGACCATCGCGATCATCCGGTCGATGAACGTCTCGCCGGGGTTCGCCGTGACGCGCACGACGAGCCAGTCCGAGAGCACCTTCGTTCCGCCCGTGACGGCGTTCCGGTCGCCGCCGCTCTCGCGGATCACCGGAGCCGATTCGCCCGTGATGACGCTCTCGTCCACCGAAGCGACGCCTTCGACGACTTCCCCGTCCACGGGCACCGGCTGTCCGGCGGACACGAAGACGCAGTCGCCCTTGCGGAGCGTCGCGGCCGGCACCTGCGTCACGGACAGGTGGTCGGCCGGGTCCTCGAGCTTCCGCGCCCAGACGTCGCTGCGCGCGCGCCGCAGCGTCTCGGCCTGCGCGCGCCCGCGGCCCTCGGCCATCGCCTCGGCGAAGTTCGCGAACAGCACCGTGAACCACAGCCAGACGGAGACCGCGGCGATGAACCCCGCCGGCTCTTCGCCTCGGCCGCCGATCGCCCGCACGGCGAGCACGGCGGTGAGCGCCGCGGTCACGAGCACGACGAACATCACGGGGTTCCGGAGCTGGATGCGCGGATCGAGCTTCCGGAACGCGGCGATGACCGCGCCGCGGACGATGGGCGCTTCGAACAGCGGGCGAGTGCGGTTCTTCGACACGTTCGGGACTCCGGGAGGCCGGCGCGTCAGCCGCGCGCGAACAGCAGGTGTTCGACGATGGGGCCGAGCGCGAGCGCCGGGAAGAAGGCGAGAGCGCCGACGACGATCACGAGTGAAGCGAGCAGGAACACGAAGAGCGGCGTGTGCGTCGGCAGCGTCCCCTCGCCGGGCGGCACCTTCTTCTTGGACGCGAGCGAGCCGGCGGTGGCCAGCACGGGCACGATCAGCCAGTAGCGCGCGAACAGCATCGCGAGGCCGAGCAACACGTCGTAGAACGGTGTCGAAGCCGTGAGGCCCGCGAACGCGCTGCCGTTGTTGTTGCCCGCCGAGGAGAACGCGTAGAGCACTTCGCTGAAGCCGTGGGGGCCCGGGTTCAGGACGCCGGCGCGCCCTGCGGCGGTTGCGACCGCGAGCGCGGCGCCGAGCTTCACGACCACCGGCGGGATCAGGATCGCGAGCGACGCCATCTTCATCTCGTACGCTTCGATCTTCTTCCCGAGGTACTCGGGCGTGCGCCCGACCATCAGTCCCGAGAGGAACACGGCCGTGAGCGCGAAGAGCAGCATGCCGTAGAGGCCCGATCCCACGCCGCCGTACACGACCTCGCCGAGCTGCATCAGCACCATCGGCACGAGTCCGCCGAGGGGCGTGAACGAGTCGTGCATCGAATTGACGGAGCCGTTGGACGCCGCCGTCGTCGCTGCGGCCCACAGCGCGGACTCGGCCGGGCCGAAGCGGGACTCCTTGCCCTCCATGTTGCCGCCCGGCGAGACCGCGGACGGCGCCGAGTCCACGCCGAGCGCAGAGAGGCGGGCATTCGCGCCGTGTTCGAACCACATCCCCGGCACCGCGAAGAGCACGAACAGCAGCGTCATCGTGGCGAAGATCGCCCAGCCCTGTCGCCGGTCCGCGACCATGCGGCCGAACGTGAAGCACAGCGCGACCGGCACGAGCAGGATCGCGAGCAGCTCGAGCAGGTTCGACAGCGGCGTCGGGTTCTCGAGCGGATGCGCCGAGTTCACGTTGAAGAAGCCGCCGCCGTTCGTGCCGAGCTGCTTGATCGCGACCTGCGAGGCGACGGGGCCGACCGCGATCGCCTGCGTCGTCACGAGGCCGCCCTCGCCGTCGGCGACCGGCTGGACGCGGTCGGCGGTGACCGTCGGGCCGAACGTCTGCACCACGCCCTGGGAAACGAGCGCGATCGCGAGCACGAGCGACAGCGGCAGCAGGACGTGCAACGTGACGCGCGTCAGGTCCGCCCAGAAGTTGCCGATCGTGTCCGCGGACCGGCGCGCCAGACCGCGGATGAACGCGGCCATCACGGCGATGCCCGTTGCGGCCGAGACGAAGTTCTGCGCCGTGAGCCCGAGCATCTGGACGAGGTACGAGAGCGTCGTTTCGCCCGAGTACGACTGCCAGTTCGTGTTCGTCGCGAAGCTCACCGCCGTATTGAACGCGAGGTGCGGAACGACGCCGGGAAGCCGCTGCGGGTTGAGCGGCAGGTCCGCCTGGAAGCGCTGGAGCAGGTAGACCGCGATCAGTCCGAACGCGTTGAAGACCAGCACGCCTGCGGCGTACCGCTTCCAGCCGGTCTCGACGGAGGGTTCGACCCCTGCGAAGCGGTAGAGCAGGCGTTCGAGCGGGTCGGTGAGGCGAGCCCACGGTGCGCGTCGTCCGTCCAGGACGTGCGCGATGAAGCCGCCGAGCGGCACGCCGAGGGCGACGAGCAGCGCGAGGAGCAGTGCGAGGTTCAGCCACGCGTGCGCGGTCATCAGAACTTCTCCGGCTTGAGCAGCGCGATCGCGAGGTAGATCAGCAGCAGCAGGGTGATGACGGCGCCTGCGGCGTAGAGCGGGTTCACGGGTGCCTCAGCGCAGCTTCTCGCTCAGCGCGACGAACGCGAGCGAGAGGGCGAAGAACGCGACGACGATCAGGAACATCAGGACATCCGGCACGACGCCTCCCCGGGGCGGCTCGGCCCCTTGCGGGACCATTGGACTCCCGATCGCCGTCAGCGCGGCGCGAAGATCCCCCGGTCCCGCATCAAGACCGCATCAAGATCGAGGCGCGCCGGGCGTCGCGGCTTCGCCCGGGCGCCGGGGCGTGCTGTAATCGCTCCATGACCGACGCGCCCCGCGATCGCCCGGACCCGGACGCGCTGCTCCAGCGGCTCGACGAACGCGAGCGGCTCGAGCGCCGGGCGCGCTTCAAGATCTTCTTCGGAGCGACCGCGGGCGTGGGGAAGACGTTCGCCATGCTCACGGAAGCGCACGAGCTGCGGCGCGCCGGCCTGGACGTCGTCGTCGGCGTCGTGGAGACGCACGGACGTCCCGAGACCCAGTCGCTCCTCGACGGACTCGAACAGCTGCCGCGCCGCGAAGTCGAGTACCGCGGCGTGCGGCTCACCGAGTTCGACCTCGACGCGACCCTCGCTCGCCGGCCGGCGCTCGTGCTCGTGGACGAACTCGCGCACACGAACGTGCCGGGCAGCCGTCACGCGAAGCGCTGGCAGGACGTCGAAGAGCTGCTCGGCGCCGGCATCGCGGTCGCGACGACGCTCAACGTGCAGCACGTCGAGAGCCTGAACGACGTCGTGGAGCGGCTCACGGGCGTGCTCGTGCGCGAGACCGTTCCCGACTCGGTGCTCGACCGCGCGGACGAAATCGAGCTCGTGGACCTGCCGCCGGACGACCTGCTTCAGCGCCTCAGGGAGGGCAAGGTCTACGTGCCCGAACGCGCCGAGCGCGCGCTCCAGAACTTCTTCCAGAAGGGGAACCTCATCGCGCTGCGCGAGCTCGCACTGCGCCGCACGGCCGACCGGGTGGATGCCGAGCGCGAGTCGTGGAGCCGGATGGAGGGCGGCGCTCACGAACCGTCGACCGGCGGGCGGCTGCTCGTCGCGGTCGGCGATCCGGCCGAGGGGCCGTCGCTCGTGCGCGCCGGCCGGCGGCTCGCCGACCGGCTGCGAGTGCCGTGGGTCGTCGCGCACGTGCAGACGCCGGCATCGCTCAGGGCCGGACGCGCGGAGCGTGACCGGCTCGTGGACGTCCTCGGATTCGCCGAGGACCTCGGCGCGGAGACCGCGCTGCTCCAGGGCCAGGACGTCCCGGCGGAACTCGCCGCCTTCGCCGCCGGCCGACACGCGACGCGCGTGCTCGTCGGACGGTCCGGCCGCCCGCGCTGGTTCACCCGCGTCGCGGGCTCGGTCACCGACGCCCTCGTCGCGCGGGCACGCGATCTCGAAGTCATCGTCGCGGCCGCCGAGCGGGGCGGAGCGCCGGACGCCTCGCGCGCGGTGCCGCCCTCGCGGCGATCGGGCCCCGGGGCGTACGCGCGCGCGCTCGGAATCGTCGCCGTCGTCACCGCGCTCGCGCTCGTGCTGCGCGGGCCGCTCGAGCCGTCGAACATCGCGATGCTGTACCTGCTCGGCGTGGCGCTCGCGGCCACGACGTGCGGGCGCGGTCCGTCGGTCGCGGCCGCGATCGTCTCGGTCGCGACGTTCGACTTCGCGTTCGTGCCGCCGTACCTCACGTTCGCGATCTCGGACGTCCAGTACCTCGTGACGTTCGGCGTCATGCTGGTCGTCGCGCTCGCGATCAGCACGCTCGCGCTGCGGCTCCGCGACCAGGCGGAACTCGCGCGCGGGCGCGAGGCGCGCACCGCGGCGCTGCACCGGCTCACGCGCGACCTCGCGGGCGTGCCCGGGAGCGAGGGCATGGGCGAGCGCATCGTCCGCGCCGTGTCCGAGACCTTCGGCGGCGCGGCCGTGCTGCTGCTCCCGGACGAGCACGGCCGGCTGTCGGTCCGCGCGGGAGACGAGCGCGTCTTCGGGCACGCCACGCACGAGGCCGGAGTCGCGCAGTGGGCATTCGACCACGACCAGCCCGCCGGGCGCGGCACCGACACGCTGCCGTCGGCGTTCGGCCTCTACCTGCCGCTCGCGACAGGATCGGGACCGCTCGGCGTGCTCGGCGTGAGAACCGCGGATGCGGGCGAGCAGGCTCCGGATGCCCTGCGGTTCCTCCAGACGTTCGCGCGCCAGGCCGCGATCTCGCTCGAGCGCGCGCGGCTCGCCACCGCGGCGGAGCGCGCGCGCGTCGAGTCCGAAACCGAAAGAGCGCGCGCGGCGCTGCTCTCGTCCGTGTCGCACGACCTGCGCACGCCGCTCGCCGTGATCACGGGCACCGCGACGACGCTGCTCTCGCCGTCGGCCCCCGAGGCCGCGGCGACGCGGCGCGAACTGCTCGAGACGATCGCCGACGAATCCGCCCGGCTCGGACGGCTCGTCGAGGACCTGCTCGAGATGACGCGGCTCGAGGCCGGCGTCCCGCCGCGGCTCGAATGGGTGCCGATCGAGGAGCTCGTGGGCTCGGCGCGCGCACGCACGGGCGACCTGCTCGCGGGCCACGCGGTCACGGTGCGCGTCGAGCCCGAACTGCCGCTCGTCCACGTGGACGAGGTGTTGCTGACGCAGGCGATCGTCCACCTGCTCGAGAACGCTGCCCGGCACACGCCGCCCGGCACCGCGATCGAGGTCGTCGCGCGGCGCGACGGGGGCGAGGTCGCCATCGAAGTGGCGGACCGCGGCCCCGGCTTCGCGCCGGGGCACGAGGACCGCGTGTTCGAGAAGTTCTGGCGCGCGGACGCGGCGGCCGAGGCGACGCGCGACGCGACCGCGGGCGTCGGCACGGGCCTCGGGCTCGCGATCTGCCGTGCGATCGTGGAAGCGCACGGCGGCTCGGTCGCCGCCGAGCGGCGCGAGGGTGGCGGCGCGCGGTTCACGCTGCGCGTGCCGGTCGGCGAGTCGGAGCCTGCCGCCCCGCCGGCCGAGGAGGATCGCGATGAGCGACTCGCCGGCCGCTGACGCCCCGCGCGTGCTCGTCGTCGACGACGAGCCGCCGATGCGCCGCTTCCTGCGCGCGTCGCTCGCCTCCGCCGGCTACATCGTCGAGGAGGCGGCGAGCGGCGCGGACGCCCTGCGCCTCGCGGCCTCGCATCCGCCGGACGTCGTGCTGCTCGACCTCGGCCTGCCCGATCTCGACGGCGTCGAGGTCGCGCGCCGGCTGCGCGAGTGGTCCGCCGTGCCGATCGTCGTCGTGAGCGCGCGCGGGAGGGAGCACGACAAGATCGAGGCGCTCGATGCGGGCGCCGACGACTACGTGACGAAACCGTTCGCGATCGGCGAGCTGACCGCGCGGCTCCGGGCCGCGCTGCGCCGGGCCGCGCGCACGCAGGGCGACGCCCCCGCGGCGGTCGTGACCTGCGGACCGCTCGTCGTGGATCTCGGCCGCCGGCGCGTGACGCTCGCGGGCGCCGAGGTGAAGCTCACGCCGATCGAGTTCCGCCTGCTCGCGACGCTCGCGCGCCACGCGGGCCGCGTGCTGACGCACGCGGCGCTGCTGCGCGAGGTGTGGGGGCCGGGCTCGACGACGCAGCACCACTACCTGCGCGTGTTCATGGCGCAGCTCCGGCACAAGCTCGAATCCGAGCCGTCGCGGCCGCAGCTGCTGCTCACCGAGCCCGGCGTCGGCTACCGCATGCGCGATCCCGATGCCTGAGTCCGTCGCCGCCGCGCGCCCGCCCGCCGCGACGCCCACTCCGCGCCGCTACCCCTGGCGCACCGCGGCCGCGCTCGTGCTCGCGGCCACGATCACGGGGGCGCGCGCCCGGCCGGACCTGTTCGCGCTCGCGCGCACCGCGCCGCACCCGCCGCCGATCCCGCACTGGCCGGTCCCCGTGCTCGGGCTCGCGATGGCCGCGCGCAGTCTCGTCTTCGCGGGCGTCGCGACGCTCGCGGGATTCTGGTTCGCGCGCGCGCTCGGACTCGGAGCGCCGTATCTCGAGCACCGGCTCGACGGCGCGCCGCGCCCCTCTGCGCCCCTCTCGAGCATCGTGAAGCCCGCGGTGACGTGGGCGGTCGTGACGGCGATCGTCGCGTTCGCCGTGGATGCGTTCTTCGTGCGCGCGCTCGGCGTGACGCTGCCCGCGCCCGAAATCCACGCGCGCATCGACGTCGCGTGGTGGGAGAGCCTGCCGCCGTGCCTGTGGGCGCCGTTCGCGGAGGAGACGTTCGACCGGCTGTTCCTGCTGTCGCTGATCGCGTGGATCCCGATCCGCCTCTTCCGGCTCTCGGGTGCGGGCCGGACCGCGGCGCTGTGGTTCGCGAACGTGGCCACTGCGCTGATCTTCGGCGTCTATCACATCGACAACGAGGCGATGTTCGCGGATCCGGTGCCGGCGCTCGTCGCGTGGCGCACCGTGCTCATCATCCTGCCGGTGGGTCTCGCCTTCGGGTGGCTGTACTTCCGGCGGGGCCTCGAAGCGGCGATCCTGTCGCACTTCATCATCGACGTGATCGTTCACGTGTTACGCCCACTCCTGACGTCACTTGGCCGCTAGCCGGAGGACGGCCTCTGGGGGCCCTTGGGCGAGCGGGAACCCGGGAGGGGGCCGCGGCATTGTGAAGTCCGCCGGCCGTGGTGTGCCCCGGCGGCGGTCCGAATCGGGCAGGGAGGGTCCCCGGTGAGTCGCAGTCGCTCGAAGTCCGCTGGTCCGCCCGCGCACGTGCGCGTCGTGCCGAAGCATCACGCGCTCGTGCGCTGGTCGCACTGGCTGCACGTACCGCTGCTGCTCGGACTGCTCGCGTCGGGACTCTCCATCTATTGGGCGGCGCCGGTGTTCCGGCTTGCCGCGGCGCGGGGCGGAGAGCACGACGTGTTCGGAGCGATCGGCGCCCCGATCGCGCACGCGCTCGGCGATTCGACGCCGGCCGCCCGCAACTGGATCTACGACCACCTCGGTCTCGGCACGCGGCGGCTCGCCTTCGCGCTGCGGCTCCACTGGGCGCTCGCGTATCCGTACCTGGCGATCGGGGTGCTCTACGTGATCGGTCTCGCGGCCGGAGGCGGCTGGCGTGCGCTGATCCCGCGCCCTTCGGACGCCGCGGGCGCGCTCGCGATGCTGCGCTACTACGCGGGAGTCGTGCCGATGGCGATCCTGCGACGGCCGTGGCCGCATCCGGCCGTGCGCTCCAAGTACAACCCGCTCCAGCGCGCCGCCTATTTCACGATGCCGATCCTCGGCGCGCTCGTCGTGGCGTCGGGATGGGCGATGCACAAGCCGTCGCAGCTCGGTCTCCTCGAGCGAGCGTTCGGGAGCTACGACGGCGCGCGCGTCGTGCACTTCTTCGCGATGGCGGGTCTCGGATCCTTCCTCGTTCCGCACGTCGCGCTCGCCGTCGCGGATGGATGGGACACGCTGCGCTCGATGATCGTGGGTTGGTCCGCACGGCTCGGGGAGGCCGAACGTGAACGATGACGCACCGCGACCGCCCGAAGCGGAAGAGATGAGCGGACCGGACGCGCCGGCCGCGGCCGCGGCTCCGGAAGTCGCGGCCGCGCCGCCCGAGCCTCCGCCGCCCGCACCCAGGCCCGGCTTCGAGGAGCGCCTCGAACCGCCCGCGCAGGCCATCGAAGCGCCGCGCGCGCGGCTCGTCGCGCAGAGCCGTCGCGACTTCCTGCTCTTCGGCGCCGGCGCGCTCGCGAGTGCCGCCGCCGCGTGGTGGTTCCTGCCCGAGTCGGTGCGCCCGAAGAAGCTGCCGCGCCCGCTGCCCGACCTGCTCGACTCCGTGGCCGCGCGCGTCGGCCTGACGCCCGAGGCGCGCGAACGCGTGCTCGACCGCGCACTGACGTTCGATGACGACGTCGCCGAGGCGCTCTACTCGCCCGACCGCCGCGTCCGCACGTACCGGCGCTCGGACGCGACGCCGCTGCGCAACAACTATCACGGCCGCACGCCGGGTCCGGGGATCCTCGCGGGGTGGCGTCTCGAGCTGTCGGGGCTCGCGAGCGGCGGACCCGTCACGCTCGACCGCGACGCGGTGCTCGGCCGCTTCGCGTTCCGCGAGCAGGTGACGCGCCTCGTGTGCGTCGAGGGCTGGAGCGCTGTCGCGTGGTGGGGCGGCGTGCGCTTCGCGGACCTGCTCGCCGCGTTTCCGCCCGCACCCGGCGCGCGCTGGGCGGCGCTGCGCTCCGACGTGAGCCTCGATGGCGCGGGGCGACCCGAGCCCTACTTCGTGTCGCTCGACCTCGCCACGGCGCGGCACCCGCAGACGCTGCTCGCGACGCACCACGACGGACGGCCGCTCACGCTCGCGCACGGGGCGCCGCTGCGCCTCGTCGTGCCGGTGAAGCTCGGCCTCAAGAACATCAAGGCGCTCACGCACGTCGAGTACACGGCGCGCGAGCCGCGCGACTACTGGAGCGAACGCGGTTATTCGAAGTACGACGGCCTGTGAGCGCCGCGCGTGGCGCGCGCCGCGGTGGCCGCTCTAGGATCGCGCCGTGAACGTCCTCGATGTCATCGGCGGCACTTCGCTCGTGCCGCTCCGCAAGCTCGTCCCGCCGGGCAGCGCCGACGTGCACGTGAAGCTCGAGTGGGAGAACCCGACGGGCAGCATGAAGGACCGCATGGCGAACGCGGTCATCGCGCGCGCCGAAGCCGACGGACGGCTGAAGCCCGGGGGCACGGTCGTCGAGTACACGGGCGGCAGCACCGGCGCGGCGCTCGCGCTCGTGTGCGCGGCGAAGGGCTACCGGCTGCGCATCGTGACGTCCGACGCGTTCGCGCGCGAGAAGCTCGACCAGATGCGGGCGCTCGGCGCCGAGCTGACGCTCGTGCCGAGCGAGGGCGGGCGCACGACGAAGAAGCTGATCCTCGACCTGGTCGAAGCCGCGCGCGTGCTGAGCCTCGAGCCGGGCGCCTATTGGACGGACCAGCTCCGCAACTCGGACACGATCGCCGGCTACGAATCGCTCGGGGAGGAGATCTGGGCGCAGACGGCGGGGCGGGTGGACGCGTTCGTGCACTCGGTCGGCACGTCGGCATCGCTGCGCGGCGTCGCGACGGCGCTCAAGCGCCACGACGCGCGCGTCCGCGCGTTCGCGGTCGAGCCCGCCGAATCCGCGGTGCTCGGCGGCGGCGAACCCGGACCGCACAAGATCGAGGGCGTCGGAATCGGGTACACGCCGCCGCTCTGGGATCCCGCGGTCGTGGACGGCATCGAGGCGGTCGCGACCGACGAGGCGAAGGCGATGGCGCGCCGGCTCGCGCGCGAGGAGGGGCTTTTCGCCGGCACGTCGTCGGGCGCGAACGTGATCGCCGCGCTGCGGATCGCGGCGCGGCTCGGTCCGGGGCGCACGGTCGTCACGCTGCTCGTGGACTCGGGCCTCAAGTACCTGAACACCGACGTCTACCGCCGCGAAGACGCGGCGAGCTGACGCGAACGCGTACGTTCAGCGCAGCAGGAAGACGCGGATCAGCGTGTCTCCGATGCCGACGAGTGCCGCGCCCGCGACGAGGCCCGCGCACACCGGCTCGTGCGTTTCGATCCACAGCCGGTGGCCGCCCGTGCCCGGGCGCTTGCGGTAGAGCGCGCCCATGACCTCGAAGAACGCCGCGCCCGCGAACATGGACATCACGGAGTCCGGCGGCACGAGCACGCCGAGGCCGACCGCGAGCGGGCTCAGCGGGAAACGGTTGCGGGTCGCGATGCGCGCGACCTCGAGCACGAGCCCCGCGATCGCGGCGACGATCATCGAGGTCAGGATCGAGCCCGTCAGCAGTTCGCCGTGGCCGCCCGGCGCGAAGATCGAGGTCACGAGTTCGGACACGCCCTTCCACTGCACGGCGGACGGGAAGCTGAACTGGCTGCCCTCGGGCGCCATGACCGCCTGGACGTTCATGCCCGGCTTCCAGTCGGCGAGGAAGAGGACGTAGAAGAGCGGAGTGGAAGCGAGCGCGCCGGCGAAGATGCCGATCGAGTGGCCGAGCGCCTGCAGACGCGGCTTCGCGCCGAGCATGTAGCCGGGCTTGATGTCCATGAGCAGGTTCGAGGCGTTGCTCGCGACCTCGACACACATGACGCCGGTCATGAGGTTCGTCGGCGGGTGCAGCGGGTCCATGGCGCCGAAGGCGAACTGGGGGATCTTCGACAGCGAGCCCGTCGGCGTGATGCTCGTCATCGCGGTGCTGCGCGCCGCGATCAGCGTGAGGCCGATGATGAGCGGCACGGCGAGCGCGCCGAACAGCGGATGGACGCCGAACCAGTGCCACGCCATCCAGATGCCCACGCCGCCGATCACCGGGATCCCGACGTACGAGACCCACAGCGGCAGCTCGATGTGGCCGAGCACGTCGGCCGGCTTCCCGGCGGCGGCCGTGCGCTTGCGGAACAGCATGCGGAAGACGTCGGTGAACACCTGCGGCTTCGCGAACAGCGACACCATGGACGCCGTGACCATGATCGCGATGCCCCACCACAGCGACCAGTTGTTCACGATGTGCACGCGCCCGAACGTGGCCGTGCCGTCGGCGAGCGAGCCGCTCTTCGGCACGATCTCGCCCAGCGTGATCATCCAGGGCGCCAGCACGGCGAAGTTGAGCAGCATGCCGATCAGCATGCTCGTCGCGGTGCGGATGCCCATGAGTCCGCCGGCGCCGAACATCGCCCAGTCGAGCGTCGGACGCAGTCCGAGCTGGCGGATGTCGACGCCCGCGATCGTCGGCAGCTTCGCCGCGCCCTTCTCGACGAGGTCGTAGTACCACTGGTCCAGTTCGCGCGGGAACTTCCACACCTTCGGCAGGTGCAGCAGCTTCGACTGGATCCACTTCATGTAGTTCTCGCCCGACAGGAACGAGATGCCGCCCGCGATCGCGGCCGCCGCCCCGAGCACCCGCGCCTTGTAGAGCCCGATCGCCGCCTCGGCGGTGTAGAGCGTGTCGAGCACGACGCCGCACGCGCGCCCCTGCGGGAACGGCTGCTGCTCCTCGTTGATGAACAGGCGCTTCATCGGGAACGCGACGAGCACGCCGAGGAGCGACAACACGACGTTGAACGCGAGCATCGGGAACCACGGCATGGGCGCGTTCTGGATCCACATGTACGCGGCGATGCCCGAGATCAGGGGGCCCGTCATGTAGCCGGCGGCGGTCGCGACCGACTGCGCCGCGTTGTTCTCGAGCACGTTCATGTCGCGGCCGCCGAAGCGCGCGAACACCTTGAACAGCGCGAACGAGAGGATCACGGACGTGAGGCCCACGCCGAGCGACCAGCCGGTCATCGCGCCGACGTAGAGGTTCGTCGCGCTCAGGATGCCGCCGAGCAGGAACCCCGTCGCCGCGGCGCGGAACGTGAGCTGCGGCAGGTCGCCACGGTAGACGTTCTCGAGCCACCAGCGGTCCTTCTGTTCCTTCGTCCAGCTCTCGATCTGCGCGTCGCTGAGGTGCGGGATCGCCATGCGGCCTCCGGGTCCGAGTCGGGAGCGCGAAGATAGTCGCGCGATGCGTCGCGCCTCAACCCGCGTGGACGCGAAGCGCCGCGATCCACGATAGTGCCGCGCATGCGCGTCGGCACACTTACCCAGCTGTGGCGTCATCCCGTGAAGAGCATGGCGGGAGAGCGCCTCGATTCCGCCGTCGTCTCGTTCCGCGGTCTGCCCGGGGACCGCGGCTGGGCCGTGTTCGACGAGGCGCGCGGCGGCGTCACGAACGCGAAGCGCCTCCCCGCGCTTCGCCGCTGCCGCGCGCGCTACCGCGTCGCGCCCGAAGCGGGCGCGGCGTCGCCGCCCGTCGAGATCGCGCTGCCGGACGGCGCGATCGTCGCGAGCGACGCGCCCGGGGCGCCCGCGCGGCTCAGCGCGGCGCTCGGCCGCGCGCTGTCGCTGCGCGCGCTCGGTCCCGCGGGCAGCGACAGCGCGCCGCGCGTCACGCTCGAGGGCGAGAGCGAGGAGACGGTGCGCGCGCTCATGGGGCTCGAACCCGGCGAGCCGATGCCGGACCTGAGCGCGTTCCCGCCCGAGAAGCTACGGTTGCTCCGGCAGGGAAACTTCTTCGACGCGATGCCGCTCCACGTCCTCACGGATCGGACGCTCTCAACGCTCGCCGCGATCGCGCCCGAGTCCGAGTGGGACGTTCGCCGCTTCCGGCCGAACCTGTTCGTGGCCGCGGACGGCGGCGACGGATACCCCGAGATGCGCTGGATCGGGCGCCGCCTGCGCGTGGGCGGCGCCGTGCTGCGCGTCGTCACCGGCTGCCCGCGCTGCGTCGTCGTGACGCAGGCCGCGGACGATCTGCCGCACGACCCGCGCGTAATGCGCACCCTCGTGCGCGAAGCGGCGCACACGGCGGGCGTGTACGCGGAAGTGGTGGAGGAGGGGGTCGTGCGCCCCGGCGACGAGGTCGTCGCGCTCGACTGACCTCCCCGGGCGGGCGTGTTCGCTCCGCCGCCTTCGGTCGTAGAGGGGGTGTTCCCCTTCGGTCGCGTCCTTTACACCGGCGCGGCTCAGACCCGGAGGTCCACCTGCTCGCTCGCATCCGGTGCTTCCGTCCGCTCGCCGTCGTGGCGCTCGCGGCGACGCTCGTCTCGACCGCCCGCGCCGCGGGCGGTCCGCTCACCGGCAAGTCGCTCCAGACCACCCGCGAGACCCGCTCGACGTTCGAGTCCCTCGCGGGGTCGCTGCTCGTCGGCGACCTGCGCGGAGACGTCCTCCAGGTCACGGTGACCGAGGACTCGCCGCGCCGCCTCGTCGTCTCCGTCCGCTACCGCGGTTTCGAGAACGGCAGGCTGTGGGGCGAAGTGCTCCAGTCGCCGCGCACGCCGCAGGCCGGCGTGCTGGCGTCCGAGCCGGTCGCGCTCTCGGGCGGTGAGGGCGAGGTCGAGCTGACGTTCGAGGCCGAGAAGGGCGCGTTCGCGTCCGGTCCCGTGCGTTCGCCGTACCTGCGACTCAACGCGGCGCTCGCGCAGCGCACGACGCCGAGCTTCCGGCGCTCGTTCGAGCTCGGGAAGGACTGGAGCGCCGCGAGCCTCGCGGGCTCGGATTTCGTCACGACGGTGACGCCGCGCCCGATCGGGCGGACCGCCGAACTCGGGCCGCGCCCGACCCTCGTCGTTCCGACGTCGCAAGTCGTCGCGCCGGCGCCGCCGGCGAGCGCGCCCGCCACGACCGGGCCGACCGCGATCCTGTCGCGCCGCGCCGATCTCGGCGGCACGTTCTCGAAGCCGATGGTGCGCACGATCGGAGGCTCGGGCGGCGCGACGTCGGCTCCTCCCGCCGCGCCCGCGCCGAATCCGAATGCCGCGGCGTCGAAGTTGCCCGCGAGCGAATCCATTCGCTGGCTCACCGTTGCGAACTTCGGGCTGACGCCGGCCCAGGTGGACCGCGGCGCCCGCGGCCCGTCGGCGATTCCGGTGCTGCCCTTCGGCGTCGTGCGCACCGAGGACATCGCGCTCGATCTGCCGCGCGTCCTCGACTTTTCGCCCGAGGTCTTTCCCGACGCGAACCCCGAGTCGGGCGTCTTCTACTTCGTGCCGGCGGGCTACGCGCTCCACTGGGACGCGGACCAGGGCTACGCGTTCCGAACCGTCTATTCGTCCGCGGCGACGCCCGGCGGAGCGGGCGAGGTGCTCATGGCGGCCCGGCTCGAGTCCGGCATCGTCGCGAACGAACTGCAGGTCGCGAGCGACCTCGTGCGGGCGTACGCCGCCGCCCACGGGCTGCGCTTCAGCGAACTGCGCGCGCTGCCGGTGCAGTCGGTGTCCGCCTCGCTCGCGAACGTGCTCGGCCAGTACAGCATCCGGCCCGACCGCGTCGCGGTGCAGGGCGTCTCGGACCTGATGAGCCAGATGGACGTCTCGTGGGTGACCGACGAACGCACGACGCTCTTCATCCGGGAAGCGCTCACGGAGAACGTCGGCCTCGCCGGCGACGTCACGCTCACGCCCGTCGGCGAAGGCGTCGGGCCGCGCAACGTGCCGCTTCGCCTCCGGCTCGCGGACGACGCGACGTTCGGACCGTTCCGCTGGGACCGCACCGGCTGGCGCAACACGACGCCGTATCCGATCACGCTGCGCTACCTGCACGCGCTGCGCGTCGAGCCCGGCCAGACGCCGGTCGTGCACTCGTGGAGCCTCGGCGACACGCGCGTGCCGCCCGGCGGGCAGGTGCGCTGGAACGCGACGGGCGTTCCGTTCTGGCTCGACGCCTCGGCGCGCAAGATGTGGCTCGACTACGGCGTCGAAGGCCAGTGCCGGGAGTGCGGCGCCGCGGCGCTCGCGGCGCTCACCGGGGGCGTGTCGTCCACGGGCGGGAACGAGATCACGTTCCACACCGTCACGCCGCTCGCCGAATCCGGCGCGCTCGCGGTGGTCGCCGAAGTGCGCTCGCGCTGGTGGGACCCGCAGGGCCGCGAACTGCGAACGCGGCAGGTCGTGCTGGATGCGGACGGGCGCGACTTCCGGCTCGGACCGCTGTTCGCGCCGGCGAGCGCCGACGGCGGCGCGCTGTTCGAGTACCGGCTCGCGCTCACGATGAAGAACGGGAAGCCCGAGACGGGACTCGAGCGCTGGATCCCGAGCCGCGACCTGTACGTGCCGATCGGGAGCTTCCAGCTCGAGACCTCGCTCGGCGCGTTGCCGCCGAAGTGAGCCGCGCCGCCGCGTTCTGGAGCGCGCTGCTCGCCATCGCGGCGCTCGCGCCGGGCGCGGAGGCGCGCCCCGACCTCTCGTCGCGCCGGCTCGTCGATTCGTTGCTCGTGTTCGCCGACGACGCGCGCCCGGACCTCTACTACTTCGGTCCGCCCGAGCCGCGCCTCGCGCGCCGGGACGACGGCGCCCCCGACCTGAGCCTGTTGTTCATGCGCTACAGCGGCGCCGCGCGCTTCGGCACGCGCGGCCTGCAGTTGCACCACAGCATCCTGACGGTCCGAGTCGTGGTGCCCGAGCCGGAGCGTGAGCGGCTCGAGCGCCTCGCGCGAACGCTCGGCGGCGCGCGTTCCGTCGAGCTGCGGCCGCTTCCGATCCGCCGTCTCGAGTCCGCGCTCGTCTACGCCTCGGTGGGGGCCGGCGCGGACTCGTCGGCTCACCCCGTCCGGGGCGGACGCTTCGAAGGAGGCGATGCCGCGGGCGGCGCCGGCGCGGGCGTGTGGAGCGAGCGCGTGTACACGGTCGGACTCGATTCGCTCACTGCGCAGGCGATGGGCGCGGCGCTCGAGCGCGGCCAGCTCGCGCTCAGTCTTGCTTACGCGTTCGTGGCCGACGGACGCGCCGCGAGCGAGCCCTTTGGCGACGTCACCGGCCCGCCGGAACTCGCGGCGGAACTCGCGCGCGCGTTCGCTTCCGGCGCCGCGCGCGACTCGGCGGCCGCGGACTCGGCAGGACGGCAGGTCGTGCGCGCGGGCGCGATCCGCATCGGATTCGATCCGCTCACCGCGGCCGGCGCGGTCCGCCGGATCGACGTCGACGCGCAGATGCCCGCGGGCTTCGCCGCGCTCGAGGTCTACTGCTTCGACTTCCGGGACGCGCGGCGTCCCGATCTCTACGAGAAGCGCGTCGAGGTGGAGGCGACTTCGGTCTCCGGCGACCCGGTCCGCCGGGAAGTCGTGTTCGCCCGCGAACACCCGGACGTATTCGCTGCAGGGGTTCGATTCCCGGTCGCCGTGCGACTGAAGGAACCCTACCGGTACCGGGTGACGGAACTCCGCCCGGATGGCAGCGCCGCTCCCGGACCCTGGGTCCCGGGGCGTTCCTGGCTCGATCTCCTCGATGTCACGACTCCGGCTCCCGCCCGAACGGGCGTCCGGCCGATTCGCTGACCACTCGCTCCGGGGGTGACCTTGCTTCGACGTGGCACCGTCCTTTCCGTCGCGTGGCCGCGGCGGCTCCTCACGATCGCCGCCGCGGCGTGCGTCGCCGCGACGCCGGCCTTCGCGCTCGTCAACTACGACCGCGGCGCACGCGTCGTGCACGGCGTGCAGCTGCTGCAGGACTCGGGCGACCCGAACGCCTACTACTACGTGCCGCAGTACCCGCGGCTCGCGACGAACCCCGACAGCACGCTCGAGCTGCTGTGCCTGAAGTACGTGGACGCGCAGGGCGGGACGAGCGGCGGACTGTTCCACGCGCTCGTCGAGTTCACGCTGCCGCCGGCGCTGCTCGACCAGGTGATCGCCGACCTCAAGAAGGAGGCGCCCGGCGCGCGCGTGCTCGGCCCCGTGCCGCTGCTCCAGTCCCTGAAGGACGGGGAAGAGGGGAACGGCGCGTTCGAAGTCGTGTCGGCCGTGCTCTCGAACAAGGGCGAGGGCGGCTTCACGCGCAACGTCATCGCGTCCGGACGCGCGCCGTTCACGCCGGGCTCGCGCGCGGTCGTGGCTGCGATCCTGTCCCCGCAGGGCGCGACGCTGCTGTGGAACTCGCTGTCCGGGCCGACCTCGGACGTCTCGGTCGCCGTGCACGGCTACTACGAAGCGCTCGTGCAGGGCTACAACGCGCGCGTCACCGCCGACGTCAACACGGTGTACGAGCACGTGAGCCGCATCGAGAACGGGCAGAACGGTTACACGCGCCGCCAGCTGCGCGACATCGTGGACCAGCTGCATCGCGACGGCACGCTCAAGATCGAGGTGCTCGACCGCAGCGCGGGGCTCGGGATCAAGACCGACGACCAGCAGGGCATCCTGCAGCTCGTCACGGACAAGCTCACGACGCTGATGTTCAACGACTCCACCGGCTGGTCGAAGGAGCCGCCGCGCGAGACCGCCGTCGAGCGCGGCCAGATCCAGGGCCGGCAGGAGAAGGGCTTCTTCTCGCGCCTGTTCGGCGGCACCGGCAATCAGCGCTACGTGTCCGACGACCAGTGGGTCCTCAAGAACCGCCGCGACATCCGCCAGAACACGTTCACGCTCGTGCTGACGAAGAACGCGACGGTCAAGGTTCCCGTGCACACGTCGGGAAACCTCGGCGGGCTCTATCGCGACTTCGCGAACGACGAACGCTACTTCCGCGTCGTCAACCTCGCGGATGCCGCGTTCGAGTTCCGGCCGGTGTACTTCCAGCTCGACGGGGACTACCTCGACTCGTTCCAGGACGCCATCAACTTCGTCAGCGTGAGCTTCCGCAAGTCCTACCCGGACCGGCCCGCGTTCACGAAGTCCATCCAGATCTCGCGCGCCGACCTCGACGCCGGGCGCACGACGCAGTCCATCGCGTTCCCGCGCCTCGGGCTCACGACGAAGGACTGGACCAGCTACGAATACCAGGTGCGCTGGAGCCTGCGCGGAGGGCCGACCCTGACCGTGCCGGCCGCCGCCGACCAGTGGGTGAAGGGCGCGGATGCCGCCGTCTCGCTCGCGCCGCCGCTCGTCAAGCGCGTCGTCGAGATCGAGGCCGACAAACAGCAGATCGCCGCGCGCGGGCTCGGCACCGCGATCGTCGAGTTCGCGACGATCCAGGCGGGCAAGCCGAAGCTCGAGCGCAAGGCCACGCTGCGGGGCACCGACGCCTCGCCGACGACGAAGGTCGCGCTGTACGTGGACAAGGATACGCCGGTCGCCTACCGCGTCTCGTGGCATTCCGCGACCGGCAGCCGCGAAGGGCGACTCGAGGTGCTGTCCTCGGACTTCGTGTACGTGACGCTGCCCGAAGGTGCTCCCGCGGCCGCCACGGGAGGGGGCGCGCAGTGATCCGCCGCGCCTCCCGGTCGTTCGGCGCGGCCGCGCTCGCCGCGGCGCTCGCGCTGCCGGCGCTCGCCCATGCCCAGCCCGTCTCGATCGAGCGCGGCGTGCGCGCAGGCAAGCTGTGGTGCTTCCCGCTCTCGACCGACAGCTCGACGTTCGTCTACGTGCCGGGCGGCGCTCGGCTCGCGAACGACGAGCGGGGACGCGCGCAGTTCTCGTTCGTGCGCTACGTCGTGAACACCGTCGGCGACAGCGCGGGCGCTTCGAGCGTGACCGAGGCGCGCGGCGGCGGCGTGCTGCACTTCCTCGTCGAGCTCGACACGCCCGCGGCCGACGTGAAGGACGCCGAGGCGGCGCTGCGCGAGTCGACCGGCAACGACCGCGCCGTCGTGCGCGGGCCGATCCTGCTCGACGACGGCCGCTACCTGCTCGTGTCCTCGATCCTGCAGCCGGGGGAGGCGTCGGAACGCACGCACGTGCTCGCGACCGGGCGCGCGCCGGTGCTCGAGGGCAACCGGCTCGCGCTGTCGTTCGACCTCGATCCGCAGCGCGCCACGCTGCTCATGCGCTCGTTCGAGATGTCGACGCCCGACGTCTCGCTCGTGTTCGATCTGTCGTTCTCGGGACTCAGCGATGCGTACGACGCGGAACTGACCGTGGACTGGGCGCAGGTCCGCAAGAGCGCCGCGTTCAAGGCCGGCGGCAGCGCGTACTTCTGCAGCGCCGACATCGACGTCGCGTTCGACGACCTGCGCCGCAACCAGGCGATCCAGCTGCGCACCGCGGGAAACCACCCGGCCACGGAAGGGCTCGTCTCGAACGTTTACGCGAAGGTCCTCGACCTGCTGTTCAAGCCGGTCGAGCCCGAACGCGTGCCGGAGTCGCAGAAGGGCGGACTGTTCGACGCGCTCGCGGGCATGTTCGGACGCGGCGGCCTGCTCTCGAGCCGCAAGCTCACGGGCTTCGGCGCCGAACTCGCCTACCAGCTGCGCGACGTGAAGAGCGAGGGCAGGAGCGTCATGACGTTCCACAGCCGCTCGCTCGTGCAGCGCCACGCGCTCGTCACCTTCAACCTCGGCGACTTCCCGCAGCGCTTCGGGAACGACCCGGACCACTTCCGCACCGTGAACCTCGGCGACCCCGCGTTCCAGCAGCGCGAGGTGCAGGTCGGCCTCGACGGCGCGCTGCTGCCCGAGCTGTCGAACGCGATCAACAACATCACGGTGACACTGCGGAAATCGCACGCGAACGGCGAACAGACGGTGCGCGAGGTCGTGCTCGACGGCTCGAACGCGAAGTCCGCGCCCGGACAGCTGCGCATGGTTTACGGCTGGAACGGCGACGCCGACCGACTCGCGTGGCTCGGCTACGAGTACCGGACGCGCTGGAGCTTCCGCGGCGGCGGCGTCTACGAGACGCCGTGGCGCCGTTCCGAGGCGCCCATGATCGACTTGTTCGCCCCGTACGAGCGCCGCACGGTGCAGTTCGCCGGCGATCCCGCGGCGCTCAAGGCGCGCGGCGTGCGCGCGGTCGTCGTCGAGGTCGCCTACCCGTTCTTTGGCGAGCAGCGCCGCCCGCAGATCGTGCTGCGCCCCGGAGACCCGATCGACGAGAAGCGCGTCGAGATCACGCTCCCCCTCGGACAGCCCCAGTACGACGTGACGCTCACCTGGCAGCTCGAAGGCAGCCAGCGGTTGCAGGCGACGCGGCACGAGTCGAGCGGGCTCGTCTTCGTGGACGAGTTCCCGTGAGCGCCCCGAGCAGGCGCGACGGCCCGGCCCCGAACCCCAACGAACACGTGAGACCAGGAGACCCCATGACGGAACGACGACACATCCCGCGAGCGCTGATGCTCGCGATCGCCCTCGCGCTCGCACTGCTCGCGCCGCGCGCGGCCGGCGCCGTGGTGCTCGACGACGAGAACCGGCTCACGGTGACGCTCGCCGACCGGACCGCGGTGACGTTGATCGCCGCCGCCGGCGACACGCGCGAGGTGAAGACGCACCGGTACTACTACCTGCCCGTGAACCTGCGGCTCGCGACGCGCCCCGACAGCGTTCCCGAGTTCCTGTTCCTGAAGTTCACGACCGAGGCACGCGCCGAGAACGGCGGCGTGAACGGCGGCCTCATGCACTTCCTCATGGAATGGGGGCTCACGACCGAACAGGAGACCGATCTTCGCGAGCGCGCCAAGAAGCTCGACCCGAACGCGGAGGTCGTCGGCGCGGTGCCGATGGAGGCGGAGGGCCCGGCGGGCAGCTTCCAGATCGTCTCGGCGACGCTCTCGGACAACAAGCTGACGACCGCCATCGTGAATTCGGGACCGGCGCCGCTCGTCCCGGGCGGGCGTGCGGCCGCCGCGGCGCGACTCTCGGCCGAGGGCGCGCAGCTGCTCGCCGCCACGTTCGAGAAGCAGCGCTCCGTCTCCGACGTCTCGATCGGGCTCAACTTCGCCTACACGGTGCTCACTCCGGCCGTGCACGCGGTGATGACGATCGACTGGTCGCAGATCCAGAAGGACTCGCTGCGTCTCGACAGCGACTACAAGCGCACGTACAAGGGCTCGGCCTGCACGTTCTGGGGACCGTTCGGGAAGTGCTCGCCCACGTACTCGTACAGCTACGAGGAGGTCCGGAACCAGTTCGAGTTCCTGATCAAGAGCAAGGTCATTCGCCTCGACATGGACGAGTTCCTCGCCGATGACCGCGTCGCCAAGGTTCGCGAAGCGTTCCTCCAGATGTTCACGAGCGCGATCGCCGAGCCGGCGCCGCCGTCACCGGGCCCCGTCGCGACGACCGACAACAGCAACGGCAACAACGTTCCGAACACGCGGCAGGGCGCCGGCTACCGCGTCAAGATGGCCACGCTGCGCTCTTCGTATCAGCGCGGCACCACGGTGATCCGGCTCGACTCGCGTCTCGCGATGAAGAAGCCGCACACGCTCGTCGGAAACCTCGGGCGCTGGTACGACGCCGTGCGCGACAACCCGAATTGCGTCGCGGCGGTGAACCTGAACGACCCGTTCTTCCAGCACCGCGACATCCACTTCATCCTCGACCTCGACGCGAAGGATCTGTTCGAGCAACAGGCGAACTACGTCACCGTGAACGTGCGCAAGAAGCGCGCGAGCGGGAACCCGTTCGAGGACCGCGTCACGATCGACGAGAAGTTCGTCAAGGAAAAGGGCATCAACGCGACGCTGACGTACGCGCGCGGCGAGGACACGAACCCCGACGCGTACGAGTACCAGACGCAGTGGAGCTTCCGCGGCGGCCAGGTGTGGCCCGCGAGCCCGGCGTGGCAGAAGGGCAGCTGGGAAGGCGTCACGCTCGCCGCGCCGATCGCGCCGCGCACGATCGACGTCGAAGCCGACCTCGAGGCGATGAAGGCGAGCGGCATCACGCGCATCACGGTGCAGATCCACTACCCGCGCATGGGCGCCGAGATCGAGGAGAACATCCCGATCTCGGTCGTGAAGAACGAGCCGCTCGCGTCCCGGAAGATCTTCATGGACCGCGACGCCCGCGGTTACGCCTACCGGCTCGTCGTGGACCACAAGGTCGAAGGGAAGCTCGCGACCGCGTGGAGCGCGAAGCTCGGCGACGACTACGTCTACGCGACGATTCCGAAGGACCTGCTGGAGATGCCGCAGTTGAAGGAAGAGGCGAAGAACGCCGCGCGCACCGCGCTCGCGGGCGTGAAGGACAAGGTGCTCGACCGGTTCAGCGAGCTCGTAGGAGGGATCAAGTGATGCGTTCACGAACCCCCAGTCGGTGGCGGACGGCGCTCGCGTTCGCGTTCGTCCTCGCCACGTGCGCCGCGCCGGCGCGCGCCCAACAGCACGTCATCCTCGACAAGCCGTTCCGGGCGGACGAGCTGACGCTCTATCCGAGCCTCGACGATCCGAACGTCTACTACTACCTGCCCGACAAGATCCGGGTCGCGACCGACGAGAACGGGAACCCGGAGTTCTCCTTCATCCGCTACGTGCGCAACGTCCGCACGGGGGGAGACCAGGCGGAGGCGCGCGAGGGCGAGGGTGGCGGCATCGTGCACGCCGCGGTCCTGATGTCGGTCAGCGACGAGCAGCTGCGCTCGGCCCTTCGGGCACTGCAGAGCCAGAAGCCCGGCGCCCGCATCGAGGGCCCGATCGCGTACAAGGCCGGGCGCTTCAGCCTCGTGTCCGCTTTCGCCGACGGCAAGGGCGGCTTCTCGAACCAGGTCCTCGGCCTCGGCAGCGCCCCGATTCTCGACAACCAGAAGGCCGCAGTCTCCATCGAGCTGACGCAGAAGGGCGCGACGATCCTCTGGGATTCGTTCAACCTCGCGAACCCGTCGATCGACTTCAAGTTCGAGATGGACGCGGCGGGCTACAGCTCGCCCATGAAGGCCACGATCGACGCCGACTGGTCGAAGATCTATTCGCATCGCTCGTTCGGCGCCGGCGTCGCGACCTCGTTCCTCGCCGCTGAAGTGAAAGACACGTTCGACGAGCTGCGGACGACGGACGCGATCAAGATCACGCAGATCGGACAGGACGAGAAGATGAACGAAGTCATCGCGGCCGCCTACAAGATGATCCAGGACCGCATGTTCGAACCGCTCGGCGGCACGGGCAGCCCCTCGCTCGAGCAGATGTCCGCGATGGGCCAGCAGCAGCAGAGCCTGCTCGATCGTGCGACCGCGAGATTCAAGGAGGCGAAGGCGGACGCGGCCCAGGCGAATGCCGAGATCCGCAAGGACAACGACGCGATCCGAGCCCGCAACGACAAGGCGCTCGCTGAGCAGGGCGCGGTGCAGCGCGCGAAGTCCTCCGCCGAACTCGCCGACCGGCGCGCGATGGAGGCGGAAGCGCGTGCCGCTCAGCTCGAGCACAAGGCGGCAGTCGCGGCGAAGAAGGCGAAGGAGCCGCTCAAGGGCATCGAGGCGCTCACCGACGACGCGGACCTGATCGCGGCCGCGAAGCAGGCGAACGAAGACGCGCAGAAGGAAGCGGCGGCGCTGCAGAAGGACGCGGCGGCGGCGAAGGCGGAAGCCGCGAAGCTGCGAGCGAGCGCGGATCAGATCGCCACGTCCGGGGACGGCACGATCCCGCACCAGACGGAAGCGCTGAAGAGCGAGCAGTCCCCGCCGCCGCTCTCGGTGATCGCGACGCTCGAGATGAAGAAGGTCAAGCAGAGCGGGACGTTTCACTTCGACATGAACAAGTTTCTGCCGGACAACCGCACATTCCCGTTCGTGCAGGGCATCGGCGACATGAGCCGGCTCAAGTCCGACTCGCGCTACTTCCGCCAGATCAACATGGACGACCCGCTCTTCAAGCAGCGCGAGATCGTCGCGATGGTCGACGGCGTGAACGCGCAGGACTTCGGCCAGTTCGTGAACTTCGTCAGCGTGCAGATGAAGAAGACGCACGCGAGCGGCGAGATCACGAACGACGAGGTGCGCATCGACCGCAACAACTTCAACAAGGAAGGCAACAACTTCAAGCTGCTCTACGGCTGGAAGGGCGACGACGACCGCAGCCGCTGGATGGAGTACGAAGTCCAGGCCACGTGGAGCCTGTTCGGCGGCAAGACGGTCGTGGACCCGTGGCGCAAGACTTCGTCGGGCGCGATCGACCTGACGCCCCCGTACCGGCGCCGCACGGTCACGATCGACGGTAATCCCGAGACGCTGCAGCAGGCGGACGTGCGCGCCGTCACCGTGCAGCTCTTCTACGACCTCGGCGGCAGCGAACAGAGCAAGCAGGTCACGCTCAACGTCTCGAAGGGCCAGGCGGCGGAGAAGGTGGACATCCTCACGCCCGCCAACGCCACGAACTATGCGTACCAGATGACCTGGCAGCTCAAGGGCAACCGGACGCTCTCGACCCCGAAGCAGGCGGCCGTGTCCGACCTGCTGTTCGTCGACGAACTTCCTTCGCGCTGACGCCGCGAGACCGATGGAGACGACCATGAACTACCGCATTCCCGTCGCCGTTCTGCTGGCGCTGATCGCCGCCACCGCCGCGTTCGGCGCCCCGCGCACGTACGAGCGCACCGTCGCGCCGTTCGATCCGAGCCCGCACGTGCTGCCCACCAAGTGGCCGAGGGCGTGGCCCCAGCAGACGCCGCGCGCCGACGGTTCGTTCTACGACGGCGGCGCGGGCCAGTACACGAAGGCGTTCTACGTGCAGCTGTTCCCGTGGCTGCGATCGTGGGCGACCGCGCGCGTGGGACTCGACAACGAAACGGCCGCGTTCCAGGAATTCGTCAATGACCGGGGCGCCGTGCTGCAGAAGCGCATCACGGGCGTGCCGGAGGGCAGTCTCGCGAAGTTCAACTTGGAGGTCGGCGGCCAGCTCAAGAACGAGCTGAACGCGTTCGTCAATGCCCGGAAGAAGGAGGTCACCGCGTCTCAGGCCGTCGACATCGCGATGACCCGCGCCCAGGCCGCGCTCAAGGGCGTCGAACAGAACGAGAAGCTGATCGCGGCGCAGAAGAAGGTGGACGAGAAGGCGTCGCTGGCCGCGAAGGCCGGGGAGATCAAGCGGCAGATCGCGGAATCGAAGGCCGTCGGCGAGATGTTCTCGAAGGCCGTCGGGACCGCATTCGACATCGTTTCGATCGTCCAGGACCCGGTCGGAAACGCGGGCAAGGCGATCGGCATGGTGACCGGCGCCGTGATCAACGCGGTCGTGGATGAGCACGAAACCGAGCTGATGGTGCTCGACCTGCAGATGAAGGCGCTGGACGAGGCAATCGCCGCCGACAAGGCCGGCGCCCAGACCGCCGGGCTCGAGAAGGCGAAGCTGGAATTCAAGGCACTCTCGAGCGAAGTCGTGATGCGCATGCTCGAAGAGCAGCAGGTCGTCGTGCTGCAGAAGCAGGCGCTCGACAACCTCGCCGACCTCGAGAAGGGCGCGAAGCTCAAGCGCATCGCGAGCGCCACGGACGTCTTCTACGACCTGCGGCTCAATCACCAGGAGTTCCTTCTGGCCGCGATGGATCTGCGTCACAAGCTGTCGGCCTACCAGATCGTGCTGGATCGCGGCCCGGGCCGGCAGGCCGTGATCGTCACTCCGGAGCTCACGAAGACGATCGACCAGGTCGCCGCGTTCCCGAGTCCGGATGCCCAGTGGCTCGGCATCGCCCGCGTGTCCCGTGACTACATGGATCGCTACGGCTCCTGGTACTCGAAGGAGCACACGTTCGTGGCCAGCCAGGCCAAGGCGCTCGGCGATCGCGTCGAGGTGCTCCCCATCGATGACGCGGTGCAGAAGATCATCGCGAGATTCTGAATTTGCGCGGGGGCGGCTCGTTTCGGAGCCGCGTCCGCCTGGAGGTTGCCCAGTGAAGCGATTCTCTTCCCGATGCGCCGGCCTCGTCGGAGCCCTCGCACTCGCGTGGCTGTCCGCCGCCGCGGCGCACTCCGCCGAATCCACCGCGACCGCGGCTGCGGTCGGTCTGCTGCCGATCCACGCGGTGACGGTGGATCTCGACGCGCTCGGCGCGAAGAAGAAGGGCGACGCGGATGGGGCCGCGTCGCTCGAAGGACTGAAAAAGCTGTGGGACGGATACCTGAAGAGCGCCGGGTTCAACGCCCTCGCCTTCACGGTGGACGTGCGCGATCTCGGCCCGCGCGGCGCCGGGCGGGTCGCGCAGCTGTGCCGTTGGGCGAAGCAGAACAACGTCCGCATCGCGCCGCTGCTGTCGGGCGCCGCGGAGGGCGAGGCGCTGCCCGCCGACTACGGCGAACGCGCCGCCGCCTTCGTGGGCAAAGTGCTCGCCGAACTCGGGCCGTCGGCGGCCGAGAGCTACTCGCAGATCGTGCTGTACCAGCTCGAGCGCCCGCTCAACCACCCGGCGAGCCACGGGGTGCTCGCGGCCGACGGCGCGGCGCAGCAGCTGCGTGCCGCCGCCGAAGCCGTGCGCGCCGCCGAGACGGCGAAGCTGTCGGCGCTTGGGCTGCAGGCGACCCCGCTGCTCGTCGCCGCCTCGTTCGACTACGAGCTCGTGAAGCGTGGCGCGATCGCGCACACGCCGCTCACCGACGAGACGTTCGAGGCCGCGTTCGCGGCGACGAGCGACTACCTCGCGACGGTGCTCGCGACGGCCCCGGTCGAAGTCGTCGCGGTCGAATGGTACGCGGGCAGCGTGTCGGCCGAGGCCGGCAGCCGCATGCCCGACCTTCTCGCGCGCCTGCAGGCCGAGGCGCCGGGCAAGCTGCTCGTCATGAACACGGGTTTCTCGAGCGCGGCGGGCTCCGACACCGCACAGGCGCGCTACTTCGCGCTCACGCTCAACAACCTCTGCGACCTGCGCGTGCGCCAGGGCGTGGACTCGCCGTTCGCCGGCATCGTGTGGCGAGACGCCGTCGACGGCGACGGCGGTGCGGCGAAGCCGCTCGATGCCGACGCGATCGCGAAGCTCGACTGGGCCGCGCGCGCGAAGGAACTGGACCGCGCGTGGACCGATCCGAAGGCGGATGCGAAGGACGCGCGCTCGTGGTTCGCCTCGATCCAGTCGAACTTCGGCATGATCTCGCGCGCGAAGTCGTCGGGATCGTCGCTCGCGCCCAAGACCGCGTTCCTCGTGATGTCCCATCTCGAGTCCGCGCTGGCGGAGTCCCCCGAGGCCGCCGACGCCATCGCGGTCGTGAAGGAGATCGCCGCCGCGGGGAAGGACGGCGCGGGCCAGCAGATCAAGTCGCGCCTCCAGGGCGCGCTCTTCGGACTGCTCGACGCGTTCCTCAGCAAGACGGCCCAGAACCTGTTCGCCGAGCCGTCCGCGCCGGCGCCCGTGACCGGCCCCGCGCCCGCGGCGCGGCCCGACCTCCAGATCATGTTCGCGGGCACGCTGCCGACGTCGGGCACGGTGCAGACGGCGATCACGGTTCCCGTCACGGTGTTCAACGGCGGCTCCGCCGCGGCGAGCGACGCGGCGGTCTATCTGCGCTCCCAGTCCGGCGATCTCGCGCACTCGAGCCCCGCGCCGCTGCTGCCGGGGGCCTCCATGACCGTGCAGCTGTCGTGGACGCCGGGGAAGGCGGAGCAGTTGAAGGGCATCACCGTCGAGGCCTATTGCGCGAACGACGCCGACCTGCAGACCAATCGCGCTGACCTCGGCGATCTCTCGATCGCGAACTCCGGCGGCGGCGGCGGACCGAAGCCGCCGCGACCGCTCGGCGACGTCCTCGGCGACATCCGCGGACAGGTGCTCGACCCGGTGCGCAACGTCTCCACCGACGGCGGCGCGCCCGACATCCTCGTCATGGGCACGTACTCCACCGTGGACGCGTCGTCGTCGGCGACGTGGAATGCGTCGGGCGTCGAGGGCGGCACCGTGATGTCGGCGCCGCCGCCGGGCGCCTCCGGAGGAGGAACCGCGGGCGGAGCGACCGCCGCGCGACCGATCGGCTCGCCCGCGCCGCCGCCGTCCTCCGGCGATGCCGCTTCGTCGGTCGTCCGCACGGCCGTCTCGAATCCCTACTCGACGCCGTATCGCGACGCGGTCGCGACGCTGCGCGTGGACAGGCGCGTCGTCGCGCAGCGTCCGATCGGCACGCTGCTGCCGGGCCAGCAGCGCACGGTGACGTTCGACGGCTGGCGCGCGCCGCGGGCGGGCGGCTACCAGGTCACCGTCGAGCTCGAGGGCGTGGGCCCCGAGGGAAGGAAGCTGCGCTCCAAGGCGAGCCAGCCGCTCACGATCGGCGCCACCGCCGCCGCCGGGCCGCGTTCGATCCTGCCGTCGCCCGCGGGTGCGCGCCCGCTGACGCGAACGCGCGGCCTCGGCACGATCGGCAACACCGCATCCTCGCAGCTCCTCACGAGCGCGGGCACCCGCGGACTCTCGGGCTCTCGCCCGGGCGCCGTGCGCTCGCTCGCGAGCGGCGCTCCGCTGCTCGGGCTCTCGGCCAACGCGATTCTCGTGCGCCCCTTCCCGCCGGCCGTGGACGCGGCGGTCGAGGGCGTCGTGCAGCTCACGAATCTCGAGAGCGCCGCGGCGCACGCCACGGTCGAGCTGAGCGTGGACGGCGAAGCGCTCGGAAGCGCGTCGGTCGACGTGCCGCCGGGCGGGAGCGTGAGCGCCACGGGATTCCGCACGTGGACCGCGCGTCCGGGGCGTCACGACTTCGTCGCGACGGTGCGCGCGGGAGCGCGCACCGCGACGGCCGGCAAGTCCGTCTTCGTGGGCGCGGGGCCGGCGCGCGCGTTCGGACGACCGGGCGGCGACGTGGCCGCGGCGGGCACGGCGACGCCGATGCGCCCGATGCCCGCGCCGGTGCTGGGCGGAAGCGTCTTCGACTCGCGCACGGGCCCGGCGGCCGCGGCGGGCGGCACGAAGGGCGGCGGCTTCAAGCCCGCGTTGCCCGGCGGCGGCCCTCGCGCCGGGATCTCGAGCACGAACGCGCCGGATCTCTCGATCGCGAACGCCGACCTGCGGCTGATCCCCGCGAACGCCGCGGCGGGCTCGAACGCGACACTCACCGTGCAGGTGCGCAATCTCGGCGGCGCGTCCGCGACCGACGGCCAGGTGCTGTTCGTGCTCGGCACCGAACGCGGCGAGGTCGCGCGCCAGCAGTTCCCCGCGCCGGTCGCGGGCGGCGGCATGCTGGCGCTCACGTGGCCGATCCAGGTTCCCGCGGGAACGCTCAGCGTGTCCGTGACCGCGAGCGCGTCCGGCGACGCCAACCCCAACAACAACGTGGCGCGTCTCGCTCCCGGTGCGGCGAGCGGTGCGTCGCGACTGCCCGGGCGAACCCTCGCGCCCTCGACGAAGAAGTAGGAGGCCGCGATGTCCCGAAGATTCCCCGTGCCGTTCCCCCCGGTCCCGCTCCGCGCGTTGCTCGCGTCGGCGCTCGTGACGCTCGCGTGCGCGGCGACGGCGCGCGCGCAGGTGCAGATGAACTGCGTGCCGGTCGCGCTCCCGTCGGCGTACCCGACCGACTGGAAGTCCACGCACAGCCTGTGCGTGCTCACGATGACGAACAACCTGTCCGAGCCCGTGCGCTGCGACCTGCGCGTGCAGATGGACCAGAGCGGCGGCAGTTCCGCCGGCGTCGAGCCGCGCGTGTTCGCACCGGGGCAGACGGTTCTGCTCACGCAGAACGTGTTCGATTGGAACCGGCTGCGCTTCAGCGGCGCGGTGAAGAACGCGATCGACCGCACGGGGCACCTGCCGGCGACGCCCGTCCGCGTGCAGCTCGTGTGCACGAACATGGTCGGGGCTCAGAGCGGGCTCTCGATCCCCGACACGCAGATCGAAATCACGATCGTGCCGTCGGTGCCGTCGCCGCCGACGCTGCTCACGCCCGCCGACGCATCCGCGGTTGGGTCGCCGACGCCGATCTTCGGCTGGACGCCGGTGCGGCTCACGAGCGGCGCGCAGGTGACGTACCGGTTCCTGCTCGTGCGCGTGCTTCCCGGACAGTCGCCGGCGCGCGCGCTCGAATCCAACACGCCGGTGCTCGAGGCGTTCGTCGGCCAGCCGAGCCTCCCGTACCCGTCGGCGGCGCCGCGGTTCGAGGACGGCGCGCTCTACGCGTGGCGCGTTCAGTCGCTGTTCGACCTCGCCGCCCCGAGCGGCGTCGGATCGCCGATCCCGGGCGCACGCTTCGCGGCAGCGATTCCGCCCGCCCCGGCGCCGGGCACGACGCGCTTCACGGCCGTCGGCCTGAACGACGGCAAGAGTCCCGTTCACACGTTCGTGTGGCAGCGGCCCGACGCGCCGACCGCGGTCGCGCGCATCGCCTCGGCCACGGACGTCGCCGGGAGCGGAGCGACGTCGGCGCTGATCGGCAACGACGACGGCGCCGCCTCCGCGCCCCCGCCCGCGCGACTGTGGCGTCCGCTCGCGGCTTCGCGCATCACGACCGCGCTCGACTCGCTCGCGATCGCGTCGAACGCGTCCCCGGGCGACTGGTGGGGACCGAAGGCCGGCACGCGCGGCGGCGCGTTCGAATCGCAGGTGACGACCGGCACGGGCGAGACCGCACCCGAATCTCCGGCGCCTTCGGGCGGCGAGCCCCTCGCACCACCGGCCGAGCCGCAGCGCTACGCGCCGATCGACGCGGTGCCGGACGTCGAGCCCGGAGCGGGCGTCGCGACGCGCTGGTTCCACCTCACCGGCACGACCGTCACGGCGGGGGAGATCTACGACCGCAGCGGCGCGGGGCCGCGCAGCCGCCCCGATCAGTCGGGCCAGCTCGCGCTCGGCGTGCGCGTCGGACTCTTCGGCGACCGCGTCGAAGTGCCGGTGCAGGCGCTCGTCTCGGGCGACGAAGTGTCGTTCCGCCAGTCCATCGATCACTTCTCGCTGCGCCCCCAGTGGCGCTGGGGCGGTGTGCAGGCCGGACAGGTCCGGCCGGCGTATTCGCGCTACTCGCTCGCCGACGCGTCGCTGTTCGGCGGCGGCGCGGACATCGTGCGCGAGCACTGGTACGCGGGTGGCGTCGTCGGCCGGATGCAGGAATCGGTGAAGCGCGACACCGTGCTCGGGATCGAGCCGCAGTTCCGGCGCAACGTGTTCGCGGGGCGCGCCGGGATCGGCTCGCCGGTCGGGAACGCCGTCGAGCTCGTCGTGATGCGCGCGCTCGACGATCCCGGTTCGCTCTCCGATCCGGACTCGCTCGCGCTCGTCGCGCCGGCCGCGAACACGGTGTTCGAGGCGCGGGCCCGCCACACGCTGCTCGACACGCTCACGACGATCCAGCTCGATGCCGCGCTCACGCAGTTCGAGCGCAACCGCGATGCCGACGTTCCGGCGATCGACGGGCACGCGTTCGGCGCGAAGCTCGAACGGCGGACGAGTCTCGGTGAGATCGCGGCCTCGGTGGACTACACCGACGGCGGCTTCCGGTCGTTCGGCAACTCGCAGCTCGCGTCCGACCACGCCGAGGGACAGCTGCGCGCGCGGCGGGTGCTCGCCGGCGGGCGCTTCCGCCTGGGCGGGAGCGTGGGGCTGCGGCGGGACGACCTGAGCGGCACGCTCGGCGGCTCGACGCGGCGGCGTTCGCTCGGACTCCAGGCGGGCTGGCAGCCGAACGCGATCCTCGGCGCCGACCTCGACGTCTCGGCGCTCGCGAGCCGGTCGCCGCGCACCGAGTTCCGCGACGAACTCAAGGACCTCACCGCGAGCTTCACGCTCGCTCCGCACGCGAACTGGTACTGGTCCGGTTCGCCGCAGAGCGTGAACGCGATGGTGTCGGTACAGTCCACGCAGTTCCCCGACGCGGCCGGCGCGGCGTTCGCCGCTTCGCGCGTCACGACGCTCGTCGGCGGCTGGCAGGGCGGCGTCTCGCGCACGCTGTCGGTGAGCGTGTCGGGCAATCTCGTTCGCTCGAAGGTCGCGGGCCAGATCACCGAGCTCGGCGCGCTCGGGCCAGGCCTGTCGCTGTCGCTCTTCGGCGGACGCGCGCAGACCACGCTGCTGCTGCAAGTGACGCAGACGAAGGTCGAGGGCCTCGGGACCGATCGCGAACTCACGCCGAACGTCGACGCGCGCTACCGCGTGACCGACCGGCAGAGCCTCGTGTTCCGGGCGGGGTGGCGCCGCTACCGTACCGGCGCGGACGCGTCGGGCGACTTCGACGAACAGCTCGCCACGCTCCAGTACTCGGCGACGTTGTGACGACGGGGCGCGGGGTCCCGATGGGACTCCGCGCCGGCTCGTCCGGCGCCTCGCGCGATGAGCGAGCGGACGCGCGCAGGTCGTTCGCATCGTGCCACTTCGGCGCCACGCGGTACGGTCCCGCGTACGGTCCCTCCAATCGTTCGCGAGCGCGCCTCCGAACGGCCGAATTCGACGCGGCGAGTGCGCGACGGCCTTTCGGACTCCGACGTGGACGCGCTCATCGCTGGCGCCGACGGCCGATCGTCTCGCCGTGCGCCGAGGCCGGTGCGTTACGATTTCGCGGCGCATGACCGCTCGCTCGCCCGATTCGCCCGATTCCGAGGACCGCCCGGCCGCAGACGGGGGTGACGCCGGGACCGCCCGCGCTCGCTTCCGCCTCGCGCACGAGCGCTTTCACGAGGCGCTCGCGCTCGCGCCCGGCGAGCGCGAGCCGTACCTCGCGCGACTCGAGACGTCCGATCCCGAACTCGCGCGCGAAGTCCGCGGGCTGCTCGCCGCCGACGCGGACGCGGCCGGATTCCTCGCGGAGGCGCCGGCGCTGCCCGAGAACGAGGCGACGCGAGTCGGCGAGCGCTTCGGCCCCTATCGCCTGACGGGCGAGATCGGGCGCGGCGGCATGGGCGTCGTCTACCGCGCCGTGCGCGACGACGACAGCTTCGCGAAGGACGTCGCGATCAAGCTCGTCGAACCCGGCATGCGGTCACCCGAACTGCTGCAGCGCTTCCGCGCCGAGCGGCAGATCCTCGCCCGGCTCGAGCACCCGCACATCGCGCGGCTCCTCGATGGCGGCACTGCGACCGACGGCACGCCGTACCTCGTGATGGAGTTCGTGCAGGGCCGGCCGCTGCTCGCCGACGCGGACGAGCGCCGGCTCGACCTCGCCGCGCGCCTTCGGCTCTTCCTCGCGATCTGCGAGGCGGTCCAGTTCGCGCACGAGCGGCTCGTCGTGCACCGCGATCTCAAGTCGGACAACGTGCTCGTCGCCGGAGACGGCGCGCCGCGGCTGCTCGACTTCGGGATCGCCCGCGTGCTGTCCGCGGACGGCGCCGCGGGGGAGAGCACGCAGACGCTTCCGCTCCACCGTCGCCTCACGCCCGACTACGCGAGCCCCGAGCAGATCCGCGGGGAGCCGGCCGCGGTCGCGAGCGACGTCTATTCGCTCGGCGTCATCTTCTACGAGCTGCTCGCCGGGACGCGCCCGCTGCGCGTCGCGGGCCGCACGACGGAGGAGATGCTGCGCGTCGCGACGCACGAGGAGTCGCCGCCGCCGAGCGCCGTCGTGACGGGGCTAGATCCCGGCGTCGCCGCCGCCCGCGCGCTGCCGTCGCTCGCGCGCCTGCGCGACGCGCTCGCGGGCGACCTCGACGCGATCGCACTCCGCGCCCTCGACAAGGACGCCCGGCGCCGCTACGCCACGGTGGAAGCCTTCGCCGACGACGTGCGGCGCCACCTCGACGGCAGGCCCGTCGTCGCGCGGCGCCCGTCGCGCGCCTATCGGTTCTCGCGCTTCGTCCGGCGGCATCGCGTGCCCGGGGCTTCGGGCGCGCTAGTCGCGCTCGCGCTGCTCGCCGGCCTCGGGGGCATCGTGTGGCAGGCGAGCGTCGCGCGGCGCGAACGCGACCGCGCGGTGCGGCGCTTCGACGACGTGCGCCAGCTCGCGCACGCCGTCGTGTTCGACCTGCACGATGCGATCGCGAACCTGCCGGGCTCGACGCGCGCGCGCGAGCAGCTCGTCACGCACGCGCTGCGCTACCTCGACGGACTGAGCCGCGAGGCCGCGGACGACCCGAAGCTGCTCGACGAGCTCGCCGGGGCGTACGTGAAGATCGGCGACGTGCAGGGCCGTCCGATGTTCGCGAACCTCGGGCGCGCGGACGACGCGCTCGAGAGCTACGACCACGCGCTCGCGCTGCTCGACCGTTTGCGGGCGGCCCAGCCGGAATCCACGTCGGTCCTGCACAACCACGTGCTCGTCTCGCAGCGGCGCGCCGACGTGCTCGCGGTGCTCGGCCGCACGCGCGAGAGCCTGGCCGAGATGCTGCGTGCGCGCGACCGCATCCGCGCCGAGCTCGCGAAGCGCCCCGACGACGGGCTCTTCCTCGGCGACCTCGGCGTGGCGCACAGCCGCCTCGTGGACTTGCAGGCGGCCGTGGGCGACACGGCGGCGGCGATCGCCGAAGCCGCGGAGTACGTGACGTTCGCCGAGCGCGTCTTTCGCGCCAACCCGACCGCGACCGAGAGCCGGCGGGGCACGCTCATCGCGTGCACGAAGATGGCGGAGCTGCTCGCCGCCCGCGGCCTCGCGGATTCCGTCGTGGCGTACTACCGTCGCGCGACAGGACTGGCCGAGGAAGCCGTGCGGGCCCAGCCGGGGAACACCGAAGCGCTGCGCGACCTTTCGATCGTCTACGGCGCGCACGGGACGTTCCTCGCCGGCGCCGTTTCGCTCGATTCGGGGCTCGTCGTCTACGACCGCGGCATGGCGATCTGCGAGACGCTCGCGCGACAGGATCCGGCGAACGTGCTCTCGCAGGCGGACCTCGCCTCGGGGCACTTCGAGATCGGCACGATGCTGCTCGCCGGCGCGCGTCCGGCCCCCGCGCTGCGCGAGTTCTCGGACGCGTGCGGGCGATTCGAACGGCTCGCGGAGGCGGACCCGTCGAACCAGGATTTCCGCGCGTCGCTCGCGCGCTCCGAGGTCGGCGCCGCCGATGCGTGCGCGGCCCTCGCCGGCGCGCCGTTCCCCGCGCGCGAACGCTGGCGCGCGAGCGAACGCAACTGGCTCGCGCGCGGCGTCGCGAGCTATCGCGTGCTCGCCGTGGCCGGCGTGCTCACGGGCGAGGACAGCCTCGCGTCGAAGCGGCTCGAAGCCCGGCTCGCGGCGCTCGCGGTCCGCTGAGGACGCGGCCGTGCGCGCGCCGCGTCCGGTTCAGCCCGAGAGTTCGCGATAGAGCCACGCGCGCGCGGTCGCCCAGTCGCGCTTCACCGTCATGGGCGAGACTCGAAGCACCTCGGCCGTCTCCTCGATGCTCATGCCGCCGAAATAGCGCAGCTCCACGACCCGCGCCTGCCGTTCGTCGAGGCGCGCGAGGTCGTGCAGCGCCCGGTCGAGATCGTCGAACGCCACCGGCGCCTCGCGCTCGGCGCCGACGTTCGCTTCGAGCGTCACGGGCGCCTCGCCGCCGCCGCGCTTCTGCGCGTTCCTCCGCCGGGCGTGATCGACGAGGATCGCGCGCATCGCTCGCGCCGCCACGGCGAGGAAGTGCGCACGGTCCTGCCAGGCGTGCTCCCGCCGGCCGACGAGCCGCAGGTAGGCCTCGTGGGCGAGCGCGGTCGGCTGCAGGGTGTGCCCGGCGCGCTCGTGGCGGAGCAGGCCGGCCGCCCGCTGCCGAAGTTCCTCGTAGACGAGCGGGAAGAGCCGGTCCACGGCGACCGAGTCGCCTCGGGCGGCTCTCGCGAGCGTCTCGGAGAAGGTCTCTGCGTCCATCGGGTCCCTCGCGCGACGCCGTCTCGGTCGCCCGGGCGGTCGCCGGTCGGCCGAGTCGGCCGCGGAACGATAGCGGAATCCGTGGTCCTTACTCGGCCCGTTTTGCGCTTGGCATCATGAGCGGGCTCGTCGTTCGGGCAGAGGTGGCGGTCGGGAGGTACGCCTCGAGCGGAAGCGGGGCGGGTGCGCCGCCCGATCGCGACGGTCGCGACGGGGGCGTTCGCGGCGAGCGAGGACCGCGGTTCCGCCGGACGAGGGGGACAACGGACGGCGTGGCCGCACGCCGGGGGCGCGGGGCGCTCGTACGGGCCCCGCGACCTCCGTGATCGCGTCCACGTTGCCCGCTGCCCGTCGTGGGCGCAGACTCCTCGCGTGCGCTCCGCGCGGATCTCGCTCCCGTGGGGCGCTCGCCGAAAGGAATGCGGTCATGAAGTCCGGTCGTCGTTCGGCGTGGCTCGCGGGAGCCGCGCTCTTTTTTTCTGCCTCGCGCTCGCGGGGTGCGGCAAGGACCACCCCACGCGGCCGCGCCTTCAGCTGCTCTCGACGCTCGGCACCACGTTCCGCTGGGGCATCGGGCGCACGAGCACGACGCCCATCACGGACACGACCGCGTGGGTGAGCTTCGGCGTGCTCGAGCCCTCGGACGCGAACTACCCGAGCCACTTCGTGTTCCGAAACGCGGCGATCACGCCGGCGACCGGAAAGCGCGTGTTCGTCGCCCGCGTGTCGTCCGACACGAACGCCGTGGTCGCCGCGGCGCTGCTCCTGAACGGCGTTCCGAATCGCGTGCACGTCGGCATGACGAGCGGAATGGGCTACGGGTACTCGAACCTCTCGAGCGAGTGGCAAGCGTTCCGTCGCGACACCGCGGCCGCCGGACAGGTGGACCTGTGCGGCGCGACGATCGAGGAGATCCGCCTCGTCGCGGACACCTGTTACACGAGCTACAGCTCCGGGGAGTACCGCTGGCAGACGACGTTCCACTTCGAGCTGCTCGGATACGGGACGCCGAAGCCGCCGGCTCTCGCGGCGCGAGCGCGGTGACGCCGGGGATCGCGACGGAAGTGGCGGAGCGGACCCCGTGTGCGTGAGGATGCGCGGCGTTCCGCGACACCCTTTCCACGTCGGAGACTCGAGGCCATGTTCCTGAGACGACTCACTCGTTGCGCCGGCTCGCCGCTCGCCGCGGTCGTGATCCTCGGCTGCTCGGCTTCCACCCCGGCGGGCGCCGCCCCCGTCGCGAGCCCGCCCGCGCCGCTCGCGATCGGGGAGACGTTCACGCTCGAGTCGCGCGTGCTCGGGGAGCGACGGCGCATCAACGTCTACCGTCCCGAGGTCTACGGCGAGAGCACCGCGACCGCCCGGCCCGTCCTCTACATGCCGGACGGCGGTCTCGGCGAGGACTTCCTGCACGTCGCGGGACTGCTGCAGATCTCGGTGAGCAACGGCACGATGCGACCGTTCCTGCTCGTCGGGATCGAGAACACCGAGCGCCGCCGCGACCTCACCGGGCCGACGTCGAATCCCGAGGACCGCAAGGTGGCGCCGCGCGTGGGCGGCTCGCCCGCGTTCCGCCGTTTCCTCCGCGACGAACTCGTGCCGGCGATCGAGGCGCGCTACGCCACGACGAAGGAGCGCGCGATCATCGGCGAGTCGTTCGCGGGGCTGTTCGTCGTGGAGACGCTGTTCGAGGAGCCCGACCTCTTCGACAGCTACGTCGCGATCGATCCGAGCCTGTGGTGGAACGACAGCGCGCTCGTCGCGCGCGAACCGCCCGCGGCGCTCCGCGACGCCGGGCATCCCCGCACGCTGTTCCTCGCAAACGGCGACGAGCCCACGCTCGCGCGCCACGCGGCGCTCCTCACGGATCGCCTTCGTCGAGCGCGCCTCGCCGGCCTCGTCGTGGAGCACGTGCCGCTCCCGGCCGAGACCCACGCGACGATCTACCACCCCGCAGCGCTCATCGCGGTGCGCAAGCTGTTTGCGCCCTCCGTCGCCGGCCGGTGATCCCGCGAGAGGGCCGCTCGCGTTCGTCGCCGGATCCCCGGCACGCGTGGCGTCCGCGCCGCGCTCGGGCGTTTCGTCCGGGGCCTGACGCGGCCCGTCGCTAGGGTGCGCTCCGACATGCCTCGACTCCTGATCGCTCCGCTCGTCCTCGCTTCGTCCCTCGCGCTCGCCGCCGCTCCGCCGCACGCCGCGCCGAAGCACACCGAAGTCGTTCCCGGCGTGCACCTGTTCCAGACCGCGCCGTACGGAGACGTCGGGCTCGACGGCAACTCGGTCGCGATCGTGTCGGACGACGGCGTGCTCGTGTTCGACGCGAACGGCACGCCGGCGGCGGCCCGCGCCGTGATCGCCGAGATCCGCAGGCTCACGAAGCAGCCCGTGCGCTGGCTCGTGCTGTCGCACTGGCACTGGGACCACTGGTACGGCGCCGAGGAGTACGCGAAGGCGTACCCCGGCCTCGCGATCGTCGCGCACGAGAAGACGCGCCAACTCATGGCGGGGCCCGCGATCGAGTTCAACCGACCGGGTCTCGAGCAGCAGCTGCCCGCGCACGTGCGCGAAGTCGAGCAGGAACTCGCCGTGGCGCGCGCGAAGGCGCCGCGTTCGGACGAGACGCTCGCACTCGCGCAGCACCTCGAGCGCGACCGGTTCTTCGTCGCGCAGAAGCTCGCCGTGCGGCACACGCTGCCGACCGTGACGTTCACGGACTCGCTCACGATCCGCCTCAGCGAGCGCGAGATTCGCGTGCTCCACGTGGACCGCGCGATCACGCCGGGGGACGCCTTCCTGCGCCTGCCGCGCGAGAACCTCGTCGTCAGCGGCGACCTGCTCATCAACCCGATCACGTTCGCGCTCTTCTGCTACCCCGAGGGATGGATTCGCACGCTCGAGTGGCTCGATGCTCTCGATGCGTCCGTGATCGTTCCGGGGCACGGCACGCCGCTCCGCGACGAATCGCTGCTGCATGCGACGATCGACCTGCTGAAGCGCGAACGGACGCTCGCCCTCGCCGCGAAGGCGGCGGGGAAGAGCGTCGAGGACGCGAGAGGCGAAGTGCTCGCGGACGCCGAGGTGCTGCGGCTGCGCGCGGCGATCACCGCCGGCGACGAACGGCGGAACGACGCCTTCGGGCTCTACCTGGTCGAGTGGTTCGTGCGCCGCGCGTACGCCGAAGCCGACGGCCCGCTCGACGACCGGATTCCGGCGCTGTAGTGAGCCGTCGCCTCGCCTCGCGCCGGGCGCCGGCGCGGTCGCGCCCGGGCGCCTGGCGCCTACCGCTTCCGCGATGCCTGGCAACCTGCGATTCCCGTCCTGCGTGAGAGGGACGGCGATCCTTCCCCTCGTACCCGCTCCCAGTCCCC
>JBGAOA010000036.1:0-44768 GCA_044222065.1 Candidatus Eiseniibacteriota bacterium
GGGTCACGAACGCCGGCTCGGGGGGGACCGGTCGTCGAATCAGCGCCAGAGCTGCTTCACCGAGCCGAACGACATCGGCGCGGCGGGCGTCGCACCCAGCGCGTGCACTTCGAACACGAAATCATTGAAGTCGTTGTCGGTGCCGATGCAGCACGGCTTCGGCATCGCGCCGGAGTCGAGGTCTTCGAAGCACACGAGCCACGTGTTCGGCGTGCCCACCACGTTCGAGATGTCGAACACGATCGCCTGAACGTCGCCGTCGTACGGCGCGTGGATCGCGCCCTTGCCGTCGGGGCCGAAGTCGTTCCAGATCCGGTTCGTGAAGAAGTACTCGCCCTGCGGAGCGTTCGTCGTGCCGTAGGGGCCGTTCGGATCGAGGTAGAAGCCGAACTTCGTGAGCGGGCGGTCGAACGTGATGACCTGCGTCGCGCCCTGTCCCGCGGAGCCCGCGAACACGACGCCGTCGTCCACGCCGTCGATGAGCGGCTGCGCGCCCTTCTCGACGTACCAGCCGAGCGTGTTGAGCTGCGCGTTGCCCGCGATCTCGCGGATGATCAGCGCCGAGAACTGCGTGTCCACCCAGAACCACGGATCGAGGTCGCCCGGGTGGGCGCCGATGAAATCGGTCTGCACGTTGATGCGCCCGGTCCCGTAGGTCGCATCCACGATGCTCTGCAGACTCACGCCGTCCCAGCTGCTGCCGAAGACCACGGGCACGGTCGCGTGTACCGGGACCGGCCGCAGCGCCAGGGCGCAGACAACGGCGAAAACAGCCATAACGAAGCGTGACCGCATTGGGGCGCACTCCTCCGTGGTTGCCACTGCATGAGTTGTCGTGCTCGGAGGATCCCGCTCGGGGATGGGGTCCCGGCGGTCAGCGGCGCTCAGGAGGGAGGGACCAAAGGGCGAGCACCGAAGTCCGAATGCGCGAAAATCTTACCGGCGCGCAGGAACGCGTTTCAAGCGATAAACCCGCCAAAACCGCCGTTTGGAGAAATGACCCGGAGTTTCGGTCGGCAAACCCAGCCGAAATGGCGCCGCTCGGCCCGTGGCCGGCGGCCGGCCGATCGCGAACCGGCCTCTAGATGTGGATCGGCCGCCTCGCGACCGCCAGCGCGGCCTCCTTGACCGCCTCCGGCAGCGTCGGATGGGCGTGGCAGGCGCGCGCGAGGTCCTCGGCGCTCGCCCCCATCTCGAGGGCGAAGGCCACCTCGGCGATGAGATCGCTCGCCCGGGGCCCGAGGATGTGCGCCCCGAGCAGCCGGTCGGTCGCGGCGTCCGCGATCAGCTTCACCTGCCCGTCCCGTTCGTTCATGGCCCGCGCGCGGCCGTTCGCGAGGAAGGGGAACGTGCCGATCTGGACGGCCCTCCCCTGCGCCTTCGCCTGCTCCTCGGTGATCCCGACGCTCGCGAGTTCGGGCCAGGTGTAGACCACGTTCGGAATCGCTTCGTAGTTGACGTGCGACGGCAGTCCGGCCATGCCCTCGACCGCCGCGACTGCCTCTTCCTCGGCCTTGTGCGCGAGCATCGGCCCCGGGATCACGTCGCCGATCGCCCACACGCCCTCGACGTTCGTCTCGAAGCGTTCGTTGACGAGCACGCGGCCCTTCTCGTCCAGGCGCAGTCCCAGCTCCCGGGCCCCCAATCCGTCCGTGTACGGCCTGCGACCGACGGCGACGAGCAGCACGTCGCAGCGGCGCTCCGACACCTCCTCGCCGGTCTTGAGCTGCACGAGCACGCCGTCCTCGTCCACGCGCGCGAACTGCGCCGAGGCGCCGAACGTGAACGTGAGGCCCTGCTTTTCGAGCGCCCGCTGCAGGAGCTGGCCGCTCGCGCGGTCCATCCCCGGCACGATGCGGTCCATGAACTCGACGACCGCGATCTCGGCGCCGAGACGCCGCCACACCGATCCCAGTTCGAGCCCGATCGCGCCGGCGCCGATCACGAGCAGCGACTTCGGCACGCTCGGGAGCTGAAGCGCGTCGGTCGAGTGCACGATGCGCCGGCCGTCGAACGGCACGCCCGGGAGCGACGCGGGCTTGCTCCCGGTCGCGATCAGGATGCGCTTCGCCTCGACGCTCGTGCGGTCGCCGTTCTTCGCGACCTCCACGACGCCCGGCTTCGCGATTCGTCCGACGCCCTCGAGGCGCGCGATCTTGTGCTTGCGGAACAGCCCCTCGATTCCGCTCGTGAGCCCCTTCACGACGGTGTCCTTGCGCTTCAGCATCGTCGCGAGATCCAGCTCGACCGTCGCGCGGATGCCGTGCGCTTCGAAAGCGTGGCGCGCGTTCCAGAAGTGCTCGCTCGAATCGAGCAGCGCCTTGCTCGGAATGCAGCCGACGTTCAGGCACGTGCCGCCGAGCGTCGGGTACTTCTCGACGGAGGCGACCTTCATTCCGAGCTGCGCGGCGCGGATCGCGGCGACGTAGCCGCCGGGGCCCGAGCCGATGACGACGAGATCGTAGGTGTCGCTCATGGGTCCTTCGGTCCTTGCGCGCGCGAGCGCGCGGGCTCAGGACGCGCGTGGCCGCGCGTCACACCTCGAGCATCATGCGCTCGGGATCCTCGAGGCGCTCCTTGACGCGCACGAGGAACGTCACCGCCTGCTCGCCGTCCACCACGCGATGGTCGTACGAGAGCGCGACGTACATCATGGGACGGATCACGACCTGGTCGTTCGCGACGACCGGGCGCTTCTCGATCTTGTGCATGCCGAGGATGCCGCTCTGCGGCGGATTGAGGATCGGCGTGCTCAGGAGCGAGCCGTAGACGCCGCCGTTCGAGATCGTGAACGTGCCGCCCGACATCTCGTCGGGCGTGAGCTGTCCGAGCCGGCCGCGCTCGGCGAGCCGCGCGATCTCGCGCTCGATCTGCGCGAGCGTGAGCTGGTCGGCGAAGCGCACGATCGGCACGACGAGGCCGCGCGGCGTGCCGACGGCGATGCCGACGTGCACGTGCTCGCGGTAGACGAGGTCCGTGCCGCGGATCTCGGCGTTCACGCCCGGCACGTCCGCGAGCGCGAGCACCGCGGCGCGCGTGAAGAAGCTCATGAAGCCGAGCTTCACGCCGTGCTTCTTCTCGAAGCCGTCCTTCCAGCGCGCCCGCAGCTCGAGCAGCGCGCCCATGTCGATCTCGTTGAACGTCGTGAGGATCGCGGCCGTGTGCTGGGCCTGGACGAGCCGCTCGGCGATGCGCTGGCGGATGCGAGACATCGGCACGACGCGCTCGCGCTCGACGAACCCTCCCGCCGCGGGCGGCACGGACGGCGTCGTGACGGCGGCCGCGGCCGACGGCGGAGCGGGCGAAGGAGTCGCCGGCGCCGGAGCCTCCGCCGCGCGCTCGAGGTGCTTGAGCACGTCTTCCTTCAGCAGCCGTCCGCCCTTGCCCGAGCCCACGATCGCGCCGGGATCGAGGTGGTGCTCCTCGACGAGGCGCCGCACCGCCGGGCCGAACGCCGCGGCCGCGCCGACCGCTGCGGGCGCGACCGGCGTCGCGGCTGCGGGCGGCTCCGATGCCGAAGTCGCCGGCGCACCCGCCTTCTCCGCCGGACCTCCCTCGATGCGCGCGAGGACGTCGCCCACGACGACGCGCTCGCCGGGCTTGCGCGCGTGACGGAGCACGCCGCTCGCCGTCGCGGCGATCTCCATCGCGGCCTTGTCGGTCTCGAGCGTGGCGATCGGCTCGTCCTCGCGCACGGCGGCGCCGTCGGGCTTGAGCCACTCGGCGAGCGTCGCGTCGGTGAGCGACTCGGCGAGCCGCGGAACCTGGATCTCGACGCTCACGAGTTCCCTCCCGCGCGCGCGGCCGCGGGGACGCGCCGCGCCGTCGTGCGCGCGGTGGACGGCCGGTCGAAGGCGCGGTCGAGCAGCGCGCGCTCCTGCTCGACGTGCAGCGCGTAGTAGCCGGTCGCGGGCGTCGGCGCGGCCTTGCGCGAGACGCGCTCGAGCTCGAGCCCCGCGGGCAGCATCGCCTCGAGCCGGTGCCGCGTGTGCCGCCAGGCGCCCATGTTCGCGGGCTCTTCCTGCACCCAGCGCAGCGACTTCGCGTTCGGATAGCGCGCGAGCACCGCCGCGAGCTCGTCGGCCGGGAACGGGTAGAGCTGTTCGAGGCGCACGAGCGCCGCGGTCGCGCCGCGCTCCGCGCGCGCGTCGAGCAGCGAGTAGTGGAACTTGCCCGAGGTCAGCAGCACGAGTTCGACCGCGCGCGGGTCCGCGACCGTCGCGTCGTCGAGCACGGCCTGGAAGCCGGAGTCCGTGAAGTCGCGCGCCGGCGAGACCGCGAGCTTGTGGCGGAGCAGGCTCTTCGGGCTCATCACGACGAGCGGTTTGCGCGACTTGCGGTGCAGCTGGCGGCGCAGCGCGTGGAACAGCTGCGCGGGCGTCGTGAGGTTCGCGACCTGCAGGTTGCCGTCCGCGCACAGTTCGAGGAAGCGCTCGAGCCGCCCGCTCGAGTGCTCGGGGCCCTGACCTTCGTAGCCGTGCGGCAGCAGCAGGACGAGTCCCGACATGCGGCGCCACTTGGACTCGGCGCTCGCGAGGAACTGGTCGATGTACACCTGCGCGACGTTCGCGAAGTCGCCGAACTGCGCCTCCCACACGACGAGAACGCCGGGGTCGGCGGTCGAGTAGCCGTACTCGAAGCCCAGGCACGCGGCCTCGCTGAGCATCGTGTCGATCACGTCGAAGCGGCCCTGCTTCGGATCGAGGTGCTGGAGCGGAACGTGGCGCCGGCCGTCGGTCGCCTCGTGCAGCACGGCGTGGCGATGGCTGAACGTGCCGCGCCCCGCGTCCTGGCCGCTCAGGCGCACGTGGAAGCCCTCGAGCACGAGCGAGCCGAACGCGAGCACCTCGCCGCAGCCCCAGTCCACGCGGTCCTCGGCGAGCATCTTCACGCGGTCTTCGAGCAGGCGCGCCGCGCGCGCGTGGGCGCGGAAGCCCTCGGGCAGCCGCCCGGCGCCGTCGAGCACGCGCTCGAGCGTCGCGTAGGGCACCGCCGTGCGCACGTCGCGGTCCTCGTCCACCCATTCGAGCCCGGTCCACAGTCCGCGCGGCGCGTCGGCCGGCTGCTGCGCGGCGATCTCGCGCATGCGCGCGTGCGCGCCCTGGAGGCGCGCCTCGATGCCGCGCTCGATCTCGGCGACGCGGTCGGCCGAGAGCACGCCGCCCTGCACGAGCCGCTCGCCGTACGCGCGCGAAGCCGGCACGTGCTTCGCGATCTTCCGGTACATGACGGGCTGCGTGAAGGTCGGATCGTCGAGCTCGTTGTGGCCGTGCTTGCGGTAGCAGACGAGGTCCACGAACACGTCGCGCTTGAAGCGCGTTCGGTAGTCGAGCGCGAGCTTCATGGCCCACAGGCACGCCTCGGGGCGGTCGCCGTTCACGTGCAGGACCGGCGCCTCGATCACGCGAGCGAGGTCCGTCGGGTGGCGCGTGAGGCGCGTGTCGCCGGGCGAGGTCGTGAAGCCGACCTGGTTGTTCACGATGATGTGGATCGTGCCGCCGGTCTGGTAAGCCGGCAGCTGCGCGAGCGCGAGCGACTCGGCCACGACGCCCTCGCCCGCGAACGCGGCGTCGCCGTGGATCAGTACGGGGATGCCGCGGTCGCCGGAGAGGTCGTTCCAGCGTTCGTGCTTCGCGCGCAGCGAGCCGAGCACCACGGGGTTCACGAACTCGAGGTGGCTCGGGTTGAAGTGCAGGTTGAGCGCCACGGGCTTGCCGTCGCGCGTCTCGCGCCGGCCCGCGTAGCCGAGGTGGTACTTCACGTCGCCGTGCCCCTGCACTTCCTCGGGCACGTAGCTCGCTTCGAACTCGCCGAAGATCTTTTCGTACGGCTTGCCGAGCGTGTGGGCGAGCACGTTCAGGCGCCCGCGGTGCGGCATGCCGACCACGATCAGCTCGACGCCGCGCGCGCCGGCCTCCTCGACGAGCGTGTCGAGCATCGGCACGAGCGTCGCGCCGCCCTCGAGCGAGAAGCGCTTCTGGCCCGGGTAGCGCGCGTGCAGGAACTGCTCGAACGCGTCGGCCGTGAGCAGCAGCTCGAGCAGGCGCTCGCGTTCGCGCACGTCGAGCGGCGGGCGGTTGCGCACCGACTCCATCGCGGTCGCGAGCCAGTCGCGTCGCTCGGCGTCGGGGATGTCCACGAACTCGACGCCGATCGGTCCCGAGTAGGTCTCGCGCAGCGCCTCGATCAGCTCGCGGAGCGTTCCGCGGAACTCGCCCTTGAAGGGCCGCGGGTCCACCGGCCGGTCGAGATCGGCCTCGGTCAGTCCCACCGCGCCGAGTTCCAGCAGGGGCTCCGAATCCACGTCCTCGCCGAGCGGGTCGAGCCGCGCGATGCGGTGACCGAACTCGCGATAGGCGTTGACGAGCGCGTGCGCGCCGCCCCCCGCGCTCGCCGCCGCGGCCGGCGCGGCGGCCGTGCCCGACAGTTCGAAGCCGGCGAAGAACAGCGCCCACTCCTCGGGGACCGAGTGCGGGTCCTCGCGGAAGCGGGCGTACTGCTGCTCGATGAACTCGGCGTTCGCCTGATGGATGAAGTCGTATCGGGAGGCCATGAACTCGCTGAAAGAATGGAAACGGAGCGTGCTCGGGCGTCGGAGAACGCGGGAAGCTACCACGAACACCGCGCGCCCGCCGACCCCGGGGCCGGCGCACGGACGGACGCGCTCCGCGCCCGTCGCGTGCCGGTTGCTCCCGGCGCCCGCCCCCGCCTAGTGTCGGCCGCCTCGTGACTTCCGACACCCCCGCCCTGGCGCTGTTCACGCGCGGACTCGTCCGCCGCTACCCCGACGTCGTGGCCGTGAACGGCCTCGACCTCGAGGTGCGCCGCGGGGAGTGCTTCGGCCTGCTCGGCCCGAACGGCGCGGGCAAGACGACGACGATCGAGATCCTGGAGGGCCTCAACCGCCCCGATGGCGGCGAGGTCGAGGTGCTCGGCGAGCGCTGGCGGGGCGACGAGCGCGATCGTCCGCTGCGCGAGCGCCTCGGCATCCAGCTCCAGGAGACGAAGCTCGCCGAGAAGCTGTCGGTGATCGAGACGCTGCGGCTGTTCCGGAGCTTCTACGCCCGCGGCCCCGAGCCCGAGGCCGTGCTGAGCGCCGTCGCCCTCGACGAGAAGCGCGAGGCCTGGGTGCAGAAGCTGTCGGGCGGACAGAAGCAGCGCCTCTCGCTCGCGTGCGCGCTCGTCAACGACCCGGAGCTGCTGTTCCTCGACGAGCCGACGACCGGGCTCGACCCGCAGTCGCGGCGCCAGCTGTGGGACCTGATCGGATCGTTCCGCGGGCGCGGCGGAACCGTGCTGCTCACGACCCACTACATGGACGAGGCCGAGAAGCTGTGCGACCGCGTCGCGATCATGGACCACGGCAAGATCATCGCGCTCGGCACGCCCGCGGCGCTGATCGCCTCGCTCGGCGCGGAGCACGTCGTGGAATTCGCGCTCGAGGGCGAGGCCGAGCTCGAGCCCCTCTCGCGCCTGCCCTCGGTGCGTCAGGCGCGACGCGAAGCCGGCCGCGTGAGCCTCATCGTCGGCGAGCCGCACGTCGCGATTCCCGCGGTGCTCGCCGAACTCGACCGGCAGCGCGCGCCGCTCGCCTCGCTCACGACGCACCACGCCACGCTCGAAGACGTGTTCGTGAGCCTCACGGGGAGGACGCTGCGTGACGACTGACCGCGACGCGCGACGCGGCGGCTGGCGCGATTCGGCCCTGTGGCAGCTCACGTGGGTGCGGCACGCGACCTTCCTGCGCGAGCCCGAGGCCGTGTTCTGGGTGTTCGCGTTCCCGCTGCTCATGGCGGTCGCGCTCGGGATCGCGTTCCGCAACCAGAAGCCGCAGCCGTCGGCGATCGTGGTCGAGCGCGGCGCGCACGCGGCCGAGTGGAGCGCGTGGCTCGCGCGTTCGGCGGACCTCGAGGTGACGGTGGCGCGGGCGGATTCGGCCGAGGCGATGCTGCAGCGCGGCAAAGTCGCGGTGCTCGTGCGCGACGACGGCTCGGGACGGCCGCGGCTCGTGTTCGATCCCGCGCGGCCCGAGACGCGCCTCGCCCACCTCGCGACGCTCGATGCGCTCGAACGCGGCGCCGGCCGCACCGATCGCCTCGCGGCGGCGAGCGACACGCGCACGCGCCCGGGCGCCCGCTACATCGACTTCCTCATCCCCGGCCTGCTCGGACTCAACCTGATGGGCACGGGCATGTGGGGCGTCGGCTTCCCGGTCGCGACGGCGCGCCAGCAGAAGCTCCTGAAGCGCATGCTCGCGACCCCGATGCGGCGCTCGGACTACCTGCTCGCGCTCATGCTCGCGCGGCTCGTGTGGCTCGTGCTCGAGGTCGCGGTGGTGCTCGGTTTCGCGATGCTGCTGTTCGGCGTCCAGGTCCGGGGCTCGTGGCTCGCCTTCGGCGCCGTCACGCTCGCCGGCACGCTCGCGTTCGCCGCGATCGGACTCCTCACGGTCGCGCGCGCCCGCACGGTCGAAGCCGTCTCGGGGCTCATGAACCTCGTCATGATGCCGATGTGGCTCCTGTCGGGGAGCTTCTTCAGCGCCGAGCGCTTCCCGGCGTGGATGCAGCCGTTCGTGCAGGCGCTGCCGCTCACGGTCGTGAACAACGGACTGCGCGCGGTGATGAACGACGGCGCGGGGCTCGCGGCGAGCGCGCTGCCGATCGTCGTGCTCGCGGCGTGGGGCGTGGTGTGCTTCGCGTTCGCCCTGCGCTTCTTCCGCTGGGAGTGAGCGCGCGGGGAACGCCGCGGGGCGGCCTCCGTTCGGAGACCGCCCCGACCGGCCGACCGGATCAGCGTCCGACGGGCGACGAGCCCGCGGCGCCGCGGTAGTACGGGTTCGTGCCGCCGGCGTGGTCGGTGGTATCCACGACCTCGCGGATCGCGGGCACGAGTTCCTTGACGCGCGCCTCCACGCCCTGCTTGAGCGTCACGTCCACCATGCCGCAGCCCTGGCAGCCGCCGCCGAACTGCACGAACGCGCGGTCGCCCTGCACGTCGAGCAGCGTCACGAATCCGCCGTGCGAGCCGACGGCCGGGTTGATCTCCTCGTCGAGCACCTTCTGCACCGCGGCCGCGACCGGATCGCGCCACAGCGGATTCGGATTGTCGATCTTGAATCCCGTGCCGTAGGCGGCCTCGACGAAGTCGATCGTCGCGCCCTTCAAGTCGTCGAGGCTCGCGGCGTCGAGGATCATCGTGAAACCGCCCGCGTCGAACGACGGGTCGTTCGCGCCGCGTTCGTCCGGCGTCACGAATCCGAGCCGGTAGGCGAAGCCGCCGGGGCCGCGGCCGCCGATGGACATCTTCAGCGCGAGGTCGCCGCGCTCTTCCTTCTTCATGTACTCGAGGATCTTGCCCCGCGCCTGATCCGTGACCTTCACCAGCTGCTCGTTGTCGCCGCGCGGTCGCGCGGCGACGGCGGGATTCGAATCAGACTTCGTACGTCGCGTCCAGCGACACCTTCAGGTTGAGCACGCGCGAGATCGGGCAGCCGGCCTTCGCGCCCTCGACCGCGGCCTGCAGCTTCGCGCGATCCCCGCCCGGCACCTTCACCTTCGCCACGAGGTGGCTCGAGGTGAGCGTGGGCTTGCCGTCCACGGGCTCCATCGTGATCGTGCACGTCACGTCCACGCTCGCCGCCTTCACGCCGAGCTTCTCGATCTCGGCCGAAGACGCCATCGCGAAGCAGCCGGCGTGCGCCGCGGCGATCAGCTCCTCGGGGTTCGTGCCCGGCTGCTCCTCGAAGCGGGTGTGGAACGAATACGGCGTGGCCTTGAGCACTCCGCTCGTGGCGTCGAGCGAGCCCTTGCCGTCCTTGAGTCCGCCCGTCCAGCGGGCGGAAGCGGTGCGCTTCATTCGGCGAATCCTCCCCGGAGCGATCCCTCGCGGGATCCGTTTGGTGTGACCGTGCGAGACGGCGGCGAACCTTACACGCAGATGCGAGGAGGGTCGAGACGTCGCAAGGAAGCTCGACGGTGGCGGCGGAGCCCGGCCGCCGCTAGTCTCGCCCGCCATGACTCGCAAGCCGCCCAGGGCCGCTCGCGCCGCACCCGCGGGACGAGGCGTGCCCGCGCTCGCTCCGATCGGCGCCGCGCCGCTCGCGCTCGTCGCCGTCGTCGCGGCCGCGTGCGTGATCGCCGCCGTGACGTTCCGGATCTACGACCCGGACCTGTGGCAACACCTCACGGTCGGGCGCGCGATCTGGCAGTCCCACGCGATTCCGCACACGCAGCTCTGGTCGTGGCCGACGTACGGCGCGCCCGACGTGCTGCCGTCGTGGCTCTACCGCGCGGTGCTGTGGCCCTTCTACGCCGCGGGCGGCGTGCCCGGCGTGTTCGCGTTCCGCTGGGTCACCGCGTTCGCGACGTTCGCGCTGCTGTGGGCGGCCGCGCGCCGCGCGGGTGCGACCGGCGTCGCGCCGCTCTTCGCGCTCGTCTGGTGCGCGCTGCTCTACCGCGCGCGCTCCCAGGCGCGCCCCGAGACGTTCGTGATGGTGTTCGCGGCGCTCGAACTGTTCGTGCTCGAGGCGCGGCGCCGGGGCGCTCGCCTCGGCCGGCTCGATCCGGCGTGGGCGATCGTCCCGATCGCGTGGATCTGGGCGAACGCGCACCTCTCCTACTACCTCGCGTTCGTGATCGCGGGCGGCTACCTGCTCGACGCGCTGTGGCGCGGGCGCCGGGACGCCGCCGCGGCCCCGGGCACGCTCGCGTTCGCGATGGCCGCCGGCGCGCTCGCCTGCTTCGCGAATCCGTTCGGGTGGAAGGCGCTGTGGCAGCCGTTCGATTACTTCTTCCACGGCCGTCAAGAACTCATCTACCGGAGCATCGCCGAACTCGCTCCGATCGAGTGGTCGGTCAACGTGAGGAACGCGCTGCCCGCGTTCCTCGCGCTGTTCGCCGTCGCGCTCGTCGCGCGCGGCCTGCGCCGCGGGTGGGACGCGGCGGAACTCGCGATCGTCGCCGTCGCGCTGCCGCAGACGCTCGCCTCGCAGCGTTTCCTCGGTTACTTCGCGGTGCTCGTCGCACCGTTCTTCGCCCGCAACGTCGCCGACCTCGCCGGCGCCGTGCGCTGGCCCGCACCGCTCGCCGCGCCGTGGAGCCGTGCCGCGCTCGCGGCCGCCGCGTGCGTGCTCCTCGCGCTGCCGTCGCTCGGGGACCCGGCCCAGCGCCCGTCGTTCGGAACGGATCCGCGCGCCGTGCCCGAACGCGCGGTGGACTGGATGGAGCGTCACGACGTGCGCGGCCGCGGCTTCAACACGTTCGCCGAGGGCGGCTACCTGCTGTGGCGCTTCTGGCCCGACACGACCCGGCTGCCGTTCATGGACATCCACCAGGCGGGCACGCCCGAGATCCGGAACCTCTACACGACGGCGCTAGCGCGCGTGGACGCATGGCGCGAACTCGAGCGCCGGTATGAATTCGACTGGGTGCTGCTGCCGCGCGGCTACTGGCGCTCCGAGGGCGTCGGCGGCTACCTCGACGCGGACACGAACTGGCACGCCGTGTTCGTGGACGACGCGGGGGTGCTGTTCCTGCGCCGCGACGGCCGCATGGGCCCGCTCGCCGAGCGCCTCGGTTTCCGCGCCCTCCCGGCGAGCGACACGTGGCTCGGACGCGCGGGCGCGCGGGCCGCATCGGACACCGCTTTCGCCGCGGCGATGCGCCGCGAACTCGAGCGCTCGCTCGCCGACTCGCCGCTCAACAGCCGCGCGCACTCGCTGCTCGCGAACCTCGATCTGCTCCAGGGCCGCATCGAGGACGGCGAGCGCCACCTGCGCGAAGCGCTCGCGATCTGGCCGCTCACGGGAAAGGCGCACGACCGGCTCGCCCAGCTGCGCCTGTTGCGCGGCGATGCCGCAGGGGCGCTCGCCGAGTACCGGCTCGAGCGCCGGGTGACGGACGACGTCGCCGCGGCCGAGACCGGCATCGGCGCGGCATGGAAGGCGCTCGGACACACGGGGGAGGCGCGCGCGGCGTGGAAACGTGCGCTGCGGGCGTCGGGCGCGAACGGCGCCGCGCTCGCCGAGTCGCTCGCGACGCTGCGCTAGTCCCGCGCGCCGCGGTCCGCGCGCGATCGTCCGCCGATCCCGCTCGCGATGCCGAGCGAGGCGATCACGACCGGGATCCACTCGGTCGGGTAGCGGTAGCGGTCGCCGGCGATCGTCGCGATGCCGAGCAGCGCGTGGCCGAGCCACACCCACGCGAGCAGGCCCGCGCGCTCGCGCACGCGGCGCGCGAACAGCGCGATCGCCGCGATCAGCGTGACGAGCCGGCCGAGCCACGCCGCCGGATCGCGCTCGAGCGGCACGATCGTCTCGACGGTCTTCCACGCGAGGCGGCGCGCGACGTCGCGCGGTCGGGCGCGCGCGTGCTCGGCGGTGAGGCGAACGAACATCCGGTCGTAGCCGCGCTCGTCGAGGCCGGGCGTGCGCGCCATGAGCTCCCACCCCTCGCTGATTCGACCCGGCGTGTTGCCCGCCCACGCGTTGATGCCGCCCTGCGTGAGCAGCGGCACGAACGCGTGCAGTCGGAGCGCGTTGCGCACCGGCCACGGCGCCCACGCGATCGCGGCCGCCGCGACGAACACGAGCGCGAGCCGCGGCGCGCGCCGCCCGAGCCACGCCGCGACGCCCGCGACGAGCCCGAGGCCGACCGGGCGCGTGAGCGCGGCGAGCGTCGCGCACACGCCTGCGGCGCCCGCGTACGCCCGGCTCTGGCGTGAGGCGGCCTCGAACGCGAGCACGGTGGTCGCGATCACGATCGAGGTGTAGAGCGATTCGGTCATGAGCTGTCCCGCGAGCGCGCGGCCCATCGGCCAGAGCAGCGCGATCGCGAACGCGAGCAGCCCCGCCCCCGCGCCGCCGAGGCGCGCCGCGAGCCGGCCGACGAGCGCACACGTCGCGCCCGCGAGCGCGCCCTGGAGCGCGAGCACCGTGCGCACGCCGCCGAGCGCGAAGCCGAGCGCCGCGAACGCCGCGTAGACGGGCGAGCGGTAGGCGTAGAGGTCGAGCGATCCGAGCATTGGCTCGCGGTAGACGAGGCCGCGGCCCGCGAGCAGGGAGCGGGCGAGCGCTTCGAACGAGCGCGCGTCGCCGTTCGCGTACGGGTCGAAACCCGGGCCCGCCGCCCACCACGCGCCGAGCGCCGCCCCCGCTAGCGCGAGCGCGAGCGTCGGGAAGCGCGGCGTCGAGGACGGGACGGACTCGTCGGCGTGCATGAGGTTCCTCACGGTTCGTTGGTGCCGGGGCCGGGACTCAAACCCGGACGGGATTGCTCCCAGCGGATTTTAAGTCCGCTGCGTCTATCGGTTCCGCCACCCCGGCACGATTCGCCACGAAAGAAAAACGCCCGGCGGCCTCTCGGGCCCCGGGCGCGATGCGCGCGAAAGAGTCGAACCGCGCGTCAGTGTCCGTGGCCGTGACCGCCGGCCGCCGCTAAGGCGTCCTTCACGTTCACGCACGGGTACTTCGTCAGGAAGCTCTGCACCGCCCAGCCGAACAGCCCCAGGAATCCGATCGTGACGCCCACCTCGGGCAGGCCGATCCACACGGTGTCGGGATTGAGCGACGGCATCACGAGCACGTGACGCTCGAGCCACACGCCGGCCATCACGAGGATCGAGAACGCGCTCAGCCAGAACGGGCTCGACTTGGTCGTCTTGTTCATGAGCCCGAAGAACGGGATCAGGAAGATCATCCCGAACGCGAGGAAGCCGTACGCGCGCCACGGCTCTTCCATGCGCAGGAACACCCACCACGTCTCTTCCGGCATGTTCGCGTACCAGATCGGCAGGTACTGCGACCAGAACGTGTACACCCAGAAGACGCAGAAGCTGAAGATGATCTTGCCCGTGTCCCAGAAGTGGGCCGTCTGCACGTAGGGCTCGAGCCGGTACTTCTGGCGCACCTGCGCGGTGAGCAGCGCCGTCATGCAGACGGCGGTGTTGAACGTCGAGGCGTAGACGAACCAACCGAACAGTCCGCTCACCCAGTTCGGCGTGATCGACAGGATGAAATCCCACGACTGCACGCTGACGAACACGACGAACGCGAGCACGATCTGCGGCGACAAGTGGGCGAACTCGTGGCGCGCGACCGCCTCCTCCTGCGCGTCGCCCTTCCAGCCGGCCGCGAGCTTCTCGTACGCGGGCTTCAGGTCCGGCGAGACGTGCGGCAGCAGCAGTTTCGCGTCCGCGCGCAGCGCCTGCTTCACGAGCTTCGAGGCGAGCCACCAGAACAGCAGCAGGCCGCCGAGCGTGCGGATCCACAGGAACGGCAGGTTGAGGTACGGCTTGAGGCGCGGCGCCAGGTCGCCGTGCGTCCACGGCAGCAGCGAGTGCGTGCCGAACGCGAGCAGCACGACCATCGTCCCGATGCCGAACGGCAGGTACGCCGAGAGCGACTCGCCGACGCGCTGGATCGGACCCGCCCACTTGCCGTTCGTGAGCCGGATCGCCGCCGACAGCACGACGCCGCCCATCGAGATGCCGAGCCAGTAGAGCGTGTTGATCGTGAAGCTGCCCCACGCGCGCTGCGGCTCCTTGAGCAACAGCCACGCGAACGAGGCGATGCCGACCGCGAAGCACGCCATCCAGATCTGACGCTTGCGCGCGTTCGGACGCACCGGCAGCTTGCCGGCGATGTCCTGCAGGATCGCGTGATCGCTCATCGAGGATTGACTTTCTGCTGGTGCCGAACGTAGTTCACGACGTCCCACGCTTCCTGCGCGGTGACCTGAGCGCCGTACGGCGGCATCACGGCGCCGCCGTGCCGCATGTACGAGTAGAGGTAGCCGTCACGCCGCTGCCGCGTCGCCTCGCCGAGCAGGTCGGGCGGCGGCATGAACAGCGCCGCGACGGGCCCGTCGCCCGCGAGCTGCGGGCCGTGGCACGGCACGCACGTCTTGATGAACTTGCGCTCGCCGCGGGCGAGCGACGAGTCGTCGGCCGCGACCGGATTGACGAGCGTCTCGCCGAGCTTCGTCGCGAGGTCCACGCCCTCGAGGCCGTACGTGCGCTCGACGCCCTTCGTCGGCACGGTGCCGGGCGCGGGCGGCGTGAGCGAACCGTGATTCGGGATGAACGCCACGGTGCGCCGCATGTCGCGATACGGGTAGTACGTCCAGTGCGTGATCGCGGTGATGCCGTCCTTGACGCTCTGCTGGACGGACCCGATCGAGAACACGACGGCGAACACGGCGATCACGGCGCCGAGGATCTTAAGCATGGACCTGCACCTCCTCGGCCTGGTGGCCGTTGAGGAGCTGCTCGACCTTCTTCACGTCGTCGCCGCGGCACGGCACCCAGATGCCGATGCGGTCCTCCGTGAAGCGCGGGTCGTACGGCGCCGACGGACGGACCTCCGGGATGCGCGCGAGCGCCATCATGCCGAGCAGGTTCGTGAGGCCGGCGAGCAGGATCATCGATTCGTACGCGATGATCATGTACGGCGGGAGCGAAACGAGTTCCTTGCCGCCGACGACGAGCGGATACGAGATGCACGAGTAGATGCTCAGCGACAGGCCGGCCGTGAAGCCGAGGACGCCGCCGACGAACGTGACCCAGCGCACGATGGATGGGCCCTGCTCGAGCGCGTGCTCGATCTCGTGGTGCGGCACCGGCGAGTACACGCGCAGGTCCTTGTGCCCGGCCTGGCGCAGCGTCTTCACCGCTTCCGTCGCATCGTCCACGTAGTAGAAGACGCCCATCACGCCGTGGAACTTCGGCGGCGGCGGCATCAGCAGTTTCTGGAGCGCGCCGATCATCCGTGCTTCCTCCGCCGCGGGAACACGAGCGTCTCCTTGATCTCGGCGATCGAGAAGGCCGGCAGCACGCGGATGAACACCAGGAAGAACATGAAGAACCACGCGAACGAACCGACGATGAGCGCCACCTCGGTGAACGACATCCGGTACGGCACCCACGTCGCGGGATTGAACGAGCGCGCGAGCGACGTGACGATGATCACGAAGCGCTCGAACCACATGCCCACGTTCACGAACAGCGCGAGGACGAACAGCACCGTCATGTTCCGGCGCACGGGCTTGAACCACAGCACGAGCGGGATGATGACGTTGCACGAGAACATGATCCAGAACGCCCACCAGTAGTGGCCCGTCGCGCGGAACCAGAACACGTCGCGCTCGTACTGGTTCGGCCCGAACCACGCCATGAAGAACTCGGTCAGGTACGAGTAGCCCACCATCGTGGACGTCATCAGCACGAGCTTCGCGAGCTTCTCCATGTGGTCGAGCGTCACGATGTGCTCGAGCCTGTAGACCTTGCGGATCACGATGAGCAGGTTGATCACGAGCGCGACGCCCGAGAAGATCGCGCCGGCCACGAAGTAGGGCGCGAACAGCGTCGAATGCCAGCCCGGGTTCAGGGCCATCGCGAAGTCCCACGACACGACGCTGTGCACCGAGAACACGAGCGGCGTCGCCATCGCGGCGAAGAACAGGTACGCGCCGTAGTAGTGCTTCCACTGGTAATTCGCGCCCGTCCAGCCGAACGACGCGAGGTGGAGCACGGTCTTCAGGATCGGGTTCTTCGTCCGGTCGCGCTGCGCGGCGATGTCCGGGATCAGGCCGACCAGGAAGAAGATGCTCGACACGGTGAGGTACGTGTTCACGGCGAACACGTCCCACTCGAGCGGCGAACGCACGTTCGACCACAGGTTGCGCTGGTTCGGATACGGGAACAGCCAGTAGTCGAACCACGGGCGGCCGGTGTGGATCGCGGGGAACATCGCCGCGGTGAGCACGCCGAACACCGTCATCGCCTCCGCGACGCGGTAGACGGCGCGCCGGAAGTGCGAGCGGAACAGGAACAGCACCGCCGAGACGAGCGTGCCGCAGTGCGCGATGCCGACCCAGAAGACGAAGTTCGTGATGTCCACGGCCCACATGACCGGGCGCATGAAGCCCGACACGCCCCAGCCGAGGAAGATCAGGTTGCGCACCGCGATCAGCGCCACCGCGAGCACGAGCAGGTCGAAGATGAACACCGCCCACCAGATTCGGCCGGGGCGGCTGATCATCTTCAGCACGTCGTCGTTCAGCTGCTTCTGGCTGAGCTGCGCGGGAGCGTGCTCGCTCGCGCCGACGGCTTCGGGGCTCGATTCGATCTCGTAGTCGCTCACGCGGCCTCGCTCACGATCCCCACGTGACCTTCTTCAGGTAGGTCACGCCGGGCTTGGTGTTCAGTTCGTTGAAGACCCAGTAGCGCCGCTCGCTGCCCCGCGAGAGCTTCGACACGCGGCTCTCGGGGTCCATGAGGTCGCCGAACACGATCGCGTCCGTGGGGCAGGTCTGCGCGCAGGCGCTCGTGAACTCGCCGTCCTTCAGGTCGCGCCCCTCGTCCTTCGCGTTCCCCTTGGCCTCGAGGATGCGCTGGACGCACATCGTGCACTTCTCCATCACGCCCTTCGAACGCACCGTGACGTCGGGGTTCAGCTGCCAGTTCAGCGGCTCGGGGAACGCGAAGGTCGCCTTCTCGGGTGCGGAGTAGTCGAACCAGTTGAACTCGCGCACCTTGTACGGGCAGTTGTTCGAGCAGTAGCGGGTGCCGACGCAGCGGTTGTAGACCTGCGCGTTCAGCCCTTCCGGATTGTGGTAGGTCGCGTACACGGGGCACACGATCTCGCACGGCGCGTCGTTGCAGTGCTGGCACATCATCGGGATGTGCCGCACGTCCACCGGCCCCGCGTCCGCGGCGACCTTCTCTTCGAAGCGGTCGATGCGGATCCAGAACATGTCGCGGCCGCGCTTGACCATCTCGGGGCCGACGGTCGGCACGTTGTTCTCGGCCGAGCAGGCGATCATGCACGCGCTGCAGCCCGTGCAGGCGTTGAGGTCGATCGCGAGCGCCCAGCGGTGCTTCGCGTTCTTGTAGCTGCCGACGTTGATCGGATTGCGGCGCGGAGCGCGCCCGATCTCCTCGGGCTCGAACGCCGTCACCGCGTGCGCCGGCGGCTGGTAGCCCTCGGGCCGCACGAGCGGCTCGGTGTGCTTGCCCGGCACGAGCGCGCGCGGATGCACGTGGTGGCCGGCCTCGTGGCCGCCGCCGTGCTTGCCGGCCGCGTGCCCCGCGCCGTGCGTGTCCGAGCTGTCGGACGGCGCCGTGACGAGAGACGCTTCGCCCGTGACGACGGCGAGCGGGATCGCGGCCGCGATGTCGCGGCCGTGCTGGTCCTTCTCGCGCTGCGAGACCGCGAGCCCCGCGGCCTTCGCGCCCTTCGCGACCGCGGCCTTCGCGCTCAGGTAGGCGAGCGCGCCCGAAGCCGCGTCCTGCGCCGGAGAAAGCAGCGCGAGCGCGTTCACGCCGAGGTCCTTCGCGTAGCGTCCGTAAGCCGTGTGGCCCTGGCCGAGCGGCATCGCGACGACGTCCTTGCGCACGCCGCTCCACACGTAGGCCGGGACTTCGACGCTGCCCGCTTCGGTCGTGACCTTCACGGGATCGCCCATCTTGACGCCGACCTTCGCGGCCGTGTCGGGGTGGATCTCGGCCCACGAGCCCCACACCGACTTGGTCGTCGGATCGGGCAGCTCCTGCAGCCACGCCTTGTTCGCGCCGCGGCCGTCGTACAGGTTCGGCGAGGCGAACAGCACGAGCGCGAGGTCGCCCGCGCCCTTCAGTTCGGGCGCGACGAACGACGGCGCGCCGGACCAGCGCACGGGCTGGGCCGCGACGTCCTCGAACACGCCGCCGCGCTGAAGCGCCGCGTTCCACCCCGCCTCGACGTCCGCGCCGACGCGGCCGCGCCAGCGGGCCTTGAGGTACTCCTCGTACGCATCGGGCCACGCCGCGCCGGTGCCGCCGCCCTTGCCGAGCGCGATCAGCACGTCGCCCGCGGGGCGCGCGTCGAACATCGGGAGCTTCTGCATCGCCGGCTGCACGAGCGACGCGACGCCGCGCGCCGGTTCGGCGTCGTCGAGCGTCTCGATCGGGTGCAGCGTCGGCAGCAGCAGGTCGCAGCCCTCGGCCGTCTCGTCGAGCACGCCCGAGAGCGAGATCTTGAACGGCACCTTCGCCATCGCGGCCGAGAAGCCCGCCCACTTCGGCACGCTGTAGGCCGGGTTCGCGCGGTGCACGAGCAGCACGTCCACCTTGCCGCCGTCCATGTCGGCGATCAGCTTCTGCAGGTCCGCGAAGCTCGCGACGCCGTCCCAGTTCAGCGTGCGATCGAAGCGCACGGTCTGGTTGACGTTCCCGGCGACGTAGTTGAGCAGGTTCACCGCGGCCGCGAGGCCCACGCTCTGCTCGCTCTGCGTCGCGATCGCGCCGGCGACCGCGAGGCTCGGGCTCGCCTTCGCGAAGTGCTTCGCCACGTGCTTCACGGTTTCGGCCGGCACGTCCGCCTGCTGCTGCACGGCCTCGGGCGTCCACGACGAGACCGCGTCGAGCAGCGCGCCGCGCTCGGCGAGCGCCGGACCGTAGCCGTTCGCGAGGATCTCGCGCGCGAGGCCGAGCGCGAGCGCCATCTCGCCGCCGGGCTTCACCGCGATCCACTCGTCGGCGTTCGCGCCCGTGAGCGAGAGCCGCGACTCGACCGCCACCACGTGCGCGAGCGACTCGGGATCACGCGCGGCCGCGAAGCCCTTCGCGTTCCCGGTCGGGTTGAGCCAGGTCTCGAGGAAGTCGGCGCCGAAGCTGAGGATCATGCGCGCGCGCGCGAAGTCGTAGTTCGGAATCGCGGCGGTGCCGAACGTGCGGCGGTTCGCCTCGCGCAGGCTCTCGTGTGCGAACGGCTCCACCGCGAGGTGCGTCGCCTTGAGCCCCGCCGTCCACTCGCCGATCAGCGCCTTCATCGAACCCGTGACGTGGTCGGTGACGAGCGCGACGCCCGTGCCGCCCGTCTTCGCCTCCGAGAGCTTCGATCCGGCGAGCGCGAGCGCGTCCTCCCACGAGATCGTCCGCCACGCGCCGTTCTCCTTCTGCATCGGCGACTTGAGGCGGTCGGGATCGTAGAGCCCCTGCAGCGCCGCGTGCCCGCGGGCGCACAGTCCGCCGCGGTTCACGGGGTGCGCGGGATTGCCCTCGATCTTGATCGCGCGCCCTTCGCGCGCCTTCACGAGCGTGCCGCAGCCCGTCGGGCACTCGCGGCACGTGCTCGCGTACCAGTACGGCACGCCGACGAGGATGTCCTGGGGCGGGACGAGATAAGGAATGAGCTTTTCCGCCGGCGGGCTGCAGCCCGCGGCGGCCGACCCGGCCACGCCGAGCCCGACGAGCTTCAGGAAGTCGCGTCTCTGCAGATTCGATTCTTCGCTCATCACGCGCTCGTCAGTGGTGGCAGGCGACGCAGTCCATCGTCGCCGGGTTGACGGGATCTTCCAGCTTGTCCCGATGGCATTTCAGGCACCACCCCATCTTGAGCGACGGGTACTGGTACATGACCGCCATCTGCTGGACCGGACCGTGGCATTCGGTGCACTGCACGCCCGCGCGCACGTGCCGCTTGTGGTTGAACTTGACGTGCGACGGCATGCGGTAGACCTCGATCCACGGGACCTGTTCGCCGCGGTCGAAGTAGCCCGTGAGCTTCTGCACTTCGGGGCGATCGCTCACCGCGATCTTGTGGCATCCCATGCAGGTGCCGACGGGAGGCAGGTTCGCGATCGCCGACTTCTCCGCGCCGTAGTGGCAGTAGAGACAGTTCATGCCGAGCTTGCCGGCGTGGATCTGGTGGCTGAAGTTGATCGGCTGCTTCGGTCCCTTGGAGAGACCGAGCTGCGTGTAGATGGACTGGGAGAGCGCGACCGACGCGAGCGCCAGCGTTCCCAGCACGATGAGAGCCACCAGAGGTCGTTTCATGGCGAACGGGCGCGGAAGCTACTCATCTGTCCGGAGGCTGTCAATGCGTTTGTGAACGGCGGTGCATAGTCGCGCGAAGCGTCGGCGATTCTCGGCGCTACGCGGAGCGACTCCGCCGCCGAACGCCGCGACGGCGGCCCCTCGGAGAGGAGCCGCCGTGGCGTGAAGCCGGGCTCAGGCCGCGCGCGCGCGGCCCGGCGCCTCGAGTTCCGCCTCGGCCTTCGCCTCGACCGCGCTCCAGTAGCGCCGCAGTCCGTCGACGGCGCGCGCGAGCGGCAGCAGCACGAGCAGCGTGCCGCCCATGCCGATGTCCGAGTAGTGCGTCGCGAGCAGCGCGCCGAGCGAGAAGATGCCGCCGGTCGAGACCCATTCGAAGCCGTGGCCGAAGCACGAGCGCCACGCGCGCCACATCGACGTGCGCTCGCCCACCGCCATCGCGACCGTGACGGCGCCGCGATTGACCGCGTAGTACATGAGGCCCGGCAGCAGGAACACCTGCAGCTGCATGCTCGAGAGCGACTGGAGCAGCGTGCGGTCGCCGGGCTGCAACGAATGGAACAGCAGGTTCGCGAGTCCGACCGCGATCGCGGTCTGCGCGCTGTTGAAGAGCCAGCGCATCGGCGACTTCCGCATGCCGAACGCCTCGCCGAGCGCCGTCGCGCCCGCGGCCGCCGCCATCGCGGGGCCCATCGGCAGCACGAGCGCCGCGGCGAAGTTGAAGCACGACGCCATGCTGATCGTCATGTTCGCGAACGGCACGCGCACCCACAGCAGTTCGCCGACGAGACACGCGACGAGCCAGAAGCCGAAGTCGGCGCCGGCCTCGAAGGGGCCCGAAAGCGCGAACACGCCCGCGGCGCCGGCGAGCGCGAAGCCGACCAGGAGCCACAGCTCCGGCCGCTTCACGTCGAGCCGCTCGGTGGCGGCCGCCTCGGTCGTGTTCCGGATCATCGCGTCTCGTCCTCCCGTTTCGGACGTCGGCCGCCGGCTACCAGCCGGCCTTGCTCTTGAAGACGTGGTCGACCTTGTACTCCGAGAAGTGCGGCAGCTGCGCCGAGACCGTCTTCTTCTCGGGATTCGCGTAGGAATCCACCGGCACCCATTCCTGCTGCGCCGGGTCCCACCAGAAGATGCCCAGCTCACGCACGTCCTCGTCCGATTTGCTCACGTCGAACTCGAGCGTGACCGGCACGTCGAAGTGGTTCTTCTCCGCGGGCAGGATCTCGAGCTGGCAGCGGAGCCGCGCGGGATCCGGCTGGCGCACGTGGATCTCGGCGGCGCCCGCGAAAGCGCCCGGCGGCACGAGGAGCGTGACGTCACCGTTGCGGACGACCTGGCCGACCGCGCCGTCCACGACCCGCGCCACTTCATCGGAGACCGAGTCCCCGGGGGGCGCCGGCGGCGGCAGCGTGACCGGCGGCCCGCCGAGGAGGCCCTCGGCGGGCGCCGCCGAGACGTCCGCGCTCGCGCCGGGCTGGACTCGCGGCGCAGTCGGCAGCGCCGAGCAACCCGCGAGCGCGAGCAGGACGAGGACCGAGGCGAGACCCTGGAGGTGGCGAGGCGAGAGCTTCATCGAAGAGGGCTCCTTGCGGACCGGTGACTCGCGGGGGATCTCACGCAAACTCCCCCGCAAACGATGCGTTCACCAGGGACAGGCTGCAGGGCCCGTGCCGCGCGCCTCCCCGCGCCGTGCGGAGCGGGTCCCCCCCTCGAAATCAACGCGTTACGAGGGCGTTTCCCGCCGCCGCGGCCGATCGCAACGCGTGCAATGGCGGGGCGCAATCGAGCGACGCGGCGAACGCCCCAGCGCTGGCGGATTCGCCCCAGCCGGGAAATGGCGCGCGGGCGGCGCCGAAGCCGGCGCCGCCCGCGCATCCCGCCCGCTGCGCTCAGCGCAGCTTCGTCGGCGTGACGATCTTCACGGTCTCCCCGGGCCGCACCTCTTCATCGAGTGCGAGGTTGTTGAGGATCGCCGTCTCTTCCGCGTCGATCCCCTGCGCCCCGAACCTCGGCAGCACCTCGGACAGCGCCCCCTGCACGCCGACGCGCGCGAGCTTCACGCGCGAGGGCGTCGGGTTCAGCCGGTTCGAGTCCGTGAGCCGCCGCATCGAGCGCATGCTGTCGAAGATCGTGTTCTCGAGCGGGTCGCCCTGCGCCGCCGTGACGCCGAGCACCTGGATCATCGGCTCGCCGCCCCGCTGCACGAACGCCGTCGCGAGCCGCCGCCGCTGTCCGGCCGCGTCGGCGACCTCGAGGCGTCCGACCCACGCGGGCCAGCCCGCGAGCGTCTCGCTCCGGCCGTCCATGCCGAGAGCCTTGCCGGCGTTGACGAGCTGCGTCACGTACTCGACGGGCGGACGCCCCATCACTTCGCCGAGCGTCATCTGCATCTGCGCGCGCTGCTCGGGCGCGACCGCGACGAGCGCCGTGTGCGTGTCCTGCGTCTGCCAGCCGCCGGGGAATTGCATCTCGAGCGCGAGCCCGGGGTGGTAGTAGCGGCCGCCGTCGAAGTAGCCCTGCCGCGGATCGCGGCCGTACACCATGCCGTCGAGCCGCTGCAAATAGGAGCGTCCGTTCACGCGCAGGTCCGTGCGCCCCGCCACCGCCTGGACGGCGAGCGCGCGCGTGCGCACCTCGCGGTCGCCCGGATCGGGATGCGTCGAGAGGAACGCCGGCAGCCGCTGGCCCGCGCGCTCGCCGACGCGCTTGAGCATCGCGTAGGTCGCCGGGATCTCGCGCGCGTCCCACCCGGCCTTCGTCGAGTACTGCACGCCGAGTTCGTCGGCCTGCGTCTCGTCGTCGCGCCCGTACTTGAGCAGCAGCAGCGACAGCCCCTGCTGCGCCGCGTCGCTGTACTTGCGGAACGTCTCGCTGAAGACCGACGCGAGCCCGAGGCCGAGCCCCGCGATCTGGCGCTGCGTCATCTGGCGCGCGCCGTGACGGGCGGTGACGTGCCCGATCTCGTGGCCGAGCACGCCGGCGAGCTGCGCTTCGGAGTTCAGGTGCGAGAGGATTCCGCGCGTGATGTACACGTAGCCGCCCGGCGTCGCGAACGCGTTCACGACCGGATCGTCGAGCACGGTGAAGTGCCACTGCAGGTTCGGCAGGTGCGAGTTGCGCGCGAGCGCCTGCCCGATGCTGTCCACGTAGGCCTGCGCCCTGGGGTCGTCGTAGAGGCCGTACTCGGACAGGATCGCGGTGTGGCCTTCGCTGCCGATCTTCAATTCCTGGTCGGCGCTGACGAGCGACAGTTCCGAACGACCGGTGACGGGATTCGTCGCGCAGCCGGTCGTGCCGGCGAGCGCGAACGCGAGCGCGAGCAGCACGCCCGCACGGATCAGCGATGTGCGGTTCATGTGGCGAAGTAAAGCCGCGCGTCCTTGCTCCGTCAATCCCCGGCGTCGCTCAGTAGCGCGGCACGCGGCGGTCCACGTCGGTGGACCACGCGTCGATGCCGCCGTGGAGCGAACGCGCGCGCGCGAAGCCGTGCGCGCGCAGCCAGCGCGCGGCGGCGAGGCTGCGCACGCCGTGGTGGCAGAGGCACACGATCTCGCTCGCGCGGTCCAGCTCGCCGGCGCGCGATTCGAGCGTCGCGAGCGGCACGAGGCGCGCGCCGTCGAGCGCGCGCGATCTGGTGCTCGAACGGCTCGCGCACGTCGAGCAGCGCGACCGCGTCGCCGCGCGCGAGCCGGTCCGCGAGTTCGCGCCTCGATCTCGAGCGGCAGCTCCCCCGGCGATGCGGCGGGCGGCGGCTCGGCGCCGAGACCGCAGAACGCCTCGTAGTCGACGAGCTCGCGAATCGTCGGGCGCTCGCCGCACAGCGGGCACTCCGGGTCCTTGCGCAGCGTCAACTCGCGGAAGCGCATGCCGAGCGCGTCGAACAACAGCAGCCGGCCGACGAGCGGATCGCCGATCCCGGTCGCGAGCTTCACGGTCTCGATCGCCTGCACGGTGCCGAGGATGCCGGGCAGCACGCCGAGCACGCCGCCTTCGGCGCACGACGGCACCATGCCGGGCGGCGGCGGATCCGGGTACAGGCAGCGGTAGCAGGGCCCGCGCGCGGCGTCGAACACGCTCGCCTGGCCTTCGAAGCGGAAGATGCTCGCGTGCGCGTTCGGCTTCCCGAGCAGCACGCATGCGTCGTTCACGAGGTAGCGCGTCGGGAAGTTGTCGGTGCCGTCGGCGATCACGTCGTAGCGCGCGAGGATCTCGAGCGCGTTCTCGCTCGTGAGCCGCGCTTCGTACGGTTCGAGCCGCACGTCGGGATTGAGGTCGCGCAGCCGTTTCATCGCGGACTCGAGCTTCGGCCGGCCGACGTCGGACGTGCCGTGCAGGATCTGGCGCTGCAGGTTCGACGCGTCCACGGCGTCGAAGTCCACGAGCCCCATGCGCCCGATGCCCGCCGCGGCGAGGTAGAGCGCGAGCGGCGAGCCGAGCCCGCCGACGCCGACGACGAGCACGCTCGCGGCCTTGAGCCGGCGCTGGCCCTCGAGGCCGAACTCGGGCAGCACGAAGTGGCGGCTGTAGCGGCGCAGTTCGTCGGGAGTGAAATCGGGGATCGCGCCGGTCGTCATGTCGCTCGAGTCTCCTCGGATTCGGTGGAGCGGCCGATGGGCGCGCAGTGTAGGGCGCGGCGCGCCGCCGATCCATCGGCGCCGCCGTGCGCGCTTCGGTCGTTCGTGTAGGATGCCGCGCGTGATCCTCGCCGCCGACGTCGGAGGGACGAAGACCCGGCTCGCGTTGTTCGAACGCGGCGCCGGCGCGCGCACGCCCGTGCGCGAGGCGCGCGTTCCGAGCCGCGACCACGCGTCGCTCGAGGCGCTCACGCGCGAGTTCCTCGGCGACTCCGGCACGAAGGTGACGCACGCCGCGTTCGGCATCGCCGGCCCCGTGATCGATCAGAAGGTCGAGACGACGAACCTGCCCTGGCGCGTGGACGGCCGCCGCGTCGGCGAGGCGCTCGGCGGCGCCGAAGTGCGGCTGCTGAACGATCTCGAAGCGACCGCGTACGGCCTCGAGCACCTCGGCGAGAAGGACCTCGCGACGCTGCAAGGCGGCTCGCGCCACCTCGCCCACCGCGCGCTCATTGCGGCCGGCACCGGGCTCGGCGAGGCGTACCTGTTCCGCGACGGGCTCCGCTGGATGCCGTCGCCCTCCGAGGGCGGACACGTCGACTTCGGCCCGCGCGACGCGCTGGAAGTCGAATTGCTCGCGTGGCTGCGCGCGCGCTACGGACACGTGAGCTACGAGCGCGTGCTCTCGGGCCCGGGGCTCGCCGACCTCTACCGCTTCTTCACGCACGCGCGACGCGGTGACGAACCGGCGGCGTTCGCCGCGCGTTTCACCGCCGCCGCCGATCCCGCGGCCGAGGTCACCGCGGGTGCCGCCGACGGCTCGTGCGAACGCGCGCGGCTCGTCGTCGAGCGCTTCTGCGAGATCTACGGCGCCGAGGCGGGCAACCTCGCGCTCAAGGCGCTCGCGGTCGGCGGCGTGTTCGTCGGCGGCGGCATCGCGCCGCGCATCCTTCCGTTCCTCGAGCGCGGCGGCTTCGTGCGCGCGTTCGCCGACAAGGGACGGCTCGCGCCGCTGCTCGCCTCGATCCCGATCGCGGTCGTGCTCGACGACCGCACGGCGCTGTGGGGCGCGGCGGCGGTCGCGCTCGCGCTCGCCTGAACCCGCGCCGGTCCGATCGTCGCCGGGTGCCGCGATCCTGACGGGAATCGAACAATTGCCGGCCCGCCGCTCGGGCACCCTCGCGCGCATGTTCCCCCGACCGCTCCTCGCCGCACTCGCGCTCGCCGGCGCTCTCGCGCTCGCGGGCTGCGGTTCCGGCTCCGCTCCCGCCGCGAAATCCGCGCCGCAAGAGCCGCTGACTCTCGTGCGCGCCCGCGCCGCCGACGTGCACGCGGCCGTCGCCGCACCCGGCGCGAAGGCGACGCTCGTCAACGTGTGGGCGACGTGGTGCGCGCCGTGCCGCGAGGAGATGCCGGCGCTCGTCGCGACCGCCGAGCGCTACCGCGAGCGCGGCGTGCGCGTCGTGTTCGTGTCCGCCGATTTCGACACCGCCTCGCCGCTCGCGTTCCTCGCGAAGTACGGCGTCCACGGCCGCACGTACCTCAAGGACGGTCCCGACCTCGAGTTCATCAACGGCCTCGATCCGCAGTGGACCGGCGCGCTGCCGGCGACGCTCGTGTTCGACGGCCGAGGCCGGCGCGTCGAGTTCTGGGAGGGCGGCGCCGACGAGGCGCGCTTCTCCGCGGCTCTCGATCGCGCGCTCGCTCCCGCCGCGCCCTGACCCGCCACCGGAGGACACTCACATGACTCGCTCGCTACGACTCGCCCTCGCGCCCGTCCTGCTCGCCGCCCCGCTCGCAGCCGCGGCGTTCGCGGACCCGCTCGCGCTCGGCGCGCCCGCGCCCAGGGCCGACGTCAAGATGAAGAGCGTGGACGGCAAGGAACTCTCGATCGCGAACGTGCAGGGCAAGAAGGGCACGCTCGTCGTGTTCTCGTGCAACCACTGCCCGTGGGCGCAGGCGTGGGAATCGCGCATCGTCGAGCTCGGGAACACCTACGCGAAGCGCGGCATCGGCGTGATCGTCATCAACGCGAACGATCCGGCCGCCTATCCCGAGGACGGCTTCGACGTAATGGTGAAGCGTGCGAAGGAGCGCAAGATGGCCTACCCCTACGTCGTGGACGCCACGTCCGACGTGGCGCGCGCGTTCGGCGCCTCGAAGACGCCCGAGGCGTTCCTCTTCGGCGCCGACGGCAAGCTCGTCTACCGCGGCACGGTGGACGACAACGCGCGCGAACCCGAGAAGGTCGAGAAGCGCTGGCTCAAGGACGCGCTCGAGGCGGTCTCGAGCGGCAAGCCGGTCCCCGTCGCCGACACGAAGGCGTTCGGCTGCTCGATCAAATTCCGCGGCGCCGCTTCCTAGGCTCCGTTTGAAAACTCGAGTGCAAGGCGGCGAGGGAGTGAGGAACGAGGTGTATCCGCAGGATACTCCGCAGTGACGAACGACCGAGTCAACGCCACAATCGGATTTTCAAACGGAGCCTAGCCCGCGTTCGACGAGACGAGCCCCGCCCGCATCGGGCGGGGCTCGTTGCGTTCCGGTCGTTCGCGGCGCATCTTCCCGGCGAGTGTTTCGCCGCGGTCCGTGACCCGTCCGGAGGATGCGATGAAATCCCGCGCCCATCAGCTGTTCGATCTCGGTCAGAGCATCTGGTTCGACTTCATCCGCCGCGGGCACCTCGTGTCCGGGGAATTCGACGCCCTCGTGCGCGACAGCGGCGTCGTCGGCGTGACGAGCAACCCGACGATCTTCCAGCAGGCGATCGCCGACAGCCGCGACTACGACGAGGCGCTCGCGAAGGGCGTCGCCGCCGGACTCTCGGGCGTCGCGCTGTTCGAGTCGCTCGCGATCGAGGACATCCGCATGGCGTGCGACCGTCTCGCCGACGTCGCGCAGCGCACCTCGTATCGGGACGGCCGGGTGAGCATCGAGGTCAACCCCACGAAGGCGCACGACACGGCGGGCACGATCGAAGAGGGGCGGCGCCTGCACCGCGAAGTGGCGCGGGAGAACGTGATGATCAAGGTGCCCGCCACGCGCGAGGGGCTGCCCGCGATCACCGCGCTCACGGCCGACGGCATCAGCGTGAACGTCACGCTGATCTTCTCGAACGCGCGCTACGCCGAGGTGATTGACGCCTACCTCGCCGGCCTCGAACAGCGCGCCGCGGCCGGGCGTCCGCTCGACCGCACGTTCAGCGTCGCCTCGTTCTTCGTCTCGCGCGTGGACACGAAGGTGGACAAGGCGATCGAAGCCCGGCTCGCGACGCTGCCCGCGGGCTCGACCGAGCGCGCCGAACTCGAGGGCCTGCGCGGCCAGGCGGCGGTCGCGAACGCGCGGCTCGCGTACGCGCTCTACGAATCGCGCATGAAGGGCCCGCGCTTCGCACCGCTCGCGACGAAGGGCGCGAATTCGCAGCGGCCGCTGTGGGCCTCGACCGGCACGAAGAATCCGGCCTACCCCGACACGCTGTACGTGGACGAACTCGTCGGACCCGAGACCGTGAACACGGTGCCGCCCGCGACGCTCACGGCGTTCAACGACCACGGCCGCGTCGAATCGCGCATCCGTCACGACGTGGACGGCGCGAAGCGCGTGTTCTCGCGCCTGCCGGCGCTCGGCGTGCCGCTCGACGCACTGATCGCCGAACTCGAGCCCGAAGGCGTGACGGCGTTCGTCAAGTCGTTCGAGACGCTGCTCGCCGCGATCGAGACGCGGCGCGCCCAGATGGCCGGGAGCGGGCGTTGAGCGCCGCGGGACCGAGCGGCGCGATCGCCGTCTCGGGCGCGGACGAAACGCTCCGCACGCGCGTCGCGACCGCGCTCGCCGGCGCCGAGAGCGCGCGCTTCGCCGCGCGGCTGTGGATGCACGACGACTCGCTGTGGGGCGACGATCCCGCGCACCGGAAGGTCGCGGCGAACCGGCTCGGCTGGCTCGACGCGCCGCGCCTCTTCCGCTCGCAGGCCGCGGACCTCGAAGCGTTCGCGCACCGCGTGGCCTCCGACGGCTACACGCACGCGGTGCTGCTCGGCATGGGGGGCTCGTCGCTGTGCCCCGAGGTGCTGCGCCTCACGTTCGGCGTGAAGCCCGGCGCGCTCGATCTGGCGGTGCTCGACAACACGTCGCCCGCCGCCGTGCGCGCGATCGAGGCCGCGCACGATCCCGCGCGCACGCTGTTCGTCGTCGCGTCCAAGTCCGGCGGCACGGTCGAGGTGACGTCCTTCGAGCGCCACTTCTTCGAATGGGTGCGCGCCGCGCGCGGCGCCGACGCCGGCCGCTCGTTCGTCGCGATCACCGACCCCGGCACCTCGCTCGCCGCCCTCGCCGAACAGCGCGGCTACCGGCACGTCTTCACGAACCCGGCCGACATCGGCGGGCGCTACTCCGCACTCAGCCTGTTCGGCCTCGTTCCGGCGGCGCTCCTCGGCGTGGATCTGCCCGCGCTGCTGGACGCGGCGCTCGCCGAGGCCGCGGCGTCGAGCGCCGAGCGGCCCGCGCGCGACAATCCCGGCCTCGTGCTCGGCACGTGGCTCGGCACGCTCGCGGCGTCCGGCCGCGACAAGCTGACGCTCGTGTTCGGCGACGAGATCGCAGCGCTCGGCACGTGGGTCGAACAGCTCGTCGCCGAGAGCACGGGCAAGACGGGCAAGGGCATCGTGCCGGTCGCCGAAGAGGCGCTCGGCGCGCCCGGCGACTACCGTGACGACCGCGTGTTCGTCGCGTCGGCCGTTCGGGCCTTTCCGGCGGAGGTCGCGGCGAAACTCGACGCGCTCGCGGCCGCCGGTCATCCGGTGCTGCGCTGGACGCTGCCGGGCCTCGAACACCTCGGCGCGGAGTTCCTGCGCTGGGAGTACGCGACCGCGACCGCGGGCGCGGTGCTCGGCGTGGACCCGTTCGACGAGCCGAACGTGACCGAGGCGAAAACCGCGACGAAGGCCGTGCTCGCGCGCTTCCTCGATACGGGCGCGCTCCCCGGCAAGGAGGGCGCGCCGGACGCCGCCGCCGGGCTGCGCGATCTGCTCGCCCAGGCGAAGCCCGGCGACTACGTCGCGCTGCTCGCCTACGTGCACGCGACGCCCGAGCGTCACGCGGCGTTCCAGGCGCTGCGCCACGCGATCCGCGCGAAGCTCAAGCTCGCGACCACGCTCGGCTACGGCCCGCGCTTCCTGCACTCGACCGGGCAGCTCCACAAGGGCGGCGCGAACAACGGCGTGTTCGTGCAGTTCGTCGCCGACGAATCCCCGGACGTCGCGATCCCCGGCGAGAAGTACGGCTTCGAGGTGCTGCGCGACGCGCAGGCCTCGGGCGACTACGAGGTGCTGAAGCACCGCGGTCGCCGCGTCGTGCGGATCGCGCTCGGTCGCGACGTGGCGGCCAGCGTCGAGAAGCTCGCGGCGGTGTTCTAGCGATCGCCGGACGCGGCGGCCCGGTCGCCTCGCGGCCGGGCCCGCTGCGTTTCAGTGCAGCACGACGATGCGCCGCGTGAGGCGGCGGCCCTCCGCTTCGAGGCTCGCGAAGTACACGCCCGGGCTCGCGTGCACGCCGGCGGCGTCGCGCCCGTCCCAGACGCGCGTGTAGCGCCCGGGCGCGAACGTCGCGTCCGCGAGCACGGCGACGCGGCGGCCCTGCACGTCGAAGACCAGGAGCCGCGCGTGCCCCGCACGCGGCAGGTCGAAGCGCAGCGTGCACGTCTCGCGCGCGGGATTCGGGAACGGCGGCGCGAACGCGAGTTCGGCGGGCGGTGATGCGTCTGCCTCCGGCAGGTCGCCCGCGACCGGGACCGAGCCGACGACGGGAATCGCGAACTGCGCCGAGGTGATCGAGCCGTCGTCGAGCAGCTGGTTCGGCGTTTCGATCGAGACCGCGACCACGTGCTCGCCCGTCTCGACGGGCGTCCAAAGGCACGCGACGTTCGCGGAGTCGCCCGGTGGGATCGTCACGACGAGCCGCGCGAGCGTGTCTCCCGCGACCGGCCGCGTCACGACCACGAGCGCCGAGTCGGCGCTCGCGGCGCCCGTGTTGCGGATCGTGGCGCGGATCTCGGCGAGACGCCCCGCGAGAACGAGCGGCGGAGCCGAAGCGAGCGCGAGCGAGTCCACGACGAGGCGTGGACGGTGGAGCAGGCTGAACGCCGTCTCGGCGATGCGTTCGGCCGAGGTCGCCGTGACCGGCCATTCGCGCGCACGCGCGCGCACGACGTATTCGCCGTCGAGCGACGGCGGGAAGTAGCGGCCGGTGTAGACGTGGTCGCCCGCGACGGCGTCGCCGTCCGCGCCGCGGTCCTCGAGCAGCAGCGTGTGGCTCGTCCCGTCCGGATCCACGATCTCGGTCTCGAGCACCGCGGCGACGGGAATTCCGCCGCTCGCGAGCGTGGCGCCGACGAGCTGCGACGCGCGGCCCGCGATCGGCGAGGACGAGGCGCCGAGTGCGAGTTCGAACGTTCCGCCTTCGACGACCCAGGAGTCCGTCCAGATCGTGGGCTCAGCAGTCCCGCTCGAAACCACGAGCGCCCACGCTCCGGGCTGGGGGTTCGCGATGGCGAACGCGGCGTAACCGAGCGTGTCGTCGGACTCGTACGTCAGCCACGAGTGGCTCGCGGTGTCCGCCGGGGAGTACACGGTCCCGTCGGGACCGCGCAGCTGGATCGTCCCGGCGTTCTCGCGCCAGCCGACGAACGCGATCCCCCGCGAGCAACGGTCGAGCACGACGCTGTGCACTTTCGCTCCCCCCGTACCGACCGTGTCGTCGATCGAGCGAATCAATTGCGGATCGCCCGTCGGCTCGTCGAGACGGCGGGCGGAGAGCCACGAACCTCCTCCGCCCCCGGCCGGCGCGTGATTGATGCACGTGGTCGGCAGCGAGGTGACGCTGCTCGCGAGCACCTCCGCCACGAACCGGCGCACGCCGGCGGACTGCGTGAACGGTGTGCTGGCCGACCCTTGCGTGACGCCCACGAGCGCGTTCGTACCGTTGTCGTGCGACAGCTTCCCGACGTTGTAGGGCGCATGCCGAAGATCGGAGTCGAGCCACTGCGAGCATTCGGGACCGTGCTGGGCACGCAACAGCGTCCGAAGGCGGAGGCTCGGCCACACGACGACGCCGTCTCCGCTGCACGGCTCCTGAGTCCGCGCGCGGCGCACGGTGCAGAACACACCGTGCCTCTCTGCGCACTGGTTGTCGCTCGCGGTGCCGGCGATCGCGAGGTAGCGGGTCTCGTGGCGATCGTCCACTCCGGACTCCGAGCGCAGGGCATCGTTGTCGCACGACTGCTCACTGGATCGGTACTCGCGGTCACCGTAGTTCAGCTCGGACAGGTCGGGACTGTCGGAGCGCAGGGCATACGCGCCATTGCCCCGCTCCTCGAATGGGCATGCGTTCGGAAGCACTCGTCCGATCCACGATCGGGAGCGCGCGAAATTGCCGCCGTGGTTGGGCGTTCCGAGCATGAACAACGCTCGCACCCGCTTCCAGCCTTCGAGCTCGCCCTCGATGTAACCGCGACTCGCGAGGCCGCCCTGGCTGTGGGCGACGATGTCGCACGTCTCGTGGTCTTTCCACGCGCCGGCGATGAACTCGTACTCGATTCGCCGATCGATCTCCCCCGACCAGTGCGTCCAGCGATCGCCCGTGCACTCGAATGTCATCGCCTTCGCGGACGGGAACCCCGCGGCTTCGAAGTAGGGCAGCCACGCGTCCCACACGTCCGGCTCGCCCCAGATGCCGTGGACGAACAGCACCGGCGGAAGTTGCGCCTTGCGCGGGCCGATCGTCGCCGCGGTCGCCTCGTAGTCCTGCCCGCAGGCGTTGCGGAAGAACACGCGGAACCAGTAGTCCCGATCGGGCTCGCCCTCCATCTCCACGAGCAGCTCGCCCGACGCCGGCAGCGACGTCACGACCTGCGTGCGGTAGACGCTCGAGAAGTTCGCCGCGTCGTCCATCCAGATCGTCACCTTTTCGATGTCGCTCCAGGACTGCACGCCCTGGGGCGGCTTGATGTGCAGCCGCAGGTGCTGTCGATCGCCGGCGCTCTTCACTTTCACTCCCGCCGACAGCGTGGTCACCGGCGTCGCCGAGCGTGCATACGCCCCCGCCTCGTTCGAGTACGTCGAGCGCGCGAGACCTCGCACCGAGCGCACGCGATAGGTCCACGTGCCGCCGAACGGCGGCGTGTCGGTGAAGAGCCGCGCGTTCGGCGACGTCGTCCGCACGGCGTCGTAGAAGATCGGGTCGAATCCCGAGTACTTGCGCTCGATCACGAACCCGTCCTCGTCGGGCGAGTGGTCGTCCCACGACAGCACGACGCGTCCCGTGCAGCCGTCCGGCTGCGCGCGCAGATTCGTCGGCGCGAACACGACGCCGGGATCGAGCGGACGCGTGTCGAGGCCGAGCCCATCCGAGCGCGCCCAGCCCTCGTGGAACCGCCCGAGCCAGAGCGCGAACGTGCCGCTCGGCGCACCGCTCGTTCCGGCGGCACGACCGGGACGGAAGTCGGCGCCGAGGTAGAGATCGAACGCGCTCGACAGCGCCTCGCCGATCGCCGCATCGAGCGCGCCGCCCGCGCCGAGACGCAGCGCGAACGCGGCGCTCGCGGACTCGCCCGAAGCGGATCCGTCACTGCGTACGAAGCCGGGGCCGAGGTAGAGATCGAACGGAGTGCTCGAGGCCTCGCCCTGCTCGCGGACGACCGGCGGATCAGGCGACGGCGCGGCGCTCGCCAGCGTCGTCCACCACGCGGCCAGGAACAGGGGACTCACCGCGATCGCGCGGGTCCAGGATTTCATGGCGATCTCGACCCGGCGCGTTCAGTTCGCGCTGCGCGCGCAGCGGAAGCCGGTCTGCTCTCGACGGAAGTCGGGCGACGGATACGCATAGGCGCACCCGACCAGGAAGGGAGAGTCCCAGCGCCACCAGGCGGCGACTTGATTCGAGAGTGAGAATATCCCCCCGCATTCCTGCGTCGAGAACCCCCCACCTCGCAGCACACGATAGACTCCGGTTGGCGGGCCTGTGGGGTTCGTCACCGGGCTGGCTCCATATGCCCCGTACCAATCGCGAACCCACTCGACGGCGTTGCCCGCTTGATCGTAGGTCCCGTAAGGACCCGCGCCATTGGCAGTCTGGAAACCGTCGTACGGATGGAAGCTCCCGTCGTAGTACCCCACCGGGGTCGTCGTGCCGTAGGGATCAAGCGAGCCGTTGTAGTTCGCAAGCGTGTAGTTCACGTAATTGCCCCACGGAAAGTCGCGGCCATCGTTTCCCCGCGCCGCCTTCTCCCATTCCGCCTCGGTCGGCAGTCGCTTGCCAGCGAAGTTCGCGTAGGCCTCCGCCTCGTAGTACGAGATCCCCACCACGGGGAATCCGGGATAGGCCGCTCCACAGTGGTAAGTGTCGCTGTTCCACACGTACGGTTGATCGATACCGTTGCCGGCCCTCCACGCCCACCCGCTCGGACTCCAGAACGCCGGCGTGTTGTAGCCGCCCGCCAGCATGAACTGCTCAAACTCGGCGTTCGTCACCTCGAACTTATCGATGTAGAACGCATCGAGAGTCACCAAATGCTCGGGTTGGGAGGGCGAGAACCCCAGGCCGTCCTTCCCCATCGTGAACGTCCCCGCCGGCACGAACACCATCTCGCCGCTCGTCGCAGGGCCGTCGCTGCAGATCACCTTCGCGACGACCTGGGTCCAGTAGCGGCCGGGGAAATCACGGCCGGCGTCCCAGATCACCTGCTTGCCGGGGCCCGCGGCCATCTGGTGATTCGCGTCCCCGCTCAGCGCCACGGGCAGGAGATCGAACGTCGCGCCGTTGTTCGACGACACGATCACCCGCGCCGTCACCAGATCGCCGTCGGCGTCGCTCACGTCGAACGTGATGCGCACCTGACCCGTGTTCGGGATCTGCGTGGCGGTGACGTTCGTGACGACCGGCGCCGAGTTGGCGACGGCGAGCGACGGCAGGAGCAGGACGGCGAGCGCGGCGAACAGAGCGCGAGGGACGCGCGAGTTGGGCATGACGAACCTCCGCGATGCGGGGCGCGGAGTCGGCGGCCGAATGCCCGAGAGCGAGATCGAGCCTCCGCCGCGGCTCCGCGGAGGGTCTTCGAACGCCGGAAGGCTACTCCTCGCGTGCTCCCGGACCAAGCCCGGGGTCACCCTTCGCGCCCCGGGCGCGGCCCCGCGAGGCCTCAGCCGCCGATCAGGGTCGCGAGCGCCGCCGGGTCCACGTTCCCCCCGCTCACGATCACGCCGACGCGCTTCGGCGCGCCGCCGCGCGTGGCGACGACTCGCCCGCTCATCAGCGCCGCGAGCCCGAGCGTGCCCGTCGGCTCGATCACGAGCTTCAGGCGCTCGAACGCGAAGCGCATCGCGGCGACGAGCGCGCTGTCGGGAACGGTCACGACGTCCGAGACGAGCGCCCGGATCACCGACAGCGTGAGCCGCCCGAGGCACGGCGTGCGCGCGCCGTCCGCGATCGTCTTCGGCTCCTGCACGCGCTCGAGCCGGCCGCTCCGGAACGAACGCGCGCCGTCGTCGCCGGCCTCGGGCTCGACGCCCACGACCGCGCACGATGGCGAGCGCATCGAGGCCGCGAGCGCCGAGCCCGACAGGAGCCCGCCGCCGCCGAGCGGCACGAGCAGCAGGTCGAGTTCGCCGACCTCCTCGAACAATTCGTCCGCCGCCGTCCCCTGCCCCGCGACGATGTGCGGATGGTCGAACGGCGGCACGAGCGTGAGCCCGCGCTCGCGCGCGAGCCGCTCGGCGAGCGCCTCGCGCCCCTCGCCGAGCTGGTCGTAGAACAGGACTTCGGCGCCGTACCCCTCGACCGCGGCGATCTTCGAAGCCGGCGCGAAGCTCGGCATGACGATCGTCGCGGGCACGCCGTGGAGCTTCGCGACGAGCGCGACCGCCTGTGCGTGATTGCCGGACGAGTACGCGACGAGCCCGAGCTCGCGCGGCCCGGGCGGCAGCTGCGCGACCGCGTTCCACGCGCCGCGAAACTTGAACGCGCCCACGCGCTGCAGGTTCTCGCACTTGAGGAACACGCGCGCGCGGACCGCGTCGTCGAGCGTTCGCGACGTGACGACGGGCGTGCGGTGCGCGATGCCGCGGAGCCGCCCGCGCGCGGATTCGAGTTCCGCGCGCAGGCGGTCGAGTTCGGCCGGCGTCGCCGGCGCGACCTCGGGCGCCGGAGCGTCGCTCATCCGCCGGCGCCGCCGCCGAGATCGAGCCCCGGCTCGGTCTGGCGGCGCGGATCGAGCGCCTGGTCGATCTCGGCCTTCGTGAGCTTCGTCATCTCGCCCGCGAGTTCGCGCACGGGACGGCGCTCGGCGAACGAACGCTTCGCGATCTTCGCCGCCTCGTCGTAGCCGATGAGCGGATTCAAGGCTGTCGCCATGCTCGGCGAGATCTCGACGTACGCGCGGCACGTCTCCTCGTTCGCGATCATCCCTAAGAGCGCCTTGTCGGCGAACGCGCGGCTCGCGCCCGAGAGCAGCGCGATGCTCTCGAGCAGGTTCTTCGCCATCATCGGCAGCATCGTGTTCAGGTCGAGCTGGCCCCACTGCGAGCCCGCCGTGATCGCGACGTGATTCCCCATCACCTGCGCGCCGACCATGATCACGGCCTCGCAGATCACCGGGTTCACCTTGCCGGGCATGATGCTCGAGCCCGGCTGGATCGCGGGCAGCGTCACCTCGCCGAGCCCGCAGCGCGGCCCCGAGTTCATGAGCCGCACGTCGTTCGCGATCTTCATCAGGCTCGCGGCGGTCGAGTTGAGCGCCGCGCTCGCCCACAGCGCGCCGTCCTGCGCGCCCTGCGCCTCGAAGTGGTTCGACGCCTCGCGGAACGTCGTGCCCGCGAGCTTGCCGATCTCGTCCGCCATGCGCCGGCCGAAGTCGGGATGCGTGTTGAGCCCGGTGCCGACCGCGGTGCCGCCGATCGCCAGCTCGCGCAGGTCCGGCAGCGTCGCCTTGATGCGCGCGATCGAGTGCTCGACCTGCGAGGCGTAGCCGCCGAACTCCTGTCCGAGCCGGATCGGCGTCGCGTCCATCAGGTGCGTGCGCCCGCTCTTGATGATGCCGTCCCAGTCGCGCGCCTTCTGGTCGAGCACCTTCCAGAGCTGCGCGAGCGCGGGCAGCAGCGTGCGCTCGATCTCGATCACGGCGCTCACGTGCAGCACGCCCGGGATCACGTCGTTCGAGCTCTGGCCGAAGTTCACGTGGTCGTTCGGGTGCACCTTGCGCCCGAGCAGCTCGCTCGCGCGGTGCGCGATGACCTCGTTCGCGTTCATGTTCGAGCTCGTGCCGCTGCCGGTCTGGAACACGTCGATCGGGAACTCGGCGTCCCATTGTCCGCCGGCGACTTCCATGGCCGCCTTCTCGATCGCCGCGGCCATCGTCTTCTCGACCGTGCCGAGGTCGCCGTTGACGCGCGCCGCGGACGCCTTCACGAGGCCGAGCGCGTGCACGAACGCGGGCGGGAGCGGTCGCCCCGAGATCGGGAAGTTCTCCACCGCGCGCTGCGTCTGCGGCCCGTACCGCGCGTTCGCGGGCACCTTCATCTCGCCGAGACTGTCCTTCTCGATCCGGAATTCGCTCATCGCACGCCCCTCCCGGCCTCGCCGCTCACGCGGCGGGCTCCTCCTCGACCTCGAGCCGGCTCGTCACCTCGACGGTGGGCCGGATCGCCGCCAGCACCGAACAGTATTTCGTGTCCGACAGGTGGATCGCTTCCTCGATGCCCGCGACGGACAGGTTGCGTCCGCGCACCCGGTGCACCATCGCGATCTTCGTGAACCGCTTGGGATGCTCGTCGCGCCGCTCGCCCTCGAGCGCCACTTCGTAGGACGTCACCTCCATGCGCTTCTTGCGCAGGATGCTGATGACGTCCATTGCCGTGCACGCGCCCGCGGCCGCCAGCAGCGCCTCGATCGGGCTCGGCTCGGCGACCCCGGGTCCGCTGTTCAGCACGAACCGCACGCGGTCGTTGACGTGTGCTTCGAACCTCAAGCCCGATTCGACGGGATCGAGCCGCAGCGTTCCGAACGCTCTCATGCGTTGAACCTCGTCGCGGCGCGCATCGCCCGCGGATGGAATTCGGTGGAGCCGGCGCCGCGACGATAGCGCAGCGCACGCGCGCGGGGGAATTCAGCGCGAGGCGGCCTCGGGCTCGCCCGCCTCGCGACCGCCCGAGTCGCGGGGCGCGGCGCCGAGCGACAGGTTCAGCTCGTCGTCCGCGAGCACGTTCCTGCGGTTCAGGATCTGCGAGATGTCGTGCTCGAAGACGAAGTGCGTCAGGTGGTCGAGCCCGACTTCGAGCTGCTTGCGCAGGCCCACCATCTTGACGAGGTACGCCCCGGCCCACGCGAGCCACGCGAGTTTGCCGGACAGCGGCACGCCGAACAGCTCGAGCACCGAGCTGTGCTTGCCGAGCGAGATGATGTAGCCGACGTCCTCGAACGCGAACGGCTTCGACGCCTCGCCGCGGGCGCACCGCACGAGTTCGCGGCCCACGTAGCCGCCCATCGCGATCGCGGTCTGCGACAGCGCCGGCTGCCACGAGCCGTCGGGGCGCTTCGAGGCGGCGCTGTCGCCGACGACGTACACGCCCTCGACCGGCCGCCCGTCCGCGCCGAGCGCGCGCAGGCGTTCGTCCACGACGACGCGCCCGCCCGAGGCGTGCTCGAGCGGCAGGTTCGCCACGAGATCGGGCGCGCGCACGCCCGCGGTCCACAGGATCGTGAACGCGTCGATCGTGCGGCCGTCGTCCATTTCCACGCGCTTCGCCTCGACGCGCGTCACGCGCCGCCCGAGTTCGAGCCGCACGCCGCGGCGCTCGAGGAAGCGCTGCACGTAGGCGCTGTGCTCCGGACGCGCCGCGGGCACGATGCGGTCGCCGCCCTCGACGATCGTCACCGAGAGCTGCGAGCGCTGCAGGCTCGGGTACTTCGGCAGCAGCGTGTCGCGCGCCATGTCGAGCAGCTCGGCCGCGACCTCGACGCCCGTCACGCCGCCGCCGACGATCGCGAACGACAGCAGCCGGCGCCGCTGCTCGTTCGTCTCGGCCTGCTCGGCCATCTCGAACAGCTCGACGACGCGCGCGCGCAGCGTCATCGCATCCACGATCGTCTTGAAGGGGCGCGCGTGGAGCTCGGCGCCCGGCACGCCGTACCACGCCGTCGTGCTGCCGACCGCGATCACGAGCACGTCGAACGGCTCGACGAGGTCGTTGTGCAGCCGCACCTCGCGGCGCACGAGATCCACCGCGATCGCCTTGTTCTTGTAGAAGCGCAGGTGGCGGTGCCGCGCCATGGTGCGCAGCGGATAGACGATGTGGCGGGTCTCGACGGCGCCGACCGCGACCGCCGGCAGGAGCGGGTTGAACTGGAAGAAGTTCTCCTTGTCGATCAGCACCGTGTCCCAGTACTCGCGCGCGACGCGCGAACGCCCGATCGCGCGCGCGACGTCGAGCCCCGCGAAGCCGCCGCCCAGGATCACGAGCTTCTTGCCCGCCATGCGGCGCACCGTACGCGCTTTGCTACCCTGCACGCCATGCCGCTCGTCTCCGTGCTGTTGCCGGTGTGGAACTCGCTGCCGCATCTCGACGCGGCGCTCGCCTCGCTCGAACGCCAGACGTTCCGCGACTTCGAGGTGGTCGCCGTGGACGACGGCTCGACCGACGGTTCGGCGGACCGGCTCGAACGCCTCGCCGCGCGCTGGCGCTGGCTGCGTCCGGTTCTCGCGCCGCACCGCGGGCTGCCGATCACGCTCGCGGCCGCGCACGCCGCCGCGAGCGGCGCGCTGCTCGCCCGCCACGACGCGGACGACCTGTCGCATCGCGAGCGGCTCGCGACGCAGGTCGAGCACCTCGCCGCGCACGCGAGCGACGCGCTCGTGGGCTCGCGCTTCCGCCTCTTCCCGTCCGGCGCGGCGAGCCCGGCGTTGCGGCGCTGGGCGCGCTGGCACAACGGCCTCCTCGACCACGACGCGATCGCGCACGAGTCGCTCGTGGATTCCACGCTGCTGCACGGCACGGCGCTCTTCCGGCGCGAGTGGATCGAACGCGCCGGCGGCTGGCGCGAGGACGGCGGCCCCGAGGACGTGGACCTGAACCTGCGGCTGCTGCGCGCGGGCGCGCGCTTCGTGAAGCTCCCGCGCACGCTCTACCTGTGGCGGCAGCACGATCGCAACGCGACGCGCTGCGATCCGCGTTACGGCCGCGAGCCGTTCGCGCGCCTCAAGCTCGAGGCGCTGCTCGAATTCGTGCGCGACGGCGCGCCGACGTGCTCGTCGGCGTCGGACGCTCGCTCGCCGACTGGAGCGCGCGGCTCGGCGGCCGCGGCATTCCGGTCGCGACGCACGCCGCTCGGCGTCCGGACTCGCTCGACCGCGTCGCGCCGCCGGTCGTGCTCGTGTTCGGCGTGCCCGAGGTGCGGGCGCGCTGGCGCGAGCGCCTCACCGCGCGTGGCTGGACCGAAGGCCGGGAATTCGTATTCCTATCCTGAGATTCGCCGTTGATGCGCGTCCGGGCGACTCGATATCGGATTCGCATTGACGCTCGGGACCCACTGTGGCTTAGTCCACGCACCCACGGGAGCCGGACCCCTCGTACGGAGAACGCAATGGCCAAACAGCGGAAGAAGAGGACCAACTACACGCCGCAGCAGCGCCAGCAGATCCTCGCGGCCGCCCAGAAGGACGGGCTCACCGCGCTGCAGGTGCAGAAGAAGTTCGGCGTGACGCCGGTGACCTACTACTCGTGGCGCAAGAAGACCGGCGTGGCCGGCGCGCGCGGCCGTCGCGGCGGCGTGGGCAGCAGCGGCGGCGGCGGCGATCTCACGTCGCAGGTGCGCACGCAGGTGCAGGCCAAGGTGCGCGAACTGCTGCCGGGCATCGTGCGCACCGAAGTGAACAGCTATCTCAATCAGTTGTTCGCCTCGAGCCGCGGACGCCGCGCCCGCGCCTGAGTTTCGATCCAACACACTGGAACGAGCGAATCGGCCCGAATCCGATTCGCTCGTTTCCGTATCCGCCCGATCGGCGACGATCCGGCGCGGGGCGTTGGGGCGTGCGGCCGCCTAGCCCGCGACCGCGCGCGCGGCGGCGTCCGCGTCCACGAGCCACTCGGCGCGCGCGACGAGCGCCGCCGGCGCGCGCGACGGATCGGCGCCCGGCGCGAGAGCGCTCGCGACGGCGTCCGCCTTGCCCGCGCCGCTCGCGAGCACGAGCGTGCGGCGCGCGGCCGCGAACGCCGGGGGCGTCAGCGTGATCCGCCCTGGCGGCGGCTTCGGCGCATCGAACACCGCGGCGACGCGCGCCGTGCCCGGGTGCGCGAGCAGCGGCGAGCCGGGAAAGAGCGACGCGACGTGCGCGTCCTCGCCGACGCCGAGCACGAGCACGTCCACGCGCGCCGGGAACTGCGCGTCGTACTCGGCGGCGGCGGCGGCGAGGTCGTGCGCCTCGCCCGTCATGCGGTGCACGTTCGCCGCCGGCAGCCCGACCGGCTCCACGAGCCGCTCGAGCGCGAGGTGGAAGTTGCTTTCGGGAGCGCCCGGCGCCACCGCGCGCTCGTCGGCGAACCACAGCTGCACGCGCGGCCAGAAGAGTTGCGCGACGTGCGGCCCCGCGAGCGCGTCGAACAGCGCCGCGGCCGACCGGCCGCCCGGCACGACGAGATCGAAGCGCCCGCGCGCGGCGATCGCCTCGCGCGCCGACTCGGCGATGCGCCGCGCCGCTTCCCGCGCGAGCGCGACCGCGTCGGCGCAGCGGACGAGCGGACTCACAGCGGATGCCAGTGACGGTGGTCGCTGCGCACGAGTTCGGCCGCGCTCTCCGGCCCCCACGAACCCGGCTCGTAGTTCGGGAAGTCCGCCGGAGGATGACGCTCGAAGTGTTCGAGCAGCGGCGTGATCCACGCCCACGACGCCTCGACGGCGTCGCGGCGCGAGAACAGCGTCGCGTCGCCGCGCATCGCGTCGAGCAGCAGCCGTTCGTACGCCTCGGGCGGCTCGCCGCCGAACGTCTCGACGTAGTTCATGTCCATGTTCACGTTCGCGAGCGCGAGGTCGTGACCCGGCAGCTTCGAGGCGAACCGCAGCCGGATGCCCTCGTCGGGCTGGATGCGCAATGCCAACACGTTCGGGTCCACGCGTTCGCACACGTCCCCGCGCCCGAACAGCGAGAGCGGAATCGGCTTCATGTGGATCGTCACCTCGGTGACGCGGCGTGCGAGCTTCTTGCCCGCGCGCAGGTAGAACGGCACGCCCTGCCAGCGCCAGTTGTCCACGAACACGCGCAGCGCCGCGTACGTCGGCGTCGTGGATCCGGGCGCCACGTTCGGCTCCGAGCGGTAGCCGCGGTACTGGCCGAGCGCGCCGTCGCGCACGATCGTGTCCGACCACGCGTCGCGAAGCGCGTTCAGCACCTTCAGCTTCTCGCCGCGGATGTCGTCGGCCTGTCCGGTCGTCGGCGGCTCCATCGCGACCAGGCTCAGCACCTCGAGCAAGTGGTTCTGCACGATGTCGCGCAGCACGCCGGTCTGCTCGTAGAACGCGCCGCGCGCCTCGACGCCGACGGTCTCGGCGGCGCAGATCTCGACGTAGTCCACGAAGTTCCGGTTCCAGATCGGCTCGAAGATCGAGTTCCCGAAGCGGAACACGAGGATGTTCTGCACCGTCTCCTTGCCGAGGTAGTGGTCGATGCGGAACGTCTGCGACTCGTCGAGCACGCTCGCGACGAGCGCGTTCAGCGCGCGCGCCGACTCGAGGTCGCGCCCGAACGGCTTCTCGAGGATCACGCGCGAGAACGCCTCGTTGCCGGGCGGGTAGATGAGACGCGCGGTCTTGAGCCGGTGCAGGATCGTGGCGAAGTCGGACGGCGGCACGGCGAGGTAGAAGAGCCGGTTGCCCTGCACGCCGCGCTCGCGGTCGAGCGTGTCGAGCAGTCCGGCGAGCCGTGCGTACGCGGCCGGATCGTCGAACTCCCCGCTCACGAACTCGAGCCGCGGGGCGAACGTCTCCCACACCGCGGGGTCCACGGGACGGCGGCGCGAGAACGCGTCGATGCCGGCGCGCATCTCGTCTCGGAACTGCTCGGCCGACCACGGCCGCCGCGCGAAGCCGACCGCGGCGAAGCGCACGGGGAGCGATTTGCCGAACGCCAGGTTGTAGAGCGCGGGCACGAGCTTGCGGCGCGTGAGGTCGCCGGTCGCGCCGAAGATCACCATCGCGGTCGGAGGCGCCTCGCGCGAGGCCGGCGCCGCGCTCGGGCCCTCGACCTCGATGCGCGCGCTCACGTCGTCCTCGACTTCGTCGCGTGGCCCCCGAATTGGTTGCGCAGCGCCGCGAGCACGCGGTCGCGGAACGAGTCGTCCTGGCGCGAGCGGAAGCGGCTCAGCAGCGAGAGCGTCAGCACTTCGGCCGGGACGTCGTGGTCGATCGCGGCCTGCACGGTCCAGCGGCCCTCGCCCGAGTCCTCGACGTAGCCGCGGATCTTCTCGAGACGCGGATCGTCGGCGAACGCGCGCTCCGCGAGTTCGAGCAGCCACGAGCGCACGACGCTGCCGCGATTCCAGAGGTGCGCGAGCTTCTCGAGGTCGTAGCCGAACTTCGACGCCTGCAGGATCTCGAAGCCCTCGGCGTACGACTGCATCATGCCGTACTCGATCCCGTTGTGGATCATCTTCGCGAAGTGACCGGCGCCGACCTCGCCGGCGTGCAGCCAGCCCTCGGGCGGCGCGAGCGTGTCGAGCGCGGGCGCGAGCCGCGCGAGCGATTCGGTCCCTCCGCCGAGCATCATGCAGTAGCCGTTCGCGAGCCCCCACACGCCGCCCGACGTCCCGCAGTCGACGAACGCGAGCCCCGCCGACTCGAGCCGCGCCGCGCGCCGCTGCGAGTCCTTGTAGTTCGAATTCCCGCCGTCCACGACGAGGTCGCCGCGCCCGAGCAGCGGCACGAGTCTTTCGATCGACTCGTCCACGGGCGCGCCGGACGGAATCATGAGCCACACCGCGCGCGGCGCGGCGAGCTTCGCGACCAGTTCGTCGAGCGACGCCGCGCCCGTCGCGCCCTGTTGGGCGGCTTCGGCGACCTTGTCCGCCGCGCGGTCCCACGCCACCACCCGATGGCCGCCGCGCGCGAGGCGCGTGACCATGTTGAGTCCCATCCGGCCGAGTCCGACGAATCCGATCTCCATCCCTGAGTCCTCCCGTGAGTGAGCGTGGCGGCGCGATCAAATCCCACGCGCGCCGCCCGCGCAAGGACGCGATCGCGCCGGTCGGCGGCCGCTCAGGCGCGGCGTGGTCCTCCGATCGGCGCGCGCACGGCGGCCAGCGCCGCGGCGACGTCCTCGCGCTCGAAGGCGCCGGTGAGCCGCGCGAGCGCGGC
>JBGAOA010000037.1:0-44522 GCA_044222065.1 Candidatus Eiseniibacteriota bacterium
CAGTCGCTGCTGCCCGGCGCACGCGAGCCCGACGCCGAGCCGAAGCCCGGCGCCTGACGCGCCTGGGACGGCCGGGGCTCGCCCGGACTACTCCCGGGAGCGAGGTCCGGTTCTCCCGCTGGAGGGCCGTGTCGAGCGCGAGCGTCTCGGGGCCGGCGGATGCGGATTGAGACCGTTCAGGAACGCTCCGGCGAGCAGCGCGCCCGCTAACGCTTCGATCCCCACGATCCATCGGGCGCGATCCGTCAGCGGAACGATGTCACCGAAGCCCAGCGTCGTCAGAGTCACGATGCTCAGGTAAACCGCCCGCGAGACGTTCGATCGCTGGAATCCCGCGTAGCCGAGGTTGCCGAGCGCGATCCTCCTGGCTCCCACTTCGGAACTCTCCGAGAGGACGCTGTTCCACCCCCCGTGTCGCACGAGCGCTTCGAACGATGGCCCGATGTCGTATGGAGGGTGTTTCCGATCACTCGGAAAGAACGAGTAGTGGGTCACTCGGCTCGACAGCTTCCAGATGTCGTACTGCGCGCCGCCAAGCACATGGTTGATGACCGGAAGCTCGAACTCGACTCGGGATCTGCGCGTTCGATCCGGCGTCGCGTCGACGTAGAGCACCATGCTGCCCGCGATCGTACAGAGCAGGTCCGAGGCGCTGTCCTCCTCTGCCGACGCGTTCAGGCGAACGTCACCGACCCGCACGAACACGGATTCGATCGTGGCGCTCGGGCGCACGTTCGAGTCCCTGAAGGGCAGAGAGGACTGGAGCCGCGTCTGGAGCTCGAGCTGCAGCATTCGAGCGAGCGCTTGCCGCTCGACGCGCATCGCGGGGTCCTTCGCCGCGGTCGAATGGTAGAAATCGAGCGGCAGGAGCCAGTACACGGCCGCGAAGACCGGGATGCACGTGAAGTAGAGGACGAGATAGGCGAGCGGCGGGACACTCCGAAGGCGGCGATCCAACGACGAGATCAGGTCGAAGGGCATGGGGCGTGAACTCGCGGACGGGGACCCGGGGCAACGCGGCGACCGGCGGATGCGATCGTCGCCGCCGTCCGCGACGATGCGGACGGATCGTCGCGACGATCACGCAGTTCGGGCATGTTGCCGAAGCGCCCGGTGGGGAGCAAGGCAGCGCAGCAGGGTCGTCGACGCCCCGGCGTCAGACGCGCTCGCTGCGCCCTACGCCGCCCGCTTCACCTCGGGCGCCACTTCCAGCACGCGCTCGCCGCGCTCGTAGATGTCGCGCGCCTTGCCCACGATCGAGTGGTCCACCGCGCCGATCGCCTTCGGGTCGCGGCCCTCGTACGGGATCGCGTGCAGCAGGAAGCGCATGCACTCGAGCCGCGCGCGCTTCTTGTCGTCCGACTTGATGACGGTCCACGGCGCGTCGGCGGTGTCGGTGTAGAAGAACATCTCCTCCTTCGCGCGCGTGTAGTCGTCCCACTTGCCGAATGACGCGACGTCGATCGGGCTCAGCTTCCACTGCTTGAGCGGATCCGTCTGACGCGCGCGGAAGCGGCGCGCCTGCTCGCTCTTCGAGACCGAGAACCAGAACTTGAACAGCTTGATGCCGCTGTTCACGAACATGCGTTCGAGCACGGGCGTCTGGCGCAGGAACTCGAGGTGCTCCTTCGGCGAGCAGAAGCCCATCACGCGCTCGACGCCCGCGCGGTTGTACCAGGAGCGGTCGAACAGCACGATCTGCCCCGCCGTCGGGAGCCGGCTCACGTAGCGCTGGAAGTACCACTGCCCGCGCTCGGTCTCGGACGGCTTCTCGAGCGCGACGACGATCGCGCCGCGCGGGTTCAGGTGCTCCATCAGGCGCTTGATCGTGCCGCCCTTGCCCGCCGCGTCCCGGCCTTCGAACAGGATCACGATGCGCTCGCCGCTCGACTTCACCCAGTTCTGCATCTTGAGCAGCTCGACCTGCAGCCGCGCCTTCTCGCGCTCGTAGGTCTTGCGCTCGAGCTTCGGGCGATGCGGCCTTGCAGGCTCGGCCGCGCCCACGAGGCGCGGACGCGCGGACGGATCGTTCGACATGGCGGGGTCCCTCCCTTTCGAAGGAGGATCGGTTGCGGCGACTCGATTTGTACTGGCGCGCCTCCCGGCGACCACTCCGGGGCGGGCTCGCGGCGTTTCGCGCTTCACCGGTGAGGCGAGGTGGCCGCCGCGATTCCTTGCGGCGTTGCGAGTTGGGCCGGCCGGACGCTCGAGTCGGCCCGAACCACCCGGGTCGGGAAGCCCGCGCCATTTCCGGCTTGCTTCGGCCCGTCGTGCGCGGTCTTCTTCGTCGCACCGACCATGCGACCGGGGCGACCCGGTCGAAGGCCTCGCCCGCCCACCCCCGGAGGCTCCGTGAGACCCCTCGCTCGTTTCGTCCTCGCCGTGGCGCTGCTGGGTTGCGTGTCGAGCGCGCACGCCTTTCCGATCGACCGGCACTACAAGATGACCGAGCAGGTGCTCGCGGCGCAGGGCGTGCCGTTCGCGGCGCGCCATCTCATCGCACTCGGATCGACGCTACCCGACATCGACGACTGCGTGGCCGACTGCTACTGCATGCCACCCTATGCGGTCTTCACGCTCTGCTCTCCCGCGTGGGTGACGCCCGCCGTGCAGGGCCCGAATCACTTCGACAACAACATGTTCTACGAGAGCATGGACCGCATCAACGCGAACATCTATCCGATCATGGACGGGATGTACGCCTACAACGGGCAGTGGCACGCCGCCGCGAAGACGCTCATCCGCTTCGGCCGCCTGCTGCACACCGTCGAGGACTTCTACGCCCACTCGTCCTACCTCGAGATCAACCTCGCTTACGTTCAGCGGAACGGGCTCGCGGCGCTGCCGATCTGGGAGGGGCAGCCGTACGTCGGGACGCCGTGGTGGATCACGTTCGGCTACGTCAGCGATCTGCGCAGCGGCTACGTTCTCTCGATCACGCCCGCCGGGCAGCACTCGCACGAGCAGCTCGCGAAGGACACCGAGTACATGCCCGAGGGCGGCCGCCTCTACGCGGGCTACCCCGGCAACATCCCCCGCACCTACTACGGCGCGGTCTCGGGCGACTTCGCGCTCAACCGCCAGTTCCTCGTTTCCGGGCTCGCGCCCCGTCACGTGATTCGCGCCTACAACGCACTCTTTTCGGACGGCACGATCTTCATGGCGTACCCGCCGTGGCTCGCGAAGAACGCGGCGCGCGACCCGAACGAAGTGCAGCGCTCCGTCACCGACTTCTTCAACGGCGTCGGACAGGACCCGATGCTCATCGCGCTCGCGCAGGAAGCGCAGGCCCTGAACCTCATGACCGGATCCGATTCGTCGGTCGCCTATCCCGCGGGCGCGCTCGACGCCGACGGCGTCCCGATCCCGGGCGCGGTCGCGGTCGACGAGGCGCTCGCGCGACCGGGCGAACTCGCGCTCGCCGTGTCCCCGAACCCCGTGCGGGAGTCGGCGACGCTGCGATTCCGGCTGCCGGCGGCCGTTCGCGCCGAGGTCGCGGTCTTCGACCTCGCGGGGCGGCGGGTCGCGACGCCCTTCGACGCCGAAGGCGCTCCGGGCTGGAACGTGGCGCGCTGGGGCGGGCTGGACGCGGCCGGCCGGCCGGTCGCTCCGGGCGTCTACCTCGTGAGCGTGCGCGCGGCGGGTCGCCTGGAATCGAAGCGCCTCGTGATCTCGCGCTGAGCGCGCGGCGTGACGCCGCGAACCCGTGAGGCGCTGACGGCCGCGGACCGTTCCGGGTCCGCGGCCGCCGCCGTCCTGCTCGCGTCGTTCGCGCTCGCTCGCGTCGCCGCGACGCTCGTGCCGGCGCCGTTCGCGTGGTCGCTCGACGTCGCGCGCGACCTTCCTTCCGCCTGGGCCGCCGTCCTGCTCGCCGCACCGCTCGTCGCACTCGCGCCGCCGATCGCGCGCGCGCTCGAACGCTCGGCGGCCGCCTTCCGCCCCGAGCGCCGGGCGAGCGCGTGGGCGGCGGCGTTCGGCGCCGTGACGCTCGCGTGGCTGCTGCCCGATCGCGCGTGGTTCACGGGCGATTACCTCGGGCGCCAGTTCTCGCTGGATGCCGGGGGCGACGGACTGGCGTGGTACACGCACGCGATGCCGCTCGACCGGTGGCTCCACCAGTCGCTCGGTCACGCGCTCGTCTCGCGCGGCATCGTCGCGTCGCACGCCTACGGGCGGTGGCTCGGCGCGTTCGAGATCGCGACGCTCGCCACGATCGCCATCGCCTTCGCGCGCGCGCTCGGCGTGCGCGGACTCGGGGCGGCGGTCGCGGCGATGACGCTCTTCTGGGGCGGCGGGCTCGCGCTGTTCACGGGCTACAACAAGGCGCTCTCCGAGGCGGTCGTGATCACCGCCGCGTTCGCCGCGCTCGGCGTGCGCGTCGCACGCACGGGCCGCGGCCTCGTCGCGCTCTCGGTCGTGCTCGCACTCGGACTCGCGCTCCATCGCTCGCTTCTCGGACTCGTGCCGGCGTGGGTCTGGGCGTGGCGCGCGGCAAACGCATCGCGAGCCGAGCGCCGCGCAGCGGCGGCGATCCCGCTCGCGACGCTCGCGCTGCTCGTCCCGGCGCTCGCGGGCGTGCTGCGCGATTTCGACCTGCCGATCTTCCTCGCGCGCGGTTCGGGCTTCTCGCGCGCGGCGTGGTCGTGGCGGCGCTTCGCGGACCTGGCGAACGCGCTCCTGCTGCTCGTCCCGGCGGCGCCGGCGCTGCTCGCGCTCGCAGCCGGCGCGCTCCGCGCCCGCGCGCGCGAACCCGAAGCGCGCTTCCTCGCGTGGCTCGCGGCGCCGCTCCTCGCGCTCGCGTTCGCGTTCTACCCGCCCGAAGGGCTGTTCCGCTTCTGGGACGTGCTCGCGGCGCCCGCGATCGCGCTCGCGGCGATCGGCGCGTGGGCGGCGGCGCGGGCGTGCGAACGTCCGGACGGGCGCCGTGTCGCGCCGGCGCTCGCGCTCACCGCCGCGTGCGCCGCGTTCGCGTGGCTCCTGCTCCAGTCCGACGCCGAGCGTTCGATCGCCCGCGTGCGCGCGTACGCCGCGCGCGAGTCGGTCCACTCGCCCGAGTCGATCGCGAACGCGCGCGAGTACCTCGGCTTCCGGCTCACGGACCTCGGGCGCGACGGCGCGGCGGCGCTCGAGTTCGAGCGCGCGGCCGCCGTCGTCCCGAGCCCGCGCGTGCTGCGCCAGTGGGCCGCGACGGCGATGCTCGCGGGCGATCGGGACGGCGCGGCGCGCGTTGCGGCAGCTCGTCGCGCGCGACCCCGCGAACGTCGACGGCTGGCGGCGGCTCGCGACCGTCGCGTTCGAGCGCGCCGACTCCCTCGAGGCGCGGCGAGCGCTCGAGGCGATCCTCGCGCTCGAGCCGTCCGATTCGACCGCGGCGCGGCTGCTGCGCGCCGCGCCCGAGTGGCGCTCGCGCTGAGCCGCCTCGCGCGGCCGGGCGCTCAGGTCCCCGCGCCGTCCTCCCCGCCGAACGACCACGGCCGCTTGCCGCCGAGCGACACGCGGAAGCTCGCGATCACGGCGACGACGAGGAGTCCGAGGAGCAGCGCGGACTGGAACGCGTAGGGCGCGCCGGAGACGACCGGCAGCGGCGTCGCGAGCAGCAGCGCGCGCATGCACCACGAGGCGAGCAGCGCGAGCAGGCCGAAGCGCGCGATGAGCCACGCGGCGAGAGCGCCGTAGACGAGCGCGCCGGGTGTCTCGACGATCGGGTTCTCGGCTCCGAGCGACAGCAGCGTCATGAGCAGCGCCGTGCCGAGCGAGGCGATGAGCGCGCGACGCGTGACGACGCGCAGCAGGAACCACAGGCCGAACAGCGACAGCGTCGCCCCCATCTGGTCGAACGGCGCGCCGAGCACGACGCCGACGAGCAGAGGTCCGCCGAGCAGCACGTCCGTGTTCGGCGGCACCGGCGTCTGGCCGCGCACCGGGATCCACGTCGGCAGCGCGTTGATGAGGTAGATGACGACGACGATCGCCGCGCCGAACAGCGCCCCGATGAGCACGTCGCGCCCGACCCGCGGGTCGCGGAAGCGCCCCTGGATGAGCCGCGCCCAGCCGATCAGCAGTTCGGGCGTGTGGCGGCGCACGTAGGGCTCGACCGCGACGTAGAGGAAGAACACGAAGCACGCCTGCGCGAGCGCGTACGAGAACGCGAGGAAGAACGAACTGAAGCCGGCGAGCGGATCGCCGGGGTGGTGCGCGTAGAAGACCCACTGGACGATGCGCGCGGCGACGATCGCGTTCGCGACCGCGAGGCCGCCTCGCCAGTCGCTGCGCCCGCTCCGCAGGCGCCGCTTGCCCACGACGATGCCGAACACCAGCATCAGGACGACGAAGACGAGCAGCAGCGTCGTCGAAAACAGGTTCTGCGCCGAGAGGTCGCCGAGCCGCGTGATCGGGCGCTCGCTCCACGGGCCGCGGATGCGGAAGCCGACCGGGCGGCTTCCCCACCAGTCGATGCCGACGCGCAGTTCCGCGCCCACGAGCCGCTCGCTCGTGCCGACCCACTCGCGCTGCAGCGTGGATGCCGTGCGGGGCACGAGCACGGGCGTCACCTCGCGGAACGAAGCGGTATCGAGGCCGGCGAGCGCGAAGAGGCGCGCGGCCGGGAACGGCGACGCGACGTCGCGCACCGAATCCACGGGTCCGGGCACGGCGAGGAAGTCCACGAGCCGCCCCTCGCCGTCCACGAACGTGCTCGTCGAGCCGTGGTCGGTCGCCGGAGGATCCACGCCCGTGACGCGCGGGCCGACCGGCGCGAGCGCCTTCGGGCTCTCGCGGTAGCCGAGCACCAGCGGAGCGCCGAGGCGGCCGTAGTCGCGCCGCCAGTGCGTCGAGATCTCGTTCTGGGCTCGCCAGCGCAGCGGCTCGTACAGGCGCCAGAGCATCGTCGCGCGATCGCGCGGGGGCGTCGTGTACCCGAGTTCGCGTCCGATCTCCCTCGCCTTCGCCTCGAGCGCCGCGGGACTCTGCGTGAACGGCGCGAGGCCGAGGTCGGTCGCGGCGGGCGCGAGCGCCACGAGCGCCGCGATCAGCGCGAGCACGCCGCCGAGCAGCCACCACGCGGCGCGCACGTCGAGCGCGCCCTCGCCGCCCGAGGCCGCGACCATCTGCGGCGACGGCGTCTCGCCCGCGGCGAGCGCCGCCATCACGGGATCGCCGCCGGGCAGCGAGGCGGCGAGCTGCAGCGCCGAACGCGGTCGTCGCGCGGGGTCCTTCTCGAGGCAGCGCTGGATCGCGCGCGCGACCGGCTCGTCCACGTCGCGCTCGAGCTCGTCCGGCGAGCGCGGCACGATCTGCGAGTGCTGCGTGCGCCAGCCGTCGAACGTCGCGGCGTCGAGCGCGCGCCGTCCGGTGTAGGTCTCGTACAGGATGAGCCCGGCGGCGTAGAGGTCGGTCTGCACCGTGATGGCACGGCCGTCGAACTGCTCGGGCGCCATGTAGGCCGGCGTGCCGGCGACCTCGGCGCCGCCGCCGTCTTCGAGCCGCACGGCGAGTCCGAAGTCCGTGAGCCGCACGCGGCCCTCGCCGTCGATCATGACGTTCGACGGCTTCAGGTCGCGGTGGATCACCCCGCGGTCGTGCGCGGCGGCGAGCCCGGCGCACAGCTGGCGCGCGACCTCGTCCGCCTTCGCGCGCGGCAGGCGGCCGATGCGCTTGAGGAGCGTCGCGAGGTCTTCGCCGTCCACGTACTCCATGGACAGGAACGTCTGGCCATCCACCTCGCCGATGTCGTACACGCGGCACACGTTCGGGTGCGACACGCCGCGCGCGTTGCGGACCTCGGCGCGGAAGCGCTCGAGCATGTCGGGCCGGCCCGCGAACGCGCGGCCGATGAACTTGAGCGCCACCGACTGCGACAGCTCGAGGTCGTCCGCGCGGTACACCTCGCCCATGCCGCCGCGCCCGAGCAGTCCGACGACGCGGTAGCGGCCCGCGATCACCTGCCCGGGCTGGAACGAGGCCGACGCGAAGCTCGCGGACGACTCGAGCCGGCCGATCGTGGCCGTCGGCGCGGGCGCCTGCGGACGCGTGGGCGGCGTGGCCATCGCGGTCGGCATCTGCGAGACGGAACTCTGCGCGGCGCCGCACGCGGGGCAATAGCGGTTTCCGGCGGCGATCTCGGCGGCGCAGTTCGAGCACGTCTGCATGGCGCGCATCCTAGCGACGCACAAGGCGCGTCGCGAGCGAAAAGCCGCGGCGCCGCGCGGTGCGGGCCGCGCGGCGCCGGTTCAACGTCCGGTGCGCGTCAGACGACCGCGACCTTCACGCAGTTGATGGGCGGCAGCGAGTCGAACAGGCACTCCCATTCCTCGCCGCCGTCGCGTCCGATCCAAAGCTGTCCCGTCGTCGTGCCGAAATAGAGCGCCGGAGACTTCAGCTCGTCCACGTCCATCGCGTCGCGCAGCACGGTGAAGAAGCTGTCCTTCTTCGGGAAGCCCTTCGAGAGCTTTTTCCACGCCCGCCCGCCGTTCTCGCTGCGCCACACGGCCGGCGCCGCGCCCGGGCACGAGCGCGTCATCGGCTCGAGCGGCAGCACGTAGACGACGTCGGGATCGTGCGGATGCACGGCGATCGGGAAGCCGAAGTCGGACGGCAGTCCCTTCGCGATCGAATACCACGAGTGGCCGTGGTCGTCGCTGCGCAGCACGCCGATGTCGGGGCGCGGCCCGCCCGGTCCGTCCCACTTCGCCCAGCCGCCGTGGTTCTGCATGTAGAGCCGCCCGGGCGCGTCCTTGTGGCCGACGATCTTGTGGACGCACTGGCCGAACTCGGGGAACGGATCGGGCACGAACCCGGCGCCGACGCCCTTGTTCGACGCCTGGAACGTCTGGCCGCCGTCCTCGCTCAGGTAGTGCCCGCCGGTCGAGATGCCGAGGTGCACGCGGTCGCCGTCGGGGTAGATCGTGTGCATGCACAGGCCGCCGTTGCCGGGGTGCCACTTGCGCGCGTGGTCGTGGTTGCTGATGCCGTTCACCATCTCCCACGTGTCGCCGCCGTCGCGACTGCGGAAGAGTGACGCCGGTTCGACGCCGCACCACAGGTCGTTCTTGCCCGGGCCGGGCTCGAGCGACCAGATGTTCGCGAGCGCGCGCCCGTCGTCCTTCGGGAACTCGGGCGCCGACTTCGTCGGCTTGAACGTCTTGCCGAGGTTCGTCGAGCGCAGGACCTTCATGCCGAAGAACGGATTGCAGCTCGAGGCGTACACCTTCGCGCTGCCGCGCGTGTCCACGAGCGTCGAGTAGACCGACACGCCTTCGCCGAACGGCCCGCGCAGCTCGAAACGGCCGCGCGTCCTGCCGGCCTCGGCGACGAAGGCGCCCTTCTTGGTTCCGATGGCAAGGATCACACGCTCCGGCATGCTCAACCTCCTGAGACCGCGGGCAGGATCGTGACGACGTCGCCGGGCCGGACGGGAGTGTCGAGCCCTTCGAGGTCGCGCACGTTGGACGAGTTCACGAACAGGTTCACGTGACGGCGCACCGCGCCCGTCTCGAGGCATACGCCGCGATAGAGGCCGGGCCAGCGCCGTTCGATCGCGACGAGCACCGTGCGCACGTCGGGGGCGTCGTCGAGCGCGAGCTCGCGCGCGCCCTCGCACGTGTCGCGCAGGGGGCCGGGCACGAACACGGTCACGCCCACGGACGGCTCCGGGCGGACGTCACGACGGCGCTGGCCCGCCATGGGCGTGCGGCGCGTGCGGGTGTGCGGTGAGCGAGCTGCACGCCGCCAAGCTAATCGTTGCCACGGACCCCGACAACGCCTTTGTGACGATCGCCGCGTCCCGGGGGTCGGAACGCGGCGATGGCTCCCCGCCCCCGTTCACTCGTGCGCCATCGCCACCGACGGCGGGAGGCTCGCGGCCCGGCGGGCCGGATAGGTCCCGAACACGAGGCCGACGAACGACGACGACAGCGTCGCGATGAGCACCGAGGTCCACGACAGCACCGGATACACCTCGGCGTGCGTCCACACGCGGAACAGCAACGTGAGGAGCGCCGCGAGCAGGAAGCCGACGACGAGCCCGGTCGCGGCGCCCGCGAGCGCGATCGCCACGGATTCGGCGAGGAACTGGGCGCGGATGTCGGCGCGGCGCGCGCCGACGCTCTTGCGGATGCCGATCTCGCGCGTGCGCTCGGCCACCGAAGCGAGCAGCACGTTCATGATGCCGATGCCGCCGACGAGCAGCGAAATGCCGACGAGCGCGCCGACGAACACCTTCATGACGAGGAACGCCTGCTCGATCTCGTGGATCTGCTCGCGCCCCACCGTGACGAGCACGCGCTCGGCGCCGTTCGGGACGCGGCGCGCGAGCCAGTCGGCCGCCTCGCTCTCGACGGCGTCGATGCTCTCGACCGAGCCCGCGAGCAGCCGGATCGCCGGGCGGAAGCGCCCGTCGGGCGGCGGGACGAGCAGGGCGCGCGCCGAGCGGATCGGAGCGTAGACGACCCCGTTCGGGTCGTCGGGGTCCTCGAAGCCGGTCGCGGCGAGCACTCCGATCACCCGCCGCGTTCGCGAGTGCACGCGCACGAGCTTCCCCGCCATCGAGTGCGGATCGCGGCCGGGCGACAGCTCGCGCGCGAGCGCGTAGTTGATCACGACGACGGGCGCGTTGCGTTCGACCTCGGGCGCGACGAAGAAGCGGCCGGCGCCGAGCTCGAACGTGCCGAACTCGAGCATCGCCTCGGTGCCGAGGACGACGCTCGCCGCGCGCTCGATGCCGCCGTAGCGCACCCGCGCGGCGCCGCCGAGCAGGAGCGTCGCGGAACGCACGGCGGGGATCGAGCGCTCGAGCGCGCGCACGTCGGCTTCGTCGAACACGGGCGCGTCGCGCACCGCCACCCACTCGCCGTGTTCGCGCACGCTCGTGCGCGGGCTCAGCGTGATGACCTGCACCGAGGTCTCGCGCTGGACGCGGTCGCGCACGTAGGTCATGAGGCCGTCGCTCAGCGCCATCGTCGCGACGAGCGCGGCCGAGCCGATCAGGATGCCGGTCACGGCGAGCAGCGTGCGCATCGGATGGATGCGCAGCGCCTCGATGCCCACGGATACGTTCGAGCGCAGCGTCTGGAGCACGCGTTCCGCCTCCGTTCGTCACGGCGTCGCGACGCGCGTCGCGGCCGACGATGCAGGTACGGAGCGGGACGAAAAGCGTCACGGCCCCGCATCCGGCAGGACGCGGGGCCGCGGGACGACCGTGGCGTCAGTGGACGACGAGCAACTTGGCGCTGGCCGAATGCGTCCCCGACGCGAGGTGCGCGAGGTAGAGCCCCGGCGCGAGCGCGGCGGCTCCGGGGATCGCGGCCGCGTGTTCGCCCGCGCCGAAGCGGCCCGAGGCGAGCGTCGCGACGCGCCTTCCCGCGAGGTCGAGCAGCTCGAGCCGCGCCTCCCCCGCCTCGGGCAGCGTGAAGCGCAGCACGCCGGAGCCGCGGACCGGATTCGGGCTCGCGGCGAGCGCGAGCGACGGCGGCGCGGCGTCCGTCCCGGCGTCGAGCGAGGCGGGCGCGAAGCCGCCGTAGAGCGAGAATCGTTTCGCGTAGACGTCCGCGTTCCCGGACGGGGTCTTCACGTACGTCGTGAGCAGCGTCGGCCCGAACGTGTTGGACGTCGTGCGCTGCAGCGTCAGCTCGGCGCACGTGGCGCCGGCGAACGTCGAGACGGCGAATCCCCCCGGATCGAATCCGAGCGTGCCGTCGGTCCCGACGCGCTGCGCGTAGAGTCCGCCGCGCGAGTCGCGCCACAGCACGACGAACACGTCCACCGGCAGCGGGTAGCGCCGCAGGTCCTTGTCGAGCACGACGACCGGGCGCTCCTGGGTGGACTCGAACGTCGAGACGCGAATGCCGTTGTGCGGGAAGGTCGAGACCGAGTCGATCAGCCGCTGCGCGTACACGCGCCAGCCGCTGCTCGTGCCGTAGTCGGACCACACCAGGAACGAGCCGCGCGTTCCGAGCGTGTAGCCCGGGCCGTCACCGCACGCCCCGAAGGCCCGGAACTCGCGCTGGTAGAGCGGCTGATCCACGATCTTCCGCGGCGGCCAACCCGAGGCGAGCTGGCCATCGTCCGCGTTCACGCGCGAGAACCAGATGTCGTCGGTCGTGCCGCCGATCGCCGAGTTGCCCGCCGTCGTGAAGAGCTGGAACGCGTCGGGGCTGTCGAGGTGCGCCTCGTGCGGCGTCGCCGCCATGACGAAGCCCGTGAACCCGCCGCTCGTGCCGATGAACAGCCGGCCATTGATCCCCCAGCGCGGGACGCCATCGAGCGTGACGCGCTGGCCTCGCACGCCGCCCGAGCCCTGGAAGAACACGACGATCGTGCTCTCGGCGGACGCGGCGTTCAGGATGTCCTCGTACTGGAGCACCGCGCCGGTGTTCACGCCCAGGCCGGCGAGGCCCCACGGCGTGCTGCCGTCGATCTCGACGCGCTGCAGGAACAGGTTGTCGTAGCCGCCCGTGGCGATCACGCCGATCGACAGGATGACCGACTCGGTCACCGGCTCGTTCGCGTGGGTCCGGAACGCCTTGTCCACGTGCAGGCTCGTCACGGACCCCGCGAACGCGAACACGCGCTTGCCGTTCGCACCCCAGAGCGGCGCGCCGTTGCCGTCGAGCCGCTGTGCGTAGACGTCGGTGTTGCGCGCGTCGATCCAGAAGACGATCACGCCGCCCTGGCCGTCCGCGACGAGGACCGGGTTCGTCTGGTTCGTGGCGGTGTCGCACACGGCGACGCCATTCGTGGTCCAGAGCGGCGTGCCGCCCTCGATCGAAATCGCCTGTGCGTAGATGTCGCTGCCGGTGGTGGCGCTGTTGCGCTGGTCGCGCCACGCGGCGACGAGCGCGCGCTCGCCGTTCAGCACCGCAATCGAAGCCGAGGTCTGGTCCTGAGCGCCCGAGGCCGTGCAGACCGGGAGGTCGGCGGCCGCCGTGGTGGGCCACTGGGCCCTGGCGGGGGATGGGACGAACGTGAGCGTGAGCAGGGCGATTCGGAGCGCGGTGCGACGCATGGCGGACGAGTCCTCGGAGCCTGTGGGGAGAAGGGCGACGTTCGGGCGCCCGGAGCGCCTTCGGTCCTCCAACGCACGGGCCGCCGGAAAGCGCACGCGCGGTCTCGAAGCTCCCGGTCTCGCGAGGGACGGTTTCGGTGCGCTCGCGGTCCTTCCCCGCCGGCGCTTCGCACGACCGGATTCGCGGCCGCGGCCATCGGACCGTTTCCCTTCGACGCCGCGCCGCGGAGTGTCGGTGGCCCCGCGCGTCGGCCTCGGTCGGCGCCCCCGGTTCCTGCCGGGCGCCGGGGATGTTCAGTCGTTCAACGCCTGCTTGATCGCCGCCCGGAGCAGGTTGTTTCGGATCGGCTTCTGGAAGTAGGCGACGGCGCCCGCTTCGAGTGCGCGCGAACGTTCGGCGACCGGGTCGCGCGCGGACAGGACGACGATCGGGATGGCCGAGAGTTCCGGGATCGACTGCAGGCACTTCATGACCGCGTAGCCGTCGCCGCCGGGAAGCCCGAGGTCGAGCAGGATCAGGTTCGGGCGCTGCGTCCGTGCGATGCGGAGCGCGCCCGGGACGTCGGCCGCGAAGACCGGATCCGAACCTTCGTGCCGCAGTCGCTGAGCGAGGGCGCTGCGGGCGTCATCGTCGTCTTCGACGACCAGGATCCGGGGTCGTCGCTTGGCCACGGGGTTCAGGTCCCCGGAGTGCCTGGTGCCGAGGTGGTGTGACATGCGGCCTCTCCTTGTGAAGGTTGAAGGAAGTACTGCGACAGACGCGACTCGATTTCCGAGGTCGGCGTCAGGTGGTCTTCCGACGTGAGCGGAAGGAAGTCCACGATCGCCTTGACCGCGGACTCGCTCGCGCCGGGCTCCAAACGGAGTCGCGCTCGAATCTCCTTGCGCACGGATGGCCAGCTGGACGACTCGGTCGAGAGGATCGCGCCCAGGTGGGTCACGGATCCCACCTGAACGCGGGGCAGCACCCGGTGAGGACGTCCACCGAGCGAAGACTGGATGCGGTCATTGAGATCCCACAGCGTGCTGTCCGGGAGCGGCTCGCTCGGGTCGCCCTCGAGCCACCCGACCCGGACGCGCAGCGCCATGAGCTTCCGGCGGCTCGAGACCTCGGTCGCGAGCGGTTCGAGGAGCGCGGAGAGCGAGAACACCGGAAGCAGCACGTCGAACGACGCGCCTTTGCCCATCTCGCTGCGCAGACGGATCTCGCCATTGAGCGCCCTCACGAGTTCCCGGGTGATGAACAGCCCGAGCCCGAGGCCGCGCCGGCTCCGGTACAACGAGTCCGGCACCTGGTGGAGCTGCTCGAAGATCCGTTCGGCATGCTCGGGCGGCACTCCGCATCCGGTGTCGCTCACGCGAATGAGGACGCGTTCGCCACCGGGTTCGAGTTCGGCGTGGATCCGCACGCTTCCCGGTGCGTGCGTGAACTTGAGCGCGTTGTCGACGAGGTTCGTCAGGATCTGCCGGACGCGCGTCGGATCGGCGAGGACCGGCGGCAGCGTCGTGGGGATGTCGCCGGAGAACTTCAGGCCGCGCTCGCGCGCCGATGCCCGCAGCACGTCGAAGAGCCGGTGCGTCTCCTGCGCGAGGTGGATCACCTGCGGCTCGATGCGCAGCTTGCCCGCCTGGCTGCGCGCGACCTCGAGCAGGTTCGCGATCATCGCCAGCACTTCGTCCACGTTTCGCAGCGCCGCGCGGAGGCTCCCTTCCTGATCCTCGTTCACGGGTCCGAGGATGCCGTCACCGACGTTGCTCACGAACTGGTAGATCGCGGCGAGCGGCGTGCGGAGTTCGTGGGACACGTTCCCGAGGAAGCCGGTGAGGATGTCGAGCCGCATCTGCCGGTCGGCCGCGCGGCGGCGCTCGCTCACGTCCCGCAGCGACACGAGCCGCGCGCATTCGTCCCGCCATCGGACGTGGGTGATTCGCATCTCGGCGACGACGACCGATCCGTCGTCGCGGCGGATCTCCTGCTCGACCTCGAGACCGGATTCGAATGGCAGTCCGAAGGGCTTGCCGATCTGCGCCCCCGGCGGCCAGCCGAAGAGCGACTCGGCCGTTTCGTTGGCGTATCGCACGGCGCCTCCATCCCCCACCACGACGAGCGCTTCGGTCGCGCCGAGGAGGAGGCGGCGGAGGTTCTCGCCGTCGGAGAGCGACGACAGCACGTTGTCCCGCATCTTGCGGACGAGTCGCTGGCGCTCGATCGCGAGCCCGAGAGCGTGACGCAGCCGCTCGCCGGTGAGTTCGTCGCGGTGCAGCAGGTCCTGCGCTCCGAGCCGGGCGAGTTCGAGTCCCGACGCGGTCGGGTCCCGATCGGCGATCACGAGGACCGGCGGGCCGTGGCTTCCCGCGAGCGCGCTCGCCACGACGCGCGCACCGCAGGCGTCGGGCGTCTGCAGTTCGACGAGGATCGCGTCGATGGACGGATCTCGCAGCAGCGACGCCGCGTCCTCCACGTGCGTCGCGTGAACCAGGTCGAAGTGCTCGATCCCGTTCCCGAGCACGTCCCCCAGCGGTCTCGCGCCGGGCGGGCGATCGTCGAGAACGAGCACTCTCAAACGCGTTGGCGCTTCCCCGAGCGCCTCGGAATCGTGCACGGTGGCCTCCTGCCTGAGACCGATTCGAAATGGCGAGCGGGGAGTCGCTAGTTTCGGCGTGATCTCGAGAAGCTTGAGGTCCCCCGTCGACGCGCGGCGAAATGCCAGCGGACGATTGCAGAGGCGACCGGAGGCGGTGCGCGGGTCGCGCGCTCCGCGAGGCGGCGCCGTCGCGCGAACTCCGTGAGTTGCACGGACTCACGACGCCGGCGCCCGGGCCGGCGGGCGACTGGGCCTTCTCTTGCACACGCGGCTCGCTTTCAACCGCTTTCGGACCCGGACGACGTCCCGGATCGACGCAAAGGAGCGCAGCGATGTCGGAGAAGATCCTCCTCGTGGAAGACGACGCGGACCTGCACCTCGGACTGGCGCTGCGTTTGCGTTCGAGAGGGTTCGAAGTGCTGAGCGCCCTCTCGGCCCGCGAGGTGCTGCCGATCGCGATGACGCAGCAGCCGCATCTCATCCTGCTCGACATCGGCCTGCCCGACGAGGACGGCCACGCGGTCGCAAGCGCGCTCGGGGACTACGAAGAGACGCGGGGAATCCCGATCGTCTACCTGACCGCGCGGCACGAGACCTCTCACCGCATCCGGGCGGAGTCCCTTCGCGCCTCGGCCTACCTCGTGAAGCCCTGCCGTCCCGAACGGCTGTTCGACGTCATCGAGGGAGTCCTCGACGCCCGGAGACGCTGAAGCCGGTCGGCGCTCCCGTCGGAACGTTCCGGGCGCCGCGGCGGGCGTTCGCGAGCGCGCTCAGCGCGCGGCGGAGCGGGCGGCGCGGAGCCGCGACAGCGCGGGTTCGAGCGCGAGGTGTCCGGCCGCGACCACGAGCCCGACCGCCAGGCAGCCGATCCACAGCGCGCCCGAGCCCCAGCGCTGCATCACGTTCGTGCCGATGAGCGGCGCGACGAACGACGCGAGTCCGAACGTGATGCCGTACGCGCCCTGGTAGCGCCCGCGCATCTCGGGCAGGGCGATGTCGGCGACGACGGCGTTTCCGATCGGGAGCACCGCGATCTCGCCGAGCGTCCACACGACGACGCCGAGCGCGAACAGCGCCTGGCCGTGGGCGAACGCCGTGAATCCGAATCCGAGCCCGACGAGCGCCGCGCCGCACGCCATCACGCGCGAGCGGTTGCGTCGTGAGAGCGCCGGCGCGGCGAACGGCTGCACGAGCACGATGAGCACGCCGTTGAGCGCGAGGATCGCGCCGAGCGCCGCGCGCGGCACGCCGCGCGCCGTCAGGTCGATCGGGAGTGCCGCGAAGTGCTGCATGAAGACGAGCATCAGCAGCCAGCTCAGGAACACGAAGGCGAGGAACGGCCGGTCGCGGTACGGCGCGAAGAACCCGCTCACCAGCCCCGCGCGCCGCGGCGCCCCCTCGCCCGCCGGATGCGCGGGCCGGGTCTCGGGCACGAGCCGCCACACGAGGAACGCGAACGCGAGGCTCGTGAGTCCGTCGCCGACGAATAGCCACGTGAACGACGCCGAGGCGAGCAGTCCGCCGACCGTGAGTCCGATCGAGAAGCCGAGGTTGATGACCCAGTAGACGAGGCCGAAGGCGCGCAACCGGTCCGCGGTCGGCACGAGGTCGGCGACCGCGGCCTGCATCGCGGGCCGGTACGACTCGCCGACCGCGGCGACGACGAAGCACGCGGGCGCGATCACCGCGAGGTCGCGCGCGAAGCCGAGCGCGATCATGCCGAGCCCGCCGAGCGCGAGCGCGCCGATGAGCGTCGCGCGGCGGCCGACGTGGTCGGCGAGGTAGCCGCCGAGCGGGCTCGCGACCGCGGCCCCCGCGCCGTACACCGCCGCGACGATGCCGGCCTCGGCGACCGACGCGCCGCGCGCCTCGGTCAGGTAGAGCGCGAGGAACGGCACGACGAAGCTGCCCGCGCGGTTCACGAGCGTGCCGCACCACAGCACCCAGAACGTGTGCGGCAGGCCGCCGCCGATGTCGCTCGCGCGCCGGCGCAGCGCCTCTCGCAAGGCGCTCATCGCTCGAGAGTTTCGGTGACGGGGAGGCGCATGCGGGGCTCCACGGGGCGTGGGGTGCGGACGGCGAGCGCGCGACTGTCCGGCATGTCCCGCACCCACGCAAGCGCGGGAGCTTCGCTCCGTAACGACGACGCGCCCGCCGGACTGCGACGGGCGCGCGTGCGTGGGGAACTCCGCGGGGCCTCCCCCGAAGCCGCCGCGGTGCGCGGCTCCGCTACTTCGCGAGGCCGAACAACGTGGACGGCACCCAGCCTTCGTTGCCGAGTTCGTCCGAGACCTTCCACCAGATGCCGTCCTTCTCGCCGCTCGGGTACAGCATCATGCCGGCATCGAGGTCGCGCACGACTTTGGCCTTCGTGTCGGGCTTCTCGTACATGCGTCCCGGTTTCGACATCGTCACCGACTGGGCGACGTTGTCGGCCCTGGCGTTCGGCGTGTTCTGCTGCACCTCCGCGACGAGCTTCTTGAACGCGTCCAAGTACGCCATCGCGACGACCTGCCCGATCTCGGTGTTCGCGTAGCTGCTCGCGCCCGCGGCCGCGAAGCCGCCCCAGAACGCGCCGCCCGCCGCACCCCAGCCGAGGTCGGTCTTCTTCGCGTGCCCCTGCACGACGGCGACCTGCTCGGTCGAGCGCACGTCGGTGAGCGTCAGCACGACGTCGGCCGTCTTGCTCTTCAGGCTCACGCCGCCGAGCAGCGCGCCGGCCCGGCCGCCGACGAGCCCGCCGACGAGTCCGCCGATCTTGCTGCCGCCCGAGTTCGAGTTCTTGTTCGCGATGTCGGGCACGAGCACGTAGTCGGCCGCCTTCATCTGACCCTTGCCGATGTTCGAGCCGCCGCGCATCTCGCCGCCCGCGGCGAGCGCGCGCTCTTTCTGCGCCATCGCGAGCCCCTTGCCGCGGTCCACGAGCGAGAAGCACTTGCACTGCGCCACGTACACCTTGAGCAGCGCCTCGGGCGATTCCAGGTTGTACTGGAGCCACCACTTCGTCTCGGGCTCGGCGACGGCCAGCGTGCCGATCTTCTCGGCGCACACCGGGATCTCGGGGTCCGGCGCGTCCTTCGCCCCGGCGCGCGGCGCCGCCGCGAGCGAGAGCGCGAGCGCGGCGGCGATCGCCCTGCGACGAAGTGCGAAGCGGATTCCGACCATGACGTGTCCCTCCTCTGGAGTCGCGCGTGAGTCACCGTGTGACCCCTCCGTCCGACGGCGAGCGCACCCGGGAGCCGGGCGGCCGGAGGGGCCTTCACCCGCCATTGCGCGGCGCGGGGCCCGGGACCGTCACGACTGCCGATCGCGTCCTCTCCGGAGCGTCCGATCCGCGGGACGCGGGCCCTGGAGGCGAGAAAAGAACTTTGTTTGGCAGCCGAACATAGTCTAGGATTTCGTCCGCGACGGGCGGAAACGCCGGAAGTCCCTCTCCACGGGAGGTCGGACCATGAATCGAGCGAAGCAGTGGATCCTCGCGGCCGTGCTGACGGTCGCGCTGCCGTGCGCGGCCGAGGCCGCGCTCATCGAGTACCACCAGGACTTCGAGAGCCTGCTCATCTCGAGCCCGAGCGCCCTCAGCGGCGACGGCTGGGTCGTGTTCGGGAACGTCTACACGCCGGCCCACGTGTACCTCTATGGCTACGGCACGTTCCCCGCGCCGAACGGCGGCAGCGCCTTCAGCGACATCGATTCGGGCCAGGGCGGCGCCGGGCAGGGCGCGCAGCAGCTCGCCATCTACAGCGACTACAACAACGGCGACCACGCGAACGGGAACCTGGTCGAGTCGAACGTCTTCCACGAGCAGACGATCGGCGCCGGCGACGTCGGACAGATCTGGCGGTTCCAGTTCGACGCGAAGCGCGGCAATCTCGTGTCGCCCTCGACCGCGCTCGCCTTCATCAAGACGCTCGACCCGAACGCGGGCTACGCGACGACGAACTTCCTCACGTACGAAACGACGGCGCTGCCGACGACGTGGGGTACGTTCACGATCACGATCACGATCACGCCGGCGCTCGTCGGCCAGCTGCTGCAGTTCGGCTTCTCGAACACGGCGACGCTCTACCAGTCGTCCGGCATCTTCTACGACAACGTGCACTTCTTCTTCGCCGGGAACGCGGGTGTCGGCGACGGCGTCGCGGCCGCGCTGGCCCTGAGCCCCGCGTCTCCGAATCCGTTCCACGAGAGCACGCGCCTCGATTACTCCGTCGCGACGGCCGGGTTCGCGGACGTGAGCGTGTTCGACGTCGCGGGCCGTCGGGTCGCGACCCTGTTCCGCGGCGCCGTCCAGCCCGGCGCGCACACGGCGTTCTGGGACGGACGGGACGCGGGCGGCCGCCTCGCTCCGGCGGGCGTGTACCGCGCCGTGCTGCAGACGGGTTCGGGCCGCGAGACGCGCGGCATCGTGCTCAGCCGCTAGATTCGTGCAGGCGGACCCGCTCGGAGCGGGATTCCGCGGAGGGACGTGATGGCGGTGAGAGCGTCGTGCCGGGCGGCCGTGGCCGCCGGACTGCTGCTCGTGGCCGGGTGCGCGAAGCACGAAGGCGTGCTCGCGCCGACGATCAAGGACCCGGACGTTTACGCCGACGGGTTCGGGTCGAACGTGGACTTCCAGGCCTTCCTCGGTTCGAAGCTGGACGCGCTCGCCATCGACTCGACCGTGACGCACTCGGGCTCGACCTCGATCCGCATCACCGTCCCTCCGCCCGGCGACCCGAGCGGCACCTACGCCGGCGGCGCGTTCACGACGAGCCGCGCGCGCGACCTGTCGAGCTACGACGCGCTGACGTTCTGGGCGCGCGCCGACCACGCGATCACGTTCAACGTGCTCGGACTCGGCAACGACAACACCGGGAAGTCGAAGTACGAGACGAAGTGGCAGAACGTCGCGGTCGGCACGGACTGGGCGCAGTACGTGATCCCGCTGCCCCTGCCCTCGCGGCTGCGCGACGAAAAGGGCCTGTTCTTCTTCGCGGAAGCGTCGGAAGCCGGGCAGGGCGCGACGGTGTGGTTCGACGACATCGCGTTCGCGAACCTCGGCACGATCGCGAATCCCAGGCCGCGCATCCCGACGCTGTCGCTCTCGCCCGACGTCGGGTCGTTCGTCTCGGTGCCCGGCACGCAGGTGACGTTCGCGGTGGACGGCGTGGACCGCACGCTCGACCTCATGCAGGGCTACTTCACGTTCGCCTCGTCGGCCGACACCGTCGCGGTCGGCGGCGAGGGCACGATCCAGGTCACGGGACTCGGCACGGCCACGATCCACGCCTCGCTCGGCGACGTGGCCGCGACCGGCACGATCACGGTGACGCCGAATCCGGCGCCGCAGACGGCCGCGCCGACGCCGGCCGTGCCGGCCGCGAACGTGATCTCGCTCTTCAGCAACGCCTACACGAACGTTCCCGTGGACACGTGGTCGGCGACCTGGGACATCGCCGAAGTCTCCGACGTGCTCGTGGCAGGGAACGCGACGAAGAAGTACACGGCCCTCGTCTACGCCGGCGTCGAGTTCACGGGCACGCACGCGCTGAACGTCGCGGCGATGACGCACTTCCACCTCGACGTGTGGGCCGCGACCGGCACGCTGTTCAAGGTGAAGCTGGTGGACTTCGGCGCGAACGGCATCTTCGGGGGCGGCGACGACAAGGAGCAGGAGCTGACGTTCCATTCGGCGTCGACCCCGCCGTTCGGTACGATGGCCTGGAAGAGCCTCGAGATCCCGATGACGTCGTTCACGAACCTCACCACGCGGGGCCACGTCGCGCAGTTGATCCTGTCGGGCGATGTCGGCACCGTGTACGTGGACAACGTCTACTTCCACAACTGAACGGAGCGCCCTTGTCCCCTCGCAACGATCCCCGCAACGAGCGCGGCGCCGCGCCGCGCCGCGCCGCCGCCGGCGAGGACGCCGTGCGGGCGCGCCCGCTGGCCGATTCGGTGCTGCGCCTGATCTGGCACGAGCGCACGATCTCGCGCGCCGAGATCGCGCGGCGCGCCGACCTGTCGCGCTCGACCGTCTCGGAGGTCGTGAACGTCCTGCTGCCGACGGGTCTCGTCACCGAGGGCGGCCCCGGGGAATCGCTCGGCGGGCGGCGCCCGATCCTGCTGCATTTCGAGGACGAGGCGTGCGTGATCCTCGGCGTCGAACTCGGCGCCTCCCACCTCGCCGTCGCGCTCACGGACCTGCGCGGACACGTCCGGCACTGGGAGCACCGCACGCATCCCGTGCGGACCGACCCGGCGGGAACGCGAAGGCTCGTGAACGACGTGTGCGCCGCGATCCTCGCGCGCGAGCGCGGGGCGGCGAAGCGCCTCGTCGGCATCGGCGTCGCGGTGCCGAGCCCGGTGGATCCGCTGAAGCCGTTCGCGCTCTCCGAGGTCGTGCTGCCGGCGTGGAAGGGCGAGAGCGGGCTCGAATCACTCGGCGAGCGCTTCGGCGTGCCCGTGCTCGTGGACAACGACGCGAACCTCGGCGCGCTCGCCGAGTACTGGTGGGGCGCGGGCAGAGGCGTCAAGGACTTCGCGTACGTGAAGGTCGGAACCGGCGTCGGCTCGGGCCACGTGATCGGCGGCGAGCTCTACCGCGGCTCGACGGGCTTCGCGGGCGAGATCGGACACCTGTCGATCGATCCGAACGGTGAGCCGTGCGTGTGCGGCCTGCGCGGCTGCCTCGCGACGCACGTCGGCTCGCCCGCGCTCGTCAAGCGCGCGCGCACGCTGCTCGCCGAGTTCCCGGGCAGCATGCTGCAGGGCTCCGAGATCACGATCACCGCGATCGAGGCGGCGGCGCTCGCGGGCGACGCGCTCGCGCTGCGCGTCGCGCGCGAGGCGGCGGAAATTCTCGGCGTCGCGGTCGCCGGCATGCTCAACCTGATGAACCCGTCCGTCGTCATCGTCGGCGGCGGCATCACGGGTCTCGGCGAGCGGTTCCTGGAGCCCCTGCGCGAGACCGTGATCGCGCGCACGCGCGTCAGCTCGCCGGCGCACGCGACGATCGTCATGAGCGAACTCGGGCCCCAGTCGGTGGCGGTCGGCGCCGCGAGCCTGGTCTTGAAGGAGGCGCTCGCGAATCCGCGCCTCTTCCCCGGTCCTCCGCGCGCCGTGAAGGCCCTGCGGTGAAGCGCGCGCTCTCGCTCCTGCCCTTCGCGGCGCTGATCGTCGCGACGAGCTGCGAGGGCCCCGCCGCGATCCTCTCCACCGTGACGCCGCCGTCCTCTACGCCGACCGGCCGCCTGATCTGGGCCGACGAATTCGACGGTGCGGCCGGAACCGGCCCATCGGCCACGCGCTGGGCGTTCGACGTCGGCACGGACTGGGGCAACGCGCAGCTCGAGTACGACACCGCCCGCCCGACGAACGTGTCGCTCGACGGAGGCGGGAACCTCGCGATCGTCGCGCGGCGCGAGAGCTACCTCGGCTCGGCGTACACGTCGGGGCGCATCAAGACGCAGGGCTTCTACTCGCAGAACCGCGGGCGCTTCGAGGCGCGCATGAAGCTGCCGACGGGGCGCGGGATGTGGCCCGCGTTCTGGCTGCTCGGCTCCGACATCGGCTCGGTCGGCTGGCCGACGTGCGGCGAGATCGACGTGATGGAGTACCGCGGGCAGGAGCCCGGCGTCGTGCACGGCAGCCTGCACGGGCCCGGCTACTCGGGCGGTGGCGCGCGCACGAAGTCGTACGCGCTCGCGAACGGCGGGCGCTTCGACGCGGGCTTCCACGTGTTCGCGGTCGAGTGGAAGGCGAACCAGATCACCTACCTCGTGGACAACGTTCCCTACCAGGTGCTGACGCCCGCGAGCCTGCCGGCCGGTTCGCGCTGGGTGTTCGACCATCCGTTCTTCATCGTGCTGAACCTCGCCGTGGGCGGGAACTACGTCGGGGATCCGGACGCGAGCACGGCGTTCCCGCAGACGCTGCTCGTGGACTACGTCCGGGTCTACCAGGTCGGCTCTTGAGTCCGCGCCGCGCGCTCGCGTGCGCCGTCCTCGCGTGCGCGGCGCTCGTTCCGCTCGCGGCCTGCGCGCCCGAGCGTAAGCCGCTCCCGGCGAACGTGCTCGTCGTGTCGCAGGAGCAGACCGCGTCGTGGGTGCGCAACTTCAACCCGCTCTCGACCGCCGCGGCCCCGCGCTGGCCGACGCTCGCCGGCGTGTACGAGCCGCTGTTCGTCTTCAACAGCGTGCGCTCCGAGCAGGTGCCGTGGCTCGCGATCGCGTACGAGTGGCGCGAGGGCAACCGCGTGCTGCGCGTGACGACGCGCGACTCGGTGCGATGGTCGGACGGCGAGCCGTTCGGCGCGCGTGACGTCGCGTTCACGTTCGAGCTGCTCAAGCGCTTCCCCGCGCTCGACCGCCACGGCTGCTGGGGCTTCCTCGCCGGCGTGCGCGCGCTCGACGACCGCACGGTGGACTTCACGTTCCAGCGCGTGTTCATTCCGGGCTTCGACGAAATCGCGGCGCAGCAGATCGTGCCCGAGCACGCGTGGAAGGACGTCGCCGATCCCGTGACCTATCCGAACGAGACGCCGGTGGCGACCGGGCCGTTCACCGAGGTGCGGTTCTTCCGCAGCCAGGTCTTCGAACTCGGCCGAAATCCTTACTACTGGCAGAAGGGCAAGCCCGCGATCGAGGGCCTGCGCTTCCCCGCCTATCCGTCGAACGACCGCGCGAACCTCGCGCTCGTGTTCGACGAGTCCGAGTGGGCGGGCAATTTCATTCCCGCGATCGAGCGCGTGTACGTCGCGCGCGATCCCGAGCACCACGGCTACTGGTTCCCGCTCACGACGGGCGTCGTGTACCTGTACGCGAACACGACGCGCGCGCCGTTCTCGGACGTTCGCGTGCGGAAGGCGCTCAGCAGGGCGCTCGACCGGCCGCTCATGGTGGACGTCGCGTCGTTCGGCTACACGCATCCCGCGGACGCGACCGGCATGAGCGAGTCGTACGCCGCGTGGCGCGACTCGGCCGCGGCGGCCGAAGGCGACTGGGTGCGCTACGACCCCGCGCGCGCGAACGCGATCCTCGATTCGCTCGGCTTCGCGCGCGGCGCCGACGGCATCCGGCGGCTCGCAGACGGCAGGCCGTGGCGCTGGGACGTGCTGTGCGTGTCGGGCTGGTCCGACTGGGTGCGCGCCTCGCAGATCATCGCGCGCAACCTGCGCGCGATCGGCGTGGACGCGAGTGTGCGCACCTACGACTTCGCGGCGTGGTTCCAGAAGGTGCAGGAAGGCGACTTCGACCTGAGCATGGGCTGGTCCATCGAAGGCCCGCTGCCGTGGCACCTCTACCGCTGGCTCATGTCGTCGGCGACGATCAAGCCGCTCGGATCGCCGAGCCCCGGGAACTGGCACCGCTACTCGAGCCCCGCGGCCGACCGCGCGCTCGCGGCATTCGAGAGCGCGACCGATCCCGCCGAGCAGCGCCGCCTCGGCGCCGAACTCCAGCGGCTGTTCGTCGCCGAGGCGCCCGCGATCCCGCTCTTTCCGAACCCGTCGTGGGCCGAGTTCAACACGCGGCGCATCGTCGGCTTCCCCACGGCGGCCAATCCGTACGCCGATCCGTCCCCGAACAAGATGGAGCGCGGTGAGATCCTGCTGATCCTCACCGCACTCCGGCCGCGCTGACGCGATGCGCTACCTGCTCCAGCGCCTCGGGTTCTACCTCGTCGCCGCGTGGGTCGCGCTGACGATCAACTTCTTCCTGCCGCGCCTCATGCCGGGCGATCCCGCGACCGCGCTGTTCGCGCGCTTCAAGGGGCGACTCGCGCCCGAGGCGATCGACGCGCTGCGCGCGACGTTCGGGCTCACCCAGGCGCCGCTCCACCGCCAGTACCTCGACTACCTCGGCCACGTGCTGCGCGGCGACCTCGGCCTGTCGATCGCGTACTTCCCCGCCCCCGTCGCCGACGTGATCCGCACCGGGCTCGGCTGGACGCTGTTCCTCGCCGGCACGGCGCTCGTCGTGAGCTTCGCGCTCGGCACTCTGCTCGGCATCGCGGCCGCGTGGTGGCGGCGCGGCTGGGCCGATCGCTGGCTGCCGGCGCCGCTCGTGTTCGTCGGCTCGTTCCCGTACTTCTGGCTCGCGATGGCGTCGCTCTACGTGCTCGGCTTCACGCTGCGGTGGTTCCCGCTCGGCCACGCGTACTCGGACGACGCGACGCCCGCCTGGAGCCTCGCGTTCGCGCTCGACGTGGCGCGGCACGCCGCGCTCCCCATGGGCACGATCGTGCTCGCGACGCTCTCCGGGTGGCTGCTCTCGATGCGCAACACGATGATCGCGGTGCTCGGCTCGGACTACGTGAACCTCGCGCGCGCGAAGGGCCTCGCGCCGTCGCGCATCGCGCTGCGGTACGCCGCGCGCAACGCGCTTCTGCCGAGCATCACGGGCTTCGGCATGGCGCTCGGCTTCGTGCTCGGAGGGTCGCTACTCACGGAGATCGTGTTCAGCTATCCCGGTCAGGGTTACCTGCTCGTTCAGGCCGTGCGCAACCAGGACTACCCGCTCATGCAGGGCATCTTCCTCGTCATCTCGCTCGCGGTGCTCGCGGCGAACTGGTGCGTGGACCTCGCCTACCTGTGGCTCGACGCCCGCACGCGGGAGCGCGGCGCGTGAGCGGCGCGGGCGGCATCGGCGGCGGCGGGCTCGGCGCGTGGGCGAACGCCGTGCGGCGCGACCGCAAGGCCTCGCTCGGCGCCGCGATCCTCGCCGTGTTCGCGCTCGGCGCGATCGTTGGACCGTTCGTCGCCGGCGATCCGCTCGCGCTCGTCGGCATTCCGCTCCAGCCGCCGTCGGCCGCGCACTGGCTCGGCACGAACGGTCAGGGTCAGGACGTGCTCGCGCAGCTCGTGAGCGGCACGCGCGTCTCGCTCGCGATCGGCTTCGTCGTCGGCTTCGCGGTCGTACTCGCGGGCGCGCTCGTCGGCGTGACGGCCGGCTACTTCGGCGGGCGCACGGACGGCGCGCTGTCGGTGTTCTCGAACGTGTTCCTGGTGCTCCCCGGCATGCCGCTCGCGATCGTGATCGCCGCCTACCTGCCGTCCGGGCCCGCGACCATGGCGATCGTGCTGATCGTGACCGGCTGGGCGTGGAACGCGCGCGTGCTGCGCGCGCAGACGCTGGCGTTGAGAAGCCGCGACTTCGTATCGGCCGCGATCGTCGGAGGCGAGTCGAGTGTGCGCATCCTCTTGGTCGAGATCCTGCCGAACATGCTCTCGGTGCTCGTCGCTCAGTGGATCGGCAGCACCGTGTACGCGATCGGCGCGCAGGTGGGGCTCGAGTTCTTAGGCCTCGGCGACGTGTCGCGCGTCACGTGGGGCACGATGCTCTACTGGGCGCAGAACGACTCGGCGCTCCTGACGGGCTCGTGGTGGACGTTCGTGCCCGTGGGCCTGTGCGTCGCACTCGTCGGCTTCGCGCTCACGATGCTCAACTCGGGCTTCGACGAGATCACGAACCCGCGGCTCGTCTTGGAGCGCGCGTGGCGCGGCCACCTCGCGCGCCGCGGGCGCGCGCCCGAGCGCTCGACGCCCGTCGTGAGGGACCCGTGAGCGCGCCGCTCTTGTCGGTCCGCGACCTGTGCGTGGACTACGTCGGCGAGCGCGGCGCCGTGCGCGCCGTGGACGGCGTAGACCTGGACCTGGCCCCGGGCGAGATCATGGGGCTCGCGGGCGAATCCGGGAGCGGCAAGTCCACGCTCGCGCAGGCGCTGATGCGCATCCTGCCGCCCCCCGCCGTGATCGCGCGCGGCTCGGTGACGTTCGAGGGCCGCGACGTGCTCGCGATGGACGAAGTCGAGCTTCAGGATCTGCGCTGGAAGCGCATCGCGATGGTGTTCCAGAGCGCCATGGACGCGCTGAACCCGGTGACGACCGTCGGCGAGCAGATCGAGGACGCGATCCTCGCGCACGAGGCCGTCGCGGCCGGCGAGGCGCGCACGCGCGCAGGCACGCTGCTCGAGAGCGTCGGCATTCCCGCGGCGCGGCTTTCGAGCTACGCGCACCAGCTCTCGGGCGGCATGCGCCAGCGCGTCGGCATCGCGCTCGCACTCGCGCTCGATCCCGCGCTCGTGATCCTCGATGAGCCGACGACGGCGCTCGACGTGATCGTGGAGCGCGAGATCCTCGAGATGATCCGCGCGCTCCAGAGGGAGCGCGGCTTCGCCGTGCTGTTCATCACGCACGACCTCGCCCGCATGCTGCAGTTCTCGGACCGCGTCGCGGTGTTCTACGCCGCGCGACTCGTCGAGGTCGGCCCCGCGAGCGTGATCGCGTCCGCGCCCGCGCACCCGTACACGCAGGGGCTGCTGCGCGCATTCCCGCACGTGCGCGGCCCGCTCACCGAACTCGCGAGCATTCCGGGCGCGCCGCCGAGCCTCGCGCACCCGCCCGCGGGCTGCCGCTTCCACCCGCGCTGCGCGTTCGCCGTGGACGCGTGCCGCACGACCGCACCGCCGCTCGTCGAGATCGGTGAGAAGCACGCGAGCGCCTGTCCGGTGGTCGCACCGTCCACTAGAGCGTGAAGTTCAAGTAGCTCCGGAACTCCCACTCGCTCCCGAGGACGTCGCCGCCCGCATCCGGGACGTAACGCGGGGAGTTCTGGTCGAGCGTGCGGTAGAGGCCGCGGATTCCGACGCTCGTCTGCGGCGTCGTCGAGAGCCAACGCGGGCCGCCGAGCGTGTAGGCGAGATCGGCCGAGTACTGCTTCGGGAACGTCAGGTTGAAGTCGCGGTGGTAGTCGTACGGGCCCCAGTCGCGGAAGCGCGCCGAGCCCGTGAACGCGACCGCGCGCCACGCGACGCGCGCCTCGGCGCCGTAGCGCTTGACGACGCGCGGGTTCTCGCCGTTCGGCTCGCCCTCGCCCACGAACATCGTCGCGGCGACGCGCGTCACGGGGCTCAGCCGCGACACGATGCGCCCGCGCAGCTCCCACAGGTCGCGCGGCGGCGTCGCGCCCGGGAACGCCTGCGGCGTCTGCGTCCACGGCTGCCCCGCGACGGGCTTCGGCACGTAGGTCGCGGCGTCCATCGTCGTCGGCAGGTGGCGGTGCACGAAGTCGAGGCTCGCGGCGAAGCGCGCGTCCTCGCGAACGTCGTTGTCCCACGCCCACATCCACGTCGCGGGCGTCGGGTCGTAGCCGATCAGCAGCTCCCAGCCCACGGTCTCGCGGTTCGAGCGCACGGCGAACGGGTCGCGCTGCACCTCGAGGTTGCGCGGCCGCGCGGGCGACGGCGCGCCCGCGGGGATCGGTCCGATGATGGGCTTCTGCCACAGGAAGTTCGGTGCGAGCTGCCACGGCCCGACGTTGTAGAGCAGGCCGGTGATGACGTTGTTCTGGTTCCCGGTGCCGACGTCCTTCAGGCTCCAGCCCGTGTACGTGAGCGCCGCCGTGGGTCCGCCGTCGGCGACGAGGCCCATGCGCGCCGCCTGCACGTACCAGTTCACGCGGCCGCGCTGGTAGTTGAGCTTGGCCTTCGCGCCGAACGCGTCGGACCAGTAGATCTCGTCGCGCCACACGGTGATCGTGCCGTTCTCGTTCTTCACGTAGTCGAACGGCAGCCCGCCCTTGGTGCTCCCCGACCAGATGCCGCCGGCGGCAAGCGCGAACGGCCCGCGCGCGCCCTCGAGCGCGAGCGCCGCCTTGCGCGTCTTCGCGATCGGCAGCGCGGACGACGCCGAGGTCGTCGTGGACGACGTCGCGACGTCCTCCTGGTAGATCACGGTCGAGGTCAGCGCGCCGACGGGCCGGCGGTACTTCGCGATCACGGCCGGGTTCGCGCCCCACCACAGCTCCTGCCCGTAGGCGACCTTGAGCCCCTCGAACTGGCGCTTGCCCGCGACCTCGAAGCCCACGGGCGCGTCGGCGTCGTACACGTCGGTGTTCGTGCCGTAGTAGGCGTCGCGGTAGAGCCCGAAGAAGTCGCCCTCGTAGCCCCAGTGGTAGTGGCCGGTGCGGTAGAAGCCCTCGAGCTGGAAGTAGCGGTCCTCCCACGACAGCGAGGCGTGGTGCACCTTCACGCGGTCGCCGCGCAGCGTCGCGACCGTGTAGTCCTCGCCGAGCACGCGCCGGTCCACGCCGCGCGACTCGTAGAAGATCTGGTTGATGGGATTCGTCGGCACGTGGCCGAGCACGTTCACCGACACCGTGCCCGTGACCTGGTCGGTCGGCCGGCCCTCGAAGTCGGCGTAGAACGACTGCAGCTTGTCGAAGCCGCGGAACGACGGGATCTCGACCTGCGGCGACGACGCCGGCGGCGTCGTGACGTGCGTGCCGCCGGTGCCGACGGTCTCGAGCTGGAAGCGCAGCCCCGAGAGCCGCGCGCGCGCGTTGCTCGTCGCGGCCGCGCTCGCGCGGTCGCCGCGCGCTTCGAGCGTCGCCTGCACGGGGTCGATCGTCGCGAAGTGCGCGGCGATCGCCGCGGCGTCGGTCGTGCGCGCGTACGCCGGCAGCGCCCACGCGCGCTGGAGCACGTAGTAGGCGGCGCGCGGGTACAGCTCGTAGAGCCCGCGACCGTCGGCCGGCCCCTTCGCGCAGATCCCCCACCACTCCTCGTTCATGTTGTTCTCGCCTTCGACGAAGTCGTCCGTGAAGCCGCCGTCGGGCCACGACGCGTGCGTGTCGTGAACCTCGAGCCGGCTGTCCTGGCCGAACTTCCACCAGCCGTCGCTCCACTGGAACACGAACCCGCCGATCGCGTTCCCGACGCGCCCCTTCCCCGCGCTCTGCTCGTAGATCTCGCGCCACTGCCCGGCGAGGAAGCGGGCCTGCATCGTCTGGTCCTCGCGCTCGGTCTTCGCGTTGAACGCGTCGCATCCGAACTCGCTGAACACGACCGGGATGCCCATCGCGTCGTGCACGCGCTGGTAGAGGTCGCCGACCGAGACGCCGCGGTAGACGTTCGTGCCGAACACGTCGAGGCCCTTGCACTCCTCGGCGATGATGTCGAGGTACTGCAGGTCGCCGTTCGCCATCGCGACCGGACGCGTCGCGTCGGCGGCGTGGATCTTCGTGATGAGCGCGCCGAACAGCGAGTAGAGGCGGCGCGCGCGCGCGGCGTCGCGTTCGGCCTTCGGCAGCGCCTCGATCTCGAACGACTTCCACGACAGCCCGTAGTTGTTCTCGTTGCCGAGCAGCCACATCAGCACGCCCGGACAGTCGCGGTACTGCTCGATCGTCTTCATCACGTCGGCTTCGAGCGCCGCGCGCATCTTCGGGTCGGAGTAGTCGGTGACCGGGTACCACACGCCGTTCAGCGTGAAGCCGTAGCGGCCGACCGGGTGGTTGATCACGGTCCAGATGCCGTAGCGCTCGTAGATGTAGCGCACCCACTTCGCGGGAATGCCGTTGTACTGGCGGATCGCGTTCACGCCCATGCTCTTCAGCAGCGACATCTCGCGATCGAGCGCGGCGACGATCACGTCGTCCGGCTGCGAGAACAGGTCGAACATGTAGTTCTGGCCGATCGGGATGTAGTCCCAGTTCATGCCGCGCACGAAGAAGTCCTCGCCGCCGACTTGCAGCCGCGAGCCCGCCGCGTCCGTGACGACGCGCACGCCGGGGCGCGCGGCGTCGGCGGCCGGCGCGTCGGCGCGCGCGGGCGGCGCGAGTGCGAGGACGAGGGCGGCGAGGGCCGCCGCGGCGGGCGCGAGGCGGCGCCGGAAATGCGGGTTCACGGGATCCTCCCGGTGGAGAGCGACTCGGCGGCGTCCGGAACGGACCGCGCGGCGACGACGTCGCGATAGAAGTGAGCACTGTCCTTGATCGTTCTCTGCTGCGTTTCGAAGTCCACGTGGTAGAGCCCGAACCGCTTCGAATGGCCCTGGCCCCACTCGAAGTTGTCGAGCAGCGACCAGACGAAGAAGCCCGCGAGCGGGACGCCGGCAGCGATCGCATCGAGCGCGGCCGCGAGGTGTCCGCGCAGGTACTCGACCCGACGCGTATCGCGCACGCGGCCGTCCGGGTCCACGGCGTCGTCGAACGCGGCGCCGCTCTCGGTCACGTAGAGCCGCTTCGCGCCGTACTCGCGCGTGAGACGCAGCAGCACGTCCGTGAGTCCGCGCGGCCACACTTCCCAGCCCATCGCCGTGAGCGCTTCGCGCGGCGCCTGCGGCACGCCGATGGGCTCGCCGCGCTCGCCCGCGCGCATCACGGCGCGGCTGTAGTAGTTGACGCCGAGGAAGTCGGCGGGCGTCGCGATCGCCTCGAGGTCGCCCGGCTCGACGAACGGCAGCGTCTCCGAGGCGAGCGTGCCGCGGCGGACGTGATCGCGCACGACGTCCTCCGGGTAGCGCCCGCGGAAGAGCGGGTCCAGGTACCAGCGATTGACCGTGCCGTCGTAGCGGCGCGCCGCGTCGCGGTCGGCCATCGCGTCGCTCGCGGGGTCGACCGCGGCGAGGATGTTCGTGAGCCCGACCTGGGCGTCGGGCCAGTCGCGCTTCGCTTCGGCGGCCGCGAGCCCGTGCGAGAGCAGCAGGTGGTGCGCGACGCCAAGCGCCGCCGCGGGATCGCGCAGGCCCGGCGCGTGCTGGCCGAGTTCGTGACCGAGCACCGCGAGGCACCACGGTTCGTTGTGCGTGATCCAGTGCTTCACGCGGTCGCCGAGCCGCGCCGTGACGGCGCGCGCGTAGGCGGTGAACGCGTGCACGGTCGCGCGCTCGCGCCACCCGCCCGCGCGCTCGAGCGCCTGCGGCAGGTCCCAGTGGTCGAGCGTCACGAACGGCGTGATGCCGCGCGCGAGCAGCGCGTCCACGAGGCGGTCGTAGAAGTCGAGGCCGCGCGCGTTCACGACGCCGTCGCCGGCGGGCACGATGCGCGACCAGCCGGTCGAGAAGCGGTACGCGTTCAGCCCGAGGTCGGAGAGCAGCGCCACGTCCTCGCGCCAGCGGTGGTAGTGGTCGCACGCGATCGCGGGCGTCGTGCCGTCGGCGATCGCGCCGGGCCGTGCCGCGAAGTGGTCCCACACGGACTCGCCGCGTCCGTCCTCGCGCACGGCGCCTTCGATCTGCTGCGCGGAGGTGGCGACGCCGAAGCGGAAGCCGTCGGGGAACGACAGCGCGCGCATCGCTCAGTCCCGCCCGCCGGCTGCCGGGTACAGGTGGCAGCGCACTTCGTGGCCGTCCACGTTGCGCGGCGCCGGGTCCTCGGCGCGGCAGCGGTCGTGGACGTCGGGGCAGCGGTCGGCGAACGGGCAGCCGCGGCCCGCGGGCGCCGCCAAAGTGCCGCGGGCTCGTGCCGAAGTTCCCGTGCCGAACTCGGCGATCGAGTCGAGCAGCGCGCGCGTGTACGGGTGCCTCGGCGCCGCGACGACCGACGCGGCCGCGCCGACCTCGACCGCGCGCCCGCGATAGAGCACGACGATGCGCTCGGCGAGGAAGCGCGCCGAGGCGAGGTCGTGCGTGATGAGCAGGATCGCGAGCCCGCGCGTGCGCTTGAGGTCGGCGAGCAGCTTCAGGATGCCGGTGCGGATCGAGACGTCGAGCATCGAGGTCGGCTCGTCGGCGACGAGCAGGTCGGGCTCGGCGGCGAGCGCGCGCGCGATCGCGACCCGCTGGCGCTGGCCGCCCGACAGCTCGAACGGACGGCGGTGCAGGAACTCCTCGGCGGGCTCGAGCCCCACCGTGCGCAGCAGTTCGAGCGCCCGCGCGTTCGGGTCGCCCGCGGCGCTGCGCGCGAGCCGCGAGGCGGGCCGCACGAGGTGGTGCGCGACGTCGTGCGCGGGATTGAGCGAGCCGAAGGGGTCCTGGAACACCATCTGGACCCGCCGCCGGTAGTCGCGCGTGGCCCCGCCGCGCTCGCGCGCGAACACATCCGCGCCGTCGAGCAACGCCTCGCCGCCGTCGGCGGGCTCGAGGCGCAGGAGCAGCCGCGCGATCGTGCTCTTGCCGCTCCCCGATTCGCCCACGAGCGCGACCGCCTCGCCGCGACGGATCTCGAAGCTCGCGTCCGAGACCGCGACGACCGTGCCGCGCGCGCCGAACGGCCCGCCCGAGGCGTACTGCTTCCTCAGTCCCCGGACCTGGAGCAGCGGCGTTTCCGTCGTGAGCTTCGTCGGCACCAGCGTCTCCCGCGTTCTCGGACTACTTTGTTCGGTCAGCGAACATTCTCGGAGCGGCTTCGCGAGGTGTCAAGAGTCGGGTCGCCCGGAGGCCCCCCTCTACTTATCCCCGGACGTCCCCCGCATCTGCGGCAACCCGTCCGGCTCCGACGTCCGGAGCGCGCCCGACGGCACTCCTACCTCGACGAGCGCGATCGCGTCGAGCCGGCCGAGGAGCGCGCCGCTTTCGGGGCCATCGAGCGAGTCCGTGGCGCGCTCGGTGACGCGGCCGTCGCGCCAGCGCACGCGCACGCTCGCCGCGCCTTCGGTGAGCGCGTAGCGCACCGGCGTTCCGCAGAACGTGAACGCGAGCGAGCCCGCCGGAAGCTCGATCGAGCGCGGCGCGCCCGCCGAGTCGAGGCACTCGAACGACGACGGCGCGGCGAAGAACTCGGAACGCGAAAGCAGACGCGGCCGGAACGACACGAGCCCCGCGCGCACCTCCACGCCGAGTTCGCCGAAGCGCGTGAGGATCTCTTCCTTCACCTGGCCCGTCATGCCAGGCTGCTGCGCGCCCCGCCCGGCGGGCGTGTGCGAGTACGGATCGGTCGGGAACGCGCCGTAGTCCTCGGCGCTCTTCTCGAACCCGAGGCCCGCGCGGATGCGCGCGTAGTGGCGCGCGAGCGCGGCCGTCGTCTCCGCCGGCGCGCCGGCGCGCAACGAGCGCGCGTGCGTCTCCTGCACCGCGAGCAGCAGCTTCGCGACCATGTGCCAGTAGACGCTGCCGATGCCTTCGTAGGCGAACATCGTCCCCGAGCGGCCGGTGAAGGCGTGGTGCCGGAACACCTCTTCGTAGAGCGCGAGGATCGCGTCGCGCTCGGCCGCGACGACGGCGCCGAGCGCCGGGCGCGCCGCGAGCCGGTCGAGCGCCGCGCGCACGTCGGGCTCGCCGCGCAGGTCGGGCGCGAAGCGCACGGCGCCGGCCGCGTCGCGCACGACGAGCGTGCGGTCGCCGGCCTCGATCAGCGCGCCGAGCGCGCGCGACGCCTGGACGCGCGCCTTCGGCAGCACGTTCTTCGCGAGGAAGGACGGCAGCGTGCGCTCCGGGTACAGCTGGAAGCTGTCCCGATCCTCCCGGTAGAGCTCGCTCGCGAACAGCCCGTCGAGAAGCCGCAGGGACGCCGTGAAGTCCATTCGCCCCGAGCCGAGCGCCGCGACCTGGCCCTCGAGCATGACGGGCAGGCGCTCGATCCCGACCATGCGCCGCGCGCGGTCGAACACGAGCACGTTGTAGGCGTGCAGGAGTCCGTCCTCGCGCACGTTCGATTCGAGCGAGCGCTCGACGTGCTCCCGCGCCTCGTGCACGAGCGCGCGGGCCTGCTCGGCCCCGAACGGCACGGGGTCGCCGAGGCCGTTCGCGTACGCCGCCGCGCGATAACGCGAGTAAGCGCGGCCGAGCGCCTCGAGCAGCGCGAAGCGCGCGTGCGGGTCCGCGAGCGCCGCGCCGCCGTGCGCGCGCCACGCGTCGCCCACCTCGCGCGCCCACTGCGCCACCTCGCGCGACACGTCGAACGACTCGTCGCGTCGCGCCTCGAACAACGTGCCGAGGAACTCGAGCAGGCGCGCGAGGTGCGCGAGCGTCACGACCGAGGCGCCGTAGCCGACGAGCGCGTTGTTCGCGTCGTTCCACTCGGGACGCTGCGTGTTCATCCACACGCCGGCGCCGGGGACGACGTTCGAGAGCCGCGCGAGCGCGGTGACGAGCAGCTTCTCGAACAGCGTCACGTGCAGCACGCCGCCGTCCGCGCGGGCGGCGAGCTTGCCGTCGGCCCCGACGCCGCGAACGCGCGCGGCGACCCGTGCCGCGCGTTCGTGATCGAACGCGATCGTGGCGCGCGGATCCTCGATCATGCGTTCGAACGGCACGATGCGGTACGGCACGTCGGCGTACGCGAAGATCGGGCGGTCGAGCAGCCGCACGAGCGCCCCGGGTTCGTGATCGCGCAGCGCCTCGAGCAGCCGCAGCAGGTACACGACCGGATGGTCGCCCCAGTAGCCGATGTTGCTCCACGGATGCCCCGGCTCTTCGACCTCCCAGTCGATGCCGTCGCGCGTGATCCGATAGGGATTGAAGCCGTCCACGGTCGAGGCGTTCAGGAACTTCGCGATCAGCCCCGGCAGGAACGCGGGCGAACTCGCGGCGAGCGCTTCCCAATTCTGGAAGATGTCGCGCCAGTTGCCCTCGTAGTGGAGCGCGGGCGCGCCGTCCGCGCCGCGCACGCGGATCGCGAAGCGGTTCCACGGCCGGCTCGGGTCGCCGTGGCGGCGGCCGAAGTGGAGCGGCAGGTACTCGTGCGCGAGTCGCTCGATGCCGGGATCGCCCGTGCCCGCGGCGCGCGCGAGCAGGTCCCCGAACGGTAGCGCCGCAGGCAGCGCGTCGAGCCACGCGGCGTGACGTGCGGCGAGCGGCGCGTTGCGCGCGCGCACGAACGCCGCGACGTCGCCGCCCGGCACGCGGTGGCCGTCGGCGAAGAAGCCGCCGCGCATGCCGTTGTAGAGCACGTTCGCGAGGTGGTGCACCGAGGCGCGTGCATCGGCCGTCTGCTGGAGGCCGTCTGCGTCCGCGACGAAGCGGCGCAGGTTCGCCGCCGAGGCGTCGAGCGCGCGCCCGATCGCGCCGCCCGTGTCCGCCGTGTCGAGCAGCCGCGCGCGCAGCGCGGCGACCTGCGACTGGTCGCGACCGGCATCGAGGCAGAAGCGCCACGTCGCGCGATCGCCGGGCGCGAGCGTGAGCGTTGCCGCGGCGAACAGGTTGCCGCGCCGGCCCTGGAGCCGCGTCTCGCCGCGCACCGCTTCCCCGCGACGGAACGCCCCGACCGCTCCGGGCGACAGCGTGAGCCGCGCGCCCGGGAGTCCCGAGAGCCACGCGACGTTCGCGCGCAGCTCCTCGGCGGGCTCGGGCCGGTCGCTGATGCGCGCCGTGAGCGCGAACACGCCGAGCCCGCTCGCCTCGTCCACTTCGCTCTGCTTGTACGCGTCCACGAGCGAACTCGAGTGCTGGTAGAGCGCGAGCGGCGCGCCGAACGGCAGCAGATTGCGGAGCCCGTCGAGCACCTCGAGCGTCACCGGCGCGGCGCCGTCGTTCGCGAGCGTCACGGTGCGCACGTGACCGAACGCGTCGCACGCTGCCCACTCCGCGCGCAGCGTCAGGCGGTGGCCGGCGTGGCGCTCCTCGAACACGACCGGCGTTCCGAGCGGCGCCTTGTAAAGGTGGCGCTCGATCGCGGGATCGTCGGCGCCCGCGTCGAACGGCTGCCACAGGACGGGACGCGCGCCGCCGCGCGCGAGGCGCACGAGCGTGATCGGCCCCGTCGTGTGGTGCGCGTCGTGGAGCCAGTCCTCGGTGACGTACGGGAACAGCGCGCCGTCCGGATCGCGGCGGCCCGCGGTGAGCCCGCCCGCGCTGCTCAGGAACATCCACAGATCGGTGTCGCTCGGGATCGTCATGAGGAACGGCGCCATGCGGTCGTAGTGCGCGATGCGCAGGACGTCGCGACCGTCCAAGCGGACGAGCCCGCCGTTCGCGGGTGAGGCGCCGTGCGAGCTCTCGGCGAGGCTCACGGCCGCACCCCCGCGGCGGGCTTCGGGGTGCGGTCCGCGCGGTAGAGGCCCCAGTGCTTTTCGACGTCGTTCGGATCGGCGCCGCCCTTCCAGTTCTCGTCGAACGCCTCGAACGTGAAGGTCGGAACGCGCGTGCGCGCGACCCACGCGTCGAGCGCGGCGACGAAGCGCGCCTGCTCTTCCTCGCCGAGTGCGCCCTTCATGAGCTTGCCCTGGTCGCCCGCGTCGTTGCGGCGCGTCGCCCAGCCCGTCTCGCCGATCACGACCGGCCGGTCCGGATGGAGCGTGCGGATGCGGTCGAGTTCGCGCTCGATCCACGGCAGCGCGTTTTCGAGCTGCGCACCGTTCCAGAGCGGGTGGAGGTGCGTGCTCACGTAGTCGCACTCGAGGGCGATCGCGCGGCTCTCGGGCTTGTTCCAGAAGTTGTAGTCGTCGGACGTCGTCACCGGAAGCCGCGTCGTGCGGCGCAGCTCGCGCAAGGAAGCGACGAGGCGATCGGGCGCGAGACGGTTTCCGGACCAGAACACCTGCGTTTCGTTGCCCGCGGCGATCGCGGCGATCGTGCCGCCGTACGCGCGCGCGAGCTTCGCCGCGTGCGCGACCTCGCGCGCGTTCTCGGCGCGCGCCTTCGGGAAACGCTCGATCACGCGCCCGGTCGAATCGCGCCGGTCCTCGGCCGCGAGCCACACGCCGAGCACGACACGGAGCGGCAGGTTCGACGCGCGGATCGCGGCGAGCACGGTGTCGCCCGTGCCGCGCGCGTTGTAGATCCGGATCAACCGCCAGCGCTTCGCGATCAGCGCGAGGTCCTCTCGAACTTCGGCCACGGTTGGGGACGCGCCGCCCGGGCGCTGGCCGTCGCGGTGCGGACCGTACGCGACGCCCGCGCCGATCCACTCGCCGCCGACCTCGACGACGAGCGGGCGCACGACGAAGCGCGTGGCCCTGCGCGCCGCGCAGGCGGGCGAGGCGGATGCAAGCGCCGCGAACGCGACGGCGAGCACGAGCGCGTGCGCGGCCCGCACGCGGAACGTCATCGCAGCACCACGAGCCGCGCGACGCCCGAAGCCCGGGCGGTCGCGAAGTGCGCGAGGTAGACGCCCGGCGCGACCGGGGCGCCCGCCGCGTCGCGTCCGTCCCACGCGATCTCGTGCGCGCCGGCCTCGCGCTCGCCGCGCTCGAGCGTGCGCACGAGCCGGCCCGCGACGTCGTGCATCGTGAGCGTCACGAACCCCGACTCGGGGAGCGCGAGCCGCAGCCGCGCGCCGCCTCGCGTCGGGTTCTCGCCCGCGAGCGCGAGCGCCGCGACGCGCGGCGTCGTCACAGGCGTCTCGGGCGCGGCGACGAGCGCGGGCGGCCACGGCGCGAACGTGAAGTCCTCGAACACGACCTCCTGCGTCGTCGTCGGCGGGCCCGTGAACTGCCAGAGGTTCAGGTGCACGCGCGGCTGGTCGGGCCGCGGGATGTGCGGCCCCGTGTACGTCCACGCCGCGACGAGCGAGGTCGGCGACTCCTGCGAGGCGTTTCCGCGCCAGGCGCGGAACTCGACGCGGTCCGGCAGCCAGCGGAACGCGTGGCTCGTGATCTCGTTCGCCGCGAACGTCACGTTGTAGCGCACGAGGTTCCCGCCCCAGTCGTAGGGCTGCGCGACGAATTGCGCGTTCTGCGATCCCGGGGAACCCCAGCGGCTGTACTCGATGTCCACCTCGTTGTACGGGTTCCACCACAGGTAGCCCGCGTCGTAGCACGGGCCGTACTCCCACACGAACAGGCCGAGCACGACGGCCGGATCGAGCGTGTCGAGCCGTCCGCGCGTCGTGAACACGTAGTCGCCGTAGCCGAGTGCTTCGACGAGCGCGACCTCGGTGCTGTACCACGTGCCGGCCGACTGCGTGACCGTGAGGTGCAGGCGATCGTTCGCATCCACGTACACGTGGCTCGGCGAGCTCGAGAACCAGCTCGGCCCCGGCCCGTAGACGCCCGTCCCCTTCGCGCGCCACGTGCGGCCCGCGAACGACAGCGTGCGTCCGCTCGGGAAGTCGTTCCACTGGATCGCGTCGAGCGACGGCGAGGTCTGCTTCACGAACGTGACCTGGTCGTAGATCGCGTCGCGCTGCGGATCACCCGGCCCCTGCAGCACGCCGACGAGGATGCGCGCCGACGCCGTGCCCGCGGGCGCCGCCGCGGTCGTGAACGACCAGAAGAGGCTCGTGTCGCGCGGCGTCGAGGACGTCGCGACGTCGTGCGACTCGTAGCTGATGAGCGCGCCGCCCGAGTTGCGCCACTCGACGTTGACGATCGCCCGCGACTGGCCCGCGAGCGGCGCGGACGACGGCACGCGCACGTAGCCCGCCGCCTTCCACACGTCGCCCGCGACCGTGTTCTGCGCCTGCCAGTAGGCCGAGACGTCCCAGCCGCCGGTGTTCGGGCCCGAGACGCGCGCGGCCTTCGAGCCGTGCACGGCGATCGTCGAGCTGCCGACGACGCCGAACTGGTTCCAGCCGCCGAAGACGAAGCCCGGCTGGCCCGCGATCTCGAAGCTCGGATTCATCAGCATGCACTGGGCGCCGGCGTCGGCGGCGAGAATCAAGGACATCAGCGCGGCGAGGATCGAGGCGCGCGTCATGGAGGTCTCCGAGCGTGGGGCGCAGCTTTGTACGGTTGCCGGACAAAGACTACCCGATCCCGGCTGCGGGCGCTCGCGGAATCTCAGGCCCTTTAAGGCGCTGGCCCCGGGACTTGAAGCGCTCGATGACCCCGGACGGAGTCCGGCCGGGCCGAGCGCGCACCCCACACCGCGGCGCGCGAGGTCGCGAGGTCCGGCGGCGGCCGCGCTAGCCCGCGACTCCCAGGACGTACAGCACCCACGGCGCGATCGTTGTCTCGCTCACCCACGCGTACGGCTCGTCGGCTCGCCCGAGCGGGCGTCGCTTCGCGAGCGTGGCGAGCCCCGCGTCGCGGTACACGGCGTCGTACGCTTCGTCGGACCACGTGATGTCCTCGACCGGCCGGCGGTCGCCGACATCGAGCATGACGATGCGCACCGTGTCTCCCGAGCGCGCGTTCGCGTTCTCGGGGTAGTCGCGCGTCGAGAACGACGCCCACTCGTTCAGGTAGATGTCGGGCGACGAGACGATCGTCACGACGCGGCCGCCGGGCGCGAGCGTGCGCGCGAGGCCGCGGAAGAGCGCGACCTTCCTCGCGTGCGTCGGCACGTTGTCGAACGTGAAGGCCGCGAACGCGAGATCGAACGCGCCCGCCGGCAGCGACGACAGGTCGCCGTCCGGCAGGAGCCGGTAGTCGCCCGCGGGATCGGCGGCGCGCGCGTGCTCGAGCATCGGCGCCGCGATGTCCACGCCGACGACGCCGAAGCCGAGTGCTTCGAGCCAGCGCGAGGAGCGTCCGGCGCCGCAGCCGAAGTCGAGCGCGCGCCTCCCCCGCACGTGTTCGGCGATCAGCGCCGGCAGGTCGCGGAACGCGAGCGCGTACGTGTTCGGGTATTCGAGCGCCGCGTACGCCGCGGCGCGCGTCGTGTCGTCGTAGACGTTCGAGAAGTCGTGGCGGTCGGTCATGGCGTGCGCTCGGGCGCGCAGACTATCCGAGTGCGCGAACGCCGCCAACGCCGCTCAGCGCAGCAGCACCGCGCGCCGTGTCTGGCGGCCCGAAGGCGAGTCCATCTCGAGCAGGTAGATCCCGGGCGGCAGCAGCCGGCCCTGCTCGTCCTCGCCCGCCCACGAGCGCTCGTGCGTGCCCGCCGTCATCCAGCTGTCGGTGAGTGTGCGCACGCGGCGGCCGGCAGCGTCGTAGAGCGCGAGGCGCACGCGGCCCGCGACCGGGTTCGTCCACGCGATCGTCGAGCTGCCGAGCACGGGGTTCGGGGCGAGCGGCGCGAGCTGCGCGCGCGCGGGTTCGAACGATTCCGGCGCGCTCACGAGCGCCGTCGAAGCGAGCACCGCCACCTTGGTGTCGCCCGTCGCCTGGTCGATCCAGGTCACGACGATCTCGTCGCGGCCGACCCCGTCGAGATCGAACACGACGACCTGGAACGGCGTGTTGCGCGGCGCGTTCAGAAGGACTTCGAGATCCAGTTCCTGCAGCCGCGCGCCGAGCCGGTTGTACACGCGCACCCAGCGCGGGGACTCCTGGATGACGAGTTCCAGGTCCGCGTCCGCCTCGACGTTGGCGAAGAACATCGGCGGAAGCGAGCTCGACGACGGCCACGTGATGCGCCAGAGCGCCGGGCGATTGTCGAACGGTCCGCCCGGTCCGCCGGGACCCGGCCCGTCGAAGCTCTGGAGCGAGCTGTTCGAGCCGTCGTCGGGCGTCCAGACGATGAGGTCCGGCGCCGCCTGCGAGGCCGAGAAGCTGAGCGCGCCGACGATCTGCGTGAAGGAAGTCATGTGCAGCGAGGTCGACGTCGCGCGGACGACGCCGTCTTCGGCGCGCACCCAGAGGAGACGCGAGCGATTGTGAGCCGGATCGAAGACGTCGAGCATGACGAGGTCCTGCTCGGGGGATCCCGCCTGGCGCTGGAGGTTCATCGGAGCCCACTGCTGAAACGTGTTCGTCCAGCGGATCCCGATCTGGGCGAAGGACGGCGCAGCGGCCCCGAGCGCAGAGGACGCGAGGGCGAGGGCGAACAGCGAGCGGCGAATGCGCGACATGGAACCTCCGGGCAGGGCGGTGACGGGACTCTCGGGATGCGAACGCGCGAGCGCGAGGCGCGTCACACGCGGGAAGCGTCCGGCGGCGGCCGACTGCGAGGCGCAGTGCGAACGGCCGCACCGCCCCTGCCCTGCCAAGCGCGGAATTCGCCCGGATCGGACCACGGAGCGGAGGGGCGATCCGGCGGACCGGCGCCCCGCCGGGCGTCGTTACCGGCGGCCGCGTTTCTGCGCGGCGGCTTCCAGGTTGAGCGCGACGGCGGTGCGGATGAGCGTCTTGAAGGCCGGCTCGTCCAGCGTGTCGCCTTCGCGCAGGTCGAGCGCGCGGCGGACGTTGCCCTCGAGGCTCGAGTTGAAGAGGCGCGCGGGATCGTGCACCGAAGCACCTTTTGCGAACGTCAGCTTGACCACGCTCTGGTAGGTCTCGCCCGTGCACAGGATGCCGTCGTGGGACCACACGGGCGTGCCCATCCACTTCCACTCCTCGACCACTTCGGGGTCGGCCTCGTGGATGAGGCGCCGCACGTAGGCGAGCGTCTTGCCGCGCCAGTCGCCGAGTTCGCGAATGCGGCCGTCGATGAGCTTCGAGGCCGCGGGCCCGATCGCGACCTCGTGCGACTTCGCCGAATGCTTCGCCGGGCGTGCCGTGGCGCGGGCAGGCGACTTCGCCGCCTTCTTCCCCGGCTTCGCGGCACGACGGGCCGGCGACGTCGCCGCCTTCTTCGCGGTCTTGCGAGCAGTCTTGATCGGCATGGCGGGTCCCCCGTTCGAGTGCGCAGTGATGGCGGAGTTAGCGGGCGCGAGGGTGCCCGGGTCAAGCGGAAATCGCCGAGGGCGTGATTCGGCCCGACACGGCGGACGACCGGGGCGCAGCGCTTTGGCGTCCGAGGGGCCGGCGAAGACGCCGCGGGGCTCGAGGCGGGCACGTGCGAGGAGACCGGCGTTGCGCCTTCGGAGCCGTGGCGCGCTCGGTGCTGTGGGCGTCACGCGAAGCTCGGACCGCGGACGTGGCGCCGACTTCTCGAGCCCCCGCTGCCCACGGCAGGTACGGAGCCGGGAACGTGCGTGACAGACACCGAAGGCCCGGCGGTGCGCGCGAGGCGAGTGCGCGCGAGGTCGCGCGGCCACCCGAGCGCGAGCCGACGCTCTACGAAGCCGGCGAGCGCTGGCTCGCGACGTACATCGCCACGACGCGGAACGCGAAGGGCCAGCGGCTCGCGCGCGTGCGCTTCGAGACGTACTGGCTCCGCCTGCTCTCGCACATCGGCCTCGGCGACCTCGAGGGCGATCACATCCGCATCCTGCGTACGGCGCTCGAGGAGCACTGGCGGCTGAGCCCCTACACCGTGACGCACGTGCTGAGCGACGTGCGCTGTTTCCTGCGGTGGGCCGTGAGCGCACGGCTGATCGCGCGCTCGCCGTTTCCGGAGCGCGTCATGCCGCGTATTCAGGAGGTCGCTCCGCGCGGGTTCACGGCCGGCGAAGTCGCGGTGCTGCGCGCCGTGCCCTGCCCCGCCGGCTTCGTGCTGCGGCTGCTGCTCGGCACGGGCCTGAGGTGGGCCGAAGGCTGCCGCGCGCGCCCCGAGGACGTGCGCGGATCGTTGCTCGAAGTGGCGAACACCAAGTCCGGGCGCCTGCGCCGTGTGCCGCTCGATCCGGAACTGCGCGAAGAGATCGCGACGTGGAGCTTCGAGCGGCTCGTGCCCTACGCCGCGAACAGTCCCGGCTCGTTCGCGCGCCTGATCCGCCGCTACACGCGGACCGCCGACTTCCACGTGCACCGCTGCCGCCACACGTTCGCCATGAACTGGCTCGCCGCGGGCGGAAACCTGGCCGTGCTGCAGCAGATCCTCGGCCACCGCGATCTCGCGACCACCATGCGCTACGCGCGCGTCACGGACGAACTGATCGAGCGCGAGGCCGAACGGGTGCGGCGCGACGGGCGGTAGGTGGGCGGAGCGCGCTCCGCGTGCTCGACGTCGCTCGTTTCGCTCGCAGCCGTGTGCGGTCGTGGCGGCGGCGACGCAGTCCGGCGGGTCGCTGCCGATCGCGGCGCCGTGGGTTCAACGCTCACGCCGCTTCGTAGCGGAACCGGCGCCGAATCGTCGTGCGAGCTTGCACAGGTCGTACTCGGCGAAGCGCCACAGGTCGCAGATCAACGCCCACGACTGATCGACGTGATCCCGCCACCCGGGCCCACCGCGCTCGAGCGCCGGATTGTCGAGGCCTTCGGCGAAGATGGCCATGGCGCCGATGCCGAGCGCGACGTCCTTCAGATCGGCCGTGAAGAGTCCCGGAATGCCGATGAAGTCGAGGATGTAGCCGCGCAGACTCATGTCGAGGATCCAGCAGAGCATCGCCGAGAACAGACCCAGAAAGGCCACGTCGGCCCACACGCTGCGCCGGTGTCTCGCGGAGTAGTAGCGATGGGCGATCAGGGAGAGCGCGAGGAAGAACGCGACGGTACCCCACAGCAGCACGCTTGCGAGCCAGGCCGGAGGCACGGGGTGCAGGCTGCGCAGCCACGACCCGTAGGGATTGCGCGCGGGGTCGAGCTCGATCACGCCGCGGAGCACGGGAATCGTCGCGCCGGGCGGGAGCATCGCGCCGACGAGCGACTTGGCG
>JBGAOA010000038.1:0-45102 GCA_044222065.1 Candidatus Eiseniibacteriota bacterium
GCGGCGATCGAGTGCGGCGAGCAGGCGTGCGAGCGCGCGGTCGGCGCCGGCGACGGCCGCGAGTTGCGCTTCCGAGCCCCAGCCCGAATCGTGTCCGACGAGATCGCCGTTCGGCAGGTGCACGAACAGCACGCGCGGGGCGAAGCGTTCGATCCACGCGACCGCCGTGTCGGCGACGAGCGAGTCCGGGAACGTGCCGCGCTCCGGCACGAACGCGTGGTCGAGCGAGCCCGGCCGCAGGAAGGTCACGAATTTCGACTTGCCCGCGACGAGGGCGGTCGAGATCCCGGCGCGGTGCGCGAGGTCGAACAGCGTCGGCACCGCCGGGTAGACCGGGTGTTCGCGCGAGCGGTCGTCGTTCCACGTGATGCCGTGGCGGCGCACCTCGACGCCCGTGAGCATCGAGACGTGGGAGGGCAGCGTGACCGACTGCGGCGTCGTGCGCGCCCACATCGTGAAGCTGCCGCGGGCCATGAGCGCACGCATCGCCGGCGCGTTCGTGCGCAGGAGCACGTCGGGGCGCAGCCCGTCCACGCTCACGATGAGGACGCGCGGTGCGGCGGCGGAGTGCACCGAACGAACGCCGGGAACGAGCGAGAGGGCGGCGACGAGCGCCGCGATCGCGGCGAAGCGGGCGAAGCGGGGGAGCGGAGGGACCATCGCGGGGACCTCGAGCCGCAACCAGAGCCGGGGGACGAACGTGCGCGGCCGCACGATCGGGGAACCTACGACGCGGCCCGTGTCGCGCGCGAGTCGCCGGGGTTCGAGCGTGCGCGGCGCCGCATCAACGCTTCGCGACGAGCTTCCAGAACCGCGCGTCGTCGAGGATCGTGATGCGGTGGCCCTTCTCGCGGAGGCGTTTCGCCTCCATGAGCTTGAGGCCCGCGTCGCGGCCCGCGGCCTGCAGCGTGTTTGGCCGGCCGCGCACGAGCACGGTCGTCTGCGCCGAGGGCCCGCCGTGGACGATCGCGCCGGCGCGCTTCGCAGCGCGGATCGCGTCCGCGCGCGGGCGGCTGAGGATGCCCGTGAACGCGAGGTGGACGCCTTTCAGCGACCGCAGTCCGCCCGAGCGCAGCGACGGCGGCGGCGTGCGGAGTGCGGCGATCATCTCGTCGGCGCTCTCGTAGCGCTTGCGGCGCTCGCCGAGGCAGCGGTGCACGATCTCCTTCAGGTGGTCGCTGCAGTCGAACCGCCGCACGTCGGCCGTCGTCAGGCGGTGATCGGCGTCCATGCGCAGCAGCATGCCGAGCAGCTGGCCGACCTGGTACACGTCGTCGCGCGCCTGCCACTTGGGGACGCTGCCGTCGAGGATGTCGCTCGGCGCGGTGAGCCGGTTCATCGTGCGCGCCGTGACGCCGTGGCGGTCGCCCTGCTGGCGCGTGATGCCGAAGTCACCGAGCTTCAAGCGTTCGCCCTCGCACACGAACACGTTGAGCGGCGTCAGGTCGCGATGGAGCATTTGCCCGCGGTGGAGCTTGCCCAGCACTTCGAGCAGGCCCGCGATCTCGGATCGCACCTTGCGCTCGTTCCAGCCGCGCGGCGAGCGGCGCAGGTAGGAGCGCAGGTCGCCGAAGCGCGCGTACTCGAGCGCGAGGCAGTAGAGCACCGGGCCGTCCGGCGTGAGCAGCGGGAACGCGTCGAAGGTCTGGATCGCGCGCGGCTGGCCATCGAGCAACTGGCCGAAGTACGCCTCGCGCAGCCAGCCGTCGATGCGCGTGCTCGCCTTGACGCACACGAACTCGCGCGAGCGCTCGCCGCGGCGCGCACGGAACGCCTGACCGAAGCCGCCCGCGCCGAGCAGGTAGTCGATGTGATAGCGCGCGTTCGTCTCGGGGCTCGTGACGATCTGACCCGGAGCGAACAGCAGGCGATCCGCTTCGCCCGTCGGGCGCGCGCGCGTGAGCGTGCGGGTGGTGGCGGTGGAGCGCTGCGACATGCGCGCAGTGTCGGCGATGCGGCGTGCGGAGGGAAGGGCGCGACGAGGCGGCGCGGAACGGCGTTTCGAACGGCGGCGAACCGCGCCGCCGAGGGAAGACCGGTGAGTGCCGCCGAAAGTCCGGCCGCCTTCGATCCCGCCGTCGTTCGACACCGGACATCGAATCGAGGAAGGTGGCGTCCCGCCGCGTCCCGGCGTGGAACCCTGGCATCGCACGGAGGAGGCAGGCATGGCCAAGTACGTCGACGGTTACGTCATCCCGATCCAGAAGACGAAGGTGAAGGACTACAAGAAGCTCGCGACGCTCGGCCGCAAGGTCTGGATGGAGTACGGCGCGCTCGACTACTACGAGTGCGTCGGTGACGCCCTGGACTCGGCGTGGGGCCTGTCGTTCAAGAAACTGTGCAAGCTCAAGGCGAACGAGACGCTCGTCTTCGCGTTCGTCGTCTACAAGTCGAAGGCCGACCGAGACCGCATCAACGCGAAGGTCCAGCAGGACCCGCGCATGCAGCCAAAGCCCGGAAAGAAGTTCGTCATGCCGTTCGACCTGAAGCGCTTCTCGACGGGCGGCTTCAAGGCGATCGTCTCGACGTAGGCGGTCCCGTCAACGGCGGGGAGCGGCGCGACGCGCTCGCGATGCGCGGAGCGAGGTGACGCGTCGCCCCATCGCGCTCGTCGAAGACTCGGACGAGAGGCGCAGGACTGGCTGAGGACCGGCGAGCACGGGGCGGCGCTCGGGAGGCGCGCATCGGCCTGTGGCGCGAGCGCGAGAATCTGGCGTCCCCAACGAGATTCGAACTCGTGTTACCGCCGTGAAAGGGCGGTGTCCTAGGCCCCTAGACGATGGGGACGCCTGGCAGGCTGCCGAAGAATCCGTTCACTGCGTCGGCCTGGTCGCGCCTCGCTGCGGAGTATCTTGCAGCCACGCCTCCGGGCACCCACGCGTAGCGTGGGTCGCGCTCCCACGCCGCCTCGTCCTCGGCTTCTTCAGCAGCCTGCTCGAAGAGCGCGACAATCTAGTCGGCGTCGGCGATCGAAGCAAACGCGCCGCGCGGAGGTCCGACTCCGCGCGGCGCGATCGCGTTCGCGCTACTTGAGCGAGACGGGAACGACGCGCGCTTCGTCGGCGAGCCCCTGCTCGATGAGCCGGCCCGCGGCCTTGTCGGCGGCCGCGCGCTCGACGAACGCGCCGAGCACGACGCGGTACGACGTCTCGCCGTTCTCGCTCACGGGCACCACGCGGGACGGCAGTCCGCTGCTCGCGCCGAGGCGCTGCGCCTCTTCCCGCGCGCGATCCTCGTAGAGCAGCGTGCGCACCGCGATGCCGAAGCCGCGCGTCGGCGCGGGCGCGGGAGTCTTCGCCGCTTCGGGCGCAGCGGGCTTCGGGCGCGCGGGCGTCGTCGCGGGCGCGCTCGACACCGCCGGCTGCGCCTGCGGCTTCGACTCGGGCGGGCTGACCGCGGGCTTCGTCGCGCTCGCCGCGGGCTTCGTCGCGTTCGCCGCGGGCTTCGTCGTGCTCGCGACCGGGTTCGTCGCCGCGGGCGGCGTCGTGACGGGCTTCGAAGCTTCCGCGCTCGGCTGCGGCTTCGGCGCTTCGGCGCTCGCGGCCGGCGGCGCGGATTCCGGCGCGCTCGTCGCGGGCGTCTCGGAAGGCGTGCGCTCGGCGCTCGTCGGCGCGGGCGCCGGAGCGGACGGACGCTTGAGGAAGCGTCCCGCGAGCACGCCCGAGATCAGCACGAGCGCGAGCACCGAGGCGACGACGAGCCAGCGGACCGCCGCGTTCGACGGCTCGGGCGCGTCCTCGAATTCGAGCTTGCGGCGCAGATTCGGCGGCAGCGATGCCATCGGGTCCGCGGCGCTCGCGGCCGGCTTCTCCACGACGTGAAGCGCGGGGGCCGCGGGTGCGGGCTTCGGCGCGGGCGGCTTCGGCGCCTTTGGTTCGGATTGAGCGGTCTCGTACGTGCGGCGCGGCGCTTCCGGCGTGTGCAGGAACTCGGATTCGTGGGCGGGCGCGGGCGTGCGCTCGCGCGTTTCCGCCGGCTTCGGCGCCGCGGGAGCGGGCGGAGCGGGCGCGGGAGACGGCGCGACGCTCGCCGACGGCGCGGGCTTCTCGGGCGCGGGCGTCGCCGCGGCGGCCGCGGTGCCGCCCGGCATCGAGGCGAGCGCTTCCCTCCACGAACGCCACGACTCTTCGTTCGTGGCGGGCTGCGGCTGCGGGTGCGGCGGGTCGGGTTCGACGCGCGCGACGTGCGTCGGCGTCATTGGGGGCGGCGGCGCGCTCGGCGGGACCGGCGTGAGCCGCACGGGCGCTTCGCTTCGCGGCGCCTCGGGCGCGGGCCGCGCGGGCGTTTCGCTGCGCGGCGGCTCGGGCGCGGGCGCCGTCCTCGCGGGGGCGGGCGGCGCCTCGGGCGCCGGCACCCCGCGCATGCTGCCGCGCACGACGCTCTGGAACTCGGTGTCGTTCTCGACCGCCGAGACGTGCGACGGCCGCACGACGTGCTGGTCCTCGACGAACGCGTTCAGCATCGCCTGCGCGGCGACGGTGTTGATCTCGCGCGGGATGCCGTGCGTGAGCCGGAATACCTCGCGGCACGCGTCGGCGGGGAAGATCGTCACCGCGTGCCCGCCCGCGACCGACAGCCGGTGGTGTACGTAACGCTCGGTGTCCTGCTCGTTCAGCGGATTCAGCCGGTAGTGCACGGCGATGCGCTGGCGCAGCTGGCGCAGTTCGGGGCGCGCGAGCACGGCTTCGAGTTCGGGCTGCCCGACGAGGAACACCTGCACGAGCTTCTCGCCCTGCACTTCCAGGTTCGACAGCAGCCGGATCTCCTCGAGCAGGTCGCGCGACAGGTTCTGCGCTTCGTCGAGGATCAGGATCGCGCGCTCGCCGCGCGCCCGCACCGCGAGCAGGTGGCGCTCGAGGTTCTGCAGGAGCTGCGGCTTGGTCGCGCCTGGCGGCGTGGGCACGCCAAAGCGCAGGCAGATCTCTTCGAGCAGCTCGTCGCGCGTGAGCGCCGAGTTCGTGATCAGCGCGACGACGACGCGCGACTGCCACTCGCCGAGCACGTCGTACAGCGCCGTCGTCTTTCCGGTGCCGACCTCGCCCGTGATGAGCACGAACGGCTCGCGGTTCTCGATGCCGTAGCGCAGGTGGGCGAGCGCTTCCTGGTGCTCGCGGCTCGGATAGACGAAGCGCGACTGGTGGCCCGCGACGAACGGGTTCTCGCGTAGACCGAACTGTCTCTCGAACATTCGATTGAGCTTCCGGGTTCGCGTGCGGGGCGCCGACACGGCGCGCCGCAGTTATCGGCCGGGGGAGGGCCGGACTTGGGGACGACGGTAGCGCCGCGCGGCGCGCGGCGCGATCAGCCTCGTTCGGCCGGGAGAAGCTCGCCGATCGTGAACAGCGGGCTGAACGCGTAGCCCCGCTGCTGGAAGATCTGGCTCGCGCCCTGGGCCCGGTCCACGACCGCGACGATGCGAACGATCTCGGCCTTGTAGGACTCCGCGGCTTCGGCGGCGATCAGCGCGCTCTCGCCGCTCGTGATGACGTCGTCGAGGATCGCGACGCGCTTGTGGCCGGCGAGGTTGCCCTCGACCTGGCCGCGCATGCCGTGGTCCTTCGTGTTGCGCCGCACGAGGAAGCCCTCGAGCGGACGGCCCTGCTCGGCGCTGTGCAGCATGACCCCGGCGACGAGGGGATCGGCGCCGAGCGTGAGCCCGCCGACGGCCGTGACGCCGTCCTCGCGCAGGTGCTCCCAGATCATCTTCGAGATGAGGCGCAGGCCCTCCGCGTGGAGGCTCGTCTTGCGCACGTCGATGTAGTAGTTCGAGGTGATGCCCGAGCTGAGGACGAATTCGCCGAAGCGCATCGAGCGCTCGAGCAGAAGCTGGCGGAGTCGGTCGCGATCCTGGGGTTCCATGGGGCTCCACGTCGGTAGAGTCGGCGGGGCGATGTCGAGCGGCGGCGAGTCTGCTCTCGGGGTGTGGAACCGTCAAGGCCCGGGAGCGCTCGCAGTAGCGGCTCGCGCGCGGGCCGGGCTAGACTTTCGCCCGAACTCGCGACCGGAACTCCCCGCCTTCGCACAGGGCCGGTCGCGCTTCGTCTCTGAGGACCATGCGACCCCTGACGCGCGTCGGAATCCTGCTGCGGTTCACAGCCCTGCTGTGCGGCGCGGGCGTGAGTGCGACGGCGGCCGCGGCCCCCGAGTTCCGCACCGACGCGCTCGAGATCGAACTCTCGCCGGCCGCCGTCGCCTCCGCGCGTGCGAGCGCGCTCGCGGCACGCCGGGCGGGCGTTGAAGCGGCGCCGCGCGCGAGCCTCGGGATCGCTGCGCTCGACCGCTTCGCACGCGCGAGCGGCGCGGCATTCGAGCCGGTGTTCGCGGGCGAGGATCCGAACGATCCGGAGGGCGCGCGGCTTTCGGCGTGGTACCGCGTGCGGCTCCCGGAAGGCGTTCCGGCCGGGGACGCGCTCGCGACGCTGCGCGCGACCCCCGAAGTCGCGCACGCCTCCCGCATCGCGCTGCTGCCGGTCGCGCGCGTGCCGAACGATTCGCTGTGGAGCGTCTCGACGTGGTTCTACCAGCCCTCGCGCGCCGACGTGCACGCGCCCGAGGCGTGGGACGTCACGACCGGCGACTCGTCGGTCGTGGTCGCGATCGTGGACACGGGCGTGCTCGCCTGGCATCCCGACCTCTCGGGCACGCTGCCGTCCGGGCCGTCGCTGCTGTGGCGCAACGCTTCGGAAGCGAACGGCGTCGCGGGCGTGGACGACGACGGCAACGGCTTCGTGGACGACGTCACCGGCTGGGACTTCGTGAGCCTCGCAACGAGCGCGCAGGCGGTCGCGGGCGAGGACTGGCGCGACGCCGACGCCGACCCGAACGACTTCTCCGGCCACGGCACCGAAGTCGCGAGTCTCGTCTCGGCGCTCACCGACGACGGCATCGGCGTCGCCGGCACGACGTGGACGACGAAGCTGATGGCGCTGCGCATCGGCTGGTCGGCGCCGTCCGCGCCGCCCGGGCTCGTGGACATGAGCTATGCGGCTTCGGCGATCCGCTACGCCGCGCGCATGGGCGCGCGCGTCATCAACTGCTCGTTCGAGACGCTCAACCAGGGCGGGCTGCTCGCGGCCGTGGACGCGGCGACGCGCGCGGGCGCGCTCGTCGTGAACGCCGCCGGGAACTCGAGCCCGAACATCGCGCTCGCCCAGCGCGAGGACGTGCTCGCGGTCGGCGCGACCGACGCGAACGACGTCGTCGCGAGCTTCTCGAACACTGGCGCCTACGTGGACCTGTGCGCCCCCGGCGTCGGACTCACCGCCGCAAGCGTCACGCACGCGGGCGCGGACAGCATCGGCTCGCGTCTCGCCAGTTACGCGACCGGCAGCGGCACGTCGCTCTCGGCGCCGATCGCCTCGGGCGCCGCGGCGCTGCTCGCGGCGCGGCGGATCGCGCTCGGCGAGCCGCCGCTCCACCCGCTCGACGTGATCTTCCGGCTGCGCGAGACGGCCGACGACGTCGCCGCGCAGAACCCGGGGCTCACGGGCTACGGCACGGGACGGCTGAACCTCGAGCGCGCGCTGCTCGAAACACACACCTCGCGCGTCCGGCGCGCGGGCGCGCGCACGATCGGTCCCGCGGTCGTGCGCGCGCGTGCCGCGGGCGGTGCGAACCTCGCGTTCGTCACGAACAACAACCGCTTCCTCGTACTCGACGGCGTCACGCTCGACACGCTCGCGAACGCCGCGCTGCCGGGGCGTCCGGCGCGCCAGCTCGCGGCGGCGGCGTTCGGCGCGGGCGGCGTCGGCTACTTCACCGGCACGTCGAACGGCCGCATGCTCGGCCTCGACGACTCTGGCCTGCCGCTCGCGGGCTGGCCGTACGACGCGGGCGACGCGCTGCTGTCGTTCGCCGCGGGGCCCGCGCTCGGCGACCTCGACGGCGACGGCGTGCTCGAGATCGTGTGCGGCGCGAGCGACGGCCAGCTCTACGCGTGGACGTTCGACGGCCAGCTCGTCGCGGGCTTTCCGTTTTCGAGCGGCTCGGCCTCGCTCGCCTTCCCGATCGCGCTCGCGAACCTCGACGGCGCGCCGGGCGACGAGATCGTCACGACCGCGAGCGACGGGCGCGTCACGGTGTTCGGCGCGAACGGCCTCGCGCTTCCGGGCTGGCCGGTCACGCTCACGGCGCCTGCGCCGAGCACGCCGCCGGTGGTCGCCCGGCTTGGGTCCTCGCCCGCGATCCTGTTCGGCCGCGGATCCGAAGTGCGCGCCTACGGCGCCGACGGCTCGCACCGCTTCACGTACGCCTCGGGCGTGTCGCTCGTGCAGGAGCCGATCGCGGCCGACCTCGACGGCGACGGCGCGCGCGAGGTCGCGTGCGCGGGGAGCACGGGCGCGACCCACCGGCTCGCGACGCTCGACACGCTCGGAAACCTGCGCGCGGGATTCCCGGTGACGCTCGCGGCGAGCGTGAGCGGCGCGCTCCTCACGGGCCCGCTCGCCGCGGGCGCGCCCCGCGCGCTCGGCGTCATGACCGCCGCGGGCTTCGCGGCGTACGACGGCGCGGGCGGCGCGCTCGCGGGCTGGCCGAAGCCCGGGCTCGCGGGCGCCTCGGCGACGATCGCGGCGCGCGATGCGAGCGGCCACGCGGCGCTCATCGCGGGCGCCGGCCCCGACTCGCTGCTCTACTTCTACGACGCCGGTCCCGGCAGCTGGGCCGCGGTCGCGAACGCGTGGGCGACGCCGCGCGCCGACTTCGCGCGGACGGGCTCGACGCTCGCGCCGCCGCCGCCGCTGCCGCCGCTCGACGATGCGGCGCCGTCCGCGATCGCCGACCTGCGCGCGGACTCGATCGGCGCGGACGGCGTCGCGCTCGTGTGGACCGCGCCCGGCGGAGACGGCGCGCTCGGCAGCGCCTCCGGCTACGAGCTGCAGCTCGTGACCGTGCGTTCCGACGCGGGCACGTTCGGCAACGGCGTGCGCACCGACCTCGGCGCGCCGGCGCTCGCGGGCAGCGCGGAGCGCTTCGTCGTGACGGGCCTCGCGAGCGGCGTCACGTACTTCATCGCGCTGCGCGCGCGCGACGAGGCCGGCAACCGCGGCGCGTCGTCGGCGGTGCTCGCGGTCACGATGCCGTTCGGCGGCGCGCGTCCGTTCGACGGCGCGGGCGCCGGCGTGCGCGCGCTCGCCTCGCCCGGCACGGCGCCGTTCGAGCTGCGCTGGAAGGCCGCCGCGCGCGCCAGCGGGAGCGAGCACGCGCTCTCGATCCTCGATGCGGCCGGCCGCCGCGTACGCCGCTTCGCGCTCGGCCGGAGCGACGCCGGCGCGCTCCAATGGGACGGCCGGGACGCGCACGGTGCGCGCGTCCCGGCCGGGCTCTACTTCGCGCGGCTCGACGGCGACGAGGGCGCCGCGCGCGCGCGCTTCGTGTTCCTGCGCTGACCGCTCAGTGGCGGATCGGCCGCTCGTCGGTGCCGGGCTCGGTGCTCGCGCCGCTCGCCGGGTTCACGTGCACTTCGGCCGCCGCCGTCTTCGCGCTGCGGTTGCCGGACGCGTCCACGGCGCACACCTTGTAGTACTGGGTCGTCGCTTCGGTGACGTCCGGGATCGTCCAGCTCGAGCCGCGCGTGACGTCGGCGACTCTTACGTAGGCGTTGTCGTTGCCCGGAACGGGCGAATACAGGTACACCTCGTAGCCCGCGACGTCGGCTTCGGAGTTCGGCGTCCAGGCCAGCACCACTTCGCTCGTCACGGCGAGCGACGAGTGGAGGCCGACGGGCGTCGAGGGCGGCGTGGTGTCGAGCACGGCGTCGACCGCGGTGGGACCGCCGTCGGAGCCGCAGCCGGCGAGCACGAGCACGAACGCGAGAGCGGAAAGCGAACGGAAGAGCTTCACGGGGAGATCCTCCTTCCCTAGAGACTTCTCCCGAGGGCGCGGCGAGAGATCGCGACGCGGGAGCGACCGGTGGAGCGGCCGACGGGCTGCAACCCGGGTGCCATCACCCCGAACGGGCGAGGGAGTGCGCGATGCTGCAAGGACGTGGCGAGCTGGAGCGGAAGTCGTTCGTGGGGACGCGCGATCGCGCGGATTGCGCGCTGCACGATCGCGGGCGGCCGCCCGTGCGGAATGTGCGCCCCGGCGCCTTCCGGCACGCGCGCTTCGCGGCGCTCGCGCTCGCTGCGGCGTTCGCGTGCGGGTCCGACGCGAATTCGCCGGCGCGCGCGCAGGGTCCGACGCCGCCGTCGTCGTCGCCGTCGTGGGCCGCGCGATTCGAGCAGCCGCCGCTCGCGATCCCGCTCGTGCTGACGGGTTCGTTCGGCGAACACCGCAACAGCCACCTGCACGCGGGCGTGGACCTCGGCACGAACGGCGTCGTCGGCGTCCCGGTGCTCGCGTGCCTCGACGGGCACATCGTGCGCGTGCGCGCGTCGGGCGCGGGCTACGGGCGGTCGCTCTACCTGCAGGCGGACGACGGCCGGCTGCTCGTCTACGGTCACCTCGACGCGTTCGACGAGCCGCTCGCGAGCTACGTCGCGAAGCAGCAGGACTCGACGGGCAAGTACGAGCAGGACCTGTGGCCCGAGGGGAAGCGCTTCCGGGTGCGGCGCGGGCAGCGGCTCGGCTGGAGCGGACGCAGCGGCACCGGGAGTCCGCACCTCCACTTCGAGATCCGTCACGGCGACATGGCGCTCAATCCGCTGCTCGCGGGGCTCGCCGCCGCCGATCCGTTCGCGCCCGAACTGCGCGCCGTGACGCTCGAGCCGCTCGATGCGCGCAGCTTCGTCGCGCGCGGCCAGCGGCCTCTCACGCTCGCGTTCGGGGCCGCCCCCGACACGGTCGTGCTCGAGGGCCGCGCGCGCGTCACGCTCGAAGCGGTGGATCCCGGCGACCGGCGCTCGAACATGGCGCCGTACGCGCTCGGCGCCGGCTGGCGCGAGGCGTGGTTCGAGACGCGCTTCGACAGCGTGTCGTGGGCGACCGACCTGCCGCTCCTCGACTTCTGCTACGACCGCGGCCGCGCGGCGCCGTTCGCGAAGACGACGGTGCAGCTGTGGGCGCCGAAGGGCGCGCGCACGCGCGTCGCCGCGACGAACGTGCCGGACTCGCTCGACGCGCTCGTCGTGAGCGCCGCGCCCGGCGATCCCGCGCGCCCGCTGCGGATGTGGGCGCGCGACGTCACGGGGAAGGAGGGCACGCGCATCGTGTGGGTGCGGGGCCCGAGGGCGGGCGAGGCGGGCGGCGCCGCGCGCGATTCGCTCGCGCGCGTCACGACGCTCGAGCCGCTCCCGGGCGGCGCGCTGCGCTGCCGCACGGCGCCGGGAGCGGTCCTCGTGGCGTCCGGGTCGCCCGGTGGCGCGCCCGAGCGGCGCGTGCTCGAGTCGGGGTTCGATCCGTCGCGCGTCGGGCCCGGGCGCGTCGCCGGGTTCGCGAGCTGGGAGTGCGATCCGAATGCGCCGTTCGAGAGCGCGCTGTGGGCCGCGCGCCGCGAGACGCTCGAGGCGAAGCTGCCCGCGGAACTCGCGCGGCTGTCGGATGCGCTCGCGCTCCTGCCGCGAAGGCTGCCGCTGCGCACGCCGGTGACGCTGCGCTTCGAAGGCGGCGGCGTGCCGGACTCGCTCCCCGCCGCGGGGCTCTATCGCGACGGGGACGAGGGCTGGGAGTGGCTCGGCGGGCGCGCGGAGGGAGGCGCATTCGTCGCGACGACGCGGCGGCTCGGACGCTTCGCGCTGCTGCTCGACCGCGAGGCGCCGCGCATCGTGCGCGTCGGCGCGCCGCGGACGCGTACGAAGGGCGCGTACTCGACGTGGGCGCTCGGCGCGTCGCTCGCCGAGGACGGCAGCGGCGTGGACGCGGGACGCACGGCGTTCCAGGTGGACGGCGTGCGCGTGCCGTCCGAGTGGGACGGCGTGCGTGGCGAGCTGCGCTGGCGACCGCTCGCGCCGCCCGCGAAGGGCACGCATCGCTGGACGCTCGTCGCGTGCGATCGCGCGGGCAACGAACGGCGGTCGAGCGGAACCTTTGTGCTAGATTGACCTCGCGTCGTTCGAGACGTGCCACCGGTGGACGAGGCCCGCGCGCCTCGTCGTGGTTCGTCGCGCGCGCAGGATGCGCATGAACCACTCCGACTACGTCCATCTCCACAACCACAGCGATTATTCGCTGCTCGACGGCGCCAGCCCGATCCCGGGCATGGTCGCGCGCGCGGCCGAGCTCAAGATGCCGGCGCTCGCGCTCACCGACCACGGCTGCCTGTTCGGCGCGATCGAGTTCTACGAGGCCGCGCGCAAGGCGGGCGTGAAGCCGATCGTGGGCATGGAGGCCTACGTCACGCGCGGCAAGCGGCAGGACCGCACGCGCGACACCGCCCACCACCTCGTGCTGCTCGCGCGCGACGAACGCGGATTCCGCAACCTGTGCCGGCTGTCGTCGCTCGCGTTCCTCGAGGGCTTCTACTACAAGCCGCGCGTGGACCACGAGATCCTCGCGCGCTACTCCGAGGGGCTGCTCGCGCTGTCCGCCTGCCCGAAGGGCGAGATCGCGACGGACCTCGTCAACGACGACGAGGACGGCGCGCTCCGCACCGCGACGATGTACCGCGACCTGTTCGGCGCGGACAATTACTTCCTCGAGATCCAGAACCACGGCCTCGCGATCGAGGACAAGATCCGCGAGCGCGTGATCGCGCTGTCGAAGCGCACCGGGATCCCTCTCGTCGCGACGAACGACTGCCACTACCTGAAGCACGAGGATCACGACGCGCACGACGTGCTGTTGTGCATCCAGACGGGCAAGAACGTCGACGATCCGCAGCGCATGCGCTACGAGACCGATCAGGTCTACTTCAAGTCCGCCGACGAGATGAAGCGGCTGTTCGACGCGACGCCGGACGCGATCCGCAACACGCTCGCGATCGCGGAGCGCTGCAACCTGCAGCTCGCGTTCGGCAAGCCGCTCCTGCCCGAATTCCCGCTGCCGGCGGGCGAGTCGAGCGCCGACGACTACCTGCGCCGCCTGGCGTGGAGCGAGCTCGAGAAGCGCATGCGCGGCGGCGTGTCGGAATCGGTGCGCGAGCGCTTCGAGTACGAGCTCGACGTCATCTGCAAGATGGGCTTCGCGTCGTACTTCCTGATCGTGCGCGACTTCATCCACTACGCGAAGTCGCGCGGCATCGGCGTCGGCCCCGGCCGCGGCTCGGTCGCGGGCTCGCTCGTCGCCTTCGCGCTGCGCATCACCGAAGTGAATCCGCTCGACCACGGGCTGATCTTCGAGCGCTTCCTGAATCCCGAACGCGTGACGATGCCCGACATCGACATCGACTTCGACGACCTCCGGCGCGGCGAGGTCATCGAGTACGTGAAGGAGAAGTACGGCGAGGCGAACGTGACGCAGATCATCACGTTCGGAACGATGGGCGCGAAAGGCGTCGTGCGCGACGTCGGCCGCGCGCTCGGCCTGCCGTTCGGCGACGTCGACAAGATCGCGCGGCTCGTGCCGGACGGCCTCGGCATGACGCTCGACAAGGCGCTCGAGCTGTCGCCCGACCTGAAGGGCCTGCCGTCGCGCGGCCCCGTCTACGAGCGCCTGCTGCGCTCGGCTCAGACGCTCGAGGGCCTCGCGCGCCACGCGTCCACGCACGCGGCCGGCGTGCTCATTACGCCGGGAGCGCTGCTCGACTACGTGCCGCTCTACCGCCAGAAGGACGAGTCGGTCACGACGCAGTGGGACATGAAGTCGGTCGAGAAGGTCGGGCTGCTCAAGATGGACTTCCTCGGCCTGCGCACGCTGTCGGTGCTCGACGAGGCCGTGAAGCTCGTCGAGAAGCACCGCGGCGTGACGATCGACCTGCTCGAGCTCGGCCTCGGCGACGAGGCGGCCTACCGCGTGTTCCAGGACGGCGACACGGTCGCGATCTTCCAGTTCGAGTCGTCGGGCATGCGCGACTACCTGAAGAAGCTCAAGCCGACGGTGTTCGAGGACCTGGTCGCGATGAACGCGCTCTACCGGCCGGGCCCTATGGAGAACATCCCGTACTTCATCGACTGCAAGCACGGCCGCCAGGTCGCGCGCTTCGACCACGCGGACCTCGAGCCGATCCTCAAGGGCACGTACGGGATCTTCGTCTACCAGGAGCAGGTCATGGCGGCCGCGAACGCGCTCGCCGGCTTCTCGATGGCGCAGGCGGACGAACTGCGGCGCGCGATGGGGAAGAAGAAGCCCGAGGAAATGGAAGCGAAGCGCGTGCAGTTCGTCGAAGGCTGCCGCAAGAAGAAGATCGCCGAGGTGAAGGCGACGAAGATCTTCGCGACCATGGAGAAGTTCGCGGGCTATGGTTTCAACAAAAGCCATTCGGCCGCCTACGCGCTGCTCGCCTACCAGTCGGCGTACCTGAAGGCGCACTACCCGGCCGAGTTCATGGCCGCGACGATGACGAGTGAAATGTCGGACAGCGCGCGCATCACGACGCTCATCGAGGAGTGCCGCCGCCTGAAGCTCGAACTGCTGCCGCCGGACGTGAACGCCTCCGAGTGGAAGTTCACGATCGAGGGCGGCCGCGTGCGCTTCGGGCTCGGGGCGGTGCGCAACGTCGGCCAGAGCGCCGTCGAGTCGCTCGTCGCCTCGCGCGCCGAAGCCGGCGCGTTCGGCGACCTGTTCGACCTCGCGTGCCGGCTCGACACGGGCCGCGTCAACCGCCGCGTGCTCGAGAGCCTCGTCGCCGCGGGCGCGACGGAATCGTTCGGCGGCGAACGCGGCGCGCAGTTCGCGGCGGCGGGCACGATGCTCGAGCGGGCGGCCGCGCTCCAGAAGGAGCGCTCGAGTTCGCAGTCGTCGCTGTTCGGCGCGGACACCGAGGTGACGGTCGCGGTCGTCGCGCCGCCGCTGCCGCAGACGCCGCCCTGGACCCCGCGCGAGCGCAGCAGCCGCGAGAAGGAAGTGCTCGGCTTCTACTTCTCGGACCATCCGCTCGCGCCGATGCGCGCGCAGATCGAGAAGATCGCGACGCACGCGATCGGCGATGCGCTCGAGCTCGAGCACGGCGCCGAGGTGCGGCTCGTCGCGGTCGTGGGGGAGACGAAGACGTTCGTGACGAAACAGGGCCGCAAGATGGCCTCGGTCGTGCTCGAGGACCTGAGCGGCCGCATCGAGTGCACGCTGTTCCCGGACGCCTACGAAGCCTCGCTCGCCCTGCTGCAGGGCGACGCGATCGTGATCGCGAACGGGCGCGTCGAGAGCGGCGACCGGGGCACGCGCGTGCTGCTCTCGGAACTGCTGCCGTTCGAGCAGGCGCAGTCGCAGTACCGGCCGTGCCTGCACCTCGAGATCCGCTCCGAGGACCTGTCGGTCGCGTGGCTGGAAGCGGTGGACGAGGTATTGTCCGCGCACCCGGGGGACCTCGAGGTCTTCCTGCACATCGTGATGCCGGACCGTTCCCGCAAGGCGAGCCGCTCGCGCCGCTACCGCGTCGCGGACGACGAGCGCGTGACGGCGACGCTCAAGGAGCGCTTCCCGTTCGTGCGCGTCGGCTGGGGCAAGGGGGTCTCATGACGACCTGGCTGGATTTCGAGAAACCGGTCATCGAGCTCGAGCAAAAGATCGCCGAGCTGCGCGCGAGCGCGGCCGAACGCGGGCTCGAGGCCGACAGCGAGCTCGACGACCTCGAGAAGAAGGCCGAGGACCTGCGGCGCGAGGTGTACGCGAACCTCACGCCGTTCCAGCGCGTGCAGCTCGCGAAGCACCCGCGGCGTCCGTACACGCTCGACTACGTGGACCTCGCGTTCGACGAGTTCACCGAGCTGCACGGCGATCGCCATTTCGCCGACGACCCCGCGATCGTCGGCGGGCTCGCGAAGCTCGGCGGCCGGCCGGTCATGCTGATCGGACACCAGAAGGGGCGCGACACGCGCGAGAACCTGCTCCGCCGCTTCGGCATGGCGAACCCCGAGGGCTATCGCAAGGCGCTCCGGCTCATGCTGCTCGCCGAGCGCTTCCGCGTCCCGATCGTGACGCTCGTGGACACGCCGGGCGCCTACCCGGGGCTCGGCGGCGAGGAGCGCGGACAGGCGGAAGCGATCGCCGTGAACCTGCGCGAAATGGCGAAGCTCGAGGTGCCGATCGTCACCGTCGTCATCGGCGAGGGCGGATCGGGCGGGGCGCTCGGCATCGCGGTGTCGGACGTCGTCCTGATGTTCGAGAATTCGGTGTACTCGGTGATCTCGCCGGAAGGCTGCGCGGCGATCCTGTGGCGCGACGCGAAGAAAGCGCCGCAGGCGGCCGAGGCCCTGCGGCTCACCGCGCCGGACCTGCTCAAGCTCGAGATCGTGGACGGCGTGCTGCCCGAACCCGTCGGCGGCGCGCATCGCGACCACGAGACGGCGGCGCGCACGTTGCGATCGGAAGTTTCGCGGCACCTGGACCGCATGTCCGGGGTAACCGGAGCGGAACTCGTGCGGGGTCGGCTCGCGCGCTTCCGTCGCATGGGCGTCTTTCGCGAGTCCGAGTCTTGACCCTCGAAAAACGGGGTTGCTAGACTCGCGCCCGTTCTCCGCCACTCCCGCACCGCGAGGATCACTCGACGCCTCTGGCTACGAACGATGCACCGCGCACCGGCCCGCCGAGCCGGCGACCGGAAACGCGACGCCTCACGAATCGACGAAGCTCGAGGTAACGAATGGCCCTGAGTCCCGATCTGCTCTCGATCCTCGTGTGCCCCGCCTGCAAGGGCGATCTCGCCTACGACGCCGCGGCCCAGACGCTGACGTGCAACGCCTGCCGCCTCCGCTACAAGGTCGTGGACGACATCCCGGTCATGCTGGTCGAGGAGGCGGAGAAGTTCTGAACCCTCCCACCCCGCGAGTGCGCATGCTCCGACTCCTCCGTCGCACGACGCTCGTGGCCGCCGTTTCAGCGCTCGCGCCGCTGTTCGCACGCGGCGCGGCGGCCGACGACGTGACGCTGCTGCCGGGCGGCGCGGGGCGCGTGCGCTTCGCGATCCAGTCCGGCGCGCTCGCGCTGACGCCGGTCGGCGCCGACGGGCTCGTCCAGCCGAACGTTCCGGGCTGCATGCTCGACGGCGCCGCGGGCGGTCCCGCGCTGCCGATGCGAACGGTCACGATCGCGGTGCCGCCCGAGGGCGACGTGAGCGTCACCGCGACCGCGCTCGATCCCGAGTCGCGCGACGGCGTGGACGTCGCCCCGACCGCGGCGCACGCGCCGCAGCTGCCGGGCGGCTTCGCGTTCCCGCGCCGCGCGGACCTGTTCCGGGGCGCGCCACCGGCCGCGCCGCGCGCGACGATCGTCGGCGTGTCGTGGCTGCGCAATCAGCGCATCGCCCAGATCGCGGTGCGCGTCGCGGACTGGGATCCGGCCTCGAGGCGGCTCACGAAGTGGAACCGCATCGAGGTGGACGTCGAGGTGTCGGGACGCGCCGCCACCGCATTCGCCTCTTCACCGGCGGAACTCGCGGATCCCTTCGAAACGATCTACCGCGAGTCGCTGCTCAACTACGAGCAGGGGCGGAGCTGGCGGCGCAGCGCGGCCTCGCTCGCCGGCGCCCGCGCGTCGCGCGCATCGTCGGGCGGCGCCCGGACGCTCGCGCTGCCGCCCGATTCCAGCGTGTTCGCGGGCCGGACGTGGATCAAGCTCGCGATCTCGCAGGCGGGCTTCTACCGCGTGAACTTCGGGCAGATCCGGAATCTGTCGCTGTTCGGCGGCGACACGACCGTCGCGATCGACAGCCTGAGGCTGTTCACGATGCCCGGCGTGCCGGTGCTTCCCGAGCACAACTACTGCGACACGTGCGACTACCGCGAGGTCGCCTTCCGGGTGAAGGACAACGGCGACGGGAAGCTCAATCGCAACACGGACGAGATCGAGTTCTACGCACTCGGCGTCAACGACTGGGCGAACGTGTTCGATCCCGACCAGCCGGACACGCTCTACATCAACGATCCGTACGAGACGAAGAACTACTACTACCTCACCGTGAGCACGGCGCAATCGCCGGTGCGCGGACCGTTCCGGCGCGTGCCCGCGGTGGCCGCGACCGTGGATTCGAGCGGCGCCGAGATCTCGCCGGTGACGTTCGTGGAGCGGCAGCACTACGAGCAGGACGTCGAGTACCTGCCAGACCTGTCGCCGAAGGTGGACACGCGCTTCACGATGCCGTGGCAGAAGTTCTTCTGGAGGAGCATCGGGACGGGCCAGCAGCTCACGGTGCCGCTGAACACGCCGGGGATGGACGTCACGCAGCCGACGAGCGTCCGAGCGCACGTGTGGGGCGTCGGGATCGTGGACGCGTGCGAGCCGGACCTCTACCACCGCCTCACCGTGAACGTGAGCGGGAACCTGCACGCGGACTCGCTGCTCGTGCAGCCGTTCGCGCTCGAGGCGCCGGATCCGTTCCTCGACTTCACGGACGTGCTGCCCGCGACGGGCAATTCGGTGCAGATCCTGGTCAACTCGGATCCAGCCTGCACGCCGCGCGTCGACCGCGTGGCGATCGCGTGGGTCGAGGTCCGCTACCCGCGGCGATTCGAGCCGGTGACGAACGAACTGACCTTCGAGTCGCCCGCCGCGGGCGGCAACTACATCTACCACCTGGGTCCGTTCGCCTCCTCCACGCCGCCGCAGATCTTCGACGTCACGCGCCCCGACTCGGTCGTCGAACTGCTCGCGCCGGGCGAGTACCGCCAGGACGCGTCCGGCGACTGGTACCTGCGCTTCGAGACGAACGAGTCCGGACGCCGCCGCTATCGCGTCCTGCAGAGCGCCGGGATCGCGACGCTGCCCGACGCGCAGATCGGCGAGGCCGCAGCGACGAGCCTTTCGAACCTGCGGAGCACGTCGCGCTCCGCGCAGTACCTGCTGCTCTACTACGACGGCTTCCAGCAGGCGGCCGAGGAGCTGCGGCTCCTGCGCACGCGGCGGCTGCCGCTCGACGGCGCGAGCGCGCCTTTCGACGCGCAGAAGATCCCGATCTCGGCCGTGTTCGACCAGTTCTCGGGCGGGCGCGTGGATCCGCTCGCGATCCGGAACTTCCTGCGCTCCGTGTTCTACAACTGGCGCGCGAACGGCGCGCCGCCCGCGTTCGTGACGCTGCTCGGCGACGCCTCCTACGACTTCAAGAACATCCTCGGTCGCGCGCCGTCCGGACAGCCCGGCGCCCCGATGCCGAGCTTCGAGGACGGCTGGTCCATCAATCGCGCGTTCGCGACCGACGACGTGCTCCTGAACGTGGACAATCCGGACGTGATCGTGCCCGACTTCTTCGGCGGCCGGATCCCGGTGTCGAGCGCGACGAGCGCGCTCGAGTACGTGCGCAACAAGGTGGTGCGCTACGAAGAGGCCGCGCCGCTCGGCGCGTACCGCAACCGCGTGATGCTGATCGCCGACGACAACCTGCAAGGCGCGGCCGAAGACGGCCTGCACTGGGCGCACGTCGGGCAGACGTCCGAGATCGACACGACGCGCGTGCCGCGGGAACTCGATCGCGACTACGTCTACCTGCACAAGTACCCGACCGAAGCGGGCTTCACGAAGCCGACCGCCAAGGCCGCGATCAAGGCGAACGTGAATCGCGGCGTGGCGGCGTTCAACTTCATCGGGCACGGGAGCCCGTTCCAGCTCGCGGACGAACGCGTGCTGCTGGACGTGGACGCCGGCACGTTCGAGAACGACGACCGGCTGCCGCTGTTCGTCGCGGCCTCGTGCGACGTCGGCAAGTTCAACGACCCCGTCGTGCCGAGCCTCGGGGAGCGCACGCTGCTCGCCGCGAGCGGCGGCGCCGTCGCCGTGATCTCGGCGACGGAACTCGCGTTCAGCACGTACAACGTGGATCTCGCGACCCAGTTCTACCGCACGCTGTTCGACCGCACCGGTGGGGGCGGGCGTTTCCACGGCGGCATCGCGCCCTCCCTGCTCGCGGCCAAGATCGCGACCGGCATCACGCCGGGCGTGCGCGAGAACAACCAGAAGTACCAGGTGATGGGCGACGCGGCGCTCGGCATGAACCTGCCGAAGTACTGGGCCGACGTGCAGCTGTTCGACTGCGCGACCTGCACGACGCCGCTCACCGAGATCCGGCGCGGTCGGACGGTCACGGTGCGCGGTCGCGTGCTCGACCGCCCCGGCGGTTCGCCGCTGGCGCTGAACGGGATCGCCGACCTGCTCGTCGAGGATTCGCCGCCCTACGAACGCACGTCGGGCTGCGTCTCGATCTTCTGCGACGAGGGCTACTTCTACACCGCCGGCGCGATCTTCCGCGGCGACGTGCGGGTGCAGAACGGCGAGTTCACGACGCAGTTCATCGTGCCGCTCGAGGCCGCGGGCGGCGCGTACGCCCGGGCGCGCGCCTACGTGCAGGGCCGCGTGAGCGGCGATGCGGTGGACAGCGACGGCACGGGTTCGGCGCGGCTGCAGCTCTCGGCCGGGACGCCGTCCACTTCGGACAACACCGGGCCCGAGATCACGCTGTCGTTCACGGGCGGCGCGACCGCCGTGAAGAAGGACGCGACGCTCCGCATCGACCTGTTCGACGAGAGCGGCATCCTGATCACCGACCACAATCCGCAGAACGGCATCATCGTGACGATCGACGGGAACACGACGTCGCGCGTGGACGTGACGTCCACGTTCCGCTACGCCGCGGGCTCGTACCAGTCGGGCTCCGCGACGTTCGCGCTCCCGAACCTGTCGCTCGGTCCGCACACAGTTCAGGTGTGCGCCGCCGACAATTTCGCCGCCGGTCTGTCGGCGACCGCGCATCGCGCGTGCGCGACGCTGTCGTTCACGGTCGCCGAGACGCCGCCGCTCCAGCTCGTGTCCGCCTATCTGTTCCCGAATCCCGCGCGATCGAGCGGCGGAGCGTCGGGCGGGCAGTTCGTCGTGGACGCCCGCGGCGACAGCGTGAACGCGCTCCTCCGGATCTACACGTCCTCCGGCCGCCTCATCCGCACGCTCCGCCAGTTCGGCGGCGTCGGGCAGATCCAGATCCCGTGGGACGGCCGGGACGCCGAAGGGGACGCGCTCGCGAACGGCGTGTACTTCTTCCGCGTCCAGCTCAACGCCCGCGACGAGGAGGGGAACAGCAGCGCCCTGCAGAAGGCGACGGCCGACGGCCGGTTCGTGATCGTGAATCCGTGACCCCGGGGCGGGAAATTTCGGGGAGAATCCCGGGAACCTCCGGTGTAGTATGCGGGCCGAAACTCGCCCGGTGGCTTCATGTTCTCTTGGAGGAGCAGCGCGTGAAATCCTTGCATACCTTTGCGTTGGTGGCGGCCGCACTGCTCGTCGCGGGCGCCGCGTTCGCCCAGGGCACCGGGCGCTCGCTCGACATCCAGCCGGGTGGCCGCCAGAACGGCCTCGGCGCTGCGGGCGTGGCCCTGACGGGCGATCCGACTGCCGCGACGTGGTGGAACGCCGCCGGCCTGGGGTTCATCGAGCGCGGCGGCCTGGACCTCACGTACGCCCAGCTCGTCCCCGGACTCGCCGACGACGTCAGCTACAACTACCTCGGCTACTGCCAGCCGGTCGAAGGGTGGGGCGCGTTCGGCCTCGGCATCGTGTTCCTGAACTACGGCACGACCGAGGGCTTCGACTCGGGCGGCAATTCGACGGGCACGTTCAGCTCCTACGAGTTCTCGCCGGCGTTCTACTACGGCACCCGCGTGCTGTCGGACCTGTCCGTCGGCGCGTCGCTCAAGTACGTGCGCATCCAGCTCGCGCCCGAGAGCCAGCGTGGCAACGGCTCGACGTTCGGCCTCGACCTCGGCGCGCTCTATCGCATCCCGGCGGCGAAGCTCAACCTCGGGCTCAACGTGCAGAACCTCGGCCCGAGCGTCACGTTCATCAACGAGGACGACGCGAGCCCGCTGTCGCGCAACATCAAGGTCGGCGCGGCGTGGGAGGCCTATCACGCCGGCCAGTTCGGCATGACGCTCGTCGGCGACTACAACCAGTCGCTCGTGACGAACGACTTCCGCACGTACAACGGCGGCGTCGAACTCAAGGTCGCGGATCAGATCGCGGGACGCCTCGGCTACTACTCCGATCCGCTCGGCGACATCAAGGACCTCACGTTCGGGCTCGGCATCTCGTGGAAGAGCCTGACGCTCGACTACGGCAGCATTCCCCAGGCGCGCAACTCCGGGCTCGACAACGTCCAGAAGATCACGCTCGGCTATCGCTTCTAATTCCGCGTCTCTCCAACCTCCCGGATCGCCCTTGGGCGCTCGAGTCGTTCGACTGTTGCTGTTGCTGACGCTGGCGGGCATCGCGTGCGACGCGCACGCGGCGCCCGCTTTGCGCGTTCGACGGCTGCCCGGCACGCCGTCGAACCCGGGCGGCCTGCCGCCCGAGTACCGCGCCGAGGCCGAGGCGCGCATCCGCCAGTGGCGCTCGTTCGACGACGTGATCGTCGGGCCCGGCGCGCGCTGGACGCACTCCGATCCCCGCCGCACCGGCGCTCAGTCCCCGTTCGCCGCGGGGAAGGACCTGAAGAGCGGCGCGCCGGTGACGAACGCTCCGATCAAGACGAAGCGCGTCGCGTTCATCCGCATCGACTTCCTCGCCGACCGCGGCGGCCCGAACACCTCGGGCGACGGCCGCTTCGATCTGTCGGGTCCGGACACGCTCGCGCCGCCGATCGACCGCGCGCCGCACAATCGCGACTTCTACCTCGCGCACCTCGAGGCGCTGAAGCGCTACTACGCGACGCAGACGTACGGGCAGGTCGCGATCGAGGGCGACGTGTGGCCGCGCAGCCCGAACGGCGCGTACTCGGTGAGCGACCTCGCCGACTTCGGGCCGTGGCGCTTCAGCACCGACATCTACGGCGCGGCGGTGCACATGTTCCGCACCATGATCCTCGCCGCCGACTCGCAATCGGTCGTGCTCGGTGACCGCATTCCGTGGGACCAGTACGGATACATCGTGCTGATCCACGCCGGCAGCGACTTCCAGAGCGACGTGCGCCAGGACAGCCCGCAGGACATCCCGTCGTTCACGATCGGCGTCCCCGACACCGACGCGGTCGTCGTGCGCAACGTGTCCGCGCCCGGGGACTCGTTCGTCATCGACCGCGCGTCGCTCGTGCCCGAGACGATCAACCAGGACGAGCGCTTCGGCGCGATCAACGGCGTGCTCGCGCACGAGTGCGGCCACCTGTTCTTCGGCTTCGCCGACATCTACGACGTGAACTCGGGCCTGCCGACCGTGGGGTTCTGGTCGCTCATGGACACGGGGAACAACCTCGGCATCCCGGTGCAGCCCGCCTACGGCCCAGAGATCTACGCGACCGGCATCGTGCCGCCCGCGATCGATCCGCTGCAGCGCTATTTCGCGTGCCCGAACCTCGCGCTCACCGAAGTGTCGTTCGGAGACACCGTGAACGTGACGGACGTCGAGCGCCACGGCGACATCCTGCGCGTGCGGATGTCGAGCGACGAGGACCTGCTGATCGAGAACCGCTACGTGCCGCCGGCGAGCGTGATCGAGCTCGACCAGGATCCGGTGACGCGCGTCGTGCTCGGTCCCAGGGCGCCCGAGACCTGGAACTACGACGCGCTGCTGCCCGGCGGCGGCGTGCTCGTGTGGCACGTGGACTCGAGCGTGATCCCGTTCACGAACTCGCTGCGCACGAACCCCGACTTCGGCTTCAACAGCGATCCCTTCCGCCAGGGCCTCAGCGTCATCGAGGCCGACGCGCTCGACGACCTCGGCGACTTCAACTCGCCCTACTGGCTCGCGAGCTATCGCGATCCCTGGTACGCGGGCAACGCGACCGTGCTGAGCGACACGACGCGTCCGAAGCTCGTCACGCACGCGGGCACGAAGCCGCACGTGCGCCTCGAGGTGTTCGGCGCGCCCGACACGACGATGCGCCTCTACGCGACGCGCACGTGGCTGCTGCCGGGCTTCCCGCTGCTGTCGAGCTTCCCGAGCGCGGGCCCGCAGCTGCTCGCGATCGACGCCGACGGCGACGGAAAGCGCGAGGTGTGCTGGGCGGGCGGCGATCCGCTCGTCGGCGACACGCTGTCGTTGTTCGCGGTGCGTGCGAGCGGCGCGGGACTCGCGGGGCCCGATCCCGTGTTCGCCACGCTCGACGCGGTGCCCTTCGGCCAGATGGCGGCGATCGCGACGGGCAATCCCGCGACCGGCCTCGGCCCCTCGCTGTTCGCGGTCTCCACGATTCCGACCGGCCCGACGCTCGCGAGCGACGGCGGCCGCGTGTGGTTGTTCGATCACACGGGCGCGACGTCCGGCGCGTGGCCGGCCGCGCTGCCCTCGATCGTCACGACGCCGCCGGTGCTCGCCGGCGCGTACCCGAACGCGAACGTGATCGTCGGCTGCGCGGACGGGCGCGTGTACGCGCTCAACCTGGACGGCTCGATCCGCGCGACGAGCGCGGTCGCGCTCGCGGGCGGCGTGCGCGGCAAGCTCGCGGTGACGCAGGCGCCCGGAGTGCCGGGCACCGACGGCCTCGCCGCGTCGGGCTGGGCGATCGCCGCGGGCGGAGGCGCGGGCGACGTCGGCGTGTTCCTGCTCGCCGTGCCCGGCGCCGGACCGGACGCGATGCCGGCCGCGAACGGCTGGCCGCGCACGATGCTCGCGACGGCGTCGTTCGATCCGGACTTCCTGTGGCTCGACTTCGACGGTGCCGGCAGTGCGAACCCCACGGGCTGCGGCTCGGGCGCGCCCGAGCTCGTCGTGCACCACGCCGACCTGCTGTGGGGCTTCTGCCTCACGGGCACCCCGCTCGCGGGCTTCGGACACGACGTCGGCGACACGCTCATCGCCTCGCTCGGCGCGGGCGATCCCGACGGCGACGGCTACCCCGAGGTGCTCACGCAGAACCGTCTCGCGCAGGTCGCGTTCGTGAACGCGAGCGGCTATCCGTCGCCCGGATGGCCGCGCGCGCTCTCGACCGAGGGCATCCTCGCCGAGAAGCCGGAGCTGACGTTCCCCGACACCGCGCGTTCGTTCCCGACCTCGAGCGCGCCGCTCGCCGTGGATCCCGTCGGCGACGGGCGCACGCGCGTCGTCGCGCTGACGGCGACCGGCGTGCTCGCGGCGCTCGACGGCGCGGGCCGCGTGCCCGAAGGCTGGCCGCTCGCGACCGGCTCGGGCGCGCTCGGCACGCCCGTCGTCTCGGACCTCGACGGCGACGGCCACGCCGAACTCGTCGCGCCCGACCGGCTCGGCCTGCTGTGGGCCTACACGCTGCCCGGCGCGGCCGCCGATCCGCTCGTGAATCCGTGGCCGATGCTCGGCGGCGACCCGGGGCGCACGTTCGCGCTCGCGCGCGCGCGCACGTCGACGCCCGCGCCGTACGCGAAGGGGCCGCTCGTCTCGGGCTCGCTCAAGGCGTTCCCGAATCCCGCGCGCCAGAAGCCCGTGTCGCTCGCGTTCCAGCTCACCGAACCCGCCGACGTCGAGATCCGCATCCTCGACACGTCCGGGCACGAGGTCGCGCGGCTGCACCACGACGGCCAGCCGAGCGACAACCGCGTGATCTGGGATCCGGGCGGCGCGCCGGCGGGGCTCTACCTCGCGCGCGTGCGCATCCGCGGCAACGGCAGCGAGCGCACCGAGACGCTCAACGTGGGAGTGATCAAGTGAAGCGGCTCGCGCTCGCGTGCGCGGCGCTCGCGCTCGCCGCGCTGCCGGCGTGGCGCGCCGAGGCGGCGCCATCTGCGTTCGCGCTGCCGCTCGTGCCGCCGTCCGAGGCGCCGGGCCTCGTCGTGCTGCAGCGCGCGATCACGCGCGAGTGGGGGCCGTCGGACGACTCGACCTACGTCGAGGTGAACGTGCCCGGCGAGCGCTCGGAGGGCTGGGCGATGCTGCTGTCGGGCCTCGTGCCCGGTTCGGGCCAGCTCTACGCGGGCGAGTCGAGCGGCTGGCTGTTCGCCGCGATCGAAGCCGGCGGCTGGATCGCGAACGTGCTCTACGCGCGCCGGGCGGAAGACCGCCGCGACCAGGCGGAGGCGTTCGCGGGCGATCCCGAGCAGGCCGGGTCGAATTGGTCGTTCGCGCGCTGGGAGAGCGCGACCGGCGGCAGCGCGACCGACCTGCGCGCGCTCTACGTCGCCGACCGCAACGCGTTCTTCCAGCGGATCGGTTCCGATCCCTCGTTCGTCTACGGCTGGTCGGGCGTTCCGGGCAGCACGCAGCTCGACTACCGCGCGATCTACAGCCGCTTCGAGATGAACCACGACCGCGCCCGCATCGCGGCGCGCGCGCTGCTCGCGAACCACGTCCTCGCGGCGGTGGACGCGCTGCGCACGATGCGCGCTCACAACGCGCAGGCGCGGGCGGCGATCGGCATGGACGTGAACGGCGGCTGGCGCGACGGCGAGCCGCTCGTGCGCGTCGCGCTCGTGAGGACGTTCTGATGCGCGCGCACCGTTTCGCACCGGCGATCGCGTTCGCGGCGCTCTGCGCGGCCGCGTCCGCCTTCGCGTCCGAGCCCGGCCGCTCGGCGTTCTCGCTCGCCGGCGAGGCGCGATTCGACGCCACCGCGCTCGAATCGGGTGCGCCGTCCGCGTCGTCGTCGGGCTTCGAAGCCGTCGAGGCGGGCGAGCCGCTCGCCCTCGGACTTCCGCTCTTCGGCCGCAAGTCCCGCGCGGCGGACAGCACGGCCGCGCCGGCAGAGCCTCGCAAGAAGGGTCGCCGCGCGCGGCCCGCGCGCAGCGGCCCGGCCCTGAGTCCCGAGCGCGCGCGCATCCTGCTCCAGTCGCTGACGGTGCCGGGGTGGGGGCAGGCGACGCTCCACCAGAACCGCGCGGCCGCCGTGTTCCTCACGCTCGAAGGCGGCACGTGGGGCAGCTACCTCGCGTTCCGCATCCAGGAGCGGCTGCGCCGCGACACGTACGTGCGCACGGCGCGCGACCTCGCGGGCATCGACCTCAAGGGCCACAGCGAGGAGTACCACCGCATGGTGGGCTCGTTCCTCTCGAGCGACGAATACAACCTGTTCGTCGTGTACCGCGACGCGGCGAACCAGTTCTACGACCAGCCCGACGCCTACTGGGCCTACATCGCGGCGCACGAGCTCAAAGGCAGCGACACGTGGGCGTGGCCGGACGTGCCGAGCCTGCTGCGCTACCGCGCGCAGCGGAAGGACGCGCAGCGCGCCGCGCAGCGCGCCAACACGGCGCTCGCGTGCGCGATCGGCAACCGCCTCCTCAGCATGGTGCACGCCGCGCGCGCCGCGGGACGCGCGCCGGCCGAGGCGGGGAAGGCCTCGTGGCGCATCGAGGCGGCCCCCGCGCCGGGCGACGACGCGTCCGCGTTCCGATTCGCGCTCACCGCGAAGTTCTGAGGCGCTGATGCGGCGCGCGCTCGTCCGGGCCGTCCTCGCCGCGAGCGGGACGCTCGCGGCCGCGGCGGCGTTCGCGACTCCCGAGTCCGCCGCGCCCGATTCGACCGCGTCCGCCGCCGTGCGCGCCGCGGCGCCGCTCGCGGCCGACTCGCTCGCGGCGCGCGCGTTCGCGGAGACGCTCGAAGTGCGCCGCGTGCTCGTCACGGCGGGCGAAGGCCCCGGCCACGTGCGCCGGCCGTCGGGCGTGGCGGTGGACGCGTTCGGACGGCTGTGGACGACCGACGAGGCCGAGCACCGCCTGCAGCGCTTCGATGCCGAAGGGCGCGCGATCGCCGAGGCCGGGGCACTCGGGAGCGATCCCGGCCAGCTGCGGCGCCCGGTCGGCGTCGCGCTGCACGGCAGCGCCGGACTCGCCGTGCTCGATCTTGAGAACCGCCGCATCGTGGCCTACGACCTGTTCGCGCGCCGCAGCGGCGACCTCGTGGACTTCGCCGCGCTCGAGCCGCGACGACCCGCTCGGCCGCATCGAGCCGAACGCGTTCGCCGCGGACCGCGGCGGGGCGCTGTACGTCGTGGACCCGGACCGCGACCGCATCGTGATCGTCTGCCGGCGCGGCGACGGGCACGCTCGGCGGATCTGCACGCGGCCCGGCGCGTTCCGCGGGCTCGCGGGTCTCGCGATCGGCGCGCGGCGAGATCGTCGCGGCCGAGCGCGGGAACGCGCGCGTGCAGGTGCTCGATGCGGGCGGTGGCCGCGTGTTGCGCGCGTGGCCGCTCGACGTGCGGCCTGGGCGCGAGTCGCTCGCGGTCGCGACCGACGCCGGCGGACGCGTCGCCGCCGACGAGGCGGCCGGCGCCGTGTGGCTGTTCGCCGCGGACGGCGCGCCGATCGCGGTCGCGCGCGGGCTCGACGGCCCCGCGGCGCTCGCGTTCGCGCGCTCCGGCGGCCTGATCGTGTGCGAGCGACGCGGCGGACGCATCGTGGAGCTCGCGGCCCGACGCGCGCTGAGCCATGCGCGCTCCGCGCGTGCGTTCCGTGCGCCGCGCTGGCGCTCGCGGCCCTCGCCGCGGGCGCGGGCGACGCGCGCGCCGCCGCGATCGAGGCCGGCTGCGGCGCGGTGCTCGTCGCGCCGCGCGCGGGCCAGGTCGTGTACCCGCTCGGCCGCACGTTCCTGCGCGCGGGCTCCGATTCGGTCGTGGCGCGCGGCGTGCGCCTCGTGCGCGGACTCGACTACGTGCTCGATCCGCTGCGGGGCGAGCTGCGCCTGCTGCGGCCCCCCGAGTCTCTCGACACGCTGCGCGTGTTCGCGTGCGGGCTCGTCGCCTCGCCGCCGCTCGAAGTGGCGCGCGACCGCTACCGGCCGCCCTCGGCGGCGCCGCCCGAGACGGCGCGCGCCGCCGCGCCTTTGCCCGTTCGGCCCGGCCTCGTGCGCGGCGCCTCGACCGGCGCCTCGCTCAGCGTCACGGGCAACAAGACGCTCGCGATCGACTTCGGCTCCCAGCAGGACGCGTTCCTGCGCCAGTCGCTCGACCTCGCGGTGAGCGGCTCGCTCGCGCCGGGCGTCGAGCTCACGGGCGTGCTCACCGACCGCAACACGCCGCTCACGGCCGAGGGCAGCACGCAGTCGCTCCAGTCGCTCGACCGCGTGCTGATCGAGCTGAGCGCGCCGCAGGGGAGTGCTGCGCTCGGCGACGTGACGCTCGAATGGAAGGACGGCGACTTCGGGCGCATCGAGCGGCGGCTCCAGGGCGCGCGCGGGCAGTGGACGGCGGGCGGCTTCACCGCCGCCGCCGCCGCCGCGAGCGCGCAGGGCGAGTACCGGCGCGTGCAGTTCAACGGGGTGGACGGACGCCAGGGCCCCTACGCGCTCACCGACGCGAGCGGCCGCACCGGTGTCGCCGTCGTGGCGGGCAGCGAGATCGTCACGCTCGACGGCCAGCGGCTCAAGCGCGGCGAGAACGCCGACTACGCGATGGACTACGACCGCGGCGAACTCACGTTCACGAACCGGCGCACGATTTCCTCCGCGAGCCGCATCACCGTCGAGTACCAGTTCGCGCTCAACCGCTACCGGCGGAATCTCGCGGCCGCGGGCGGCGCGTGGGGCGCGGGCCCGGTGCGCGCGTTCACGCGCGTCATCGCCGAGTCCGACGATCGCGGCCGCCCGCTCGACGTGACGTTCGACGCCTCGGACCGCGCGATCCTCGCCGCGGCCGGCGACTCGGCGACGCTCGCGCTCGGGGCCGGCGTCGTCGCGGGAGGCGGCGACTACGACACGGTGCGCACGTCCGGCACGCTCGTGTACGCGTTCGCGGGGCGCGACTCGGGCGAGTTCGCCGTGAACTTCGCGCGCGTCGGGGCGGGCCTCGGCGACTACGCCGACTCGGCGAGCGTCGGCGGGCGTGTCGTGTACCGCCACGTCGGCGACGGGCTCGGGGCGTTCCGGATCGGGAAGTCGCTGCCGCTCCCGGAATCGCACCTGCTGTGGACGCTCGGCGCCGAGGCCGGGCGCGGCCCGCTGCGCTTCTCGGCCGAGGGCGCGGTCTCGCGGCTCGACCGCAACACGCTCTCCGCGGTCGACGACGGCGACGATCTCGGCGGCGCGGCGCGCGTGTCGCTGGCCGCGTCCGGGCGCGTGCGCGGGCCGGTCGCGGGCGACGCCTCGCTCGCGCTGCTCGCGCGCACCGTGGGGAAGCGCTTCGAGCCGTTCGCGCGGCTCGAGTCGCCGTTCGCGCAGGAGTCGTGGGGGCTCCAGGGCACGACCGACTTCGAGCGCCAGGACCGCGCCGAGGCGCTCGCGACGTTCCGGCACGCGCGCGCGGGGGAGTGGCGGCTCGGCGCGGGCGCGCTGCGCACGCCGTCGGGCTACGACGCGACGCGGCGCACGTTCGACTGGAGCCGCACGGGACGGTTCGGCGGGCGCGTGCTCGGCGAGTGGGCGGACGGGACCGAAGCGGGGCGCGCGTTCGGCGAAGGCGGCCGGCGGCGCGCGCGCGCCGACTTCCGCTGGACGCTCGGCGCATTCGAGCCGCGGGTCGCGGCCGAGTCCGACGAGCGGCGCTTCCCCGGGGACACGGCCGAAGCCGGCGCGCGGGCGCGCGAGGCGTCGTTCGACCTCGGCTTCGCGAACGCGCGCGGCTGGCGGGCGTCGTCCGGGTGGCTCGTGCGCCGCGACGCGGCGCGCGCCGCGGGAGCGTTCCGCGACCGGCTCGAGTCGCGCGCGCTCCGCGCGTCGCTCGAGAGCCCGGCGGAATCGCGCGTCGGCGGCGCGCTGAGCTACCAGTCGCGCGAGGCCGAGACGCTCGCCGACGGTTCGCGCACGCGCAGCGACCTCGGCAGCGCGCGGCTGCGGGTCGAAGACCGGACGCGCGGACTGTCGGCGAACGCCGGCGTCGAGATCACGAGCGAGGGCGTCGTGCGGCGGCAGCGCGTGCTGACGTTCGTCGGGGGCGGGCGCGGCGCGTACGACGCGCTCGGCAACTTCGTCGGCGTCGGCGACTACGACCTCGGCGTGACGGCCGGCGAGACGATCGACCGGCTGAGCCGGGCGGCGACGAGCGCGCGGTTCGCCTGGAGCTTCGGGTCGGGGGAGGCCTGGAAGGGCTCGCGGCTCGAGTTCGCTTACGAGACCGACGCGCGCCGGCGCGGCGACCTGCGCGCGTCCGACCCGCTCGTCTCGCCCGCGGTCGTGCGCGAGGACCTGGGGCTCGCGCGCGGCAGCCTCACGCAGCGCTTCGAGGGCGAACTCGCGCCCGGCGCGCGCGCGCTCGCGACCCGCTTCCGGCTCGAGCGCCGGCTCGCCTCCGACCGCGCGTTCGAGAACTTCTCGCAGGTGTCGGACGACCGCACGGGCTCGCTGCGCACCCGCGCGCGGCTCGGCCCCGCGGCGAGCGCGGAACTCGAGGGCCGGCTCCGCCGCCAGACCGCGGAGCAGCGGTTCGCGAGCACGGCCGCGTACGCGCGCACGATCGAAGATCGCGGCGGCTCCGGGCTGCTGTCGTGGACGCCGGGTCCGAAGCTGCGTGGCGCGTTCACGCTCGACCTCGGGTGGTCGCGGCCCGAAGGGCAGCCCGCCTTCACGCGCACGCTCAAGGTCGGCCCCGACCTCGGTGTCACGCTGCTCGAGCGCGGACGGCTCGACGTGACGGCGCGGCGCGCGTTCGTGAGCGGGCCGCCCGCGGTGGGACTGCTGCCGAGCGCGGATCCCGCCGGCGCGCCGGTGTGGGAAGGCACGGCGCGCTTCGACTACCGCGTGCGCGAGAGCACGACCGTGGGCCTGAGCCTCACGTCGCGCGAGTTCGCCGGCCGGCGCGCGCAGACGACCGGCCGGGCCGAAGTGAGGGCGTTCTTCTGATGCGCCCGGCGATCCCGACGAACGCCGTGCGCCGCGCGCCGCGCGCGCTCGGGCTCGTGCTGCTCGGCGCGCTCGCGCTCGCGCCGGGCGCGGACGCGGCGGTGCTCCGCTACGAGGGGCGCGCGCTCGCCGAGCGCCAGGTCGAACCGTTGTTTCGCGCGGCGCTCGGGTCTCCCGGCGACAGCGTGCGGCTCAGGCGCGCGGCCGACGCGCTGCTCGAGCGGCTCCAGTCCGAGGGCCGGCTCGATGCGCGCGTGACCGCGGAGTGGCTCGGCGCGCGTTCCGAGACGCTCGCGGTCGCGGCCGACGACGGGCCGCTCTACCGCCTCGCCGCGATTCCGATCGCGAGCGCGAGCGCCGAGGACTCGGCGGCGTTCGGCCGCGCGCTCGAACTCGCACCGGGCGACGTCGCGTCGCCGTCGCGCGTCGCGCAGGCCATCGAGCGCGCGATGCGCCGCGTCGCGGACGACGCGCACCCGTACGCGACGCTGCAGATCACCGCGTGGGAGGCGGACAGCGGGCGCGTGACGCTGCGGCTCGGAGCGACCGCGGGTCCGCGCGTCACGGTCGGCGAGGTCGTGCTGCGCGGGCTCGTCGCGACCGACGAGCGCTTCGCGAAGCGCGCGATGGGCAAGCTCGAGGGCCTGCCGTACCGGCGCGCGGGCGCCGAGGCCGCGCGCGACCGGCTCGCGCAGACCGGACTCTTCCGCTCGGTCGCGTGGGAAGGGCTCGAGGGCGAGGCCGACTGGAGCCGCGCGCGCCTCGTCTATCGCGTCGAGGAGCCGCGCTACAACCGCTTCGAGGGCGCCGTCGGCGTGCAGGGCGACGCCGGCACGGTCGGGCTCGCCGCGCTCGACCTCGACAACCTCGCCGGCACGGGCCGCGCGCTCGGACTCGGATGGCAGTCGCGCGGGCGCGACCGCACCGAGTTCCGCGCGCGCTACGCCGAACCGCTCGTGTTCGGCGCGCCGATCCGCCTCGCGGGGCACCTCGAGCAGTCGCTGCAGGATTCGACGTGGACGCGGACGCGCTGGGGCGGCGACGTCGAGTTCACGCTCTCGGCGGAAGAGCGGCTGTCGGCCGGCTACGAGGAGGAACGCGTCGTGCAGGAACGCGGGCCCGTCGAGGAGGCGCACCTCGCGAACACGACGTTCGCGCTCGTGCGCACGACGCTCGACGAGCCGCTCGCGCCGCGCCGCGGCACGCGCACGCGGCTCGCCGCGACGCAGGCGTTCAAGACCGAGCGCCTGCGGCCGTCCGCGCGCCGCAGCGCGCGCGCGAGCGCGGTCGAGGGATCGCTCGAAGCGCACCGGCCGCTCGGCCCCGCGAGCGGCGTGTCGCTCGCGCTCTCGGCCGCGGGGCGCTTCAGCTCGGAGCGCGTGCTGCCCGTGTTCGAGCGCTACCCCGTCGGCGGCGCGGCGAGCCTGCGCGGCTACGACGAAGAGGCGTTCCGCGCCGACCGCTTCGGCCTCTCGCGGCTCGAGTGGAGCCGCTTCCTCGGTGGCGAGGGAGCGCGCGCGTTCCTGTTCTGGGATCATGCGTGGATGGCGACGCGGCTCGAGCTTCCGGACGGCGGCGATCGCGCCGAAGTGCTGCATCGCGACGGCTACGGCTTCGGACTCCGGCTGCCGGCCGCGGGCGGCGCGATCGAACTGGACTACGGCCTCGAAGCGGGCCGCACGCCGCTCGACGGCAAGATCCACCTGAGGCTCGTGAGCGCCTTCTAGAGGAGCGGGGGATGTCGCTGGTCCGGGAGGTCGAGGAGGCGTTCGCGCCCGAGGGCCCGCTCGCGCGAGCGTGGCCGCGGTTCGAACCGCGCGAGGGGCAGCGCGCGCTCGCGCTCGACGTCGCGCGTGCACTCGAGCGCGGCGAGGTGCTCGTGGCCGAGGCGCCGACCGGGGTCGGAAAGTCGCTCGCCTACCTGCTGCCGTGCGTGCTGCACGCGCTCGCGACCGACCGGCGCATCGTCGTGGCGACCTGCACGCGCTCGCTGCAGGACCAGCTGTTCGAGCGCGACGTGCCGACGCTGCTCGCCGCGCTCGGCGCGGCACTTCCGGTGGCGAGGCTCAAGGGCAAGCAGAACTACGTCTGCCCGCGCGCGCTCGACCTGCTCGAGCCCGAGGGCGACGAAGAGGCGGACGCGGTGGACGCGCTGCGCGCGTGGGCCGCGCGCGACGCCGAGGGCGACCTCGACCGCTTCGAGGCGCCGGACGCCGAGGCGTTCCGACGGTTGCGCCCGCGCGTCGCGACCGACGCGCACGCGTGCGTCGCGGCGCAGTGCCGGCGGGGGCGCGAGTGCGCGTGGATGCGCGCGCGCCGGCTCGCCGCCGAGGCGCGGCTCGTGATCGTGAACCACGCGCTGCTCGCGCTCGCGGGCGAGGTCGAGGGGCTGCTGCCCGAGTTCGACGCGCTCGTCGTGGACGAGGCGCACCGGCTCGAGGGCGTGCTGCTCTCGCAGCTCCAGCGCACGCTGTCGCGCACGCGCTTCGAGGACGCGCTGCGCGCGGTCGGCACGGGGCGCCGCGGGGGCGGCGGCCTCGTCGCACGCTTCCGCGCGCTCGAGCTGCCGCTGCTCGCCGCGAACGCCGCCGAGGGCGGCGAGCGCGAGGTCGTGGACGGGCTCGCGCTGCGCGTCCCCGCCGCGCGCGAGGACGTCGAGCGGTTCTTCGAACTCGTCGCGCCGCCCGCGGGCGGCGCCGGACCCTACGGCGTGCGCGCGCGCTACCAGGGAACCGCCCAGCTGGTCGGGCAGGACCTGGACCGCATCGAGACGCTGCTCGTCCACTGCGCGCGCTTCGCCCGCGACCTGCGCCGGCTCGCCGCGCGCCTCGAGGGGCTCGGCGAGCGTCACGCGGAGCTCGCCGCCGAGACCGAGCAGGTCGCCGGACGCTTCGCGGGACTCGGCGACGACCTCGAAGTGCTCGGCGACGCGTCGGATCGCGACTGGGTCTTCTGGCGGAGCGCGGGCGGGCGCGGCACCGAGTTGTCCGGCATGCCCATCACCGCGGCCGAGCACGCGCGGGCGAAGGTGTTCGCGCGCGCGCGCGCGACGGTGCTCGCCTCCGCGACGCTCGCGAGCGGCGGCCGCTTCGAGTTCGTCGCCGAGCGGCTCGGTCTCGGCGAGGAGCGCGGCGTGCCGTACGTGAGCGGTCTCTACCCGACGCCGTTCCCGCTCGAGCGGCAGGTGCGCGCGTTCGTCCACGACGGCGGCGCCGACGAGGCGGCCGCGGTCGCGAACGTGGTCGCCTCGCTCGCGCGCGCGAGCGGGCGCAACCTGCTTGCACTGTTCACCGCGCACGAGCGCCTGCGGCGCGCGCGCGAGCGCCTGCGCGCACTCCTGCCGGCGGGCGTGCCGCTGTTCGCGCAGGAGTGGGACGGGCCCGCGGGGCTGCTCGCCGAACGCTTCCGTCGCGAACGCGGCGCGATCTTGCTCGGCGTCCAAAGCCTGTGGGAAGGTGTCGACTTTCCGGGTGAATCACTGGAGATCCTCGTCGTGGCGAAGCTGCCGTTCTCGGTGCCGGACGATCCGCTCGTGGAAGCGCGCGGCGAGCGACTGCGGGATCGCGGGCTCGAACCGTTCAAGGACGACGCGGTTCCGGAGGCCGTGCTGCGCTTCCGGCAGGGCGTGGGGCGGCTGATCCGCCGCGCCGACGACCGCGGCGTGCTCGTCGTGTGCGATCCGCGACTCGAGCGCGCGAGCTACCGGCGGCCGTTCCTCGAGGCGCTGCCGGTCGCGCCCGTGCGCAGGGACGACGCGGCGGCGCTCGCCGCCGAGGCCGAGCGCTTCCTCGCCTCGGGTGCTCCGGCGGGGGAGCGCGCGTGATCGTCCTCGGCGACCGCCCGCTCGCGCTGCACGACGTCGCCGCGGTCGCGCGCGACGGTGCAGGTGACGCTCGCGCCGGACGCGCGCACCCGGCTACGTGCGAGCCGCAAGGTGTCGACGCGCGGTGCGCGAAGGGCGCGTGGTGTGCAGCGTGACGACCGGATTCGGCGAGCTCAAGGACCGCCGCATCCCCGCCGCCGACGTGCGCGCGCTGCAGCTCAACCTGCTGCGCTCGCACCAGGCCGGCGTCGGCCGCTTCGCGCCGCGCGACGTCGTGCGCGCGATGCTGCTGCTGCGCGCGGCCTCGCTCGCGCAGGGCGCGTCGGGCGCCCGGCCCGAAGTCGTCGAGGCGCTGCTCGCACTGCTCGACCGCGACGTCGTGCCGCAGATCCCGGTGCAGGGTTCGGTCGGCGCGTCGGGCGACCTCGCGCCGCTCGCGCACCTCGCGGGCGTGCTCGTCGGCGAGGGCGAGGCGTGGGCCGCGGGCCAGCCCATGCCGGCCTCGATGGCGCTGCGCGCCGCCGGGCTCCAGCCGCTCGAACTCGAGGCGAAGGAAGGACTCGCGCTCATCAACGGCACGCAGTTCTCGACCGCGTGGGCGGCGCTCGCGACCGTGGACGCGGTGCGCGTCTGGGAGTCCGGGGTCGCGGCGGCGGCGCTCTCGACCGAAGTGCTGCTCGGCTCGCTCGCCCCGGCGCGCGAGGACGTGCACGCGCTGCGGCCCTATCCCGGTGCGCAGGAAGCCGCGCGCCGGCTGCGCGCCTACGCGGCCGACAGTGCGCTCGTCGCCTCGCACGCGAACTGCGGGCGCGTGCAGGACGCCTACAGCCTGCGGTGCGTGCCGCAGGTGATGGGCGCGTCGTGGGACGCGCTGCAGCACGTCGGCGACCAGCTCACGATCGAGATCAACTCGGTGAACGACAATCCGCTCGTGCTCGCCGAGAGCGGCGAGACGATCTCGGCGTGGACTGCTGGACGCGCGCGTTCCACGCGCAGCCGTCGCGCTCGTCGCCGACTACCTGAAGCTCGCGGCCGCCGAGATCGCGTCGCTGAGCGAGCGGCGCATCGACCGGCTCCTGGACCGGCGCGTGAGTGAACTGCCGGCCGTGCTCGCGAACGATCCCGGCGTCGAGTCGGGCTACATGATCGCGCAGTACACGGCCGCCGCCCTCGTGTCGGAGAACAAGACGCTCGCGCATCCGGCGAGCGTCGACTCGATCCCGACGGGCGCCGGCATCGAGGACCACGTCAGCATGGCGCCGATCGCGGCGCGCCATGCGCGCCAGATCGTGGACAACGCCGCGCACGTCGTCGCGATGGAACTCCTGTGCGCCTGCCGCGCGCTCGAGTTCCGCCGCCCGCTCACGGCCGGACTCGGATCCGAACGCCTCTACGGCGCGATCCGCCGGCTCGTGCCGGCGCCGGAAGGCGACCGGCCGCTGTCCAAGGACTGCGAGGCCGTCGCGCGCTGGGTGCTGTCGGCCGCGCCGGAACGTCTCGCCGAGGAGGTGCTCGTCCCGTGACTCCCGTGACGCAGCGCACGATCCGCGCGCCGCGCGGCGCCGAACGCACGTGCCTGGGCTGGGCGCAGGAGGCCGCGCTCCGCATGCTCATGAACAACCTCGATCCCGACGTCGCCGAGCGCCCCGACGACCTCGTCGTCTACGGCGGCACCGGGAAGGCCGCGCGCGACTGGCCGGCGTTCGAGCGCATCGTCGAGTCGCTGAAGCGTCTCGGGAACGACGAGACGCTGCTCGTCCAGTCGGGCAAGCCGGTCGGCGTGTTCCGCACCCACCCGGGCGCGCCGCGCGTGCTCATCGCGAACTCGAATCTCGTGCCGCGCTGGGGCACGTGGGAGCACTTCTGGGAGCTCGAGAAGAAGGGCCTCATGATGTACGGCCAGATGACCGCGGGCTCGTGGATCTACATCGGCTCGCAGGGCATCGTGCAGGGCACGTTCGAGACGTTCGCCGAGATGGCCGAGCGCCACTTCGGCGGCACGCTCGCCGGTCGCTGGGTGCTCACGGCCGGGCTCGGCGGCATGGGCGGCGCGCAGCCGCTCGCGGTGACGATGAACGGCGGCGTGTGCCTCGCGGTCGAGGTGGACGAAGCGCGCGCGAAGCGCCGCGTCGAGACTGGCTACTGCGACCGCGTGACGCGCTCGCTCGAGGAAGCGCTCGCGTGGGTGGACGAGGCAGTCGCGGCGAAGCGCCCGCTCAGCGTGGGGCTCGTCGCGAACGCCGCCGAGTCGCACGCCGAGCTGCTGCGGCGCGGCCGCATTCCCGACGCCGCGACCGACCAGACCTCGGCGCACGATCCGCTGAACGGCTACGTGCCCGCGGGGCTGACGCTCGCGGAAGCCGCGGCGCTGCGCGCGAGCGACGCCAGCGCGTACGTCGCGAAGGCGCGCGCTTCGATGGCGGCGCACGTGCGCGCGCTGCTCGGCCTCAAGGCGCGCGGCGCGATCGTGTTCGACTACGGCAACAACCTGCGCGGCGAGGCCGAAAAGGGCGGCGTGCCGCACGACGAGGCGTTCTCGTACCCCGGCTTCGTGCCCGCCTACGTGCGCCCGCTGTTCTGCGTCGGCAAGGGGCCGTTCCGCTGGGCGGCGCTGTCGGGCGATCCCGCCGACATCCACGCGACCGACGCGGCGGCGCTCGAGGAGTTCCCGGACGACGCCCGGCTCCACCGCTGGATCCCGCTCGCGCAGAAGCACGTCCACTTCCAGGGCCTGCCCGCGCGCATCTGCTGGCTCGGCTACGGCGAGCGCCACCGGCTCGGACTGCGCTTCAACCGCATGGTGCGCGACGGCGTCGTGAAGGCGCCGATCGTGATCGGGCGCGACCATCTCGATTCGGGCTCGGTCGCTTCACCGTACCGCGAGACCGAATCGATGCGGGACGGCAGCGACGCGGTCGCCGACTGGCCGATCCTGAACGCGCTGCTGAACGTCGCGTCCGGCGCCTCGTGGGTCAGCGTGCACCACGGCGGCGGCGTCGGGATCGGGAACTCGATCCACGCCGGCGTCGTGATCGTGTGCGACGGCAGCCGCGAGGCCGACGAAAAGCTCGAGCGCGTGCTCACGAACGACCCGGGCACGGGCGTCATGCGTCACGCCGACGCGGGCTACCCGGAAGCGGTCGCGCACGCGAAGCGCACCGGCATGAACCTGCCGGGCGTGACGGGGTAGGGGCGATGTCGCTGCTCGATCCGCGCGATCCGTCGGTCAAGTCCGTGCAGGGGCGCACGTCGTACCTGATCGTGCACAACACGTCCGAGGTCGTGACGCCGGACCTCGAAGGCCGCTCGATCCTGCGCTATCCGCGCGGCGCGATCGTGTTCCGCGACGGCCGCGTGCTCGAGGTCGGGCCCGCGAACGAGCTGTTCGCGCGCCACAAGGACGCGCGCCCGCTGAACGCGAACGGGCGGCTCGTCACGCCGGGGCTCGTGGACTGTCACACGCACATGATCTTCGGCGGTCACCGCGCGAGCGAGTACCACCGCCGGCTCAAGGGCGAGAGCTACGCCGACATCGCCGCCTCGGGCGGCGGCATCCGCTCGACCGTGGGCGCGACGCTCGAGCAGCGCGACGACGCGCTCGAGAAGACGCTCGCGAACCGGCTCGAACGCTGGCGCGCGAACGGCTGCACCGTCGTCGAGGTGAAGAGCGGCTACGGCCTCACGCCGAACGCGGAAGTGCGGCTGCTCGAACTGATGCGCGGCGCGGCCCAGCGCGTGCCCGTGCGCGTCCATCGCACCGCGCTGCTGCTCCACGCGCTGCCCGAGTCGTTCCAGGGGCGTCGCGAGGCGCTCGTCCAGGAACTGTGCGAGCGCACGCTGCCCGAGGTGAAGCGGCGCGAACTCGCGAGCGCCGTGGACGTGTTCTGCGACCCGGTCGCGTTCACGGTCGAGGAGTGCCGGACGCTGCTCGCGTGCGCGAAGTCGCACGGCTTCGCCGTGAAGCTCCACGCCGACCAGACCGCGCGCTCGGGCGGCGCGGCGCTCGCCGCCGAACTCGGCGCGACGTCCGCGGACCACCTCGAGTGCGCGAACGAATCCGACTGGAAGGCGCTCGGGGACGCCGGCGTCGTCGGCGTGCTGCTGCCGGCCGCGGCGCTCACGCTGCGCCAGCACCTGCCCGACGCGGCGATGCTCCGGAAGAGCGGCGCGCGCGTCGCGATCGCGACCGACTTCAACCCCGGCACGGCGCCGGCCCAGTCGCTGCTCGAATGCGCGGCACTCGCCTCGCGGCTCTGCGGTTTCGACGCCGAGGAGACGCTGCTCGCGATCACGTGGAACGCGGCGAAGGCGCTCGGCGTCGAGGCCGAGTGCGGCCACCTGAACGCCGGCGCGAACGGCGATGCCGTCGTGTGGGAGTGCGAGTCGCTCGAGGAACTGCCGTACTGGATGCCTTCCGTGCGGCCCGACACGGTGTTCATGCGCGGCGCCGACCTCGCGCTCCCGACGATCGAACGGCGCGTGTGGCCGTAGAGGGCCGCGCGGCGCCGCGGCGTTGTCCGCCGTCCCGCCGAGCCGCTAGCATCCCGCCGCGATCTCGCTCGACGACCGACCTCTTTCCGGAGTGATCCCCGCATGGCCCGTCTCGTGGAATGCGTTCCGAACTTTTCCGAAGGCCGCCGCCGCGACGTGGTGGAGGCGCTGATCGAGACCATCGCCGGAACGCCGGGCGTGATCCTGCTCGACTCCGAGATGGACCCGGACCACAACCGCTCGGTGCTGACGTTCGCGGGCGAGCCCGATCCCGTGTGCGAGGCGGCGTTCCGCGTCGTCGCGAAGGCGCGCGAACTCATCGACCTGAACCACCACAAGGGCCAGCACCCGCGCATGGGCGCGACCGACGTCGTGCCGTTCGTGCCGGTCGAAGGCGTGACGCTCGACGACTGCGCCGAACTCGCGCGCCGCGTCGGGAAGCGCATCGGCGAGGAGCTCGCGATCCCCGTGTTCCTGTACGAGGCCGCGGCGTCCCGGCCCGACCGGACAAGCCTCGCGGACGTGCGGCGCGGCGAGTTCGAGGGCCTGCGCGAGGCGATCGGGCGCGACGCGAACCGCGTGCCCGACTTCGGGCCTTCGAAGATCCACGCGACCGCGGGCGCGACGGCCGTCGGCGCGCGGCGCTTCCTCGTCGCGTTCAACGCGAACCTCAACACGCCCGACGTGCGGGTCGCGAAGGCGATCGCGGCGAGCGTGCGCGAGCAGAGCGGGGGCTTGAGGAACGTGCGCGCGCTCGGCTTCTCGATCGAGGGCGGGCGGCGCGCGCAGGTGAGCATGAACCTCGTCAACACCGAGGCGACGCCGATCCATCGCGTGATGGCGCTGATCCGCGACGTCGCGGCGCGCCACGGCGCCGCCGTGCAGGGCTGCGAGGTCGTCGGCCTGATCCCCGAGGCGGCGATGCTCGACGTCGCCGAGCACGCGCTCCAGCTCGAGAACTTCCGCCGCGACCAGGTGCTCGAGCTGCGGCTCAAGCGCCCGCCGCTCACCGAGGCCGTGACGCTCGGAGGCGTGCTCGAGGACGTCGCCGGGCCGACGCCGACGCCGGGCGGCGGTACCGTGTCGGCGCTCGCGGGCGCGCTCGCGAGCGCGCTCGCGACGATGGTCGCGAACCTCACGATCGGGAAGAAGAAGTACGCGGCCGCCGAGGCCGAGATGCGCGACATCAAGGCGGGGGCCGACGCGCTGCGCCGCGAACTGCTCGGGCTCGCGCGCCGGGACGCCGAGGCGTTCGACGCCGTGCTGCGGGCCCGGCGGCTCCCTGAGGCGACCGCGGGGGAGCAGGCCGACAAGGCGAAGGCGCTCGCCGCGGCCGACCTCGGGGCCGCCCGCGTCCCGCTCGAGACGGCGGCGGCGTGCGTCCAGGTCGTGGCGCTCGCCGGAAAGGCCGCGCAACGCGGGAACGTGAACGCCGTTACGGACGCCGGGGTGGCCGGATGGCTCGGCCGGGCGGGGGCCGAAGGCGCGCTCCTCAACGTCGAAATCAACCTGAAGTCCCTGCCGGAGGGCGCCGATAAGGAAGCCGTGGAGATGGAATTGCGCCGCACTCGCGAAGCGCTGGACGCCGCCGTTCGGGGGTGTCTCGACGCGGTGCGCGCATCCTTGAACGCCTAGGCGGTGCATCGCACCCGGAGCGCATGACGCGCGGCCGGCGGAGACGGACAGCTTGGAAAAGGCGATCGAAATCAAGCGCCGGGCGCAGCGATGCGTCCAGAACGGCGATCTCGATGGGGCCCTCGCCGAGTACGAAAAGCTGATTCAGGTCGAGGATTCGGACCCGTACAACTTCGTCCTCCTCGCCGACCTTCACTTCAAGAAGGGCGACCTGAACAGCGCGGCGCAGCGCTACCTGACGGCGGCCGCGGCGTACGAGAAGGCCGGGCTCTACAAGAACGCGATCGCCGTCTGCAAGAAGATGCTGCGGCTGTCGCTCTCGCCGTCGTCCGTGCTCGAACGACTCGCGGCGCTGCACGCGCTCGACGGACTGACGACCGAGTCGGCGCTCTACTACATGCAGTTCGCCGAAGGGCTCGTGCGCGAGGACCGGCTCGAGGAAGCCGCGACGTCGCTCCGCAAGGCGTTCGACACGTGCCCCGAGAACATCAAGGGTCTCGAGCGGCTCGCCGAAGTGCAGGTGCTGCTCGGCGACAAGCCGGCCTCGTCCACGACCTGGCTCGAGGCCGCGACGAACTACCAGCGTGCCGGGCTCCTGCAGGACGCCGATCGCTGCCGCGCGCGCGCCGACCAGCTGAGCGGCGGCGCCGCCGAGTCGTCCGCGGCGAGCGCGCCGGCTCCTGCGCCCGCGCGTCCGGCGGCGTACGAAGTGCACGATCCGACGGCGCTGTCGCTGCCGGGCACGGCGGAGGCGCACGTCGGTCCGCCGCGCCTGCCGTCGCTCGTGACGAGCGAGCCCGAGGTCGCTGACGCCGAGCCGGAGATCGCGATCGAGGAGCCGGCGCCCACCGCCGAGACCGCGCCGCCGCGCTTCGAGGCGCCGCGGCTCGAGACCGTCGAGCGCGAGATGGCGAGCTTCGCGAACACCGTCGCGCCCGGCGCGGCCGCGCAGGGGATCGAGCACGGCAGCTCGCTCGCGCCCGCTCCGCCGCCCGCGGCGATCGAGGTTCCCGAGGACGCGCCGGCCGAGGCGGCCGAGGTGATCGAAGAGGCGCCCGTCGCCGAGGACGAGGCGCCGGTCGGCGTCGCGCCGCACGCGACGGCCGAGGCGCCCGGTCTGGCGTTCGCGTCGGCGTCCGCGCCCGCGGCGGCGGACCCCGAGGCCGAAGCGGCCGAACGCCGCGCCGCGCAGGTGCGGCGCGTCGAGGACCTGCTGCAGCTCGCGCAGTCGCAGTTCCGCGCGGGCGAGCGCGACGCCGCGAGCCACACGCTCGTCGAGGCCGCCGGCGCGTACGACTCGCTCGGCCAGCACGACAGCGCGGCGACGATCTATCGCAGCCTGGGCAAGTCCACGCACGCCGGACGCGAAGTGATGACGCTGTGGCTCCAGAACTGCGAGCTGCGCCGCGATCACGTCGAGGCGGCGCAGGTCGCCTGCGAACTCGGCGACCGTTCGCTCAACGAGGGCGACAACGATTCCGCGAAGGGCTGGTTCGAGCGCGCGCTCGCCTACGACGCGAGCAACGCCGTCGCGCGCCGCCGCCTGCAGCGGCTGACGGGCGACGCCGGAGCGCCGGCGCTCGCGGCGGCCCCGGTCGGCGCCGCACCCGATTCGCCGCAGATGGAGATGGGCCGGGTCGAGGTCGCCGTGGGCCGTGGGGAAGCGGTCACGTTCGACCTCGGCTCGCTCGTCGCCGAGTTCCAGCGCGGCGTCGAGGTGCAGCTCGGCGGCGACCCGCAGGGCCACTACGATCTCGGCATGACGTACCGCGAGATGGGGCTGCTCGAGCAGGCCGTCGATTCGTTCCGCACCGCGGGACGCACGCCCGGCTTCGAGCTGCGCTGCGCCGAGATGGTCGGCCGCTGCCTGCTCGACCAGGGCCGCTTCGACGAGGCCGCCGCGGAATTCCAGGGCGCGCTGTCGCGCAACCACATCGCGCCCGAGATGGCGGCGGACCTGCACTACCAGCTCGGGCTCGCGCACGAGTCGGCCGGGCGGGCGGGCGATGCGCTCGCGTCGTTCGAGCGCTCCTACGCGATCCAGCCGAACAACCCCGAGGTCGTGAACCGCATCCGCGCCCTGCGTCCGGGACCGGAGCGGCGCTGATGTCCGGGGCCCCGGGCGCGGGCCCGATCCGGCGCGTGGACCTCCACGCCCACACGCTCTTCAGCGACGGCGAGCTGACCCCCGCCCGGCTCGTCGAGCGCGCCCGCGGACGCGGCGTGATCGCGCTCGCGATCACGGACCACGACACGGTCGCCGGGCTCGAGGAAGGGCGTGCCGCGTGCGGCGACGACATCGCGTTCGTGCCCGGCATCGAGATCTCGTGCTCGCGCGCGGGCGCCGACCTGCACCTGCTCGGCTACTTCGTCGCCGCCGACCACGCTCCGCTGCTGACGCGGCTCGAGCGCTTCCGGCACGAGCGCGTCGAGCGCGCGGGGGCGATCCTCGAGCGGCTCGAGTCGCTCGGCGTGCCGCTCGAACTCGACGACGTGCTCGGGCGCGCGGGCGGCGGCGTCGTCGGCCGGCCGCACATCGCCCGCGCGCTCGTGGACGCGGGGCACGCCGACCACCTCGAGGACGCGTTCCGGCGCTTCCTCGGCGCGCGCGGCGCGGCGTTCGTTCCGCGGCCGGCGTTCTCGCCGGCCGAGGCGATCGCGCTCGTGCGCGATTCGGGCGGCGTCGCGGTACTCGCGCATCCGGGCGCGCAGCTCGACGAGGCCGTCGCGCGCGAACTCGTGACGGTCGGGCTGCAGGGCGTCGAGGTGTGGCATCCCGTCCACGCGAACGCCACGCAGCGGCGCTGGCTCGCGTTCACGCGCCGGCACCAGCTGCTCGCGACCGGCGGCTCGGATTACCACGGCGCCTCGCGCGCGGTGGACCTCGGCTCGCAGCGCGTGCCCGAGAAGGCGTACGAGGCGCTGCGCCGCGCCGCGCACGCGCGCGCCGCGCGCGCCTGAGTCCCGCGCTTCGCGGTTGACGCTCGCAGACGGCGGTCGCTAACCTGCGCGACCCGTCCGGCTCCCGTCCGATCCCATCCCGAGGAGCTTCGTCATCGCCCGCTCGTTCACTCCGCGCCGCCTCGCGTACGCGTCGCTGATGGTGGCGGCCGGACTCACCGGCGCCTACGCCGAGAACATCCCGAACTTCGAGATCCTCACCCTCGTGGCGTTCCTGTCGGGCGTGCTGCTCGGGGCCGCGGATGGCGCGCTCGTCGGCGCGGCGACGATCTTCGTCTTCAGCGCGCTCAACCCTTACGGCGTCGCGCACCCGCTCGTGATGGCTGCCCAGGTGCTGGGACTCGCGCCCGCCGGCGTCGTCGGCGCGGCGCTTGCGCGCACGCGGCTCTCGAGCGCCTCGTGGCCGATGCGCGCCGCCGTGCTCGCGGTCGCCGCGATCGCGCTCACGCTGTGGTACGACCTGCTCACGAACCTCGCCACGGCCGCGCTGTTCGGCCAGCTCGTCGCGTCGCTCGTCGCCGCCGTGCCGTTCACGGCCTGGCACGTCGCGACGAACGTCGCGCTGTTCGCCGTCG
>JBGAOA010000039.1:0-42636 GCA_044222065.1 Candidatus Eiseniibacteriota bacterium
GAGCGAGTCCGCGTCGCCGTCGCGGTCGAGGTCGAGCGTCCAGCGGACGAGTTCGCGCGCGCCTTCGTCGCGCCCGTCGCCCGCCGGCAGCGCGAGCACGATCTCGAGCGAATCCGCGGCGCGCACCGCGGGCCCGCCGCCGCCCGAGGCGGGGCGCGCCGCGCGAACGTCCGAGGCGAGGCGCCCGAGCGCGGCGCGCACGGCGTCTCGCTCGTCGGGCTCGCGGGCGCCGCGCGGGCCGGGTCCGCCGCCGAGCAGCACCGTTCCGAGGGCGAGCGCGAGCACCGCTCCGAAGGAGAGCGTGATGAGCAGCTCGCTCAGCGTGATGCCGGATTCGCGCGTCCGCGTCATGGTTCGTCCCGTGGCCCCGAGGGCGCGGAGCGCCTCGGGATCGGGCGCCGCGCCACGGGGGAGCGGGGCAAGCGACGTGCCTCGTCCGGCGCGACCTCGCGCGAGGGGAAACCGCCCGTTACGCGGCCGTTACGCGTGCGATCCGGGCCGCGATCGGCGCGGCGGCGGCGGCGCTGCGTGCAATCTGCACGGCGCGCCGTGCGCGCCGCTCAGCGGCGGCCGGTGTGGCCGAAGCCGCCGGCGCCGCGAGCCGTCTCGGAGAGGGCGTCGGTTTCCTCCCAGACGAGGCGCGGCACGCGCTGCAGCACGAGCTGCGCGATGCGGTCGCCGCGCGCGACGACGAACGGGGACGCGCCCAGGTTCTGCACGATCACGGTGAGTTCGCCGCGATAGTCGGAGTCGATCGTCGCGGGACTGTTCGGAAGCGTGATGCCGTGACGCGCGGCGAGCCCCGAGCGCGGACGCACCTGGATCTCGAAGCCGGCGGGGATTTCGACCGAGAGGCCGGTCGGGACGCGCGCGATGCCCCCCGCCGGGATGTCGAGCGGCTCGCGAACGGCGGCGCGCACGTCGAGGCCCGCGGCGCCCGGGGACTCGTAGGCCGGCAGCGGCAGGTCGAGTGCGTGTTCGAGGCGGCGGACGCGGACGCGGACTTCGTCGCTCATGCGGACTCTCCGGGAGGTGTGGATCGAGGGAGGCGCACTATACACGCGCGGACGGCGCGGGCGGGCCGCGATTGCCGGCGGCGCGGGCCGAGGGTAGCTTCGGCGCGCCGGGACGCCCGGCGCGTCCACCGCGTTCCTCCGTGCCCGCGAGGTCCTCATGCCGACGTTCCGCCGATTCCTCTTCGCCGTCACACTCGTGCCGGCGCTCCTCGCTCCGCCGTCGCACGCGGCCGGCATTCCGGCGGCCGAGATCGCGAAGCTCGCCTTCCCGAGCGACGTGGCGCTGAGTCCCGACGGACGCACCGTCGCGTTCCTCGTCGCGACCGCGAGCTTCGACTCCGCTGCGAAGCCGTCGGACGACGACACGCAGGCCGGCTGGACGCGCGAGCGTCAGATCTGGATCGCCCCGCTCGCGGGCGGTCCGGCCCGGGAGCTGACGCACGCGAAGGAGCGCGCCGGAGAGCCGGTGTGGTCGCGCGACGGGCGCGAACTGCTGTTCGTACGGAGCGTGAAGGGCACGCCGAAACTCCAGCGCCTGCCGCTCGACGGCGGCGACGCGCAGACGATTCCGACCGGCGACGTCGAACCGGGGCGGCCGCGACTCTCGCCCGACGGGCGCTGGATCGCATTCACCGCCCCGTCGCCGACGAGCGAGGCCGAGCGACGGGCGCGGTGGAAGACCGGCGGCGTGATCGCGTGGGACCGCGAGTGGCGCGGCGAGCGGCTGTGGGTCGTGGCGCGGGAGGGCGGCGAGCCGCGCGCGATCACGAACGCGATCGAGAGCGTCGCGGACTTCGAGTGGTCGCCGGACGGCACGCGTTTCGCGGTGCTCGTCGCGTCGTCGGGGGATCCCTACGAAGTGTCGAACCGGCTCACGCCACGAATCGTCTCGGCCCGGGACGGCGCGATCGTGCGCACGCTCGAACGCGCCCCGGGGTTCTACGTCGCACCGCGCTGGTCGCCCGACGGACGCTCGATCGCGCTCCTCGTCGCGCACGAGTCGCTGAGCCTGCTGAACGCGTTGCGGCTCTACGACGTCGCGAGCGGTGCGGCGCGCGATCTCGCGCCGGATCGCGACCGCGCGTTCGGCTCGATCGCGTGGTCGCCCGACTCGCGCTCCGTGTACGCTCGCACGCTCGAGCGGACGACGAGCGCGCTCGAGCGTTTCGCGATCGAGGGGGGCGCGCCCGTCGGGGTCGGTCCCGCCGACGTGTTCTTCGAGGACGACTTCGAGCTGCTCCCGGACGGCACCGGCGCGGTCGCCCTCGCTTCGACGAACCTCGAGCCGACGGACGTCCGGGTGCTCGACTTCGCGACGCGTCGCTCGCGCACGCTCACGCGCCTCAATCCGCAGGTCGCGGGCTGGCCGCTCGGGCCGACGGAGCGCGTCCGCTGGCGGAACGCCGAGGGCATCGAGATCGAGGGGCTGCTCACGCTGCCGCGCGGACTGCGCGCGGGCGCTCGGCCGCCGCTGTACGTGAACCCGCACGGCGGACCCGACGAGGTGTCGAGCGAACGCTTCTCGGCGACGACGCAGTTCTTCGCCTCGAACGGCTACGCCGTGCTGCGCCCGAACTACCGCGGCGGCTTCGGCTACGGGCACGCGTTCTACGCGGCGAACCGCGGACGCTTCGGCGAGATCGAGCAGATGGACATCGAGAGCGGCGTGGACGCCCTGATCGCGGCCGGGCGCGTGGATCCGGCGCGGCTCTTCTTCGGCGGCTGGTCGTGGGGCGGCTACATCAGCGCGTGGACGCTCACGCACGTCCAGCGCTACCGCGCGTTCGTCGTGGGCGCCGGCGTCAACGACGTGTTCGTGCAGTACAGCGTCTCCGACATCAACCACGGCGTCGCGGCCGAGTGGGAGTACCTCGGCAACCCCTGGCGCGAGACCGCGAACTTCGACCGCGTGAACCCGATCCGGTTCGTCCGGAACGCGAAGACGCCGACGCTGATCCTGCACGGCGAGGAGGACGACCGCGTGGGCTTCGTGTCGTCGGTCGAACTCTACCGAGCGCTCAGCGACCTCGGCGTCGAGACGGAATTCCACGCCTACCCGCGCGAGCGCCACCCGCTGCTCGAGCCGGCGCACCAGGTGCACCGCTTCGAGGTGTGGCTCGACTGGTTCGCGCGGCACGGCGGGCCGGGGCCGCGCCGGACGGCGACGCGCGCGAACTAGGGAACGAACAGGGTCAGGCGTCCGGGCGGATACCCCTCGACCGCGCCTTCGAGGTCGAGGCGCGCGCCCGGCTTGTCGAGCACGGCGGTGACCGCCGCGGGGACGTCCGCCTTCGGCGGCACGATCTCGGTCAGCGCGACGTGCGCGTCGCCGCGGTCGTTGAAGAGCCCCGCCGCGATGTTCAGAACCTCGTGCGCGTTCTCCGTCAGGCGCTCGGTCAGCTCGCCGTCCTGCGCGCACTCCTTCACGACGTCGGCGGGGATCATCGTGAGCGCGGCGCCCACCCCCGCGGCGAACGCGACGTCGCACGCGATCGTGACGCCGAGAGCTCCGTCGTCGCTGCGATACACGGCGACGAGGCCCGGCGTGACCTTCGCGCGCGCGATCGGTCCAACCGACTTGAGCTGTACGTTCCGGCCGGTCAGGGAGTGGATCAGCGCGGACACCTGCTGGACCGTGGGCAGCGCCCGACTCATGTGAGGTCCTCCGAACGTCGCGGGGCGGGGTGACGGAGCATCGCCGGCTCAGGCCGCCCGGGCCCTGCGCCGGGCCTCGGGCGATTCGAGGCCGGTGGAATCCTCCCAGCGGCACGTGCGCCCGAGTTCCAGCTGGCTCGTGATGTCGCTCACGCGTTCCGCCTGCTCGGTGAGGGTCATCGCGGTCGCGGTGAGCTGCTCGGCCTGGGCCGCCGAGCGCTGCGTGAACTGGTCCATGTCGCCGAGCGCCGAATTGACGCCGCGCACGCCCTGCGCCTGCTCGTTCGCAGCGACGGCGATGTGCTCCACCATGCGCGCCACGTGCTTCACGCGCTCGGCGCCGGCATCCACGGACGCGACGGCGGTCTCGATCAGTGCCTTGATCTCGCGCGCGGCGGTCGCGCTGCGTCCGGCTAGCGAGCGCACCTCGCTCGCGACGACCGCGAAGCCGCGACCCTGCTCGCCGGCGCGCGCGGCTTCGACGGCGGCGTTCAGCGCCAGCAGATTCGTCTGGAACGCGATCTCGTCGATGAGCCCGACGATCCCCGCGATCTCCTTGGAGGACGTCTTGATCTGCTCGATCGCGTCCACGGCTGAGAGCTCGCGCACGCCGGACGCCGACGTTCCGGACGTGACGGCGAGCCGGCTCGCCTCGCGCGCGTCCGCCGCGCTGCGGTCCACGGTCGCCGAGATTTCGTGCATCGAGGCCGCCGTTTCCTCGAGGGAAGAGGCCTGACGCTGGACGTCGGTCGAGAGCGTCTCGGCGGCGGCCGACAGCTCGTGGCTCGCGCGCCCGAGTTCGCGGCTCGCGTCGCACAGTCCTTCGAGCGCGCCGCGAATGCCGCCCTTCAGCTGGGCATAGGCGTCCGAGATGTCGAGCGCGGAGTTCGGGAGCTCGATCGTGTCCATGCGCAGCCCGACCGTCCGGTACATGTCGAAGACGAAGCCGTCCACGACGGCCTGCATGTCGTAGTTGAACGCGACCTGGATGGAGCGTTCGGCGCGATGACGTCGGGCGAAGTCGAACGGGAAGCTGCGGGCGAGGTGCTTGCGGACGAGGTCGAAGTACATCGCGTAGCTGCCCATGTACCACTTGAGCGGCAGGTCGATCTGGAAGTGGAGCAGGCCGACCGCGAGCCGCTTGTCGATGTACGCGGCGCCGAAGCCTCCCGACGACCGGGCCTCGGCGAAGATCTCGACGAAGTAGTTCGCCTGCGCACGCTCGAGTCCCTCGCGAAGAGTCTGGAGCGAGACGCCCTTCTTCTCGGCCACGCGCACGAAGAACGCCCGCGTGGGGGCGAACTCGAACTGGTGGTCGTAGAACTCGTGCGCGATCGCCGGCGCGACCCCGCGGGCCCAGTCGTGCAGCGATGCGAGCGTCCGCACGTCCCGGTCGTCGAAGCGCATGAACGCGCGCCGCAGCGCGAGGTTCTCTTCGTTGAACCGGAAGGTCTGGGAGAGCTGGGACACGGCTTCGTCCTTTCGAGTGGGAGGCTTCGGGAAGTCTCGGTTTCGGGCGACTTCGATTGAGGGGTGGAGTTCGCCGGCCCCGGAGCGGCGCTTTCGCGTCACCGCTCGAAGGGCGGCGGCTCCCCGGCGTCCGCGCTCAGGCCGCTTCCTGGATGGCCTGCTTGAACGCGTCGGCCGTGAAGGGCTTCGCGATCAGGAACTGGGCGCCCGCATCCTTCACCTTCTGACGCATCTCCGCCGTGCCCTCCGTCGTCACGAATCCGAACGGCACGTTCACGTTCGCCTGCCGGAGCGCCGCGAGCAGTTCCATGCCGGTCAGGCCGGGCATGTGCCAGTCGGAGAGCACGAGGTCCGGAGGGCTCTTCGTGATCGCTTCGAGCGCGTCCTTGCCGTTCGCGGCTTCCTCGATGGTGTGATCGCCGTATCCGGCCTCGCGCAGCGCCCGCTTCACGAGCATGCGCATGGCCATGCTGTCGTCCACGATGAAGATTCTCACGCCGCCTCCTTTCGGGCATCGGTCGCCGGGTGGTGCCGGCTCGACGCGACGCGCACGTGTTCGTAGAGCCGCACCCAGATCGGCTCGCCTTCGCAAGTGAAACTGCGGTCCTCGATCGCCCGCACGTCGGGGACGAAGACGTGGTGTCCGTCGCCCTCGACGACGGTCGGCAGCGAGAGCGCGCTCGTGCCGGTCATCTGCCCCTTGACCTGGCCGGCGAGGATGTTCGCCATCTCGCCGAACGCGTCGTGCACCATTTCGGGGGCGACGTCCTCGGGGGGCAGGTCGAACATCGCGGCCGTGACCCGGCGCGCGAGCCGCTGGGTCGCGCACAGCATGATGAGTCCCTGCCAGTCCCCGGTGATGTGCACGAACGCGGACAGTTCCGGCTGCAGGTCCGGGCCGAACGCGGCGCCCTCGATGCCGAGCGTGAGGGTGGCGGTCCACGTCTCGGAGACGCTTCCCAGGTAGGACGTCGGCGATCCGCTCATTGCTGTTCCTCCGGTTCCGCGGCCATGGGTGCGCGCACCCCCGCCCACGAGCGGCTCCCGCCGACCGTGAGCCCGAACCACACCTTCGCGTCTCGTTCGCGTCCCGGTGCCACGATGCGCGCGTACGGGTCGCGGGCGACCATCGCGTGCACGCTCGGCGACAACGTCGCCGCGCCGAGCACGAACGAACTCGTCGCCGACAGGTCGACGTGCGTGAGCCCCGCCTCGGCGAACGTCGCGAGCTGGCCGGAGTGGACCTCCTGGCCCGCCGACCAGCCGGCGGTCAGGCCGAGCTCCGGTGTCCACGACGCGTGCAGGGGCGGCGTCCACGCGAGTGCACCCTCGAGGTAGGCGCCTTCGATCTTCTGCACGTCCAGATAGCCGGCGAGCCGCGACTTCACGACACCGGGACGGTCGATGCGGGCGAACAGCTCCAGCGTGTTCGCGGCCGACGTGCTGCCCGCGTCGTTCGGGAACACGTAGCCGATCGTTCCGAACGCGACCGCCGCGGGGCCCAGCGCGCCGTCGAACTCCGCGGTGAGGTCGACTTCGCTCGGTCCGGATTCGTTGCCGAGCGACTGGCTGAGCTCGTTCGTCCCGCGGTAGCGGGCGGGCTCGACGTTCGCCCATGCTGTGAAGACGCCCGCGAAGCGGTCATTCCCGATCCGCAGCGACGCGTCGGGCTGAAGCACCGGGCGATTCGTGAGCGTGACGCCACGCCCGACGTAGGACGAGAGCGCGGCGGCGTGTGACGAGAGCACGACCTCGGCGGCGGCGACGCGGGCGTTCGCGGCGGCGGCGAGCGCGATCAGGACGGCGGGATGGATTCTCATGGCGTGGACTCCCTCGTGGTCAGGCGGCCTTGCGGCCCCCCACAGGGCCCCGAGGGCGGTCGAGGCCGGCTTCGGCGAGCAGACGCAACAGGGTGGATGTGATGTCGGTGAGCGACGCCACGACCTCGACGCCTCCCTGCAGGACGGCTTCGCGCGGCATGCCATAGACGACGCAACTCGGTTCGTCCTGGGCGACCGTGCGCGCGCCGGCGTCGCGCATCGCGCGCAGGCCGCGCGCGCCGTCGGCGCCCATTCCGGTGAGGATCGCGGCGACGGCGTTCGCGCCGAGGCTCTTCGCGCACGACTCGAACAGCACGTCCACCGACGGACGGTGGTATCCGACGGGCGGATCGGAGTTGAGCCGGACGACGGCGCTCGCGCCGTCGCGGACGACGACCATGTGCTGGTCGCCCGGCGCAATCAGAACGTGACCGGGGATCACGCGGTCGCCGTGTTCGGCCTCTTTCACGCGCACGCGGCAGACGCCGTCCAGCCGGTTGGCGAACGCGCGCGTGAAGCCCGCGGGCATGTGCTGGACGATCACCGTGCCCGGCGCGTCGGCCGGGAGCTCGCGAAGCACCGTGAGCAGCGCTTCGGTGCCGCCGGTGGACGCGCCGATCGCGATGACCTTGTGCGTCGCTCCGTTCAGGAGCGGATGCACGAACGCCCTGGGTGGCGCAACGCCCGCAGCCGCGGGCGGCGGCGCCGCCGGACGGCGCGGTCGCGCGCACGCCGCGGCCTTCACCTTCTCGACGATCTCTTGGCCGAGCGCCTGAGTTCCGCGGTCGATGTCGAGCTTCGGCTTCGTCACGATGTCCACGGCGCCGAGCTCGAGGGCCCGCAGGGCGGTCTCGCAGCCCTGCTCCGTGAGGGCCGAGATCATCACGACGGGGGTCGGGTTCTCGCGCATGAGCTTCTCGAGGAACGTGAGTCCGTCCATGCGCGGCATTTCGACGTCGAGCGTCAGCACGTCGGGCGGGTCCGTGCGCATCCGCGTCTCGGCTGCGACGGGATCGCCCGCCGTGCCGATGACCTCGATCGCGGGATCGCGGGAGAGGATGCGGCGCAGCACCTCGCGCATGAGCGCGGAATCGTCCACGACCAGCACCCGGATCTTGCGGCCCTGCGCGGCGCCGCCGGGCGTGCACGTGAGAGACGGACGCTTCGCGTCCATTAGAAGAGCTCCACGCCGTTCGTGGCCGGCGTCTCGACGGTGTGCTTCGCCTCTTCGACGTACGTCTCCTCTTCGCGCTCGACGCGGGCGGCCGTCGAGGGCTCGAGCGCGCGGACGAACGCGCGTCCCGAGTCCGTCTGGAAGCGGACTTCGAGCGGAAGCCGTCCGAGGAGCCGCTCGCTCACGATCGGAATGCCTTCGCGGTGGAGGAAGTCGCGAACGAAGTCCGCATTGCGCTTCGGGACCTGCGAGTCGAAGCCGTGGGCGTGAAGCACGTGGCCCGCGCCGAACACCTTCGCCTTCAAGCGCCGGCGGTCGCCGCCGCGCTTCATGATCTCGTTGATGAGGAGCTCCATGGCGTGAACGCCGAAGCGCGCCGACGGTCCGCCGCCGCTGCCCTCGGGGAGCAGGAAGTGGTTCATGCCGCCGACCTCGGCGTCGGGATCCCAGAGGCACGCCGCGACGCACGAGCCGAGCAGCGTGCGCACGATCGCGGGCTCGCCGCTCGCGAACACGCCGCCGACGGTGATCACGTGGAGCTGCTGGTCGCCGAAGCGCGAGCGCATCGTGGTCGTCTCGGTCACCGTCGTGGGCGCCGCGGGGGGCGCGGGCGGCGGAAGCGGCGCTCGCGCGGGACGCGGCGCCGCGACGGGCTTCGCGGGCGGCGGCACGTAGGCCTCGGGAGCCGCGGGCCGGACCGGGGAGGCGCCCTTCAGCCGGTAGACGGTGTTCGAAACCTGCAAGAGCAAGTCGCTCATCCAGTGCAGGCTCTCGGAGTGGCCGACGATGAGGTTGCCGTCCGGCTCGAGGTGGGAGGCGAGCCCGCGCAGGACGCGGTCCTGCGTCGGTCGGTCGAAGTAGATCGCGACGTTGCGGAAGAACACGACGTCGAACGTCGTGCGGATCGGCCACGGCGACTCGATCAAATTCAGCTGGCGGAACGTCACGAGCTGCTTCGCCTCGGGGCCCACGGTGACCTCGCCGTCCCGGGGGCCTTTCGTGAAGAAGCGCGACGCGAGCGCGGCGGGCACGGGCTCGATGCGGTCCTGCGGGTACACACCCGCCTGGGCCTTCGCGAGGATGCTCGTGTCGAGGTCGGTCGCGAGGATGCGCACGTCCCACGAGCGGTCCGAACCGAGCGCATCGAGCACCGTCATCGCGATCGTGTACGGCTCCTCGCCGCTCGAGCACCCGGCGCTCCAGATGCGCAGGCGCTTCGAGCCGCCGCGCCCGGCGCGAGCCGCGGCGCGCGGCAACACTTCGTTCCGCAGGAACGCGAAGTGGTGCGATTCCCGGAAGAAATCGGTCTTGTTGGTCGTGATCGCGTTGATGAGCTGCTCGAGTTCTCCGCCGGACTCGTCGGCGACGACGCGCCGGTAGTAGTCCATGTACGAGGAAAGCCCGAGCGCCCGAATGCGGCGGAAGAGGCGGGAGGCGAGCAGCACCTTCTTGCCCTCGGCGAGATCGATGCCCGTCTTCTGGTGGATCAAGTCCCGGAGCTTCTGGAACTCGGCGTCGGTGAGCGCGCGCGCGAGGTCGCCGGCCAGGCTGACGTCGTCGTGCATGGCGAACGGCGGCGCCGCCGGATCGAACCGCGAGGCGGCCGAGGCGGGCGTGTGAGGCTCCGGGCGACGGGACGGATCCAAGGTCTCAGAACTCCTCGTAGGCGTTCGCGCCGCCGCCCGAGGCGGCGCGCGCGGGAGCGGGGGCGGACGCGGCGGGCCGCGCGGGCGCGAACGTGCCCTTGAGGACCTTTCGCGCGGAGGGGGCAGGCAGCGCGACGACGCAGGAGCGCAGCTTGTCCCACGAGATCTCGGCCTCCTGGCCGAGCTGGAAGCGCGCGACGAGCTTCTGCAGGTCGCGCGCCTGCGCCGCCATGGACTGCGCCGTCGCGCTCAGTTCCTCGGTCTGCGCGGCGGCCGACTGGGTGACCTGGTCCATGCGGCTCACGGCCGTGTTGACCTGGTCGATGCCCGACGTCTGCTCGCGGTTCGACGACGCGATCTCGGCCACGATGTCGGTGAGCCGCTTCACGGACTGGACGATGTCCTCGAGCGTCGAGCCGGACTCGGTCACGAGTTCGGCGCCGTGTTCGATCTCGCGCACGGAATCCTGGATGAGCGTCTTGATCTCGGCCGCGGACGTGGCGGAGCGCTGCGCGAGGTTTCGGACCTCGGTCGCGACGACGGCGAAGCCGCGGCCCTGTTCGCCCGCGCGCGCGGCCTCGACGGCCGCGTTCAGCGCGAGCAGGTTCGTCTGGAACGCGATCTCGTCGATCGTCGTGATGATGTCCGCGATGGCCTTACTGCGCTTGTTGATCCCGGACATCGCCTCGACCGCCGTGCCGACGACGCGCCCGCCGCGCTCGGCGACGTCGCGCGCGCTCGCCGCGAGCTGGTTCGCCTGCTGCGCCGAATCGGAGTTGAGGCGCACGGTCGAAGTGATCTGTTCGAGGCTCGCCGCGGCTTCCTCGAGGTTTGAGGCCTGCTGCTGCGCTCCGTCCGCGATCTGGTTCGTGCCCGCGGACAACTCGCCGGCCGACCCGCACACGGAGTTCGCCGACTCGAGCACTTGCCGGAGCGCGGCGCGCATGTTCTGCACCGCGACGTTGAGGTGCGACGTCATCCGGCCCAGTTCGTCGTGGTCCTCGACCTCGACCTGGCCCGTCAGGTCGCCCGCGGCGACGCGCTCGAGCGCGGACGCGGTCTCGACCAGGCGGACCACGATTCCGTGCAGGATCCAGAATCCGAGCCCGAGGCACACGACGAGCACGGCGATGGCGATGACGATCGACGTGTTCTTCGTCGCCGACACGGTGGTCGTGTAGGCGTCGAGCGTCTCGTCGTGATACCGCTGGATCGCCGCGGTCAGCGCCGTGGCCGCGGCCTCGTTCTGCGCGAAGTGGTGCTGCAGTTCCTCGATGCGGACGCGCCGCGCGGCTTCGAGATCGCCGCGCCGGACAGCCGGCAGGAACGTCCCGTCGACGTCCTTCCAGAATTCCCGGCAGGCGTGGTCGTGGTTGCGCAGAGGCTCGACGAGCTGGGGTCGGGACGCGAACGACGCGCTCCAGTGGGCGCTTCGGTCGACGTACGACTCGTGCAGCGCTTCGAGCCGCCCGACCGCGGCGGCCCGCCGGGGCCCGTCGCGCTGCTCCGTCGCTTCATAGGCGAGCAGCATGGGTTCGAGCATGTTGAGCGGCGGCGGGATCACGTCCGCGACGGCGTCCTTCGCCCGGCGGCGAACAGGAAGAGCTGTGCGCCGAACTTGTGCTTGATCCCGAGCTGGAACTTTCCTGGCATCTCGATCTCCCTGCGCGGATCGCCGAGGGGCGTCCGGTCCTAGGCGGCGGCGGCCGCGTCCGCGACCCCCGCGACGCTCTCGACCTCGAGAAGCCCAATGAGACGGTCTCCGGCGTGCGCCATGCCGGTGAGGAACGTGGTGTCTACGCCCACGCCGCATTCCGGAGCGGATTCGACTTGGGAGGCCTCGATGTCGAGCACGTCCGAAACCGCGTCGACGATGAGCCCCACGACCTTCGGCCCGACCTTCACGACGATGATCACCGTGAACGGCGTGTACTCCTGCTCGGGCATGCCGAACCGCAGACGGAGGTCGGCGACGGGCACGACGGAGCCGCGCAGATTCATCACCCCCTTGATGTGGAGCGGCGAGTTCGGAATGGGTGTGATGGCGGAGTAACCCTTGATCTCCTGGACCTTGAGAATCTCGATGCCGTACTCCTCGTTGCCGAGGCGGAAGGTGAGGAACTGGTGTCGGCCGTCGTGAAGCCCGGAGTGCGCCGGCGTCGTCGAACGGGTGTTCATCTCAGAACTCCTCGAATTCGCCGGAACCGCCGGCCGCGGCGACCCTGACGCGGCGGGCCTGCGCCGGAGCGGTGCTCGAACCCGGACCGGGCAGCACCTTTGCGAGCTTCGGGGCTGCCGGCGCGGCGTGAGCCGCCGCCGAGCGGTCCGCCGCTGTGACACCCTCGTGACCGAGCTTGAACTTCGACACCATGCTCTGAAGCGCGCAGGCCTGCTGCGAGAGTGACTGCGCGGTCGCGCTGAGCTCCTCGGTTTGCGCCGCCGACGCCTGCGTGACCTGATCCATGCGGCTCACGGCCGTGTTCACCTGGTCGATGCCGGAGGTCTGTTCGCGACTCGCAGCCGCGATCTCGGCCACGATGTCGGTGAGACGCTTCACCGACTGCACGATCTCATCGAGCGTCTGGCCGGACTGGTTGACGAGCGTCGTGCCGTCCTCGATCTGGCGGACCGAGTCCTTGATCAGCGTCTTGATCTCCTTCGCCGCCCCGGCCGAGCGCTGTGCCAGGTTGCGAACCTCGGTCGCGACCACGGCGAAGCCGCGGCCCTGTTCGCCGGCGCGCGCGGCCTCGACTGCGGCGTTCAGTGCGAGCAGATTCGTCTGGAACGCGATCTCGTCGATCGTGGTGATGATGTCGGCGATGGCTTTGCTGCGCTTGTTGATCTCGGTCATCGCCTCGACGGCGGTGCCGACGACGCGGCCTCCGCGCTCGGCGATCTCGCGCGAATTCGTGGCGAGCTGGTTCGCCTGTTGCGCGGCGTCGGAGTTGAGGCGCACGGTCGAAGTGATCTGTTCGAGGCTCGCCGCCGTTTCCTCGAGGCTCGACGCCTGCTCCTGGGCGCCCGACGAGATGTCCGTCGCACCGGCAGACAGCTGTTCAGAGGCCGACGCGACGAGGTTGGACGCCTGAAGCACGCCGCCCATGGCGCCGGACAGCGACGCGACGAGGTGATTGGTCGAGCGCGCCATGGCGCCGAGCTCATCCGGCACGCCTTCGACGATGTGTGCGGTCAGATCGCCCTCGGAGACCCGTGCGAGCACGTCTTGCGTCGCCCCCAGTCGCCTCACGATGCCGGCGATCATCGTGATTCCGATGAGCAACGCGAGGGCCGTGATGACCGGGACGAGCACGATCACGCTCCAGCGCACCGTGTTCGTGACCCCGTCGAAGCCCGCCTGTTCGCGGTTCTCGGCCGCGGTGATGGAGCGCGTCAGGTCGTCGATCTTCGGCTCGTAGACGTCGTAGACGTCGCTGAGCTCCGTAGCCATGAGCGAGCGGGCGCGTTCGAGATCGCCGGCCTCGAATGCCGGCAGCAGATCGGCGTCCACGGCCGCGAAGAAGCGCTCGCCGTCATCCGCGAGGGCTTCGAGCTGCTTCACGATCTCGGGTTCGGACGCGAGCTTCGTCCTCCACACGGCGATCCCCGCCCGGTACTCCTGCTCGTTCCGCTTGGCCTCTTCGATTTGCTTCGCACGGTCGCCTTCGTGTCGCTCGGAAGCCGCGCGGAGGAGATTCAAATACGCGGGTTCGACGCTGATCACGGGCGGGAGCGAGACCGCGGCGAGGTCCTGGATCCTCCCCATGGAGTCGGCGTGCGAGCGAAGCTCCTGAATCCCTTTGAAGCCGACCGCCCCGACCGCGAGCAGCCCGACGGTGAACAGGGACAGGAGCAGCGTGAACTTCTGTCGTATGGTCAGCTGCAGCGAGAACATCTCGTGCCTCCTGGGCTCGTGCGCTCCCGGCTCCACGATCGGAAGCCGCATGGTTCAGCGCATTCGTGTGGTTTCGGTCCGAGGGGAGGGTGGGTTCGGAACATTGGAGTGCTTCATGGGGATACCGCCTGGGCGATCTCGATTCCGGAGTCGCGGGCGGTCCGGCGGCCGGCGTGGAGCCGCGCGAGGCCGGCGACGTCGAGGATCAGCGCCACGCGCCCGTCGCCCATGATCGTCGCGCCCATCGTGCCCTCGACTCGCCGGTAGTTGAGATCGAGGTTCTTGATCACGACCTGCTGCTGCCCCAGCACTTCGTCCACGAACACGGCCATGCGGCGGCCTTCGTGGCTCACGATCACCACGAGCCCCTGTGTGGGATCCGTGACCGCGCTCCGGAGTCCGAGGAGCGCGTGGGTGCGGAGGAGGGGCAGCGTTTCGCCGCGCAGCAGGATCACGTCGCCCTTGCCGAGCACGCGCCGCACGTCGTCGGTCGTGGGTCGCAAGGACTCCACGATCGCCGAGAGCGGGAGCACGAACACGTGTCCGCCAACCGCGAGCGTCAGGCCATCGAGGATCGCGAGCGTCAGCGGCAGACGGATGCGGATGCGCGTGCCACGATTCGGCCGGCTGTCCACCTGCAAGCCGCCGTTGAGTCTCTCGACGTTGCGCTTGACGACGTCCATGCCCACGCCGCGGCCCGAGACGTCCGTGACCGTGGCCGCCGTAGAGAAGCCAGCTTGGAAGATCAGCGAGAAGATCTGCTCGTCGGTCGGGGTCTCGTCCGGCCGCAGCAGTCCGCGCTCGACGGCCTTCCTGCGGATGCGCTCGCGATCGAGCCCCTTGCCGTCGTCCACGACCTCGATGTGCACCGTGCCGCCCTCTGTGCGGGCGACGAGCTTGAGCGTGCCCTCGGGGAACTTCCCGGCGGCGGAGCGTTCCTCGGGCGTCTCGATTCCGTGATCCACGGCGTTGCGGACGAGGTGGGTGAGCGGATCGCCGAGCAGTTCGATCACGCCCTTGTCGATCTCGGTGTCTTCACCCTCCATCTCAAGGTGAACGCGTTTGCCGATCTGCGCGGCGAGGTCGCGCACGACGCGCGTGAAGCGGTGGAAGACGCTCGAGATCGGCACCATGCGGATGCTCATCACGCGTTCCTGCAACTCGCGCGTGTTGCGTTCGACGTCCGCGAGCGCCTCGCCGAGTCGCACGAGCGACTCGGGACGGAGGTCCTGCGCGATCTGCGTCACGATCGACTGCGCGATCACGAGCTCGCCGACCAGGTTGACGAGCTGGTCGACCTTGCCCGTCGAGACGCGGATGGACGTCGCGACGTCGGCGTCGGTCGCGCGCCGGCGGATCGCCCCCGCGGCAGGTGCGGACGGCGCGGCGGCCGGCTTGGACGCCGTGATGACGACGTCGGGGCCGTCCTCGGACCAGATCTCGGCGAAGCCGGCCTCGGGCAGCGGCGCCGTCGCGGTCGCCGCGAGCGGGCCGGGCGCCGGAGCTGCGGCCGGCGTCGTACCCGTGTCGGCTTTCGCGCGCTCGAGTTCTTCGAGCACGTGGGCCGGCTCGTCGGACGCAGGTTCGTTCGCTCTCGCCGCGCCGAGCAGCTCCTTCAGGGAGTCGGTCGCGCGGAGGAGCAGGCTCGCGAGATCGCTCGTTACCGTGCGCTCGCCCCGACGCACCTGGTCGAGGAGTCCTTCCATGATGTGAGCGAAGTGCGAGACGTCGGTGAGTCCGAAGCTCGACGCGCCGCCCTTGATGGAGTGCGCGGCGCGGAAGACGCTGTTCAGCAGCTCGGCGTCGTTCCCGGCCGTCTCGAGCCGCAACAGGCCGGTCTCGAGCGTTCCGAGGTTCTCGAACGCCTCCTCGAAGAACAGATCCAGGAATTCCTTCAGTTCGTCGTCCACGTTCGTCGCAGGCCCGAGGCCTTCCTCAGAAGAGGTCCACTTCTCCGGGGTCGAGGGAATGCTGTTGCACGATCGGCTGCACCTTCGTCAGTTCGTCGCGCCCGCCGCGGAGCAGTCGCACCAGTTCGTCCAGCGAGCTGCCCGACGGACACGCGGGCCGTCCTTCGCCGTCCGTCAACGGCGCCGCAATGCTGTCGGTGAGGGCGTGAAGACCGCGCAGTCGCAGGTCCACTTCGTGGAGCAGCTGCGAGGCGAGGTCGTCGAACTGCAGCCCCTCCGTCGCGAGGCTGCCGGTCGTCGAGAGCATCTGGAACAGTCCCGTCAATTCGCCGTGCAGCTCCGCCGGCATCGTCGTTTCGTGGCAGGTCAGGATTTCCTGGAGGGAGAGCGTCGCGGAGCGCAGCTGCGTGAACGCCTGGACGAGCCGGCCGGCGGCTTCGCTCGTGATGCGGTTCGCGCGCACGAGTCCGTCCTGGGCCGCGTAGAACTCGCGCTCCAGCGTCATCCGCACCTCGTGCTTCACGTCCCGAACCCGGTTCACGCCGTCGCTCGAGGCGGCGACGCTGCAGGTTCCGTTCAACGTGTGCATTCGCTCTCCGGACTGTTCGGTCATCGCGTTCGGGCACTCGTCGAGCGTGATCGCTCCGTTCGCTGCGTCGACTCAAGGAACGAGCTTCTGCACCACCTGAAGCAGCATGTCCGGATTGAAGGGCTTCACGATCCAGCCGGTCGCGCCGGCCTCCTTGCCTTGCTGCTTGATCTCGGCGCGCGTCTCGGTCGTGAGGATCAGGATCGGGATTCGGCCGTACTCGGGACGCGCCCGGACCGCGCGGACGAACGTGATGCCGTCCATCACCGGCATGTACACGTCGGTCACGATGATGTCCGGCGGCGTGCCGGTGAGACGGTCCAGCCCTTCCTGACCGTTCGCTCCGACGCGCAGCTCGAACCCCGCGCTTCGCAGGGTCTGCGACACCATCTCGCGCATGACGGACGAGTCGTCGACGACAAGCGCCGTCTTCGTCGCGGTCATGAGAAAGGAGCCTCCGATGTGAATGCGCACAGGTCGCCCGGGGACCTGCCGTCCGGGGCGCTTCTGCCAGTGGCAATCTCGGTCGGGGAAAGGCGGCCTTGAGGCGGCGGCCGTGGATTCCGGCGTCGCGGACGCGAGGCGGCCGGGACGCGGCGCAGGCATCGCACGAAGGAAGCGCCGGAAGGGACTGACGTGAGGCGGGTTAGCGGACTCCCGTCGATCGCCCTCCGCCCCACGAGACCGCCGCCGCGGGTCTGTCAGTCGGACGTGCGGATTGCACGGCCCGGCCGCGGACTATCGCGGGCGTTCCGTCGTGAGCGCCGCGCGCGCCGCGGCGATCGCCTCGCGCGTGCCGGCGAGCGCGACGACATCGCCTTCGCGCAGCACGACGTGCCCGTCCGGAACGAGCACGACCTCTTCGCCGCGCGAGATCGCGACGACGGTCGCGCCGGTGCGGCCTCGGAGTTCGAGCGCGCCGAGCGTCGCGCCGATCGCCGCGGCGTCGCGCGCGAGCCGCACCGGCACGGGCTCGCCGAGGCCAGGCAGCAGCTGGTACGCGCGATGGAGCGCCTGCTCGGCCTCGTCCTCGCGCACGGCGGTCGAGTGGCGCCCGATCGCATCCACGATCGCTTCGGCCGCGGCCCGGACGTGGCCCTGCAGGTCGTTCGCCGTGCGCCACACGGCGAGGGCGAGCGCCGAGAGCGAGACCACGACGAGCACGGCCGACACCGCCGGCGGCAGGAACGGCTGCGTGAGCGCGACGAGCGGCGCGCCGACGACGAGCACCGTTGCGAGCTGGATCGTCACGACGAGCGCGCGCCGCGGCGCGGCGGCGCGGTCGAGGCGGCCCGGCTCGGGATCGGGGAACGCGCGGCGGCCGAGCTGCTGGCCGAGCCGGCGGCCGTTGCCGACGATGCCGCCGAGGAACGGCAGGGCGACGAGCCCGGCGGCGACGCCGACGATTGCGACCGCGCTCGCGGGCGGAAGCGCGGTCGCCGTCGCGAGCCGCGCGCCCACGGACGGCGCGCCGACCGCGGCGCCGATCGCGATGCCGAGCACGACGACGGCATCGAGCGCGAGACGGCGCAGCGTGACGTTGAGCGCGGCGCGCTCGCTCGAAGTCTCGGGGCGGGTGCGCACGTTCTCGATCCACGAGCCGTAGAGCGCGACGAACGTCTGGAGCGAGCGCGGGAGCCGGCCGTCGATCGTCGCCGCGACCGGCCCGGACGCTCGCACGAGCAGCGGCGTCGTGAGGGCCGTCACGGTCGAGACCGCGATCGTGAGCGACGTGAGGAGCGGCGAGGCGGCCCCGCCCGCGAGCCCGACGCCGGCGAGGATGAACGAGAACTCGCCGATCTGGGCGAGGCTCATGCCGGTCGCGACCGCGGTGCGGATGCCCGTGCCCGTCAGGAACGCGCTGAGAGTCACGGCGCCGATCTTCCCGAACAGCACGACCGCGACGAACAGCAGCACGAGCCCGCCGTGCGTGACGAGAACGCGCGGGTCGAGCGTCATGCCGACCGACACGAAGAACACGGCCGCGAACAGGTCGCGCAGCGGCGCGACGAGCTTCGAGATGCGCGGCGACTCGCCGGACTCGGCGACGAGCGACCCCGCGAGGAACGCGCCGAGCGCGACCGAATAGCCGATCGTGTGGGCGAGCAGGGCGGTCGCGAAGCAGATCCCGACGCTCGCGACGAGCGTCGTCTCGGGCTGGTCGAGGCGCACGACGAAGCGCACGAGGCGCGGGACCAGCAGCATGCCGGCGCCGAGCAGCGCGACGAGGAACCCGACGAGCCGCACGACGGTCTCGAGCACGCCGAACCCGGACGGCGCGTGCCCGGCGGCCACGGGGGTGAGCAGCGCGAGCAGCAGGATCGCGATGAGGTCCTCGAACACCAGGATGCCGAAGACGAGGTCCACGAACGGCGCGCGCGCGCGGCCGTCGCCGAGCGTCTTCACGACGATCGTCGTGCTCGAGATCGCGATCGCGGCGCCGGCGAACAGGCTCTCGAGGCCGGTCCAGCCGAGGACGCGGCCCGCGAGGTAGCCGAGCCACAGCACGAGGCTCGTCTCGAGTACCGCGATCATCGGCACGCCCCAGCCCGCGGCGAAGAGCCGCGGCAGCCGGAACTCGAGCCCGAGCGAGAACATCAGCAGGATGACGCCGAGCTCCGAGAGCGTGCGGATGATCTCGACGTCGGCGACGAGCGGCACGGGGACGTGCGGGCCCACGACGAGCCCCGCGAGCAGGTAGCCGAACACGACCGGCATCCGCATCCGCTGGAACACGATCGTCGTGACGGCCGCGACGCCGAGGACGAGCGCGAGGTTCGTCAGGAACGCTGGAGCGTCGTGCACCGCGATCGCCTCCGAGGCCCGGGATTCGGAATCGGCGCAGGAATAGTCCACGGCGCGAAGCGCGCGCAACCCGGCCCCGCGTTCGGGGGTGGTCAATTCTGCCGCTTCGGCGCACGCACGCGGCTTCGCGCTGGAACCGGACGGGCGGGGTCGTGTAGAGGAGGGCTGCACCGTCCCGCGGGCCCCTCGCACCCGCGCACTTCCGTGGAGGCACCCCGTTGCGAAGCGCGTCGCTCGTCCGGCCGTGGTTCGCGTTCCTGCTGCTCGTGTGTTTCGCCCGCGGCGCCGAGGCGCGCGCCACGCTTCGGCCCGGCGATCCTGCTCCCGAATTCCGCGTCGCTTCGGCGAACGGCCCCGTGACGCTCGCCTCGTTCCACGACCGCGTCGTGCTGCTCGACTTCTGGGCCTCGTGGTGCGCGCCGTGCGCGCGCTCGTTCCCGTGGATGAACGGACTCTCGGAGCGCCTCGGGGATCGCGGGCTGACGGTGCTCGCGGTTGGACTCGATCACGAACGAGCCGACGGCCGCGCGTTCGTCGAGCGCCTGCGCCCGCGGTTCTCGATCGCGTGGGACTCGGCCGGGGCGTGCGCCGAGCGCTACGGCGTGACGGCCATGCCGACGAGCGTCCTCATCGGACGCGACGGAAGAGTGGTCGCCGTGCATCGGGGATTCGATCCGCGCACCGCGCCCGAGTTCGAGCGGCGCATCGAGGAGGCGTGCGCCCGATGAACCGGCACCGTTCGACCGCGATCCGCCTCGCCGTGGTCTTCGCCGTCGCGCTCGTCACGGGCGGCTGCGCGGCCGCGAGGGTCAAGCCGTGGGACCGGGACCTGCTCGCCCGGCCGTCGATGCGTCTCGTGCCGCTGCCGCTCGAAGCCGAAGCGGACGCGCACATCTACTTCAGCAAGGAAGGCTCGATGGGCGGCGCCGACGTCGGCGGGGGAGGTTGCGGATGCAATTGAACGCGGCTCCTCGTCCCGGCGCGCTGCGCCGGCGGCTCGCCGCGGCGGCGTGCACGCTGCTCGCCGCCGGACTTCCGGTGCGGGCACACGCGCAGGAATCCGCCCCGTGGCAGTTCGAAGGCAGTGCGCTGCTCTACTCGGAGCGCGAGCGCGCGAGCGTCGTCGAGCCCGTCGCGCGGATCACGAGGCTCTTCCCGGACGGACAGCGCGTCACGGCGCGGCTCGGGTTCGACGCCATGACGGGCGCGTCCCCGAGCGGGGCCGCGCCGTCGGGCCGCGTCCAGACCGTGACGACGCCGTCCGGCATGCTCAAGACGACCGCCGCCGACCAGATCCCGCTCGATCGCTTCCAGGACGTCCGCGGCTCGCTCGACCTGGAGTGGGTGCGGCCGCTCGGGGCGATCGCGACGGTCACGACCGGCGGACACCTTTCGCGGGAGAAGGACTACCAGTCGCTCGGCGCCTCGGGGAAGCTCGCGCTCGAGCTGGACCAGCGGCTCACGACGATCACGCTCGGCGGCGGCGTCAACCACGACGGCGTGTTCCCGATCGGCGGGACGCCCGTGGGACTCACCGACGGTTCGCTGCCCACGTCGGACGCGACGCAGCGTAAGGACGTCAAGAGCGTGCTCGCGGGCGTCTCTCGCGTCCTGACGCGAAGGTGGCTCGTCGGCGTGAGCTGGACGCGGAACGCCGAGGAGGGCTACCTCACGGAGCCCTACAAGCGCGTGAGCCGCATCGACCCCGCGACGGGCTATACGGTGGACGCGCTCACCGAACGCCGTCCCGACCGTCGTCAGCGCACGGCGTGGCTCACGAACTCCGTCTATCACCTGTCGCGCGACGTGCTCTACCTGTCGCACCGCGCGTACCGCGACGACTGGGGCGTGCGATCGCAGACGTTCGACGTGAAGGTGCGGCGCGATCTCGACGCCGACCGCTTCGTGCAGCCGCACGCGCGCTGGTACCGCCAGACGTCCGCGGACTTCTTCACGTTCGGCCTCCCGGACGGATCGACGCTGCCGGCGTACGCGAGCGCCGACGAGCGGCTCGGTCCGCTGCGCTCGCTGACGCTCGGTGCGACCTACGGCTTCCGGCTCGGCGCCACGCCCGGGCAGTTCACCGTGCGGGCGGAGTACCTGCGCCAGTGGGGCGACGGACATCCGCCGGACGCGATCGGCGTTCAGCGCACGTTCGACCACATGCCGCCCGTGAGCATCGGGGAAGTGCTCGTCGGCTACTCCGTCGGGTTCTGAGGGCGCATGAAGCGGCGCGACGCGACGGCGGCCGCCGGGGCGTCGCGCACGCTGCGGCGCGACGGCGACACGTTCGTCGGGCGGTTCGTCGCGATGGCGAGTCCGTGCGAAGTGCTCGTGGACACGGACTCGCGCCCGCTCGCGCGGCGGGCGCTCGCGATCGCCGCCGACGAAGCGCAGCGCATCGAGCGCAAGTTCAGCCGCTACCGTTCGGACAGCGTGGTCGCGCGCATCAACGCCTCGAACGGCGAAGCGGTCGACGTCGACGACGAGACGGCGAATCTGCTCGACTACGCGGCCGAGTGTCACGCGCTCTCGGAGGGGAGCTTCGACGTTACGTCGGGCGTGCTGCGCCGCGTGTGGACGTTCGACGGCGGTGAGCGCGTACCCGACCCGCAGGCGGTCGCCGGCGTGCTCGCGCACGTCGGCTGGAGCCGGGTCGCCTGGGCGCGGCCCCGGATCACGCTCGAGCGCGGCATGGAAATCGACCTGGGCGGGATCGGGAAGGAGTACGCGGTGGACCGCGCCGCGGGACGGGTCGGCGCCGAACTCGACGCGCCGGTGCTCGTGAACTTCGGCGGCGACCTGTTCGCGAGCGGACCGCGCCGCGGCGGACGAGCGTGGATCGTCGGGGTGGACGATCCCGAGCGGACGGGCTCGGCGGCGCCGCTGCGGATCGAGATCGAGCGCGGCGGACTCGCGACGAGCGGGGACGCGCGCCGCTTCGTGCGCTGGCAGGGGCGGAGGCTCGGACACATCCTCGATCCGCGCACCGGCTGGCCGGTCGCGGACGCTCCGGCGGCGGTGACGGTGCTCGCCGGCACGTGCCTCGAGGCCGGCACGCTCGCGACGCTCGCGATCCTGCACGGATCGCGCGCGCGGACGTTCCTCGAAGGCGAAGGCGCGCGGCACTGGGTGTTCTGAACCGGCCGCGTTGCAACGTGCACGCGGGCGCGCCCCTTCAGCGCCGCGCACGGGCTCCGAGACTGCGAAGCGCGCGGGGTGTCTCTCGCGAGTCAGCCCGCCGCTTCGACCTCACGCTCGCGTCCCGTCGCCTGAGGAGCCCGCATGGAACGCCCGGCTCTCGTGCTCGCGCTCGTTCTCGCCGTCACCGCATCGTCCTCCGCGCCCACGTCCTCGCGGCGCGACGCGTCGTCCGCCGATCTCCATCCGGGCGGCGCGACGCGCGCGGCGAGCGGGAACTTCGCCGACGCACGTCCGCGCTACCACGTTCGCGGGGCAATGGTGTGCGCCGACTGCCACCTCGCGCACACCTCGGCCGACTCGAGCCGCGGCCCGAGCGCGCTCGTGCCGGCGGACCCGCTGGACGTGTGCCTGCGCTGCCACGACGACCAGGAGCGCATTCCGGACGTCGTGGGCGCGGACGCGAACGGTCTCCGCCAGCGATCGGCGGGCCACTTCGCGGCGCCCGGTGTGCGCAACCTGAACGGCCACGACCTCGGTCGCGGGCTCGGCGCCGAGGACCTGTGCGAGCGCTGCCACGGGGGCGGCATGGCGGGCGCGAGCGTGACGTGCACCGACTGCCACGATCCGCACGGCAACGGCGTCGCGCGCAACCTGCGGTGGGCGAGCGCCCCGGACCGGACGCCCGATCTCGGGCTGTTCACGAACCCGGCCGCGAGCGGGCCCGAGCGCTACGAAGCGCGGAGCGTGACGTACGGCACCCTCGATTCGGACGAACTGCGGGAGGCGAGCAGCGTGTGCCTCGACTGCCACCACGTGTTCAGCGGCCGCATCCACGTGGATCGCGACGGGGACGGGGTCCACGAGCGCCACCCCGCCTACGACAGCGAACGGCACTCGCCGAACACGATCGCACGCGGCCGCGCGAAGCAGACGACGTCACCCGCGCACTGGAATGCCGGCGACGGAGCGGGATTCGGAGAGACGCCGCGGCTGCGCACCGTCGTGCGGGGCGCGCGCGACTTCGCCGGCGCGTCACGGGTGGATGCCGATCGGAACGGCGTGTTCTGTCTGAGCTGCCACCGGGCGCACGGATCGGACCAGCCCTTCGCGCTCACCTACGACGCGTCGCCCCGGACGGCCCCGGCAGGCTGCCTCCAGTGCCACGTCGTGGGTGAGTGAGGGCCCCGCCTATTTCAACTCCGCCGCGCGGGCTGCTAAGCTGCGCGCGCAATGTCCTCCGAGATCCCGCCCCGCTCCGACGCCGAAGCCGACGAAACGCCGTCGGCCGAGTTCGCGAAAGCCCTCGAAGCGTTCGAACGCCAGCCCGAGGCGTCGCCCGCTGCGCAGCCCGCGGCCGAGCCGCCGCGCGTGGGCGCCGCCGTGCACGGGACCGTCGTGTCCCTTACCGACACGCACGCGCTGATCGACATCGGCGGCCGCAGCGAGGCGATCGCGGATCTCGCGCACTTCCGGAACGAGGACGGCACGCTGCGCGTCGAGGTGGGCGCGGGCGTGGACCTGTTCGTGGCCGAGGCCGGCGAACAGATCGTGCTCGCGCCATCGGTCAAGACGCGCGCCTCGTCGAAGGCGAACCTCGAGCGCTTCCGCGCCGCCCGTGAAGCCGGGATGCCGGTGAGCGGGCGTGTGACGACCGTGAACGCCGGCGGGCTCCAGGTAGATCTCGGCGGCGCGCGCGGTTTCTGCCCGATGTCCCAGATCGAGCGCGGCCACTGCGCCGACCCTTCCGTCTACGTGGGACGCACGCTCGAGTTCGTCGTCGTGTCGGTCGAGGACGCGCGCCGCAGCGTCGTGCTGTCGCGCCGCGCGATCCTCAAGCGCGAGGAGGCGGTCGCCGGCGCGGCGCGGCTCGCGGCGCTCCAGGTGGGCGACGAAGTCGAGGGCACGGTCCGAAGGCTCGAGGGGTTCGGAGCGTTCGTGGACCTGGGCGGCCTCGACGGCATGGTGCACGTCTCCGAGATCTCGCACACGCGCGTCGCCCATCCGAAGGACGCGGTGCGCGAGGGCGAGAAGGTGAAGGCGCGCGTGCTGCGGATCGAGACCGGCAAGGACGGACGCCCGAAGATCGCGCTGTCGATCAAGGCCGCGATGCCCGATCCGTGGGGCGGGATCGCGGCGCGCTTCACGCCCGGCGCCCGCGTTCAGGGCCGGGTCGCCCGACTCACGGACTTCGGCGCGTTCGTGACGCTCGAGTCCGGGATCGACGGACTCGTCCACGTCTCGCAGATCGCCGCCCGGCGCATCGAGCATCCGCGCGATGCGCTCACCGTCGGGCAGGAGATCGAGGCGGTCATCCTCGCCGTCGAGCCCGAGAAGCACCGCATCTCGCTCTCGATCCGCGCGACGCTCGAGCCCGAAGGCTCCGCCGAGGCGCGTCCGCCTCGCGAGGGGCGCGGTCGAGGCGAAGGGCGTCCGGAGCGCGGCGAGCGCGGCGACCGCCCTCGCCGCCGGGACGGCGGACGCGATCGTGACCGGGATCGCGACCGCGACCGCTCGGGGCCGATCGTGATCAGCACGCCTTCGCCCGCGGGCGAGCTGACCACGATGGCGATCGCGCTGCGCAAGGCCGAGGAAGAAGCGCGCCGCAAGCGCGAGCGCTCTTCCCAGTAGCCCCCGGCCTCAGGCCGGCAGGGGCGCGTCCTTCCGCCGCCGGCTGAGGATTCCCGCAGAGACGAGCGAGAACACGAGCGCCACGGGCAGCGGCTCCAGGAACGTGAGCGCCGAGTTGAAGAACGGATTCCGGTACAGGTCCGCGAACTTCTGCATCTCGGCCTGCTTCGCCGCGAGTTCCGCCTCGCCGAGCCCGCTCGCGCGCAGTTTCTGCATCTCCGCCGCCTGGTACTTCTCGATGTAGTCGCTCTTGCCGCCGAAGTACATCACCTCCCAGGTGGCGACGTAGCAGGACGACGCGATGAGGGCGATGAGCGCGCCGACGCCGAGCGCCTTCGCGAACCCGATGCGGCCGCCCGCGACGTTGTCCCGGTAGGAGCGCACGCCGAAATAGACGAGCAGGAACGCGAGCACCATGGTCGTGTAGCCGACGATCAGGGCGCGGTCGTTGCCCAGGGCGTCGTGGAACGGCAGGGTGATGAGCATCATGCCGGACAGGATGGCGCCGGAGATGAGGCCGAACGTCAGGACGATCTTCTTCATGGTCTGGTCTCCTCGGAGTGCGTGTCGGTGCTGCGGTGGACACGCGCATCCTCGCGTTCCCGGCCCGTCCGCGCGTCACCCGAACGGGTGAATCTGGCTTCGGGCGCGGCGAAATCACCCGATCAGGGGATGAGTCCGGCCTCCTTCGCGAGCTGCACCGCCTGGGTGCGGCGCTTCGCCGAAAGCTTGCTGAACACCCGTGCCGCGTGCGTCTTCACCGTGTTTTCGCTCACGAACAACCGCTCGGCGATCTCCTTGTTGCTGAGCCCGGCCGCGATCCCGTCGAGGATGTCGAGTTCCCGGGGCGTGATCCCGAGCGCCTCGGCCCGGGCGGGGTCGCGTACGAACGGCTCGCGGCGTTCGACCGGAACCTCGACCCGAACGGGCACCTCGCGCGTGACGACACGTTCGCGGGTCAGCTTCTGGCCGAGCCAGATGCCCACCACGGCGAACACCAGCGCGACGATCCCGCCGTAGATCTCGAGCGAATGTTCGAGCACGAGATAGCGGTACTCGACCCGCTTGAGCAGCGCGATCAGCACGCCGCAGAGGAGGCCGTAGAGAAGGACGGTCTTCTTCAATCCAGTGCCGCTCCGGAGTGGGGAGGCCGGGGCGTTCCGCCGGCCGGGTGGAGCGGGAAGGCTAGCGCGTCGCGGGCCGCCGCCGCGAGCAGAATCGCGTCGCGCGGAGCCCGGGGGCCCGCGGGGATCGACGTCCGTGCGCCGGGGGCCGCGCGATCAGGCCGCCCGAGCGTCCTCGATCGCGTCGTCGTTCACCCGGAACTGGCCGATGAGGTCGCGGAGATGGTCCGCCTTCTCCCCGAGGGCCCGCGCGGTTTCGGAGTTCGCGCTCGCGATCTCGCTGCTCTCGCGCACGGCCGCGTCGATGCGCCCGACGGTCGCGCGGACCTCGTCGATGCGCGCCGCCTGCTCGACGCTGACGGCAGCGATCGAGTTCACGCGCGCCGCCAGGTCCGAGATCGCGGTCGCGACTTCCGAGAGCGTTCCCCCCGAGCGCTGCACGAGGTCGTTCATCTCGCGGCTCCGGCCGGCCCCCTCGGCGACGTGGTTCCGCACCTCGCGTGCCGCCTCCTGCGTGCGCGCGGCGAGCGTCCGGACCTCGCTCGCGACGACCGCGAAGCCGAGTCCGTGCGGGCCCGCGCGCGCCGCCTCGACCGCGGCGTTCAGGGCGAGCACGTTCGTCTGGAACGCGATCTCGTCGATCAGCTCGACCATGGCCTCGATTCGCTTCGACGACTCGAGTACGGCCTCCATCATCGAAGCGCTCTCGGACACGGCGGCGACCGAGGCCTGCGCCCGGCCGGAGATGTCGAGCGCGCAGTCGTTCAGGGACTGCGCCTGCCGGGCGTTGTCGCGCACCGTATCGCTCAGCTCCGTCACGGCGCCGGTGATCTCGGCCGTCGCCGCCGCCTCGCGCGCGAGGCCTTCGGACGAGCGGGCGCTCGCGCGTGCGATCTCGCCCGCGCCTTCGCCCACCGCGCGCGAGGCGCGCTGGATGCGCAGGACGAGGTCGTGGATCGTCTCGAGCAGGCCGTCGAAGCTCTGCGCGAGCATGCCGACCTCGTCGCACCGCAGGATGTCGAGGCGCCGCGTCAGGTCGCCGCCGCCCGCCGCGATCTCGCGGATCGAGGTTTCCACCTGCATCACCTGCTCGCGCTTCGTGCGCAGGCGGAACCACGAGACGACGAGCGACACGATCAGGACGACGACGATGCCGAGCTTCATCGTGAGCAGCAGCAGGTGGCGCTGGCGCACGAGCTGGAGGACGTCGGGGTCGTAGCGGTAGATGAGCACCCACGGCGACACGTCGGCGACGTTGACGTTCTCGAGGTAGTAGTCGTCGCCGGAAGGCGGATCGGCGCTGAAGATCGAGCGCGCGACGCGCACGATGCCGGGATCCCGGCGGTCGCCCACGTAGAGGTCGCGGTCGGTGCAGACGAGCACGAATTGCGAGGTGCGCTCCGGCATCGCGTAACCCGCTTCGGAGGCCGCCACGGAATCCTGCGGCGTGACGATCAGGTTCGGCACGCCGACGAGCATCGCCTCGAGCACGTTCGTACGGAAGATCGCCGAGACGATGCCGCGGAACCGTCCGCCGTCGTCGTAGAACGGGACCGAGTAGAGGAGGCCGTTCGCGTTCGCGGGATCGCCGCTCGCGATCGACGTGTACTGCGCGTTGTCGCACGTTCGCAGGATCGGACTCGCCGAAGCCGGGACGTCCGAGAGCCGGTCAGCGTCGAACGTCGGGTGGTTCGTGCGGAATTCGGCGAGCTGCTTGACGTAGTACGCGTACTCTTCGGACTCGACTTCCTCGGGCGTGTCGGACGTGCGCTCGGCCTCGGGCTCCGGCGTGCCGCCGTCGGCGCCGAGCACGACGCGGTCGAACATGAAGAACGGCACTTCTCCGCGATCGGGACGGAATCCGTCCACGACGCAGTAAACCTCCGAGACGCCGACGTTGCCCGCGAGGTTGTTGTAGATCTGCTGGACGGTTCGCTCGCCCTCGCGCGTGAAACGCCCCTCGGCGCGGACGTCCTGGCGCTCGTCCGTGCGGTTGCCGCCGCGGATCGCGCGGACGCTCGGCAGGAAGCCGATCGTGCGGACCGACTGGTAGGCGAGCGTGAAGAGCCGCTCCACCTCGCGCCGCCGCGGCTGGAACTGCGTCGCGACCAGCATCTCGCGAGTGCGGGCGAGTTCGGCCTCGAGGGCGCGGTGGTAGTCGAAGACGAGGCCTCCGACCACGCCGAGCGCGATTGCCGCCGCGACCCCCACCTTCCAGGGCTCGAGATTCGCCATGCGGGCACGGAGCTTCGTGCCGGTCGTCGGCTTGCACGCCGGGGCCTTGATGCGGACCTCCTCGATCGAGAGCGGTCACGCAGCGACGGAGGGAGTTCGGGCACGCGTTGTCGAACGTCGTTGCCGGTCCTCGCGCTCGAGAATCGGCACTCGGACTTTCGGGAGCTTCGGCGGCAGGCGGCGTCGCTTGAGCCCGGGGTGGGCCCGTCGGCCTAGAACTCGATCGAGAGCTGGGCCGCGACGAGGGAGGAGCGTTCCCGACCGTCCACGAAGGGCCCCGAGCGCGAGCGCGTGTGCTGGTAGACGAGCTTGCCGCGCACGGAGGAGTCGAAGCGGTAGCCGAGACCGCCTTCGAAGCGGTCGAGGTCCCGGTCCCACGGCGTCGGTCCGCCCGAGGACCCGGTGATCTCGCCGAAGCGCTCGACGTCCACGCGGCCGGCCGCGTAGATGCCCGAATCGAACAGGTACTTGAGCTCGACGTAGCCCGCGGTCACGTCGAGATCGCCGACGTACGGAGTCTCCCACGCGTTGCGCGCGCCCTCAGCGCGCAGTTCGGCGTGGCCCGCGAGCCATTCGAGGTCGGCCATCAAGAGCCGCTGGTGGTAGTCCGTCGCGCGCTTTCCGGGCGGGAGCGCGGGTTCGAGCGTCGTGAGCAAGTAGGGTCCGAGGGCGCCCGACACGCCGATGCGCAGGGCCGGGTGCGGGGTCAGCCCGAGGCGTCCGAGCACGGTCTTTCCGGCGTTCTCCTCGCGCGACGTCGAGCCCCAGCCGGGCGTCCCCTGCGTCACGCCGAGCGCGGCCTCGAAGGGACGCGCGCTGCCGGCGAGCGTGACGCCGACGTCCCAGTAGGAGTCGTCCACGATCGGCATCCCGACGCCTTCGCGGTAGCCGTGGTAGTTCACGCCCCATTGGCCGCTCCCCGCGGTTGCGAGCAGGGCGTCGGCGTCCGGCGCGACCTCGTAGAACAGCATCGTCGTGTGGTGCTGGTAGAGGAGCGGCGTGCCGACGAGCGGGTTGTGATCCGAGTAGGTGCGCGGCGCCCACGTGCCGAGCGCCCACGGGATCTTGCCCGCGAGCACGTGCGCGTCGCGCTCGGGGAACGGCGTGAACACGGCGTAGGCCCCGTCCACGTAGGGCGCGGTCGCGTCCCGGAGCACGGTCTGCGCGAAGACCTGAATGCGGTCGTTGACGCGCGCGTCGGCGAACACCCGGAGACCGTAGGGATCGAACGGCGAATCGCCGCGCGTCAGTCGGTTGAGTGGGAACGCGGGGCTGTCGTCCACGGCGACGACGTCGAGCAGTCCGCGGAAGCGCACCTCGGCGGCCCCGGCGGCGCCGGAGCCGGCGAGTGCGGCGGCCGCGGCGAGCGGCGCGATGACGCGGCGAGCGAGGCGCACGAATCCTCCGGGGAGCAGGTGGGAAGTTCGTGCTCTTATCGGCCCTCGGCCCGGCGCGCTTGAGCGCGCCGGCCGCATTCCGACCACGGGGCTCGCCAGGCTCCGTTTGAAAACCCGATTGCCGCGTTGGCTCGGTCGTTCGTCACTGCGGAGTGCCCTGCGGACACACCTCGTTCCTCACTCCCTCGCCGCCTTGCACTCGGGTTTTCGAACGGAGCCTAGTCGCGGGCCTCGCGCTTCTCGATGCGCGCCCAGGCGTCCTTGAGCGTCACGGTGCGGTTGAAGACGAGCGCCTCGGGACGGGAGTCGCGCACGTCGGCAACGAAGTAGCCGACGCGCTCGAACTGGAGCGGCGTTCCGGGCACGGCGTCGGCGAGGGCGCGCTCGACCTTGCAGCCGCGCAGCGTCTCGAGCGACGACGGGTTGAGTCCCGTGACGAAGTCGGCGCCCTCGGTCGCGGCGTCGGGATCCTCGGACGTGAAGAGCGTGTCGTAGAGCCGTACTTCGGCCTCGCGCGCGTGCGCGGCCGACACCCAGTGGATCGTGGATTTCACGCGCCGGCCGTCGGGCGCGTTGCCGCCCCGGGAGGCGGGGTCGAGCGTGACGCGGACCTCGGTCACCTCGCCGGTCGCGGGATCGGTCGTGAAGCCGGTGCAGCGGACGAGGTACGCCCCCCGCAGGCGCACCTCGACGCCCGGGCTCAGGCGGAAGAACTTCGGCGGCGGGCTCGCGCGGAAGTCGTCCGCCTCGATCCACAGCTCGCGCGAGAACGCGACCGCGCGCGTGCCGGCGGCGGCGTCCTCGGGGTTGTTCTGCAGCTCGAACGTCTCGCTCGCGCCCGCGGCGTAGTTGTCGACGACGACCTTCAGCGGACGCAGCACCGCCATGCGGCGCAGCGCGTGACGGTTGAGGTCCTCGCGCACGCAGTGCTCGAGCAGCGCGAGCTCGACGCGGTTCTCGCGGCGCGCGACGCCCACGCGATCGGCGAGGTCACGCAACGCGGCGGCGGGGTAGCCGCGCCGGCGCATGCCGCGAATCGTCGGCATGCGCGGATCGTCCCATCCGGTCACGAAGTTCTCTTTCACGAGACGCAGCAGCTTCCGCTTGCTCATGACGGTGTGGGTGAGGTTCAAGCGCGCGAATTCGTACTGGTGCGGAAGCGGCCGCGGCAGCTCGAGCGCCTCGAGCAGCCAGTCGTACAGCGGACGGTGCGGCACGAACTCGAGCGTGCAGATGCTGTGCGTGATGCCCTCGATGTAGTCCGAGAGCCCGTGCGCGAAGTCGTAGAGCGGGTAGACGCACCAACGGTCGCCGGTGTTGTGGTGCGTCGCGTGTCGGATGCGATAGAGAACGGGATCGCGCAGCCACACGTTCGGGGAGTTCATGTCGATGCGCGCCCGGAGCGTGCGCGCCCCGTCCGGGAATTCGCCCGCCGCCATGCGCCGGAAGAGATCCAGGTTCTCGGCCGTGCCGCGATCGCGCCAGCGGCTCGGCTCACCCGGCTGGCCTGGAGCGCCGCGCATGCGGTCCACTTCCTCGGCCGTGTGGTCGCACACGTACGCCTTGCCCGATTCGACGAGCCGCAGCGCGAAGGCGAACAGCGCGTCGAAGTAGTCGGAGGCGCGCAGCGGTTCGAGCGCCCGGCCGCCGGCGTCGGACGGCACGACGCCCGGGAGGTGGAAGTCGCGGCCGTTCTCCGCAGGCGTCGCGCCGCGCGGCTTGAGCCCGAGGCACGGGTCCGCCCATCCGGCGACGAGCCAGCGGATGTCGTCCACGATGGACTCTTCGTACTCGAGCTCTTCCTTCGTCGGGTTCGTGTCGTCCATCCGCAGGTTGCACTGGCCGCCGAACTGCCGCGCGATGCCGAAGTTCAGGCAGATGCTCTTCGCGTGGCCGATGTGCAGGTAGCCGTTCGGCTCGGGAGGGAAGCGGGTGACGACGCGGCTCACCGCGCCGGAGGCGAGATCGGCCTTGACGATCTCCCGGATGAAATCCTCGCGCTCGGACTCGGACATGACGACCTCGATGGGGAAGCCGCGCTCGAACGCGCGAACCGGCGCGCGGCGCGGCGGACGGCGGCAGGGAAGAGGAGGGAAATAACGGCATCCGGCCGCGCCTGTCCAGCCGCGCCCGGCCGGGGCTCGGAAGCGCCCGTGCGTCCGCACGGGGCGGGCGGATCGTGCACGTTGCACGTCCGGCGTCGGCGGGCGGGCGATTCCGTGCGAGCTGCGAGATCTGACCCGGGCCGCACGACTCCCGGACTTGTGCGAGGCGGTCGAGGCGCTAGAATCGCGCGCGTTCCGTCGTCATTGGCACCCGCTTTCCTCTCCCAATCTCTCCGGAGGCGGTCGTGTTCGCGTCCCGCTCTGCTCCCTCGGCGGCCCTCTTCCTCGCGCTCGTGCTGGCCTTCGCCTCGCCGGCCGCGGCCGTCACCGTTCCCGCTCAGTTCGTGGTCGAGAACGCCGTCACGAACTCGACCTTCAACGTGCCGGTCGGCATGGCGTTCCTGCCCGACGGCCGGTTCCTCGTCGCCGAGAAGCAGGGCCGCGTCCTCATGGTGAAGAACGGCCTGCAGCAGGCGGCGGTCGTGTTCTCGAACCAGAACGAAGTCCTCGACAACACGGACCGCGGGTTCCTCGGCGTGGCGGTGGATCCGAACTACTTCGTGAACCACTTCGTCTACTTCCTCTACACCGTGGACCCGGACTCGAACGGGGTGGACGACAATCTCTACGGGTTCGGACGCCTGACGCGTTACCGCATGCGCACGACCGGCGACACGAACACGGTGGACCCGACGACGCGCACCGTGCTCATGGGCACCGACTGGCGCCACGGGCCGACGATCCTCTCGAACTCGCACACGATCGGCGCGCTGCGCTGGGGGCGCGACGGCTCGCTGCTCGTCTCCTCGGGCGACGGAGCGGACTTCAACGGCATGGACGCGGGCGGCCGGCAGCCGACGGGCTTCGGCCCCGGCAAGACCGACCCGTACGAGGACATCGGCGCGTTCCGCGCGCAGGACATCACGAGCCTCAACGGCAAGATCCTGCGGATGAACCCGCTCACGGGTCACGGCTACGCGAGCAACCCGTACGCGACGTCGGATCTCAACTCGAACCAGTCGAAGGTCTACCTGTACGGCGTTCGCAACACGTTCCGCTTCGGCGTGCGACCGGGTACGGGCTCGACCGACACGACGACGGGCTTCCCCGGTCAGGTCGCGATGGGCGACGTCGGCTGGGACACGTGGGAAGAGCTGAACATCAGCACGGCGCCCGGGCAGAACTTCGGCTGGCCGTGCATCGAGGGGCCGTTCCCGGCGGGCGCGTACCAGGCGGCGACGCCGGCGCACAACGACTGCAGCAGCGTCGGCACGCCTTCGAATCCCACGGGCTACACGTACCCGCCGTCCTACTGGCACCACACGACGCCGAGCCTCAGCAATCCCGAAGGCGTAATGGGCAACGCGTCGGTCGGCGGCGTGTTCTACACGGACTCGCTCTATCCGAGCGCCTATCGCACGCGCTACTTCTTCGGCGACTACGTCGGTTCGTTCGTCCGCGTCGCGACCTTCGATTCGAACGGGCTATTGATCTCGAACGATCCGTTCGGCGACAACATGGACAACCCGGTGGACTTCGCGCGCAATCCGCTCGACGGAAACGTGTACTACGTCTCGATCACGACCGAGCAGGTCCGCCGCATCCGCTGGACAGGCACGACGGGCGGGAACGCGGCGCCGATCGCACAGGCGCTTGCGACCCCCTCGAGCGGCGGCGTGCCGCTCAACGTGTCGTTCTCGAGCGCGGGGACCTACGACCCGGACAACAACACGCTCACGTACGCGTGGAACTTCGGCGACGGCGGCACCTCGAGCGCGCAGAACCCGAGTCACACGTACGTCGCGCCGGGCGCCTACATCGCCACGCTGACCGTCACCGACAGCCGCGGCGGCGTCGGAACGCGCAACGTCTCCATCAGCGTCGGCAGCGGCTCGGTGTTCCCGACGACCGCCGTGCTCGACGACTTCAACCGGCCGAATGGTCCGATCGGCGGCGCGTGGGTGAACCAGACGTCCGCGCTCTCGATCGTCAGCAACACGATGCGCGAGACCGGGCTCACCGCGACCACCGTGTGGAGCGGCCAGGAGTTCGGCGCGGACCAGGAGGCGTACATCACGATGCAGACGATCACGCCCGGCGCCGAGGAAGTGAACCTGATGCTCAAGGTCCAGGGCCTCTCGTGGAGCGACGGTCACATCGAGGTGCGCTACGACGACAATCCGGGCCGCGTGCGCGTCGGCACGTACAGTCCGGCGCTGGGCTGGCAGGCGTGGGGCGAAGTGAACCCGCTCACGTTCTCGCCCGGCGACCGGTTCGGCGCGCGCGCGTTCGCCTCGGGACTCGTCGAGGTGTTCAAGAACGGCGTCGTGCAGGGGCAGGTGTCGGTGCTCGGCTGGCCGTTCGCGGCGAACGGCGGATACGTCGGCCTGACCATCACGGGCGCGAACGCGACGATCTTCGACGACTTCGGCGGCGGCGACTGGGTGCCGCAGCCGCCGGTCCCTGTCGTTCAGGTGCTGTCGCCGAACGGCGGCGAGAACTGGGTCGGCGGCAGCTCGCACACCGTGACCTGGCTCGCGACCGACGACATCGGCGTCACGTCGGTGGACGTGGACTTCAAGGACGGCGCGACCGCCCCGTGGATCCCGATTGCGATCAACCTCTCGAACAGCGGCAGCTTCACGTGGTTCGTCCACAACATGCCGACGACGGCGGCGCGCGTTCGCGTGCGCGCGCACGACCTCTCGGGCAACGTCGGCGCCGACTCGAGCGACGCGAACTTCACGATCTCGGCGACGCCGGGCGGCATCGTGCCGACGACGCTGCGCGACTTCTTCCAGCCCGGCACGCAGCCGCTCCGCGGCGGAGACTTCGTCTCGAGCAGCACGTGCAACCAGTGCCACTCGGGCTACGACAGCGCGGTCGAACCCGGCTTCAACTTCAAGGGCGTCATGATGGGACAGGCGGCGCGCGATCCGCTGTTCTACGCCTGCCTCGCCGTCGCGGAGCAGGACGCGCCGTCATCGGGCGACCTGTGCATCCGCTGTCACTCGCCGGGGGCGTGGCTGTCGGGCAAGAGCCAGCCGACGAGCGGGGCGAACATCGACGCGCTCGGGCGCGACGGAGTGAACTGCGACTTCTGTCACCGCATGGTCGACCCCATCTACCAGCCGGGCGTGAGCCCGGTCGAGGATCTCGCGGTGCTGAACGGCATGCTGCCGGCGCACGTGCCGACGACGTACGGCAACGGCCAGTACGTCGTGGACAGCGACACGCGCCGTCGCGGGCCGTTCGCGGACGCCGCGGCGCCGCACTCGTTCCTGCAGTCGCCGTTCCACACGAAGAGCGAGATGTGCGCGACGTGCCACGACGTCTCGAACCCGGTGTTCGACCGGACCGGTCCTTCGGACTACACGCCGGGCCCGCTCAACGCCGCCGCTCCGGCGATCGCCGTGAATTCGCTCATGCCGCTCGAGCGCACGTACAGCGAGTGGCTGAACAGCGCGTACCCCGCCGGCGTCTACGCGCCGGACTTCGCGGGGAACGCCCCGGGCGGCATCGTGTCCGACTGCCAGGGCTGTCACATGCGCCAGGTCACGGGGCGCGGCTGCAACGACGTCAACGCGCCGGTGCGGAACGACCTCCCGGTGCACGATCTCACCGGCGGAAACGCGTTCATGCCGGGCGTGATCGGCACGCTCTATCCGGCCGAGACCGACACCGCGGCGCTCAACAACTCGGCGAACCGCGCGCGGGCGACGCTGCAGAAGGCGGCGCTGCTCGACGTGACCGTCGCGGCCGAAGGCGACAGCTTCCGCGCGAGCGTGAAGGTGACGAACCGCACCGGACACAAGCTGCCGACGGGATACCCCGAAGGCCGGCGCATGTGGATCTCGGTCGTCGCGCGCGACGAGAACGGCGCGGTCGTCTACCAGTCGGGCCACTACGACGGCGCGACCGGCGTGCTCACCGAGGACGCGGACGCGCGCGTGTACGAGGCGCACCTCGGCATCTCGCCGGCGCTCGCGTCCGCGATCGGGCTCGCGCACGGACCGTCGTTCCACTTCGCGCTCAACGACACGCTCTACAAGGACAACCGCATTCCGCCGCTCGGCTTCACGAACGCGGCGTTCCAGCCGTTCGGCGGCGCGCCGGTGGACCCGACGATGCCGGCGCCGCGATACGCCGACGGACAGAACTGGGACACGGCGACGTACCCGCTGCCGGGCTCGGCGCGGTCGGTCGCCGCGACGCTCTACTACCAGACGACGTCGAAGGAGTACGTCGAGTTCCTCGCCGCGCAGAACACGACGAACGGCGCCGGCGCCACGCTGCTCAACGCGTGGACGAACAACGGCCGCGGTGCGCCGGTTCCGATGGTCGGCGACTCGGCGACGATCGAAATCGTCGGCACGGGGGATCCGGTCGCGCGTCCGCTCGCGTTCCGCGTGCTTCAGAACCCGTTCCGCGGCACGCTCGACCTGTCGCTGTCGCTGCCGCGCGCCTCGGACGTCACGCTCGAGGTGCTCGACGTCACGGGCCGGCTCGTGCGGCGCACGCCGTACGGACGCCTCGCCGCGAGCGAGCATCACCTGCGCTGGGACGGGCACGACGCGTCGGGCGGAAGCGCGGGCCCGGGTCTCTACTGGGTCGTCGCGCGCGTGGACGACCGCCGGCTCGTGAAGACCGTGGTGAGGCTGCGCTGAGACCCACGGGAGCGTCGTGAGCGGCGCGGCCCCCGGAGCCGCGTCGAACCCGTGCGCCGGGCGCGGTCTCGTCGCCGCGCCCGGCGCGCGCCCCACTTCGCGGAGCGCTTCGACGCGCGGCTCGCGCTCGCGAGGCGCTGGATCGCCGAGGCGCCGCGGCGCCGATCGCGCGGAACTCCACGGTGAGTTCCCGGTCACGACGGCGAGGGAGAGCGCCACGCGGCCCCTCCGCGGGACGAGGCGGACGGACGAACGGCCGGCGCCGTTCGCGCTGCGGGCACGCGAAGCAGTCCTAGCGCCGTCGGGGAGCAGGGGGCGCAGGCGCGTCCGATTCGCCGCGCGAGCGCCCGGAGGCGAGCGCCGCGCCGAGTCCCGCGCCGACGCCGGCGCCGACCGCGAGCCCGACGATCGCGTCCCCGAGGCGCGAACCGGCGACGATACCCACGGCGGCGCCCAGTCCGGCTCCGAGCGCGACACCGAGCAGCCTGCGCACCACGTCGTCCTGTCGCCGTTCCATCGCGCCCTCCCCGCGCCGGACGCGCACGTGCCGTGCGCCGTCCTTCCGAACCGCAGGATCGGCCCCCGAGTCGCGACGCGCCGCGGTCGCGCGACCAGCGATGCGGCGAACGCGCCGTGCGCGGGGAATCGCGATGCGACCGCGCGTCAGCGCGCGCGCGCGTCGCGGTAGCGCGCGGTCGCATCCTCCCAGTCCACGACGTTCGCGAACGCCGCGACGTACTCCGCGCGGCGGTTCTGGTAGCGCAGGTAGTAGGCGTGCTCCCACACGTCGATGCCGACGAGCGGCGTGCGGCCCGCCGTGAGCGGCGAATCCTGGTTCGGCGTCGTCTCGACGCGCAGCGCGCCCGCCGCGTCGCACGAGAGCCACGCCCAGCCGCTTCCGAACACCGAGAGCGCCGCGGCCGAAAGCTTCTCGCGGCACGCTTCGAAGGCGCCGAAGTCGCGCTCGACCGCCTTCGCGAGTTCGCCGGACGGCTGCTTCGCGCCCGACTTCGCGAGGCTCGTCCACAGGAGCGAGTGGTTGTAGTGCCCGCCGCCGTGGTTGCGCACCGCGGCGCGCAGGTCCTCGGGCACCGCGGCGAGATCGCGCACGAGTCGATCGAGCGTCCAGCCGGCGACCTCGGCGCGGCCGGTCACGGCCTTGTTGAGGTTCGCGACGTACGCCGCGTGGTGCTTGTCGTGGTGGAGCTGCATCGTCGCCGCGTCGAGGTGCGGTTCGAGCGCGTCGAAGGCGTAGGGGAGCGGCGGCAGCGTGAAGGGGCCCGCCGGCGCGGGCGGTGAGGCGGACGCGGTCGGAGCGGCCTCGGCGCCGGCCGGGTGCGGCAGCGACAGTGCAACGGCCCCGAGCGCGAGTGACTGGAGCGCCTGACGGCGATTCATCGGAGTTCCTCCTCGAGGGTCTGTGACGACGCACGCGGCGCGAGCGGGCGCAGTCTAGCAGCGGTCGGGTGCGGCGACTCGCCCGTCCGTCCGCGCGCCGCGCTCGACGGAAAACTCGCCCCGCCCGCGGACCGTGGACTACCGTGCGCCGCTCGTTCGACACGCGGCCGCCGTCGCGGCCGCTCGCACCACTCGCTCTCCGGGGGATTCATGTCGCACGCCGCACTGGAACTCCGCGCGCGGAACCGCCGCGCGGCCGCCGCCGCACTGACGCTCGCGCTCGTCCTCGCCGGAGGCGCGCCGGCGCGCGCCCACGTCGGAGCGCACGAGGCCGGGACCGACACCGCGAAGACGACGGCCGACACGACGAAGGCGGCCGACACGGGGTGGTTCGTCAACGCCGCCCACGGCCCCGCCGACACGGTCCGCTTCGAGGTGCGCGAGGGCACGTGGATGTCGGTAGACGTGAGCCCGGACGGGCGCACGCTCGTGTTCGACCTGCTCGGCGACCTCTACACGCTGCCGATCGGCGGCGGGCGCGCGACGCGCATCACGAGCGGACCCGCGTGGGACTACGGACCGCGCTGGTCCCCGGACGGACGGCGGCTGCTCTTCACGAGCGATCGCGGCGGGTGCGACAATGTGTGGGCGAGCGACGCCGACGGTTCGAATCCGCGGCCCGTGACGGGCGAGAAGCGCGTCGTGAACCAGGGCGACTGGAGCCCCGACCAGGAATGGGTCGCGTGCAAGAAGCGCCTCACGGACTACAGCTCGCTCGGCACGGCGGAACTGTGGCTCGTGAATCTGCGCGGCGGATCGGGCGTGCAGATCACCGCGAAGGGCGAACTGCCCGAGGCGGGCGAGCCCGTGTTCTCGCCGGACGGCCGCTACCTCTATTACAGCGCGCGGCCGAGCCGGTACCAGTACGACCGCAACGTGTTCGCGGGCATCTACCAGATCCGCCGCTACGACCGCGTGACGGGGGAGAGCACGCCGATCACGGACGGCTTCGGCGGCTCGTGCCGCCCCGTCGTCTCGCCGGACGGCAAGACGCTCGCGTTCGTGCGCCGCGACCGGCTGAAGACCGTGCTCGGACTGTTCGACCTCGAGCGCGGCACCGAGCGCATCCTGTGGGACGGGCTCGACGACGACCTCATGGAGAGCTTTTCGTTCAACGGCGTGTACCCGTCGTTCTCGTTCACGCCCGACGGCAAGTCCATCGTCGTGAGCGGCGGCGGTCAGCTGCAGCGCGTGGACGTCGCGACCGGCCGCGCGAGCGTGATTCCGTTCACGGCCGCGGTCGAGCAGGTCGTGAGCCGCGCGCTCCGCTTCCCGCAGCAGGTCGGCACCGACCGCTTCCGCGTGCGCATGATTTCGTGGCCGACGTGGAGCCCGGACGGGCGCACGCTCGTGTTCGCCGCGGTCGGCAGCCTGTGGCGGCAGTCGCTGCCGAACGGCACGCCGCAGAAGCTCGCGACGCAGGGCGGCCTCGCGTACGCGCCGGCGTTCTCGCCGGACGGCCGCACGCTCGCCTACGTGTCGTGGAACGACGCCGAGGGCGGTCACGTGTGGGCGATGCCGGCGGGCGGCGGCGCGTCGAAGCGCGTCACGAGCGTCGCGGCGCAGTATGCGAACCCCGCGTTCTCGGCGGACGGCTCGAAGCTCGCGCTCGTGCGCGGCGACAACGCGCCCTTCCGCGGCCACGACCTCGGCGACGAAGGCCGGCAGGAGATCGTGTGGGTGCCCGTGCGCGGCGGCGAGGTCCGGCACGTGCTGGACGTCGAGTCGCGCGGCTCGGCGCGGCGCATGCCGCGCGTGTCGTGGAACCCCACGGGCGAGCGGATCTTCTACGTCGCGACCGAGAACACCGGACCGTTCGACCAGAAGACGAGCCTCTGGTCCGTGCGTCCCGACGGCACCGACCGCATCGAGCACCTGACGTTCAAGTACGCCGAGGAAGTGATCCCGTCCCCGGACGGCAAGTGGGCCGCGTACGTCGAGCAGTTCAATGCCTACCTCACCGCGCTGCCGCAGGCGGGGCGGAAGGCGGTCGAGATCTCGGGCGAGGACGGACCCGTGCCCGTGAAGAAGTTCACGAACGACGAGGGCGCGGACTGGGTGCAGTGGGCCGACGGCGGCCGCTCGATCACGTGGTCGTTCGGACCGCGGCTCTTCCGCACGCGTCTCGACTCCGTGCTCGCGCTCTGGGACCGCGAGGCGCTCGCGAAGGGCAAGAAGGCGTCGCCGCCCGCGGCCGGCGCGAAGGGCGACGCGCCGAAGGAGGCCGCGGCGACGCTCGCGTGCGACACGCTCGAAGTGTCGCTGTGGCTGCCGCGCGCGAAGCCGGCGGGCACGTACGCGCTCACGGGCGGCCGGCTGATCACGATGAACGGCGACGAGGTCATCGAGGACGGCACGATCGTCGTCGAGGGCAACCGCATCACGGCGGTCGGGGCGACGGCGGCCGTGACGCTGCCCGCGGGCACGCGCACGTTCGACTGCCGCGGCAAGACGCTCATGCCGGGCATGATCGACTCGCACGCGCACCTGCACTACAACGCGCTCGACATCATTCCCGAGAAGCAGTGGCCCTACTGGTGCAACCTCGCGTACGGCGTCACGACGACGCACGACCCGTCGGCGAGCACCTACGCGGTCTTCACGCAGTCCGAGATGGTGGAAGCCGGCGTCATGAAGGGCCCGCGCACGTTCTCGACGGGCTACATCCTGTACGGTGCGGACGGTCCCGGGAAGGCCGTCATCAACAGCCTCGACGACGCACGCCACCACCTGCGCCGGCTCAAGTCGCTCGGCGCGTTCAGCGTGAAGAGCTACATGCAGCCGCGTCGCGAACAGCGCCAGTGGGTGATCGCCGCCGCGCGCGAGGAGTCGATGCTCGTCGTGCCCGAGGGTGGCGGCAACCTCGAGATGGACCTGTCGTTCGTCGTGGACGGCCACACCTCGAACGAGCACGCGCTGCCGGTGACGCCGGTCCGCGACGACGTCGCTCAGCTCTTCGGCCACAGCGGCACGGTCGAGACGCCGACGCTGCTCGTCGCTTACGGCGGGCTCTCGGGCGAGCACTGGTTCTACCAGCACTACGACGCGTGGGCGAACGAGAAGCTGCTGCGGTTCTACCCCCGCGGGGCGCTCGATGCGCGTGCGATCCGCCGTCCGGTGATGTCCATCGACGGCGACTGGCACCACATGAAGGTCGCGGCCGGCTGCAAGCGCATCCTCGAGCGCGGCGGCAAGGTCGGCTTCGGGGCGCACGGCCAGCTGCAGGGCCTCGGTCCCCACTGGGAGCTGTGGGGGCTCACGCAGGGCGGCATCCGCAACCACGACGCGCTCAAGGCGGCCACGATCACGGGCGCCTGGGAGCTCGGGCTCGACCGCGATCTCGGCAGCCTCGAGCGCGGCAAGCTCGCCGACATCGTCGTCATGGACCGCAATCCGCTCGACTCGATCGAGAACAGCAACTCGATCCGCTGGGTCGTCAAGAACGGCGAGGTGTTCGACGGCGACACCATGCGTCAGGTGTGGCCGGCCGAGCGGCCTGCGCCGCGCTTCACGTTCCAGACGCTCGGCGGCAGCCTGCCGCCGCCGTCCGCGGCGCACTGACGGTCACGCGACGGGCCGCGCGAGGGATCGCGCGGCCCGTCCGCTTCACGCTCCGGGGACTCGCTCGGGCGACTCGACCGCGCGCACGACGATGTCGGGCGGATCGTGGAGCACCTTCTTCACCTTGCAGCCCGCGGCCGCCTGCAGGACCGCGTCGCGGTACTTGGCCGGAAATCCCGGCGGGAGCGTGACCTCGATCTCGACCGCTTCGAGCTTGCCCGTCAGCGGATCGAAGCGATGGTGCTGCGCGAGCGCGAGCCCTTCGGTCGGAAGGTCGCGCGCCTGGCAGAAACCGAGCACGTAGACGCCGGCGCACGTCGCGAGCGAGGCGAGGAAGAGCGCGAACGGCTCGGGGGCGGAGCCTTCGCCGCCGCCGCGCGGCGACTGGTCGGTCCGGATCACGAAGTCGCCGACCTGCGCGTCCACGCGCTTTCCGCCCGGGAAGGAGACGCCGATGCTCATCGCGCGCCTCCCGCCTGCGGCGACGTGCCCGTCGCGAGCGCGGCGTCCTGCTCGGCGATCTCGCGCCGCACGGCGTCCATGTCGATCTGTTGCGCGCGCGTCACGAGCTCTTCGAGCTGCGCGGCGTTCAGGGCGCCCGGGCGCGCGTACAACAGCACGTTGTCGCGGAACACCATCAGCGTCGGGATGCTCTGCACCTCGAACGCGGACGAGAGTTCGGGCTGCTGCTCGGTGTTGATCTTCCCGAAGCGGGCCTCGGGATGGCGCGCGGCGGCGGCTTCGAAGACCGGGCCGAACGAGCGGCACGGGCCGCACCACGGGGCCCACCAGTCCAGAAGGACGAGTCCGTCGCGAATCGTCGCTTCGAAGTTCTCGGGCGTGACGTCGATCGTGTTCATGTGACCTCCCGGACGTATGAGCCCGGGAGGCGTTCGAGGATTCGCGGAATTCCGGCGGAGGGCCCCGGGAGGGCCCCGGCGAAGCGGCTCAGCGCGCCGGGGCGGCTTCCGGGTGCAGCGTGACGCGCAGCACGTCCCGATCGAGCGCCACGGTCGCGCGTTTCGCACGGAGCGTCACGCCCGGCAGCTCGAGCGCGAGCGGCCGCGGCTCGGAAGCGCCGAGCACGGCGGGGGCGAGGCGGCGCGCGAGTTCGGCGCGCGGCAGGCGCGACTCGAGCCGGAGGAGCACCTCGCGACGGCGCGTGTCGCGCAGCAGCGGGAGCGCGAACTGCTCGCTCAACAGCGAGCCGTCGTCGAACTCGGCCTCGATCGGCACCTGGCCGAAGATCGTGCGCACGGAGTCGAGCACGGTGATGCCGAACGGCGTGAAGCCGCGCGCGACGCGCGGCGCCGCGAGCCGCGAGTAGTCCACGAGCAGCC
>JBGAOA010000125.1:0-5162 GCA_044222065.1 Candidatus Eiseniibacteriota bacterium
AAGCGGATGCGGTCGCCGGGCTTCACGGTGCCGTCGACGACGCGCACCAGACAGACGACGCCGCGGTACGGGTCGTACTTCGAGTCGAAGATGAGCGCGCGCAGCGGCGCGTCCGGGTCGCCCGACGGCGCGGGCACGTCCTCGATGACGCGCTCGAGCAGCTCGTCCACGCCAATGCCGGTCTTGGCGCTGATGCGGCACACGCGTTCGGCCGGCACGCCGGTGACGTGCTCGACTTCGAGCGCGATGTCGTCGGGCCGCGCGGCCGGCAGGTCGATCTTGTTGATCGCGCCGACGATCTGGAGGTGCTGGTCGCGCGCGAGGAAGTAGTTCGACAGCGTCTGCGCCTCGACGCCCTGCGAGGCGTCCACGACCAGGATCGCGCCCTCGCACGCGGCGAGGCTGCGCGACACTTCGTACGTGAAGTCCACGTGCCCGGGCGTGTCGATCAGGTTCAGCTCGTAGGTCTGACCGTCCCGCGAGCGGTACTCCATGGCGATCGCGTGCGACTTGATCGTGATCCCCTTCTCGCGCTCGAGATCCATGTCGTCGAGCACCTGCGCCTTCATCTGTTGCGGCGTGAGCGTCTTCGTGATCTCGAGCAGACGATCCGCGAGCGTGCTCTTGCCGTGGTCGATGTGGGCCACGATGCAGAAATTGCGGATGTTGCGAAGGCGCGGATTCAAAACGACCACCGTAGGCTGATCGCCGCCGAGAGCGGCTGCGCGTCCGAGGGCGGCGCAGGCGGCGGCGTGAATTGGAGTTCGAAATTGCGGAAGTGCGCGTCGACGTAGGCGTCCAGCAGGGAGTAGGCGAACACGCCGGCCATGAGCCATTCCCTGCGGATCGACTGATCGAGCCGCGCATTGTAGTCGAGAACGAGGGCGTCGTGCGCCGCCTCGTCCCCGCGAGCGGCGGCCTCGTCGATGCGCGCGCTCAAACGGTCCATCTCGCGGAAATCACCCACCACGCGGCTCGCGAGCCACGCTTGCGCGCCCGCGACCGCGATCGCCTTCGTCCACGCGCCGTTCGTGAGCTGCCCCCAGCCCGGCACGATCGCGGAACGCGCCATGATCCAGCCGGGCGCCGAGAACGCGCGCGCGCGCGGGGCGATCGCCGCCGGCGCCGCGCTGGTGTCGGCACGCGAGCGCGCGGGCGAAACGTCGCCGGCGCCGCTCCGCCCGCGCGCGACGGCGGTGTCGGCCGGCGCCGCGAGCGAGTCGGGAGCGCTCCCGGCGGCCGAGGCCCCCTCGGAGGCGGCCGCGACCGCTGCGACGAACGCCGTCAGGACGACGGCGCAGCCGAGGCGCCGGAAGAATGGCGGGAACGCGTGGGAATCGAACCCACCTCGGACGCCAGAGGCGCCCGACGAACGGATTTGAAGTCCGCGGAGTCCACCAGGACCCATTCGCTCCCGCACGTCCCGATTCATCTCACGCCCGCATCCGCTCACGCCGCGAGCTCGATCGCGTGCGCGCGCTTCGCGACCGCCGAGCCCAGGCGCTCGCACCAGACGCGGCGGCGGCGCACCGCGCGCTCGAAGCCGTCCGCGTTCCGCGCGGGCACGAGCACGAGCAGCCCGCCCGAGGTCTGCGGATCGAAGAGCGCGTCCAGCAGCTCCGTCGCGAGGGACTCGCCCCCCGCGACGCGCGGCCCGTAGAACTCGCGATTGCGCGCGAGCCCTCCGGGCTTGACGCCCGCGCGCGCGAACTCGAGCACGCGCGGCTGCAGCCAGCGGGCCGACGGAGCGAGTGCGAGCGTGACGCCGCTCGCCTCCGCGAGCTGGCTCGCGTGGCCGACGAGGCCGAAGCCCGTGACGTCCGTGGCCGCGCGCGCGCCGAACTCGGTCGCCGCCGCGCCGGCCGCACGATTGAGCTGCGCCATCACGCGCGTCGCGCGCCGCACCTCGCGCTCGTCGAGCTTCTCCTGCTTGAGCGCCGTGGACAGGATGCCGGTGCCCAGCGGCTTCGTCAGGAACGCGACGTCGCCCGGCCGCGCGCCGGCGTTCGTGAGCACGTCGCGGCGGCGCACGACGCCCGTCACGGCGTAGCCGAACTTGAGCTCGGGATCACGCACCGAGTGACCGCCGATCACGCTGCAGCCCGCCTCCTTCATCTTGTCGAGCCCGCCCTGCAGCACGCCCCGCAGCACCTCCGGCGGCAGCGTGCCGTCCGGAAAGCCGAGCACCCCGAGCGCCGTCAGCGGACGTCCACCCATGGCGTACACGTCCGACAGGCTGTTTGCCGCGGCGATCTGCCCGAAGTCGTACGGGTCGTCCACCACCGGAGTGAAGAAATCCACGGTCTGGACCAGCGCCTCGCCCCGCCCGAACGCGAACACGCCCGCGTCGTCGAGGGTGGACTGGTCCACGAGCACCCGCCGGTCGCGCCGCGGGGTCGAAAGGCCGCTGAGAGCCGTGCGCAGGTCCGCCGGACCCAGTTTCGCGGCTCAACCGGCGCAGCTCACCTGCTGGGTGAGCCGGATCTCGATGCGTCGCTTTTCGCTCACGATGGACGTCCGCCCCGCTCGGGACGCGTTCCGCTCGGGCTCAGAGTTCGCGGCCCATCGCGACGCAGTCGATCTCGACGCGCGCACCCTTCGGGAGCCCGGCGGCGGCGATCGTCGTGCGCGCGGGGTGGTCGGACGTGAAGTGACGCCCGTAGACCTCGTTCATCGCGGCGAAGTCCTGCATGTCGGCCAGGTACACGGTCGTCTTCACGACGTCGGCGAGCGACAGTCCCACTCCGCCGAGCACGGTCGCGAGGTTGCGGAACACCTGCTCGGTCTGCGTCCTCACGTCGTCGCCGACCAGTTCGCCCTTCGCGGGATCGAGCCCCACCTGTCCCGACGTGAACACCATGCGATTCCCGCCGTGCAGGCGGAGCACCTGGCAGTGGCTGTAAGGACCGATCGCGGCGGGCGCGCCGGCGACGTTGACGGCACTCTTCACGGGCTTCCTCCCTGAATCTCGACGGACTATTCGACCGTCACGCTCTTCGCGAGGTTGCGCGGCTGGTCCACGTCGCAGCCGCGCGCGACGGCGACCTGGTACGCGAGCAACTGCAGCGGCACGACGCTCAGGAGCGGCTGGAGCATGGACAGCGTGTGCGGCACGTACAGCACGTGGTCGGCGCGCTCGGCGACCTCGGTGTCGCCCTCGGACGCGATCGCGATGATGCGCCCCTTGCGCGCCCGCACCTCCGACATGTTGCTCATCACCTTGTCGTAGGCGCTGTCCTTCGTGCAGATGAACACGACCGGCATGTTCTCGTCGATGAGCGCGATCGGGCCGTGCTTCATCTCCGCCGCCGGGTAGCCCTCGGCGTGGATGTACGAGATCTCCTTCAGCTTGAGCGCGCCTTCGAGCGCGACGGGGAAGTTGTAGCCCCGGCCGAGGTAGATGAAGTTGTTGTGGTGGCCGTACAGCTGCGCGATGCGCTTCACCTCGTCGCCGCGCGACAGGATCCGCTCGATCTTGGCGGGGATCGCGTCGAGTTCGCGCGCGAGGTCGATGCCGGTTTCGCGCGCGAGCGCGCGCTGGCGTCCGAGCGCGAGCGTGAGCAGCGCCAGCACCGTGACCTGGCTCGTGAACGCCTTCGTCGAGGCGACGCCGATCTCGGGGCCGGCGTGGATGTACACGCCGCCGTCGGACTCGCGCGCGATCGTCGAGCCGACCACGTTCACGATGCCGAGCGCCCGGGCGCCCTTGCGCCGCGCTTCGCGCATCGCCGAGAGCGTGTCGGCCGTCTCGCCGGACTGCGAGATCACGAGCACCGCCGTGCCGTCGTCCACGATCGGGTTGCGGTAGCGGAACTCCGACGCGTATTCGACCTCGACGGGGATGCGCGCGTACTCCTCGAGCATGTACTCGCCGATCAGGCCCGCGTGCCACGACGTGCCGCAGCCCAGGATGATGATGCGGCGGATGTCGCGCATCTCGTCCTGCGTCATGTTGAGGCCGCCGAGTCGCGCGAGGCCCTCGGAGAGGTTCAGTCGGCCGCGCATCGCGTTCCGCACCGACGACGGCTGCTCGACGATCTCCTTCAGCATGAAGTGGTCGAAGCCGCTCTTCTCGATCTGCGCGAGGTCCCATTCGACCTCGTGCACCGTCTTGTCCACCGGTTCGTGGCGGATCGTCGCGGTGTGGAAGCCGTCGGGAGTGAGCACCGCCATCTCGCCGTCGTCGAGGTAGACGACCTGGCGCGTGTGCTCGACGATCGGCGCGACGTCGGACGCGAGGAAGAACTCGCCGTCCGCGATGCCGACCACGAGCGGGCTGCCCTTGCGCGCGCCGACGACGGTGCCGGGTTCGTCCTTGCACATGACCGCGATGCCGTACGTGCCCTCGACGTCGGCGAGCGCCTCGCCGACCGCGCGCTCGAGCTTGAGGCCACGGTTCAGGTACTTCTCGATGAGGTGCGCGAGCACCTCGGAGTCGGTCTGCGTGTGGAAGCGGTGCCCCTCGCCCTCGAGCGCCGACTTGAGCACGGCGAAGTTCTCGATGATGCCGTTGTGCACGAGCGCGACCCGGCCGCGCTCGTCCGAGTGCGGATGGGCGTTCACGTCGTTCGGCTCGCCGTGGGTGGCCCAGCGCGTGTGCGCGATCCCCGAGGTGCCGTCCACCGGCGTCTGCGCGAGCCGGCCTTCCAGCTGCCGGATCTTGCCGACGGACTTCACGATCTTGAGGTCACCGTTGTTCTGGATCGCGACGCCCGACGAATCGTAGCCGCGGTACTCGAGCCGCTTCAGCCCCTCGACGAGGATCGACAGGCACGGACGGTGCCCGACGTAGCCGACGATTCCGCACATTCAGACGCTCCTCTGCCCCGCCGCGAGCACGGCGCGGGCCTCTTCGATCAACGACTTCGTCCGGGCCTCGGATTCGGCCTCGGCGATGAAGCGCACGACCGGCTCCGTTCCCGAAGCGCGGACGTGCAGCCACTCGTTACCGCGGCTGAAGTGCAGGCCGTCCGTCGAGTCCGTCGTCCAGCCCTCGAAGCGCGCGCGCAACCGTCCGGCGGTCTCCGCCCACGGCTCGTCGCCGCGTCCCGACTTCGCCTTGATCATCGTGTACGCGGGGAGGCGCTTCGCGAGGTCCCGGAGCGCGAGTCCGCTCTCGGTCATGGCCCCGGCGACGAGCGCCACCGCCACCAAACCATCGC
>JBGAOA010000040.1:0-39774 GCA_044222065.1 Candidatus Eiseniibacteriota bacterium
GCCGGGTTCTCCGCGACGACGGTCTCCACGGCGCGTCGGAACGTCTCCTGGAATGCGCTCATTCCTTACCACCCGGGTCTACGCGATTCGGCTCGCAGGCGAGATTCCGTTGGCGCTGAACCTCGCGGGGAATCCTGCTCGCCTCCGCCCCGCTACCTCCCCACCCTCACCACGCTCGGCACGCGCCTCACCACGACCGCGCCGTCCGCCGCCGTCGCGGGCTTCCCGTCCACGGTGACCCGCTCGGGCACGATGCCGGCGCGCGGCAACTGCACCACGATCCCGCCGCGCGGCACGCGCAGCGCGCCGCCGATCCTCAGCACCGCGGAGTCGCCTTCGCGCTTCAACGTGTAGTCGAGCGTCCCGTACGCGGTCGAGAGCCCGCGAACGCTCACGCCGTCCGCGTCGTCCATCCACTCGCGCGGCACGCCCGCGCACAGCACGAGCGACGAATCGGCGTCGCGCTCGTACGCGAGGCCGTCCAGGATCGAGCGCACGAAATCCGATCCGACCCACGTGTGCGGCAGGTCGCCGATGTACTTCGCCTGAGCGGGCGCGTTCCACACGACCTCGGCCCACTCGCGCCAGCCCTCGGGCGTGCGCTGCGTCAGGAACCAGCGCGTGAGTTCGTTCGCGCGCTCGCGCCAGCCGAGCCGCACGAACGCGCCGATGTTGCGCATCTCGTACGGCGTGAAGGCGTCCCACGACTCCTTGCCGTCGCGGCGGTTCGTGAAGTTCGTCCAGTACTGCTCGAACGTCGCCTCGAACGCGCTCGCGGGCGCGACGCCGCGCGATTCCGTCGGCGAGAACGCGATCGTCGTGGACGTGGCGTCGAAGTCGCCCAGGTCGGCGCAGCCCGGCACGTACGCGATCTCGTGCTTCGCGCGCGCGGCCGCGATGGACGCCGTGAACGCCGCTCGGAACTCCTCCCCGCTCGCCGCGATCCACTTTGCGTCGGCGGTCTTCCGAAGCGACCGCGCGAGCCACAGCGCGTCCTCGTAGCCTTGCAGCGCCCAGAAGTCGTCCCAGTACGAGTGCATCGGCTTCGCCGAGTAGCCCTCGTGGCTGATGGACGGCGGCAGCACGCCGCGGAACTCGGCGTTCTTCGGATCGTCCCACTCGCCGCCGAGGCGCTGGCGCCGCAGCGTGTCGAGGTACGCGACCGCCGCGCGCACGTGCGGCCACATCCGCTCCGCGGTCGCGCGGTCGCCGGTGTGACGCAGGTACTCGGCGACGAGAAAGACGAACTCGCCGTGGCTGTCGTGCTCGGGCACCGGGTCCGAACCGCGCCAGTCCACGCAGCACGGCACCTTGCCGTCCGCGTACTGGTGCGGCGCGAACCACTCGAGGTAGCGCCGCACGTCCTCGTGCTTGCCCCAGCGCAGCAGTGCGGTCGCCGTGAGCGCGCCGTCGCGGATCCACGAGCGCGCGTACGCGCGCGAACCCGGCTGCGTCGCGGCGCTGTCGCGGTTGACGAGGATCCAGCCGATCTGTGCGCGCAGCGTGTTCTCGAGGTCGCTCGCGCCTGCCGGCAGGTGGATCTCGGCGGGCCCGAGTTCGCGGCGCCACTGCGAGCGCACGTACGGCACCAGCTCGGACGTCGGCGGGAACGGGAACGGCGACCACGTGCGCTCGTTCGGCCGCGACAGCATCAGGTCGAGCGCAACGACGATCGAGTCGCCGGGCGCGAGCGAGAACGCGTGCGCCTGGGCGGCGGACGCGCGCGCGTTCGAGTCGGCGACGGTCGCGGCTTCGGGCAGGCGGTCCTTCGCGAGGTACTCGACGATGTCGCCAGCGTCGAACGTCGTCGCGCCGAAACCCTGCGGCACGGTGCCAACGATCCAGCCCGCGCCCTGGTTCAGGAACACGTTGCCGACGCGCCCGCTGATCGTCTTGAGCGCCACGGCGCCGCCGGGCCAGTTGAGGAACTGCACGGGCGGATTCACCTGGAACGGGCGGATCGCGAGGTACAGCGTGCCGTCCTTCCGCTCGGCGGACGTATTGCGCACGGTGTAGAGCGCGCGCGTGAACTGCGCACCCTGGTGCGTGTACGGCAGTGCGGTCACGGTCAGCTCGACCGGAGCGCCGCGCCAGCGCGTCGTCGGGATCGGCAGGTCGCCGTCCATGAGCGTCTGCTCGGTCGTCACGTCGGCCCACGTCCACAGCCGGTCGTTCGCGAACACGAACGGCTCGATGCTCGGCTTGCCGAGTCCCAGGTCGATCGCGCCGTCGGTCGAGAGGAAGCTCTCTTCCTTGCCGAGCGCGGTGCCGACGACGGACCAGAAGCTCATCTCGTTCGCCATGCCGCGCGGGTACCAGCCGCGCGGGCTCGCCTTCGCGATTCCCGCGTAGAACGCGTTCACGCTCGCGCCGACGTCCAGCGGCAGCAGCGTCACACCGGCGAGCGCGATCGCCTTTCCGGGCACGTCGCCGGCGGCCTCGAGCCGCACGAAGCGCGCTTCGGACTCGGGCAGGTAGAACCAGTCGCGTCCGCCGTTGCCGCCGCGCACGGCGTCCACGCCGCGCCACGCGGCGCCGTCGTCCGACAGCTTCACGTCGTAGTCGCGCAGGTGCTCGCCGACGAGCCAGTCCACGGCGAGTCCGCCGAACTCGCGCGCGAGCCCGCAGTCGAGCTCGATCCACGGCCGCGCGTCCGATTCGGCCGGCCTCCACGCCGAATTGGCGTCGGCGTCCACGACGGCGGCGGACGGCGCCGCCGGCTGCTGCGACGACGCGCGCGCGACGATCGCGGGCGGCGCGTCGTTCGGCGGCGGCAGCTCTTCGAACGTCAGCTCGTCGAACCACACGGTGCCTTTGCCGCCGCTCCCGGCCGTGATCGCGAACTCGATCGCCGCGATGTTCGTCGGCTCGCGCAGCCCGGTGGGGCCCCACGCGAACTCGATCTGGCGCTTGCGCGTCGTCACGGTCTGCCAGTCGCTCGCGAACACGAAGTCGCGCCGGTTCTTCCACCACACGTTCTCGCCGCGGTCGTCCACGAGCTTGAACTCGAGATTCTGCGGCGCAGTCGCGCCGCGCACGCGCACGGTGAAGCGGTAGTTCGCGGGCAGGTCGAGCCGCAGGGCGCGATGGATCACGGCGTAGCCGCCGCCCTTCTGGAAGTCGAAGTCCACGCGCAGCGCGTTGCCCTTCGCGCCGGGCTCGCTCGCGAGCTTCATGAGCACGCCGCTCGCGGGCATCGTCGTCCACGCGCCCGTGTCCTCGAACGCGTCGAGCACGCGCGGCGGCGCGAGCGCGCGCACCTGGGCCGACGTGGCCGCCGGCGCCGGAACCGCGGGAGCCGCGATCGCGCGGCCGTCGCGCGGCTTCGCCGCGGCCGCGCACGAAACGGCGCTCGCGCCGAACAGCGCGAGCGCCACGAGCGTCCACTTCGCGTCAGCGTTCATCCCTTGGTACTCCCCACCATCACGCCTTCGATGTACCAGCGCTGGAGGATCAGGAACAGGATCAGCACGGGCAGCACGGTCAGCACGGCGCCCGCCATCATGAGTTCGGTATCCTGCACGTGCTCGCCCACGAGGCTCGCGAGCGCCACGGGCAGCGTGAAGCGCTTCTCGTCCGACAGCACGATGAGCGGCCACAGGAAGTCGTTCCAGCTCGACAGCAGGTTGAAGATCGCCTGCGTGACGAGGATCGGCTTCAGGACGGGCAGCACGACGCTCCAGAAGATGCGCTGCTCGCTCGCGCCGTCCACGCGCGCGGCGTCGAGCAGGTCGTCCGGAATGTTCAGCGCGAACTGCCGCACCATGAAGATTCCGAACACGCTCGAGAGGTACGGGATCACGACGCCGATCGGCGAGTTCACGAGCCCGAGCGCCTTGAGTTCGAGGAACAGCGGCAGCATGCCGACCTGGCTCGGCACGACCATCGCGCCGAGCAGGATCTGGAAGATGCGGTCGCGGCCGCGGAAGCGCAGCTTCGCGAACGCGTACCCGGCCATCGAGTTCACGATCAGCGCGAACAGCGTCGTCGAGCACGTGATGAGCGTGCTGTTGAGGAAGTTCCGGCCGAGGTCGAGGCGCGTGAAGAGGTCGCGGTAGTGCTCGAACGTGACGCTCGGCGGCAGGATCGGCGGCGGCGTGGCGTTCGCGGCGCCCGCGGGCATGAGCGAGGCCGAGATCATCCACAGCAAGGGCGCTGCGGTCAGGAGCGCGACCGCGACGAGGGCGACGTGCAGCAGCGCGGTCGAGAGCGAGCGGTTCACCGCGCCTCCTTCCGCTGCAGCCGCAGCTGCAGCAGCGTGCCGACCAGCATGAAGCCGAACAGCACGAACGCCATCGAGCTCGCGAGCCCCATGCGCCACCAGCGGAAGCCCTGCTCGTACAGCAGCAGCACGACCGTGACGGTGCTGCGCAGCGGGCCGCCCTGCGTCATCACGTACGGCTCCGAGAACAGCTGGAAGTTCCCGATCATCGTCAGGATGCCGACGAACACGAGCGTCGGGACGAGCGCCGGCAGCGTGATGTGGCGGAAGCGCGACCAGCCGCTCGCGCCGTCGAGTTCGGCGGCCTCGTAGAGTTCGCGCGGGATCGCCTGCAGTCCGGCGACGAAGATCAGCATGTTGTAGCCGAAGTTCTTCCACACGCTGAGCCCGATGATCGCGGGCATCGCCCACACCGGATTGCCGAGCCAGTCGATCACGGGCAGGTGCAGCGCCTGCAGCGTCGCGTCGATCAGGCCGTACTTCGGGTGGTAGAGGTAGCGGAACACGATCGCGACCGCGACGAGCGTCGTGACGACGGGCGCGAAGAAGATGACGCGGAACAGTCCCTTCGCGCGCGCCGCGCGCGCGTTCACGAGCATCGCGGTCGCGAGCGACACGACGACCGACAGCGGGCTGCCGACGAACACGTAGATGAGCGTGTTCCTGAGCGCGCTCCAGAACTCGGCGTCGGTGAGCACGCGGCGGTAGTTGCCGGCGCCGAGGAAGCGGATCACCGACGGGTCGCCGATCGCGTAGATGTCGAAGTCGGTGAGGCTCAGCACGAGGCCGCCGATCACGGGCACGACGAAGAACACGGCGATCAGCAGCAGTGCGGGCGTCAGGAACGTCCACGCCGCGCGCTCCTGGCGCTGCAGGTCGTCGCGCCGTCTCATCGCGGCGCCCCCGCGGTCTCGACGCGGTGCCCGGCGAGCCAGCGGCGCTTCTCGAGCATGCGGTCCACGTCGCGATCGAGACGCGCGAGCGCCGAGTCGGGCGGCACCGCGCCGCGCACGGCGCGCTCCGCCCAATCCTGGAGCCGGATCGCGATGCTCTCGCACTCGGGCACGTTCGGCAGTCCCGCGGTGCGGCCGAGCTGGACGCCGAACGCGCGCGTGTTCGCGTCGTTCGTGAGCGAGGAGTCGCGCCACGACTCGGTGCGTGCGGGCAGGTCGCCGCAGATCCGGTAGAAGCGCGTCTGCTGCTCGGGGCGCGACAGGAACTCGATCAGCTTCCACGCGCTCTCCTTGTGCTTCGACGAGCGCGTGATGACGAGGCTCGCGCCGCCCGCCATCGAGAGCCCGCTCTCGGGACCGTCGGGGCCCGGCAGCGGCGCCGTCGCCCAGATGTGCTGGCGGTCGGCGGGCAGCCGGCGCGCGAACTCGCCGAGGTTCCACGGTCCCGTGATGTACATCGCGAAGTAGCCGCGGTCGAACTCCTGGTAGAGGTTCGCGATCTCGGTGTTCGAGACGGGCGGCGCGAGGCTGTCGCGGAACAGGCTCGTGAAGAACTCGAAGCCGCGCCGGAACTCGGGGCCCGAGAAGTCGCCGCGCGTGTCGCCGTCCTTCAGGATCTTCGAGCCCGCCTGAAGCCCGAGGATCATCTGCGGAGGCCACTCGTTGAGCGGCAGGAAGATCGCGTAGTGATCGCGCCCGCCGATGCGCCGGATCGCCTGCATCGCCGCGCGCCACCCCTCCCACGTCTGCGGCATCTCGTCGTATCCGGCGTTGGCGAGCAGGTCGCGGCGGTAGAACAGCACGCGCGTGTCCACGTACCACGGCACGCCGTAGAGCACGGAGTCCACGACGTTCGTCTGCCAGATGCCGGGGAAGAACCCGTCGCGCCGCACGTCCGACGAGGCTGCGACCCGCGCATCGAGCGGCTCGATCGCGCGCATCGCGCTGAACTCGCTCACCCACGAATTGCCGAGCTGCGTCACGTCCGGGAGCGAGCCGCCGACGTGCGCGGTGAGCAGCTTCTCGTGCGCCGACGACCACGGCAGCTGCTGCACTTCGACCTTCACGCCCGGGTTCTCGCGCTCGAAGTCCGCGATCAGCTCCTGCACGACTTCGCCCTCGCGGCCCATCGCCCAGAAGCGCAGCGTCTCGCCGCGGCGCTCGCCCGAGCACGCGCCGAGTGCGAGCGCCAGCGCGGCGATCGCGAGCGAGCGGCGCGCGGTCATGGCGTCGCCGGCGCCGCGTCGAGCCAGCCGCCGGTGAAGCCGGCGCGGCGCAGACCCCGCACGAGGTGCGGGTTCCTGCGCATCGTGTTCCACACGAGCCCCGTGCGCGCGTTCTCGATCATCGCGACGATCGGGCCCTGGTCGATGCCGAGGTAATCGGTGTCGAACCAGCCGAGGCCGGGCACGACCCGGCCGTGGTGCGTGTCGGCGGCGACGTTCAGCGTCGGGTTGAACGCGTCCACGAAGCCGTAGCGGCCGAAGAGCGGCGCGCCGTAGCGCGCGCGCATCTCGAGCAGCGCGGCGACGCACTCCTTCGGCGCGAACGGGACCGAGCCGCCGGCGCCGGTCGGGGCGATCGTGCCGTCGTCGATCACCTCGGTGAAGCACGCGCCGCGCGCGGCGTACGTGCGGAAGTGGCGCTTGCGGCCGTCGATCACGAGGTCGGCGTCGAGCGGGCCGTCGCACGCCGACAGGCCCCACACGTTCTCGCCGTAGTCGCGGAAGCCCTCGGGATTCGCGATCGCGTACGCACGCTGGGACAGCGTCGCGCGCTTCGTGTTCTCGAAGTAGTCGAAGCCCTTGTCCTTCATCCACGCGTCCTGGATGCCGCGGAAGTCCACCCACACGTGCGAGTAGTGGTGACCGAACAGCGGCGCGAAGCCGAGCAGCGTCTGGCCGTGGAACTCGCCGAGCTGGTACGAGCTCGTGTAGCCCTCCCACGCGCCGTCGGGAGCCGGGTGCGTCGGCGAGCCGAGCGCGAGCAGGTACAGGATCATGGTCTCGTTCAGGCCGCGGTAGTCGTACGGCAGGTGGCCTTCCTCGGGGAACCACCCGAGCGTCAGCACCGGCGGGCGCACGACGGCCCAGTCCCACTCGACGCGCGCGTACAGCGACTCCGCGATCGCGCGGACGTGCGCCTCGCGCGGCGTGTCGCGGTCGAACCAGCTCTGGCAGAAGAGCACGCCGGCCATGAGGATCGCCGTGTCCTGCGTCGAGAGCTCGACGCGCTCGAAGCGCACGCCGGTCGCGGGATCGAGGAAGTGGTAGAAGAAGCCGCGGTACCCGCTCGCGCCCGCCGCCGCCGTGTCCTGGCGCGCGTTCCAGAAGAACTCGAGCGTGCGCGTCGCGCGCTCGAGCGCCTGCTCGCGCGTGATCCAGCCGCGCTCGGCACCGATCGGGTACGCGGTGAGCGCGAAGCCGACGGCGGCGACGCTCGAGAACGACTTCGTCGGCCAGCGGTCGGGCGTGAGCCCGGTCGTGGAGTCGCTCGTGTCCCAGAACCACTCGAACGTCGCGCGTTCGAGCGAATCGAGGAACGCGATCTCGTTCGGCGCGAGCACGCCCGCGAGCGAATCCGCGGCGGGGCCGCGGGACGCGGAGCGCGGCGCGCCGCAGCCCGCGAGCGCGGCGAGCAGGAGCGCGAACAGGCAGGCGAGCGCCCGGGTACCGCGGCGAGGCTCCGTCCTCGGGGGCGCGATCATGCGGTCAGCGTCCCGACTCGCCCAGTCCGCGGTTCCAGCGCGTGAGCCCCTCGGCGTCGGGCCACGCGACGCCGCACGAGCTGCGCACGACGAGCGTCGTCGGCAGCCGCTCGAGGCGGCCCTCCTCGTCGCCGTTCTCGGCGGGCGGCTCGAGCAGCAGGTGCACGGCGCGCTGGCCGAGGCCGAGCATGTCCACGCGCACCGTCGTGAGCGGCGGCGTGAGGTAGCGCGCGAGCGGAATGTCGTCGAAGCCCGCGATGCCGAGATCGCCGGGCACACTCAGCCCCGCGTCCTGGAACGCGCCGAGTGCGCCGACGGCCATGTAGTCGTTCGCGACGAACACGGCCGTCGGCCGCGGCTCGGCCTCGAGCAGGCGCTTCGCCGCCTCGTATCCCGAGTGTTCGGTGAAGTCGCCGCGGAACACGAGTTCGGGCGACGGCTCGAGCTGGAGCGCGCGCATCGCGTCGCGCCAGCCCTCGAGGCGCTGCTGCGCGTCCACGTTGCGCGCGGGCCCGCAGATCGTCGCGATGCGACGGTGCCCGAGTTCGTGGAGGTGCCTGACGACCTCGACCGCGCCTTCGCGGTTCGCGATCGTGACGGCGCGCACGCCGGGGATGCGCGCTTCGGGGTTCAGCAGCACGGCGGGCACGTTTCCGGTGAGCGCCTTGAGCGACTCGGTGTCGAGGTCGGGCGCCATGACGAGCAGTCCGTCCACGCGCCCGCGCATCGAGCGCAGCGCGCTCGTCAGCTCCTGCGCGCTCGAACTCGTGCGCGACACGATCAGGTGGAAGCCGCGCTCGCGCGAGGCGATGTCGATGCCGTGGATCACTTCCGAGAAGAACTCGCCGTGCAGGTCGGGCAGCAGCGCGCCGAGCGTGTGCGTGCGGTTCGTGATGAGGCTGCGCGCGATGCCGTTCGGCCAGTAGCCGAGCCGCTGCGCCACCTCGACCACGCGCGCGCGCGTGTCTTCGCTCACGAGCGCGCTGTCGTTGAACACGCGCGAGACGGTCGCGATGGACACGTTGCTCGCCTTCGCCACGTCACGGATCGTCGCCATGGATCACTCCCCCCGCGTCGCCGAGGGGCGCGCGGCGCGACGGCGGCCGTCGCGATCGGGTGAGGGGATGCGTGTTCCTTCGCTCATCGCACCTTCACGGTCTTGCACGCGGCCGTGCGCCCGCCCGCTTCCACGCGGACGAGGTACACGCCGGCACCCAGGTCACGGTCGTTCCACTCCACCGTCTGCTCCCCCGCCGAACGCGTGCCTTCGAACACGCGCGTCACGAGGCGGCCGTGGACGTCGAACACGTCCACCTTCGCCGTCCCCGCCGCGGGCAGGCGGAAGCGCACGAGCGCCGAGCCGCGGAACGGATTCGGTTCGGTCGCGATCGCGAGATCCGAGCCCGCGCGCGTCGGAGCCGGCTCGACGTCCGCGGTCGTGGCGGGCAGGAAGCCCGCCTTCGCGAGCCCCGCCTGCACGTACGGGTTCGACATGAAGCGGTTCCACACGGCGCCCGTGCGGTAGTTCTCGATCATGATCACGATCGGGCCCTGATCGATGCCGATGTGGTCCGCGTCGTACCAGTTCACGGTCGGGTTCAGCGCGTCGCGGAATCCGTACGGTCCCCAGATGTTCGGGCGGTAGTGATCCCACAGGTTGTGCATCACGCGCAGCGCCTCGACGTGCGCCCACGGCAGCGACGAGGCGGCCGCGGTCGGCGCGATCGTGCCGTCGTCGTTCATGCCGGGCGGCGCGCCGCGCGCGTTGTAGCCGGTCGGTCCGTCGCACGCGGTGAGCCCCCACAGGCTGTCCGAGTAGCCCGTCCAGTGCAGCGGATTGAAGGCGGCGTACTCGATCTGCGCCATCGTCGCGCGGCGCGAGTTCTCGAAGTACGTGATGCCCTTCGTGCGCATGTACTGGTCCTGGATGTGGCGGAAGTCGATCCAGCAGTGCGAGTACTGGTGGCCGAACAGCGGCTGGAAGTACACGTGCTGGTAGCCGTACCAGCTGGCCCAGAAGTAGCCGCCGGTCCAGTAGTTCCAGTCCGAGGCGGGCACGGTCTTGTTCGGGTTCGGATGCCCGAGCGCGAGGATGTACATGACCATCGCTTCGTTGTACCCGCGCCACCGCCCGAAGCCGTTGAAGTTCGTGCCCGGCTTCCAGCCCATGAGGAGGCCGTCGCTCAGGTTGCGCATGAATTTCCAGTCGGCGCGCCGGTAGAGCGTGTCGGCGAGCGCGCGGATCGCCACCTCGTCCGTGTCGGGCTGGTCGAAGTACTGCATTGCGTCGATCACGCCGGCGAACAGCAGCCCCGTGTCGATCGTCGACAGCTCCGAGTCCCACGTGCGCGTGCCGGAGTTCATGTCGAGGAAGTGGTAGAAGAGCCCCTTGTAGCCGGTGTACGCCCCGCTCGAGCTGCTCTGCGGGCCGTCGTAGAGCCACTGCAGCGTCGTGCGCACGCGCTGGCGCGCCTGCGCGCGAGTGATCCAGCCGTGATCGCTGCCGATGCAGATTGCGGACAGGCCGAAGCCCATCGAGGCGATGCTCGCGGGCGAACTCGGCGTCGAGCGGTCCTTGACCATGCCGTTCGCCGGATTCGCCTCGTTCCAGAAGAAGTTGAACGACGCGTGCTGGAGCGTGTCGAGCAGCGCGGTCGAGGAAATGGCGTGCGCCTCTCCCGCGACGAGCGCCGCGCCGAGCGCGCCGGCGAGCGCGAGGGCCGCGACGCGGCGCGCGGCTGCGGATGCGAATGCGAGATGTCTCATTCTTCATTGCCTCCGAACGTGATTCCGAAGCTCAGGCGATGGACGTCTCCGAGACGTCCGAAGTCCGCCCAGGCGTAGTCCACGCGATAACCGTAATCGTCGTAGCGGCCGAGGTACCCGAAGCCCGCGGTCGGACCGGTCTCGGCGTCGGTGAGGAACGCGTCCTGCCAGCCCGCGCGCAGCGCCATCGTGCGACGGAGCACGAGCTCGAGCCCCGCGCTCACGCTCTCCTGCTGGTCGTTCGGATGGAGCGCGTCGAGCACCGCGTCGAGCTTCGCGTCCTTGCCGAGGTCGAACGTCTGCCCCACGCCGACGCGGAACACGACCGGCATGTCGAACGCGTCCATCGCGAGGTTCGCCGGCAGCGAGCCGTTGTCGCCGAAGCGCTCGGGATCCGAGTCGTACAGCAGACGAAGGTCGCTGCCCGAGTAGCGGCCCTGCGTGCCGAAGTACGCGAGGCTCGAACCGAGGCGGAAACCGCGGTCCGAGACGCGGTAGAGCGTGCCGAAGCTCGCGGTCGCGGCGCTCGTCGTGCTGTGCCAGATGGACTCCTGCATCCAGTGCACCTGGCCGCCGACCGAGAAGCGGTCGGTGATCTGGCGCGCGTAGCCGAGCCCCAGCGCGACGTCGTTGACGCTGAACTGCTCGCCCGTGCCGAGCGGCGACTCGACCGTGCGCACGAGCATGTCGCCCGATCCGAGCGACGTGAACGTCGCGAACACGCCGCCAAAGCGCCCGAGCGGCATGCCGAAGCCGATGTAGTTGAGCCGCGTGCCCGCGAGCCACTCGGCGCTCGAGAACACGGCCTCGTAGCGCTCGAGCTCGGCGGCCGAGGCCGGGTTGTAGTACACGCCGTCGATGCCCGCGTTGAACGACGAGGCAGCGTTGCCGAGCGCCGCCATGCGCGCGCTCGGCTCCACGAGCAGGAACTGTCCGATCGTCGTGCCGGCCTTGCTCTGCGCCGACGCGGCGCCGGCGCAGGCGAGCAGCGCTGCGAGGGCCGCGAGCGCCGTCCGTGCGAGGAAACCCGTGCGCGCGCTCATTTGATCACCGCGAACTTGCCGACGTGCGTGCCGAGGCCCGGCGCGTCCACGTGGAACAGGTAGAGCCCGGGCGCGACGTCGAGGTTGTCCTCGTTGCGCAGGTCCCACGCGACGAATCCCGCGCTCGTGCCGTCCTGGTGCAGCGTGCGGACGAGTCCGCCGCGCACCGTGTAGATGCGGATCGTCGAGCCGAGCGGCACGGAGCGGAACTCGATGCGGCGGTCGCCGCGCCCCGCGGTCGCCGTCCGCTGCGGCTCGAAGCTCGCGGCGCCGACGTAGGGGTTCGGGACCACGTACGGACGCTCGCCCCACTGGTCCTGCGCGAGCGTGCGATCCACGTACTGCCCCTTCGTCGTGAAGCGGTACATGTCGTTGTCTCCGAGCGGCAGCACGAGCTTCACGTCGAGCGTGTCGCCCGCGTGGGGGCGCACCGCCGGGACCGGGAAGCGCGGATCGAAGTCCACGCGCCAGGTCGCGTCGAACTGCGACGGCGTCGCGCCCTTGAAGGGCAGCACGAGGTCGAAGTACTCGCTGGACTGGTCGAGGTAGCCGTTGTTGTTGAGATCCTGGAAGCGGATGTCCACCTGCCGGGGGCCCGAGTCGGTCTTCACGTACACGAGGAAGCGCGAGACGTGGCGCAGCACGGGCGACAACTGGAGCCCCGTGTCGCGCACCGCGTCGTCGAAGACGACGTAGAAATCCTCGGGGTATCCGGGCCGCCGCCGGTTCGCGCTGCGCCCCGGCTGGTACGTCACGCGGAAGCGCGCGTCGCTCGTGCCGCCCGTGCGGAGCTTCACGCTCGCCGAGTCCACGGTCGGCACCGCCTGCGTGTACACGACCGGCAGCAGGCCGCCGCCCGCGACGCCGACGCCCGCGCTGTCGAAGTCGGCGCCGTTGTCGAGCAGGGTGCGGCCTCCCGCCACGGTCGTGTCCACGAGCACGTAGCGCCCGGCGCGCACGCTGTCGGGCGCCGGCGCGTGGAAGCGCAGCACGAACTCGTGACCGTCCGGCACCGAGTCCGTGCCGACGACCTCGACGCGCACGTTGCCCGTGCCCTTGCCCGAGAATTTCTCGAGCGACCCCGCGGAGGCGCGCGTGAAGCCCGGGGCGCGCCGGTTCGGCCGCACTTCGACGACGTTCGACGGATACAGGAACCCGCCGCGCGGCGTGCCGGTCGTGAAGAACGAGTTCTCGGACGGGAAGTACACCTTCGACTCCGGCACCTCCGGCGTCGAGCCGTAGTCGTACGACGTGATCGCGTAGAAGTAGCGCTGGCCGTTCACGACGTCGGTGTCGGTCCACGTGTGCGGGATGCCGGTGTCGTCGCCCATCCAGAAGCCGACGCCCTCGACGGTGCGGCGCGTGTAGTACCCGCGCAGGCTGTCGGCGAGGTCGAACTGGACGAGCGGCCTGCCGGGCAGCGTCGAGGGATTGCCCTGCCCGGTCGTGAGCACCTTCACGTCGCGGAAGTCGGGATCGGTCGAGCGGTAGATCTTGTAACCCTCGAAGTCGCGCTTGTGCGTGACCGGGTCCACCGAACGCTCGGCGACGTCGTTCCACGACAGCTTCACGAAGCCGTCGCCGGGCTCGGCCGTGAGCGTCGGCAGGTGCGGCGCGACCGCGAACTGGTAGTTCGCGTCGTAGATCTGCTGCACGGTGCGCACGTTCGTGCGGAGTTCCGAGAGGTCGGCGCCGTAGGCGAGCGCGAGGCTGAAGCGCTCGGTCGCGCCCGCGGGCAGGCGGAACGGCCCCGACGCGAACAGGAACGCGATGTTGTAGTTCTCGACGAGCGCCGAATCGAAGCGCGCGGCGGGATTGGGATCGGAGAACTTGTTGTAGAGGCGCTCGGGCCAGTGCTGGCCGTCCTCGTAGAACACGATGCCGTCCACCGTGCGGTCGACGTTGTTCGGATCCGCCTTGATGCGGTTGAGCTTGAAGCCCGTGAGGCCGATCTGGTCCGACTCGTTGAGGTCGGTGCGGCCGAAGTTCGGTTCGCCCTGCGTCGGCGCGCCGTCCCCTTCGCCCGTGTCGTGCGTGTCCTCGAGCCCGTCGGCGCCGACGTCGTCGAACTGCGGATCCCAGTCCATGTCCTCGTCGCCCGGGTACCAGATGCCGGCAATGAACGCGGGCCGCAGATCGAGAGCGCCGTAGCTCGCCACGAACTTCGTCGTGTCGTAGCGGCCGTCGTGGAACGCGGCGCGAATCGCGTCCGCGCCGACGAACGGCGTGCCCGGACCGTTGACGCGGCTTTCGTTCCGCAGGCCGTCGCCGTCGTTGTCGAGCCCGTCGTACTCGTTGCCCGGCGTCTCGAGGTACGCGTAGCCGAGGTAGCCGGTGCGCTCGCAGCCGAGCAGGTCCACGCCGCGCCCGCGCTTGTCCCACGTGTAGACGAGGTTCAGTCCGGCGTTGCGGTCCCAGAAGCAGTTGTCGTCGTCGGACTCGTAGACGTTGTCGCACGAGTACTCGGAGCCGCCGACGCCCGAGTCCATGTAGAGGCCGAAGACGATGTTGTCGTTGTAGTCGGTCGTGCTCTCGTTCGTGATGTCGTAGTGCCAGAAGATCACGTTTCCGGCCTGCGGATTCGACCACTGGAACCCGCGCACCTCGACCCGCAGGCCGAGGCCGTGCCGCGTCGAGTCGCGCGTGTCCGGGATGTACGGCAGCGTGAAGTACGCGTCGTCGTCCATCACCGTGAAGCTCTCCTGATCCGCGGCGGGGCGCTTGCCGAAGTAGCCGTTCCACGCGCCCGACCAGCCGGGATCGTCGCCGGAGTCGAGCTTGTCGGGCCAGAACGACGGCCACGTGCGCGAGTCGCTGCTGATCGCGGGCGAGTTCGCCGAGTTCGTGCGCGGATCGTCGTTGAAGTAGCCGGGCCGCGGCTCGAAGCGCAGTTGGCGCTCCTCGAACGGGCTGCGCTCCTGGCGCTCCCGGAAACCCGTCTCCATGTGGTACTGCGTGCCGCCGAAGCGGTCCGTGATGCGCGCGAGCACGAACGGCGTGATGCCGTCCGTGTAGTTCATGCCGCTGCCCTTCGGCACCTCGGCCGAATGGAACAGCGCGAGGTTCGCGTCGCCCGGATTCGACGGGTAGTCCCCGACCATGCCCCAGTTGTAGAAGCGCGTGCGGATGTTCGCCGCGTCGTGCTGCCCGAGGCGCTCCGCCGAGATCTTGCCGCGCTGCGGCGCCGGCACCGGCGTGGGCACCGCCGCGCGCGCCGCGGTCGCGACGAGCGCCGCGGCCGCGAGCAGGGCGAGGCCCGCCGCCATCGTCTTCGAGCCCATCACTCGCTGTCCCTTCCCTGTCGGCCGTCGCATCACCGCGCGCTCCTCAGGTTCACGCCGATCTCGACGCGGCGCGGCTGGTAGAAGCGCGTCGCTTCGGCGAGCTTCGCCTGGTCGTGCGAAGGATCGGACGAATAGTCCACCTGACCCGAGTTCGCGAACACGAATCCGTTGAAAAAGCGCGTGTCGAACACGTTGAACACGCGCGCGAACACCTGCCCCGGCAGCCCGGCGACCTTGAACGACTTCTCGGCCCGCAGGTCCACGAGCCGCGCCGAGGGCTTGCGCGCCGAGTTGCGCGGCGTCGTGCCCCCGTACTGCGACGGCCGGTCGGGCTGGTAGGGCTGTCCGCTCGCGACGCGCACGACCGCGCTCATCGAGAACGCGTCGGGGCTCGCGAGCTGCAGCGTCACGTTGAGCGTGTGGCGCTGGTCCCAGTTGAGCGGGATGCGCTCGGGGCGCGGGTCGAGCCGCTGCTCGGCGAGATGCGCCGTCTCGAACGGATCGCTCGTGTTGCCCTGCGCGTTCTGCCACGTGTAGTCGAGCGTCGAGCTGAACAGCCCCTTCGAGCGCTGGTCGAGCGAGAGCGTGAAGCCGAGCACGTTCCCGAAGTCCACGTTCGCGAGCCGCGCGTACTGGGCCTCGTTGTAGGTGACGATGATCTCGGAGCCGAGCAGGTCGCTCACGTCCTTGTAGAACGCATTCGCGTCGAGGCCGAGCCAGTCGGTCAGCGCCTGCCGGTAGCCGAACTGGTACTGCACGGTCTTCTCGGGGCGGATGTCCGGATTGCCCATCGACGTGAAGTTCGCATCGCCCGACTGGAGGTTGTAGAGCGTGCGGTAGTTCGCGTTCTTGAACACGTCGCCGAGGCCGGGCATCTGGTAGAAGTGACCGTACGCGAAGAACACCGAGGCGTTCTTGCCGATCGGGTACGACACGCCGATGCGCGGCGAGATCGTCATCTTCGCGGTCGTCGCGACGAGCGGCGAACTCGGGGCGCCGGGGATCGAGTCGGCCGGGTTCTTCAGGTCCGCCGGCAGCGCCGACCGGGCGCTGAAGTACTCGAACCGCGCGCCGGCGCGGATCCTCAGGTCCTCGATCTCGATCTCTTCCTGCGCGAACGCGGCGCCGATTCGCGGGTGGTACGTGAGGATGCCGGGCTTGAAAGGCTCGGCCGCGGCGAAGTGGTCCACCGTGAGCTGTCCCGACGCGACGACGTAGCCGGGATCGCCGAACTCGAGCGTCGGCCACTGGAACTCGCCTCCGAACTGGAGCTCGTTCGTCGCGTTGAGCTGCGTGACGAACTTGCCCTTGAGGATCGGCGCGTTCGTCACCTGGCGGAAGCGGCCGAGGTCCACACCCTGCACGTACGCGCCCTCCTCGAGGACGGGATCGCCGTGCAGCGGACCGGCCGCGTCGTAGTTGCCGTCGAGGTAGCTCTCGTACGCCATGTCGGTATAGCGGAAATAGTTCTGGCGCAGGCTCAGCGTGTAGTACGTGGACGGCGCGAGCGTGTGCGTCCAGTCGAGCCCGTGCGTGATCGAGAACGTGTTCTGCGTCTTCGCACCGTCGGGCAGGTAGCGGAACGCCCACTCGGCCTTGCGTGCCTCGATCGCGTTCACGATCGCCTGATAGCTCAGGTTCAGATCCTTGAGGCTGCGGTTGTCGAGCTTCGCGATCGCCGACCACTCACGCGTGTAGCCGAGCGGTTCGCGCGCCCCGTCGCCCGTCGGGAAGAAATAGTGGTTCTCGAAGTCGGCGCGGTCGGTGATGTTGAAGATCCGCCAGCCGCGCAGGTAGTCGCGGTTGATCGCGCGCCGCACGTTCGTGAGGAACGTCGTCGCGGGCAGGCCCGTCGGGCCGGTGAGGCTGAACTGGTAGTTCTGCGCGTCGTTCGCGTCCACCTTCGATGTGAAGTCGAAGAAGTCGCCGCCGTAGTCGCGCGGCTTGGCGTCGAACGCCCACGCGCCACGGTAGATCTCGCCGTCCCATTCGAACTTGTCGCTGCCCTTGCGCAGCACGGCGTTCACGACGCCCGACAGCGCCTGGCCGTACTCGGCGTCGAAGGTGCCGCTGATGACCTGCACTTCCTCGAGCAGCGAGCGGTCGAGCCGCAGCGTGGACTTGTTGTCGTACGCGTTGTTCACGCTGACGCCGTCCACCTGGTACTGCACTTCGCCCACGCGCCCGCCGCGGAAGTGCCCGTCCACGACGCCGGCTTGCAGGTTCACGACGTCGGCGAGTTCCTGCACCGGCAGCTTCGCGATCTCGCTGCGCGACACGGCGACGGCGGAACTCGTGAGCTTCAGGTCCACGACCGGACGCTCGGCCGTGACGACGACTTCCTTCATGTCCACCGGCGCCACGTCCATCTCGCGATCGACTCGAGCGATGTTGTCCGCCGAGACGATCACGTCCTTCACCATCTGCGTCTGGTAGCCGAGCAGCGCGAGCCGCACCTCGTACGAGCCCGGCGCGACGTTGAGGATCGTGAAGCGTCCCTGCGCGTCGGTCACGGCGCCGGTGCGCGCCGCGGGCACGACGACGTTCACGCCTTCGAGCGGCTGCTTCTTCTTGTCCACGATGCGGCCGGCGATCTTGCCCGTCGTGCCCGCGAACGCCGCGGCGATCGCGAACGACACGCCGAACACGGCGACCAGCGCGAACCGCAAGACCCGCACTCCCACCTCCCGAACGCTCATCCTTTCGCCATCCTCACGCTTGGTCCGGCACGGGACACGACGGCAGAGCGGACCCGCGAGGGCCCGCTCCGCCGCGTGAGACCGGATCTCCTAATCCACGAACATCAGCTTGCCGGACACCGAAGACTTGGGCTGGCCGCTGAGCGGATCGGAGAAGCGGATGCGAGCCAGATAGAGGCCGGTGGCGAGTCCCTGACGCGGAATCAGGGCCTGTCGGACGCCGGGCGAATGTACTCCCAGCGCCTTCGTCGCCACGAGACGGCCCTGGACGTCGAACAGCTCGAGATCGGCGCGGCTCGGAGTCGGAACCGAGAAGCGCAGGTTCGCGAACGTGCGCGCGGGATTCGGCACGGAGCCGAGCAGCGCGAAGTCCGCCGACAACGGGCCCTCGTCGCCGACGCCGGCGACGAGTTGCAGGCTCGGGTCCATGTACGCCCACGGCGAGCAGCAGGAGGTCTCGTACTCGCGCGCCCAGTGCGTGCGCGTCCCGTAGCTGTCCGTGAACGGGGTCCACGAATCGCCGTCGAGGTGGTTGAGCCCGATGAACACGATGCCGTCCCCGCGGCCCGACGGATAGCCGAGCTTGGTCAGGTCGATCACCATTTCGGCGGTGTAGCCCTCGTCGAAGTCGAGGCCGAGCGTGTCGACGGTCGTGTTGGGCTTGAGCTGGCCGCGCACGCGCGCGCCGACCGTCGGAATCGCGAGGTCGTCCGAGGGAATGAACGTGCCGCCGGTACCGACGCGGAACGACAGGCGCCGGCCGAGAAGAACGTTGTCCACGTTCACCGCCTGGCGCTCCTGGATGCTCACGATCATCCCGTCCCAGCGATCGAAGAACGGGCTGTTGCCGACCGCGAGATCCTGGACGTCGAAGCCGAAGTAGAGCGAGTCGCCCTTGAAGAAGTACTTCACGGTGCAGAGATTCGGATCGATGACGGGCGCCGTGCTCGCGTTCACCGTCGGCTGGTACTGCCCGGCGCGCCAGCGCATGAGACCCGGGTACGAGTCGCGCAGCACGTCATTGCCGTACTGCATCTGGATGCTCGGCGCGAGCCCCCACACCGGATCGTTCAGATTGCCGTCGATGACGGGCGCCGCGGCGCCGCCGGCGCTCGGAATGCGGAACTCGGGCGCGAGCGAGGACGCGGGCACCGGTCCCGAGGTCACGGTCACGCTCGGCTTCGCCATCAGGCGGACTTCGTTGTAGCTCGCGTTGTTTCCCCACGGGCCCTGGAACCAGGTGCGGTTCGCGCTGAACTGCGGGATCAGCGGCCAGAACCAGTCACAGTCGTACACGGAGACGTTCCACTCCACCGTGTCGCCGTCGGCCGTCGTGATGTCGTAGCCCTCGGGCGTGAGGTTGAAGCGCATCTCGGTCACGTACTTCGTATCGTTGACGGCATCGGTGTTCGAAGTGCCGGTCACGACCGTCGCGGCGTCCCACGCGTCGATCTGCTCGGGCGTCCGCGGCGTCGTGCCGCTGCCCCACTTGCCACGGAACGACGGTCCGAGCCCGGCGGGCAGCGGAGACGTCAGCTCGGGATACCACCACGAGTAGAAGTACTCGTCCGGCGGCGCGGGGTGCGAGCCGCTCAGGTGGTCCTTGATCGCCATGAGGAAACCGTCGAAGCGATTGAACGTCGGATCGCCGCCGATCGACTTATCGAAGACCGTGGCGCCCATGTAGATCTGATTGTCCTTCGCCAGCACCTTGATCACGGCGTAGGTCGGATCGCTCGGAAGCGTTCCGCCCTCGGCGCGGAAGCCGCTGCCGGGAATGCCCGTGACCGTCGCCCATTGCACGACCACCGATTCGGCGAGGGCCCACTCGGGCTCGCTCAAGACGCCGTCGAGCGTAATCGGGGCGCCGTTCGTGAAGCGCGCCCACAGCACGTCCGGGCGGCCAGACTGCGCCCACGACGTCGTGGCGACGATGAGCAGCGAACAGACAGCGATGGTGGTTCTCAACGTCTTCATGCTCGAACCCTCTTGCGCTGCGGTTGCGAGGTGAGTGCGGAACGCTTCGAGCCGGACGACGCGCGAGCGATGCGAAACCGGATCGAGAGCGCCACGAAGGAAACCGGTGCTGCGAGACGGCGCGAGCGGGGCCTTGCGCGAGCGGGACGTCGGTCCATCGACGACGGATCGCGATCCCTTGGAGTGCGACGCGTCCAGCCGATACGGCGCGAGAGGGCGGGCGGGTCGGGAGTGCCTCGAGCAAGAATTCGCTGCCGCGCCGGCAGCAATGAAAACGGTTACACAGAGAGGGATGATCGTCAACAACTTGTTTCGAACAGGTCGCTTCGCCCCGACGGAGCGATCCGTGATTCCGACTTCGACGCCGTCCCGATCCTCCCCGCCACCACTATCAATGAGCGAATGAGGGGCGGCGGGCTGCTCATCCGAGCACTCGAGACACGGAAACGAGCCTTCGCGCGACGATCGGACCGAGATCGCGTGCCGCGGGAGGCGAAAAACCCGTCGGGAGCGTTTCAGCGAATCTTTTCGTTGACAGTTACTTGCGACTCATGAAATCGTTTTCATCAACGGAAGTGAGTGGCCTCCACCTCGCGTGCCGCACTTCGACGCGTCCGTGGTCCCCCGCACTCGGCCTCCTCAAGGTAGTGCGCCGGATCAACTCGAAGCACCGGATTGCGCCGAACCGCGAGAACTCGGAGCTCGCTCACGTCTGAGATCGCAGTTCGGCTTTTTTCATTCGTCCCGGGATCCGCAGATCCAGACAGTGCAACATCCACCAGGAGGAACCGAGATCATGAAGCGGATCGGCTACTGCCTTCTGACCCTCGCGGCGCTCGCCGTGATGGTCGGCGCTGCGAACGCGACGCCCACGATCAATGGCGCCGCGATCAACGAGCGCGTGTTCAACGACTGTCCGTTCTCGACGCCGTCGATCACGAACAACTACCCGTCGTCGATCGTGATCTCCGACGCGATCGCGGCGAACAGCTGCGGCGGCTGGGCGAACCTCCACGCATGGAGCTTCTCGGCCGACGGCGGCGCGAATGCCGCCGTGTTCGACAACAACTCGTGCTTCAGCTTCGGGTGCGACCTCGTCATCACCGGCAATTGCCAGGTCGAGGCGGGCATCCGCATTTCGCCGTGGTGGAGCAAGTACGCCGACGGCCGCATCAACGTCCGCATCCCGGACGGCGAGATCGCGGCGTTCGGTGGCCGCATGCCGTTCATCAGCTGGACGAACCCGGGCCTCCCGCCGAACCTGAATCCCTGGGGTGCGGCGCTCCACTACGTCGCGGGCGACCCGATCCACCTCGAGATGCACTACGACGCGAACAGCCTGTCGTCGTCCGACCCGGGCGCGGTGATGTACGTCGTCGTCTACGGCGGCAACACCTACGCGACGCCGTGGCTGCTGCTCGACCAGGGCAATCCGGCCGAAGATCCGCCGTACGGCCTGTGGGGCATGCTGAACGACGGCCGCGTCGGCGGTCTGTTCCAGATCGACAACGGCGCGAGCCCGATCAGCCAGGCGAAGAACGGCACCGCGACGTTCACGAACATCCAGTACACGAGCTGCACGAAGCCCACCCCGACGAAGGCGTCGACGTGGGGCCGCGTGAAGGCCCTGTACCGCTAGTCGCGCAACGCACGAAACGCAGCGACGGCCACCTCGATCGAGGTGGCCGTCGTGTTTCGGGCCGTCAGTCGGCGAGCGGCGCGGTCGCGCGGATCGAGTAGCGCGAACCGCCGGGTCCGAGTTCGCTGCCGACGACGTCGATCGAGCCGACGGTGAAGCGCGCGTCGGCGCTGCGCTCGGGCCAGTGCGCGTGCAGCAGCGTGCTCGTCCAGTCGGCCGGCTCGCGGATGCGGCCGAGCGTGAGGTGCGCGGTGAACTCGCGCGCATCGCGCTCGAACCCTCGCCGCTCGAGCGCGACCTCGAGCGAGTGCGCGAGCTGCGCGAACGGCTCGACGCCGTCGAGCAGGCCGAGCCACAGCACGCGCGCCCGCTTCGCGGTCGGGAACGCGCCGGGCGGGCCGAGCGTCGCGCCGAACGACTTGTGCAGGGTCGCGGCCTCGAACGCCGCGTCCTCGACCTGGCGAGCCTCGATCTCGCCGACGTCGCCGATGAACCGCAGCGTGTAGTGCAGGTTCTCGGAGCGCACCCACGTCACGCCGTCGCGCGGGCGCTTGAGCGAGCGGATGACCGACCCCGCGAGCGCCTGCGTGCCCTCGGGCGGAAAGACCGCGAGGAACAGCCTCACGACAGCGCCGCCTCGAGCGGCAGGCCCTGGAGCTGGCGCCGCACGAGGTCGAGCGCGAGCTGCGCCGCGCGCTCGCGCACGGTGGCGCGGCTGCCGACGAAGTGGAAGCGCCGCACCGCCGACCCGCGCGGCGAGGACACGCCGATGAACACGAGCCCGACGGGCTTCTCCTCGCTGCCGCCGTCGGGCCCCGCGATGCCCGAGAGCGCGAGGCCGACGTCCGCACCCGACTTGCGGCGCGCGCCTTCGGCCATCTGCTCGACGATCGCGGCGCTCACGGCGCCGTGCGCTTCGAGGTCCGCGGCGCGCACGCCGAGCAACTCGAGCTTGGAGGTGTTGGAGTAGGTCACGAAGCCGCGCTCGAACCAGCGCGACGATCCCGGCACGTCCGTGACGCGCTTCGCGACGAGTCCGCCCGTGCACGATTCCGCGGTCGCGAGCTTCCAGCCGAGCCCGAGCAGCGCCTCGCCGACGACCTCCTCGATGCTCTTCGCGCCCTCGGCGTACACGACCGGCGCCACGAGCGCGCGCAGCTGCTCGTACGCCCGCCCGGCCGTGCGCTCGACGGCCTCGCGCTCACGGCCCGCGACCGTGACGCGCAGGTCCACGCCGAACCAGCTCGGCAGGTACGCGAGGCTCGCGCCCTCCCACTCGTTCGGGAGCGCGCCGATGCGCTCGTGCAGCTGGCTCTCGATCGCGCCGAGCGTGCGCAGCGTGAACGACTCGACCGCGAGCCCGCTGCGCTCCTGCAGGTACGGCAGCAGGTGGTCGTTGGCGAGCGTCTCCATCTCGAGCGGCACGCCCGGCAGCAGCACGACCGGCTTGCCCTTCACTTCGAGCAGGATTCCCGGCGCGGTGCCGGCGCGGTTCGCCCACGCGGTCGCGCCGAGCGGCACGAGCGCCTGCGTCTCGACCGACGCCGGCACCTTGCGGCCGAATCGGCGGATGCGCTCGCGGATCTGCCCGAGCACCGCCTCGTCGAGCTGGAGCGGCCGCCCGAGCGCGCTCGAGATCGCCTTGCGCGTGAGGTCGTCGGGCGTCGGGCCGAGGCCGCCGGTCATCACGACGGCGTCCGCGCGGCCGAGCGCGCGCTGCAGAGCGTCCGCGATGCCGCCGGCGTCGTCGCCGACCGTGGAGTGCCAGCCGACGAGCACGCTCACGCCCTCGAGTGCGCGCGCGAGCCAGGCGAAGTTCGTATCCACCGTGCGGCCCGACAGCACTTCGTTGCCGATCGTGACGATTTCGACGCGCATGATTCGGACCGCGGAAGGAGTGGACGGCGGAAGTGCCGGCACTCTGCCCGATCGAACGTGACGTGGCAACGTCGTCGACCTCGTCCGCCGGGGCCGCCGCGGGCTCGGGTCTCGGCCGGGGGATGCCGCGAGCGTGCGGGCCGGCGCCGGGCGCGAGTCGCGGTCGAACCGATCAGGAGTGCGGGCGGTGGACGGCGCTCGCGAGGGACAACAGGTTCGAGCTGATCTTGAGTCCCGAGCGATCCGCTGCTCCCGCGTTGATCTCGAAGCGGAGCTTTCGCGCCTCGAAGTACAGCTCGATCATGCCGCCACGGATCGCGAAGTCCTCCGCCTCTCCGACCGTCAGCACGGGCTCGTCACGCAGCTGCTCGACCGCACGCCCCGCGAGTTCCGCCGCACCGAGCCCCACGAAGACGACGTCGAAGCCGTGCAGCTCTCGAAGGCTCTGGACCGTGGCCACGCGGATTTCGCGGCCGTCGATCTGCTTGCCGTGCGAGAGTCGTTCGAGTGCGCGAGCGAGCGCCTCGTCGCCCAGGACGGCGATCTCGACGGGTCCCGTCGGCGGCGTCGCGGGCTCGTGCTCGCGCCGGACGAATCGTACGAAGTTGTAGAGGTAGGCGGCCTTCAGTTCGGACTCGGACACGACGGGCGCCGACGGCGCGACGCGCGTCACGGGCCCGGCGGGCCACGCGAGCGCCGGACACGCCAGCCATGCGAGCGCGCAGAGTCCGAGGAGTCGCGGGCACTTCACGATCAGAACCTCGCGTCCAGGCGCACGCGCAGGGTGCGTCCGTCCTGCGGCACGGCGGTCTGCGTGAGTTCCGGACCGCCAATGTCGGAGTACTCGGCGTCGAAGAGGTTGCGCACGGAGATCGCCGCGCTCCACCGCCCGGAGGGCAGCCGGGCGGTCAGGTTCGCGTCCGCCACGACGAAGCCCGCGGCTCGCTCGCTCCGACCGTTGATTCGGCGTCCGAGCGAGCGCGCCGCGCAGGCGATCCACACCCGTCGCGGCACGACGGGCGCCCGCACCGAGAGCTGGGCGACGCGCTCCGGCGAGTTGGGCAGCGCGCGACCGTCCTCCGCTTCGAGCGGGCTCTGGAGCGCGCCGCTGAGCCGCAATTCGGACTCCGTCCACCGCCCGAGGATCTCGGCTTCCACGCCCGACGACGTCACGACGCCGGTGTTGAAGTACTCCTGCTCCCCCGCGACGTCGCGCTGGCGAATGACGTCCTCGCCGCGGCCGCGGAACGCCGACAGCGAGGCGTGGTAGTGCCCGGCGAAGTAGCTCTCGAGCACGACCTCGCTGCTGAAGAAGCGCTCGGGTTTCAGGTCGGGATTGGCCGTATAGCCGTCGCCTCCGAAGTACAGCTCGTACGTCGTCGGCACCCGGAAGGCCGAACCGTGGAGGAGCTTGACCACCGTTTGATCGCGGAGCTCCCAGATCAGCCCGAGACGCGGGTGCGTGCTGCCGCCGAACGTGGAGTACGCGTCGTGCCGTACTCCGGCATCGAGGGTCACGCGCGAGAGCGGATGCAGCGCGCATTCCGCGTAGACCGCCCACACGCGCGAGCGGCGATGATCGTCCAGGTAGAGTGAGTAGGGATCCACGTCCCAGTTCATCTGATCCTGGCGGTCGTTTTCGCGGACCTCGCCCCCGATCACGACGTCGTTGGGTCCGAACATCGTCCCGTGCGCGTTGGCCTCCGCGCCCCACCACTTCGCGAGCGAACGATCGCGATTCACGGTGATCGGGCCCGTGTTCGTCCCCGTGTAGTCGTACGGGTACGCGCCGTCGTACCGGTAGTCGTCCACGTACGTGCGCGCCGAGACGTCCACCCGGCGGGCCAGCGTCCCGTGGTAGCTCAGGTCCACGAAGCCACGCACGTCCCGAGTCCAGCTGTTCCCGGCGTTGAATCGCGTCCCCCACGGCGCGGTCGGCACGTCCTTCAGCCGCGTGCCCAGCACGGACTGGAGTCGGAAGCTGCCGGCCTGGAGGTCGGCGAAGACGCGTTGCGCCTCCTCGCCGTCGAGTCCTTCGGCCACGCCGCCGTTCGTCAGCGGATCGTCGAATTCCCGGTAATAGAGTCGGTCGAAGCCGTCGATCGCCACGCCCGAGATCGCGATCTGGAACCCCGACGACGGCGACAGCCGCCGGCTCCAGCCGAGGCGTGCGGTCCGCGTGCCTGCGCTCCCGAGTCGCAATCTCGTCTCGACGCCGTTCGTCTGCTTGGGCCTGCGCGTCACGACGTTGATGACGCCGAGCAGGGCGTTGCTGCCGTACAGAACGGAGGTGGGACCGCGGATGATCTCGATCCGGTCCACCTGGTCGAGATCCAGCGGGAAGTCCTCGCCGATGCCGGCGCCCTCGTAGAGATTGTCGTTCAGGCGGTGGTCGTCGACGAGCACGAGAACGCGCGCGTTGTAGTCGTCCTGATGCCCCCAGCCTCGCAAGCCCACGTACTCGTAGTTCCGGTCGTTCGTGACGAACAGGCCGTTCACCGACCGCAGCGCCTCGGCCAGGGTCTCGAACCCGTACGCGTGCAGATCCTCGGCCGTGATGACCGAAGCGCGCGTCGGCGCATCCAGGTCGCGCTGCACGAATCGTGAGGCGCCGAGGACGGCTCCGACTTCGAGCCGCATCAGTTCCTCGATGCTGAGCCGCGTGAGGTCGTCCGGCGTCGGTGCCCCGGGCGCGGCCGCCTCCACGCCGGTGACGGCGAGGCCGATCGCCAGTGCGGCGGCGCAGGCCGCGGCGAAGCGGCGCGGCAGGGCGCCGCGAACGACGACGGACATGGTGCGGCCCTCCGAAGGTCCGGATTCCGTGGGGGGGATCGCCGGGCGCTCATCGTGGGCCCGGAATGCGTTTCGGTCCTTCCAGTCTCGGTTCGGCCCGGCCGGATTTCAGGACGAATCCGCCGACCGGCGATCCGAGTGCGTGAAGCCGGCTGCGTAACCGTCAAGCCGAGGCCGGGTCCGGCGATACTCCTCGGGGCGCTCCCTCGCCCGAGGCGGTGCCGCGAACTCCGTGAAGAGGGCCGCTCGTGGCCGAGTCACAGGAAGGTCGAGACCGACGAACCAGCGATTCCCCGCCGCCTCGGGAAACCGCGGTTCGCTCGCTGGCCGGCGCGCTCTCTCGTCTGAGCCTCGCCCGCAAGCTGATGCTCATCCTGATGGTGACGAGCGTCGGTGCGGTCGTGCTCGCCGGCGGAGCGATCATCGTGCGCGAGACTCAGTCGTCGCGGCAGGCGACGATCCGGGAGATGAGCTCCGTGGCCGACGTGGTCGCCGGCAACAGCGCTGCCGCGCTCGGCTTCGAAGACGCGGAGGCCGCGGCCCGGGTGCTCGAGTCGCTGTCCGCGCGCGCCGACGTCGCGCGTGCGGCGCTCCTTCGGCCGGACGGGAGCGTGTTCGTGACCTATGGCCGCCCGGGGGAAGCGGCCCTCGCGTCGCTCCCGCCGCTGCCGGACGGCGCGTCGCCGGGTGTCGGCGGCCGCCGCGCGCTCGTGCGGCCGGGCGAGGCCCGGGGCGAACGGCTCGGGTCGCTCTACCTCGAGTTCACGATGCAGGCCCTGCGCGCGCGCGTGGTGGACATCGTGCTCTCCGTGGTCGTCGTCGTCCTGCTCGCCGGCCTGTTCGCCTACGTCGTGTCCTCGAGACTCCACCGCGTCGTCTCCGAGCCGATCGAGCGGCTTTCGAGCGCCGCCGAGCGCGTCACCGAGGCGCGCGATTTCTCCGTGCGCGTCGAATGGTCGAGCGGCGACGAGCTCGGAGTCCTCACGGAGACGTTCAATCGCATGCTGGCCCGCATCGAACAGCAGGAGCGCGACCTGCGGGTCAGCGAGGAACGCCTGAGACACGCGCAGAAGATGGAGGCCATCGGGCAGCTCGCGGGCGGGGTCGCGCACGACTTCAACAACCTGCTCACGGTGATCAGCGGTTACGCGACGCTGCTCGAGTCGCGGACGCCGGCAGACGACCCGCGGCGGAACAGCGTGCGCGAGATCCTCGTCGCGGCGGAACGCGCGGCGAAGCTCACGCGCGAACTGCTCGCGTTCGGCCGCAAGCAGGTGCTGGAACCGCGGCGGCTCGATCTGCGCGAAGTCGTCGGCGGCATGGAGGGCATGCTCCGGCGGCTGATCGACGAGAGCATCCAGATCGTCGTGTCGCTCGCGCCCGAGACTCCGGTGGTGAGGGCGGACCCCAACCAGATCGTGCAGGTCGTGATGAACCTGGTCACGAACGCGCGCGACGCCATGCCGTCCGGCGGCACGATCACGATCGAGGTCGCCGCCTGCGAACTCGATCCGCACTACGCGGCGACCCATCCCGACGCGCGTCCGGGACGCCACGCCGTGATCTCGGTCAGCGACACCGGATGCGGGATCTCGCCCGAGATCCGTCCTCACGTGTTCGAACCGTTCTTCGCGACCAAGGGCATCGGCAAAGGCACCGGCCTCGGGCTCGCGAGCGTGTACGGCATCGTCAAGCAGAGCGGCGGTCACGTCACGTTCTACACCGAGGCCGGGATCGGCACGACGTTCCGGCTCTACCTGCCCGCGGACGCGGGCGACGTCGCGCTGCCGAACGCGCCGCCCGCGGACGAAGCGCTCGGCGGCGACGAGACGATCCTGCTCGTCGAAGACGAACCGGGAGTGCGCGAGTTGACGCGGCGCGTGCTCACCTCCCGCGGCTATCGCGTGATCGCGTGCTCCTCCCCCGAAGAGGCGCTCGCCGTCTTCGAGTCGGATTGCGGGAGCATCCATCTCGTCCTGACCGACGTCATCATGCCGGGCATGAACGGCCGCGAGATGGTGCGGCGGCTCGAAGAACGCTGCTCCCGCCTGCGAGTGCTCTTCATGTCGGGCTACACCGGCCAGGCCATCGAGCGGCACGGCGTTCTCGAGCCCGGAATCGACTTCATCCCGAAGCCGTTCACGCCCGACTCGCTCGCCGCGCGCGTGCGACGCGCGCTCGACCGGCAGGGCGGACACGCGGCCGCCTGAGCGTTGCGGCGCGGCCAGCGCCGCGCGCCCCCCTTCGTGCCGGACTCGGATCGCGCCCGCAGGCGCGCTACGGCACGAGCACCTCTTTCGGCGAGTGCATGCAGAACATCCCGGTGAACGGTCCGGCCGCCGCCCGGAAATCCTCCCAGTTCATGCGCAGCGCCTCGTGGTGCGTGCCCGCCTCGAACCAGATCTCGCCCGGGCTCGCGAGGCAGGGGTCCACGTACATCGGCAGGTGGTACAGCTCCCCGAAGGGAGGCATCGCGCCGGCCTCGCAATCCGGAAACAGCCGCTGGATCTCGAGCTCGTCGGCGAGTCCGATGGCCTGCCGCCCGGTGTGACGGCGGATGGCGCCGAAGTCCACGTGCTCGTGCGCGGGGACGACGGCGAGGAAGTAGTTGCGCAGTCCCTCGCGCAGCACCAGCACCTTGGCGAAGCGACGGCCGCTCACGTGCGCCGCGTGCGCCGCGTCCTGCGCCGTGAACGCCTCGGCGTGGGGCACGACGTTGTAGCGCACGCGCGCGCCGTCGAGCGCCCGCGCGAGTCTCTCGTGAATCGCCATGATCGCCCTCCTCGCGCAGCCGGCGCCGCGCGGGCGCCGGGCGCGTCCGGTCAGTGCGCGTGCGTGAGCGGCGCGCGCGCGCCGACGTGTCTCGCGAACCAGCCGAGCGTGAGATCCGCGACCGCTTCCAGCGTTCCCGGCTCCTCGAACAGGTGCCCCGCGCCGGGAACGATCGCGAGCCGCCTGGGGCCTCCGAGCTGATCGAGCACGCCGCGGTGCAGCGTCAGCACGGCGCGGTCGCGCTCGCCGACGACGAACAGCACCGGCGTCCGCACGCTGCCGAGCGCGGACCCCGCGAGATCCGGCCGCCCGCCGCGCGTCGCGATCGCCTCCGCGTGCACGCCGGGCTGCGTCGAAGCCACGAGAGCCGCCGCCGCGCCCGTGCTCGATCCGAACAGGCCGAGCGGCAGACCGGCGAGTTCGGGCAGGGCGCGCGCCGCGAGCACCGCCGCGACCACGCGGTGCCAGAGCAGGGTCACGTGGAAGCGATGGGCGGGATTCGACTCCTCGACGTCGGTGAGCAGGTCGAACCGCAGCGTCGCGAAGCCGCCGTTTTCGAGCGCCAGCGCGACGAGCCGGTTGCGCGGGCTCGCCCGGCCGCTGCCGGTGCCGTGCGCGAGCACGATCAGCCCGATCGGCTCCGCGGGGAGCGTCAGCAGTCCTTCGAGGGAGACGCCGCCGTGACGGACTGGCAGCAACCGGTGATGGACGTTCGGCATGGCGGAGAGCGAACCGCATAGGGCGTGCCCGTGACGACGCGCGCGAGGCGCGAGGCCGCGGGGCGCGAAAGCGGATCCCGCGGCGCCGCCGCTCCCCATCTAGTGCGCTCGTGCGAGCGAGTTCCGGGCGCTGGGTCGTTTCGTCCCGCCCCGACTCCGCGGTCCGATCGCGGCCCGGCGCGTGACCGATTGGCAGCGGCGCGCGGCAGTGCCCTCCAGATCCGGCAGTCCGCTTCGGGGCGTGCGTGCTAGCTTCCGCCCGATGCCGCCCGCCCTCCGCTCTCGACCGATCGGCGCGCGCGCTCGAAGCGCGCGATGGGCGATCGCCTCGGGCCTCGTGGCGATCGTGCTCGCGAGCTGCGGCGAAGGCGTCGCCCCGCCGACCGAACCCGGCCCGACGACTTTTCCGGTCACCGGCACGCGCCTCGTCGCGTTCGCGAGCGACCGCGGCGGGAGCGTCGGCGCGTTCGACGTCTACCTCTACGACCTCGACAACCGCGGGCTGCTGCCGCTCGACGGCCTGAACAGCGCGACCGGCGTGGACGCGGGACCGACGTTGTCGCCCGACGGGCGCTGGATCGCGTTCCATACGCTGAGAGGCGGCGCGAGCGGCTTCGACGTCGCGCTCTACGACCGTTCGATCCGCGCGCTCGTGCCGCTCGCGGCGGTGAACACGACGGCGCTCGAGCTCCACCCCGCCTTCTCGGGCGACGGGCAGCACCTCGCGTTCGTGCAGTCGTTCGCGCTCCAGCAGCGCATCCGTCTCACCGCCGACTTCCCGCCCACGGCGCTCGCCGCACTCCCCGGGCTCGACACCGTGACGACCGGACTCCACGACGACGCGCTGCCCTCGCCCGATTCGACCGCGCGCCGGATCGCGTTCATGTCCACGCGCCGCGGCGACACCGACGTCTTCGTGTGGGACCGGGACTCGAGCCGCACGCTCGCGCTGCCGGCGCTCGTCTCGGACGCGACCGACACCGAGCCCTCGCTGTCGCCGAACGGCCGCTGGCTCGCGTTCGCTTCGGCGCGCGGCGGCACCGTGCTGCAGATCCTGCTCTACGACCTCGTCGCGCGCGCGTTCGTCGCGACACCGGGGCTCGCGGACGCGGCCGACCAGCGACGCCCGAGCGTCTCGGACGACGGCACGCGCATCGTGTTCGAGTCGGCGCGCGCGGGCGCGCTCGGGCGCACGGACCTGTGGGTCTACGACCGGATCGCGGGGACGGTCACGCAGCCCGCGGGGCTCTCGAGCGCCGCGGACGACGCCGACGCGTGGCTGCGCTGGAAGTGAGGCGCCCGGTCAGCCGAGGAACGGCAGGCCGGCCGCGCGCAGTCCCGCCGCGAGCAGGTGGAACACGACGCAGGTCGTGACGCCCGCGATCACGTCGTCCGCCACGATGCCGAATCCGCCCGGCAACGCCTGCGCCTCGCGAGCCCCGAGCGGCTTCCACACGTCGAAGACGCGGAACAGGAAGAACGACAGCGCGAACGCGACGAGCGTGTGGGGCACGAACAGCAGCGAGAGCGTCTGGCCGACGGCCTCGTCGGCGACGATCGGATGCGCGTCGTGTCCGAGTTCCTTCTCGGCTTCGCCGCACACCCAGATCGCGACCGCGGTCCCGGCGAGGATCAGCGCGATCGTCACGGCGAGCGGCGGCACGGGCAGGAACCAGCCGATCGCCGCCACGACGGCGCTGCCCGCGGTCGCGGGCGCGATCGGCGCGTAGCCCGAGGGGCCGAGCGTCGCGATGAAGCGGACGAGCGCCTTCATGGGCGTCAGCGCGACCGGAACGGGTTGAGCCAAGACGGCAGGCCGGTGCCGGTGCGTTCGGGACGCGGCGCCGTCGGCGCGGGCGGCGCGATCGCGGGGGACGCCGGCAACGGGCGGGCGACGGCGGGCTGCGGCGCGGGCGACGCGACGGGACGCGGCGCTTCCGAAGCGGGACGCGGGCCCGGCACGACCGGCACGAGCGCCGCGGCGGCGGCGGGCGCGATCACGGCCGGCTCGTCGGCGCGAATCGCGGGCGACGGGCGCACGGTGGCGGTCGCGGCGACGGCGGCGAGCGCGGGTGCGGGTGCGGGTGCCGGTCGCGCGACGGCCGGACGCGCGGCGGGCTCGAACCCCGCGGCGCCCGCTCCGGCGCCCGCGGCGACGGCCGCCTGCTGCGTCTGGCCCGCGAGCCGCGCGAGCACGAGCTTGCACATCGCGCGCAGCGTCTCGCTCACCCCGCGCCCCTGGTTCGCGATCGCCTCGAACTCCGGGCGGTTGTCGCGGTTGAGCATTGCGTGCATTCGGGCGACGGGCATCGCCACGGGCAGGTCGCGCTTGTTGAACTGCACGACGCGCGGCAGCGCCTTGATCTCGGGATCGGTGAGCCCGTGCGCGCGCAGGTGCCGGACCAGGTCCACGAGCGATTCGAGGTTCGACTGCTCGCGGGCCGGGTGCGAGTCCGCCACGTAGACGATGCCGTCCACGCCCTGGAGCACGGCGCGCCGCGAGAGCTGGTAGTAGACCTGGCCGGGCACCGTGTAGAGGTGGAAGCGCGTCTGGAAACCGTTCACGACGCCGAGATCGATCGGCAGGAAGTCGAAGAACAGCGTCCGCTCGCTGTCGGTCGCGACCGAGATCAGCTTTCCGCGCCGTTCGGGCGGCAGGCGGTCGTGGAGCACGCGCAGGTTGGTGGTCTTTCCGCCGAGCCCGGGACCGTAGTAGACGATCTTGAAGTGGATTTCGCGGGTGCGGTGATTGATCAGCGCCATGCAGTCTCCCGCTCTCCCGCGGCGCTCTCCCGCGCCGGGCGCGATCCAGCGGGCCCGAGGGCGAGACGGCGAGGGAGAGAGGATCGAGGTGTTTCCGCCGGATACTCCGCAGTGACGATCGACCGAGCCAATGCAGCCGTCGGGCCGCTCGAACGGTGACCTAATCGCCGAACAGCGCGTCGACCTCCTGGGCGGCCGCCATCGCGTATTCGGGAGTGGCCGCCACCGGTTCGCCGATGCCGACCTTCTCGAACAGCTTGCGGAACACCCCGTCGAGCACCGTCGCCGCGCGCTGTGCCCGGAACCGCACGAGTCCGAGCGTGCTGCGCTTGTCGAAGACGGTGGACATGATGACGCGGTCGGCGAGCAGACACGAGTGCACCGAACGGCGTTCCCCTTCGCTCACGACGGCTTCAACGCCCTGCGCCTCGCCGAGCAGCTGGGCGAGTTCGGCATTGGCGGTGAAGTCGGCGGCGATGAGGCTCGCGAACGCGGTGACATCGAAGTCGTTCGCACGGCCCGCCGAAGCGATCAGCTGCCCCGAGCGGTCCACGAGATGGACGGACAGCGCGTTCGTGCGCTCCAGGAGTTCGGAGAGCACGGCGTCGATCGCCTGGAAATCCTTTTCAAACAGAGTCCATTGGGGCATGGCACCCCCCGCGCGCAGCGGAGATGGGATGTCAGAGGTCAGGGACTCGTGGCACGTCCTGTGGAGCGCTTTGTAGCACGGCGCGAGCGAGCGGAGCAAGAGAATGCGTCGCGCGTTCGACGAACTTCTAGCTCGACGCCGGCGGCGGCGCGTCGTCCTCGAGCCAGCGCGGATCGTCGTGTTCGTCTTCGATCTCGCCGACGATCTCCTCGAGGATGTCTTCGAGCGTCACGATGCCGAGGAACGTGCCGCGCGCATCGCGCACGACCGCCATCGGACGCTTCTCGCGCTTGAACAGCTGCAGCAGCCAGCCGACGCTCTGGTTCGGATGCGCGAACAGCGGCGGGTACATGGCATCCATCACGATCACGAGGCCCTCGAGGCTGAACAGGTGGAAGAGGTCCTTCGTGTTGACGATGCCGACGATGTTGTCGAGTTCCCCGTCCCACACCGGCAGCCGCGTGTGCGCGGTCTCGCGGGCGGTCTCGAGCACCTCGTCGGGTTTCGCGTTCAGCGACAGCGTCACGACCTTCTCGCGCGGCACCATCACGTCGGCGACCGTCTTGTCGGACAGCTCGAACACGTTGCGCGCGTAGGTCGCCTCGTCGGGCTGGATGACGCCGGCCTCCTGCCCCTCCTCGATCAGCATGTCGATCTCGTCGGGCGAGTGGACCTGGTGGCCGACCTCGACCGGCGGCAGCCGCAGCTGCTTCACGACCCAGTTGCCGGCGCCGTTCATGAAGCGGATGAACGGCCGGAACGCCCGGCCGAACAGGAGCAGCGGCCCGGCGACGACGAGCGCGACGTCCTCGGCGCGCTCGAGCGCGATCGCCTTGGGCGCGAGCTCGCCGAGCACGACGTGCAGGAACGTGATGATGAGGAACGCGAGCGCGACGGCCGCTCCGTGGGTCAGGGCGACGCTCCAGCCGCCCGGGATCGCCACGAACAGCGGGTGCACGAGGTGCGCGAGCGCCGGCTCCCCGATCCAGCCGAGCGCGAGGCTCGAGAACGTGATTCCGAGTTGGGTCGCCGCGATCGCGTCGTCGCGCTTCTCGATCGCGTCGCGCACCGCGGTCGCGCCGAAGCGCTTCTGGTTCACGAGCTCCTCGACGCGCGTCCAGCGCACGGTCACGAGCGAAAACTCGGCCGCGACGAAGAACGCGTTGAGGCCCACGAACAGCAGCACGAGCAGCAGCTGCAGGACGTCGAAGAGGTACGGCACGGCGCCCGCGCCTACTCGACCTCGCGCCGGCCTTCGAGGGCGCGCGCGAGCGTGACGAGATCCGAGTACTCGAGGTCCGAGCCCATCGGCACGCCGCGCGCGATGCGCGTCACCTTCACGCCGAGCGGGGCGAGCAGCTGCTGCAGGTAGAGCGCGGTCGCCTCGCCCGCGACGTTCGGGTTCGTCGCGAGGATGATCTCCTTCACCTCGGGGCCGCCGCCCGAGGGCTCGGGCCGCAGGCGCTCGAGCAGCTCGCGGATGCGCAGCGTGTCCGGCGAGGCGCCGTCGAGCGGCGACAGCGCGCCGCCGAGCACGTGGTAGCGGCCGCGGAACTGGCCCGTGCGCTCGAACGCGATCACGTCCCCGGGCTGCTCGACGACGCACACGATCGAGCCGTCGCGCTTCGGATCCCGGCACAGCAGGCACGGGTCCTCTTCGGTGAAGTTGCCGCACACGCGGCAGAAGTGGACGCGTTCCTTCACCGCGCGAATCGCCTCCGCGAGCCGCAGGGCGTCTTCGGTCGGGGCCTTGAGCAGGTGGAGCGCGAGACGCTGGGCGCTCTTCTGGCCGATCGTCGGGAGCTTCGTCAGCTCTTCGATCAGCAGCTCGAGGTATTTGGAGGAGTACATGGGGGCGTGCCGGTCAGAACGGCAGCTGGAAGCCTCCCGTCAGCTTGCCGATCGTCTCGTTCATGCGCGTCTCGGAGGTCTTCTGCGCCTCGCCGACGGCGGTGAGGATCAGGTCCTCGAGCAGCGTGACGTCCTTCTCGTCGAGAGCCTTCGGGTCGATCTTGAGCTCGCGCAGCATCTGCTTGCCGTCCACGACCGCCGTGACGAGGCCGCCGCCCGCGCTCGCCTCGATGCGCTCGTCCTTCAGCTTCTCCTGCAGGTCCGCCATCTTCTTCTGGACCTTCTGCGCTTCCTTCACCATGTCGCCGAAGCTCTTCATCCGTTCTTCCTTTCGCTGCTTCGCCGCGGGTCGATGACCTCGCCGTCGAAGAATTCGATCGCCCGATCCACGAGCGGCTTCACGTCGTCGTTCGCCGGCGGACGCGGCGCCTCGGCCGGCGCCTCGCCGATCGCGCGCCGCACGTCCATCGGCCGGCCGAACGCGCGCGCGAGTTCCTCGGCGAGCAGCGCCCGGTTGTCCTTCTCGTGCACGACGGCCGCGTGCAGGTCGTCCATCGCGAGCAGCACGGCGTCGTCCGCCACGCCCGCGAACCGGCTCTCTTCGAGGAACGCGCCGAGCATGCGCTTCTTGGAATTCACGCCCGCGAGCGTCTGGCGCCACTTCGCCATCACGGGATCGCTCGTGTCGGCCTCGACGTCGGCGAGCGCGACGGGCGCGGACGCGGCGGCGCGCGGCGGCGCGGCGGCGGGCGCGGCGGGAGCGCTCGCGGCGGCAGCGCGGCGCGGCGGCGGGCGCGGCGGGCGCCGCGGCGCGCGGGGCGGTCGCGACGGTGGCGGCGCGGGCGCCCGCGGTCGCGTAGGGCGCGGCGCCGGCGGCCGGCGCCGAGGCGCTCGCGCTCGGCGCGCTTCCCGGGCCGCCGCGCGCGGGCGGCGCGGGAGCGCGGCGTCGCGGGCGGGACGTACGGTGCGGCCGCGCGCGGCATCGCGCCGCCGCCGCCGCCCGCGGCGCGCGGCGGCGCGCCGGGCGCGCCCGCGAGGCGCGCTTCGAGCGCCTCGAGCTTCGCGAGCACGTCGCCGAGCGCCTCGCCCGATTCGAGCGTCGCCATCTGCATGACCGCGGCCTCGAGGTGCACGAGCGGCTGCGCGCTGTCGCGCATCGGCCACGCCGCCTCGGAGGCGATCTTGAGGAGCCGCAGCAGGTCGCCCTCGGACCAGTCCTTGCCCTGCTCGCGCAGGCGCGCGAGGTCTTCGGCCGCGAGCGGCACGAGGTCGCCGCCCTTCGGGTCCACCTTGAGGACGAGCAGGTGCCGCACGTGCTCGGCGAGCCCCTCGACGATGTCCTTGGGATCGAGCCCCTTGTCGAACGCCTCGTGCACGGCGCGCAGCGCGGCCGCGGCGGCGCGGCGCACGACCGCTTCCGCCATCGTGAAGAACACCTCGCGATCGGCGATGCCGAGCACGCGGCGCACGAGCGCCTCGTCGATCTCGGGTTCGCCCGCCGAGACGACCTGGTCGAGCGCGCTCACCGCGTCGCGCATCGAGCCCTCGCCCTTGTGCGCGATCAGCAGCGCGGCGCCTTCGGTGAGCGTGAACTTCACGCCGTCCGCGTCCTTCGACTCGCGCTTCTGGATCTCGATCAGGCGGTCGGCGACCTTGCGGATCGGCACGCGCGCGAAGTCGAAGCGCTGCGTGCGCGAGCGGATCGTGTCCGGCAGCTTCTGCGGATCGGTCGTGGCGAAGATGAACACGAGGTGCGGCGGCGGCTCCTCGAGCGTCTTCAAGAGCGCCGCGAACGCGTCGTTCGAGAGCTGGTGCACCTCGTCGATGATCACGACGCGGTGGTTCCCGCCCGTCGGCGCGAAGCGCACCTTCTCGCGCAGCGCCTGGACGTCGGCGATGCCGCGGTTCGAGGCGCCGTCGATCTCGGCCACGTCGAGCGACACGCCGGAGGTGATCTCGGTGCAGCTCGTGCACGCGTTGCACGGGTCGGCGCCCTTGAGCTTGCCGGCCTTGCGCCGCTCGCAGTTGAGCGCCTTCGCGAGGATGCGGGCGCTCGTCGTCTTGCCGACGCCGCGGGCGCCCGTGAACAGGTAGGCGTGGGCGGCGCGGCCGGACTCGATGGCGCGCGTCAGCACCAGGCTGACGTGGTCCTGGCCGATCAGGTCGGCGAACACCTGCGGCCGGTATTTGAGCGTCAGCGCACGATGCGACATGGGGGCACTTTAGGGGAGCGCGAGTCGAGGGAAAAGGGCCAGGGTGACAGCGGCGCACCCGAAGGTTTGCTTACCGCTGCTACCTTCCGGTCCTGACGGGGTTCACAAGTCCGAGTCGCGCTGCGCCTGGCCCACAAACCGGAAAAGAAAATGGTGGAGATGATCGGATTCGAACCGACGACCCCCTCGTTGCGAACGAGGTGCTCTCCCAACTGAGCTACATCCCCACCGATATTCGCGATGTCGTCGCCGGCGGCCTCTGCGATCCCGTGCGGAACGGGCCCGGAACGCCGAGCGGGCGCGCATTCTAGCAGGCGCGCCGCTTCGGTCAAGCGCACCCGCGGCCGCCGATCGCGGCCGATGCGCGCCGATTTCGTGCGACCGGAGCAACTCGAAACTGGCGGAGAGAGTGGGATTCGAACCCACGAGGCGGTATTAGCGCCTACACGATTTCCAATCGTGCTCCTTCAACCACTCGGACATCTCTCCGCGAAGGACGGACCCGCAGGGCGCGGGCACAAGGGCGGAACGGTTACCACGAGGGTTTGGAGCGGAGCAAACGTCCGAGCGAGCCTTCGCGCGCGCGCGACGCGCGCCGGCGAGCGCGGCCCGACGCGCCGCCGCACCGCGAATGCGCCGCGCGGCCGGGGCGGCGTCCCGATGCGCGCCGGAGCGCCCCATCCGCACGTTCCCCTGACACTCGCCTCGCCTCTTTCCTTAGAATGTCCGCCTCGTTCTGGGCTGGCGCTCCCGGCCCGACCCCTTCCGGAGACTCGAATGCCGCTTCGGCCCCCGATCGTCCGACCTTTCCTCGCTCTCGCGTGCGCCGCGCTCGCCTCGCTCGGCGCGCTCATCGCCGCCGCGCCCGCGCGCGCCGCGCAGCAGATCACCGTCGAGCAGGCCCGCGGCTGGAACACGGCCGCGAACGATCCCGCGAAGGCGGCGGGCATCATCCCCGAACTTCGCGCCTACCTCGCCGACCCCGATCCCGCCTACGAGGGCCTCGTGCGCCAGCTGCTGCTCGCGGCGCTCATCACGACGAAGCAGCCCGGCCCGCAGATCGTGCTCGCGGCCGATTCGACCGGCGTCAAGGTGCCCGAGCAGCGCCGCGGCATGTTCTACGCGCAGGTCGCCGAGCAGCTGCTCGCGCGCGACCTCGAGCCCAAGGCCACGCTGCGCTACGCCCGCTGGGCGCGCGACTACGTGCCCGCCGACGGCGATCCGCGCATGGCGCCGCTCCGGGCCATGGTCACGGGCACGCTCGGCCGCGCCTACCTCGCGAACGGCCAGTCCGACAGCGCGCTCTCGCTGCTCCGCGAAGCGCTGCCCGCGCACCCCGAAAGCTCGATCGTGCTCACCGCGATCGGCGGCGTGCACGAGAAGCGCGGCAGCCTCGACGAAGCCGAGCGCTGGTACCTGCGCGCGGCGAGCGTGTACCTCGCGCGCGACACGAGCGCGAACGCGCCGTTGCGGAAGTTGTGGACGAAGCGGCACGGCTCGCTCGCCGGCCTCGACGCGAAGCTCGCCACGTCGCGCAAGGCGTCCATGAAGGCGGTCGCGCTCGATGCGCGCAGCGAAACGCGCGCCGCGCCCAACTGGACGCTGCAGAACCTCGCCGGCGAGAGCGTCTCGATGTCGCAGTTCAAGGGCAAGGTCGTCGTGCTCGACTTCTGGGGCTCGTGGTGCGGCCCGTGCCGGCAGGAGCTGCCGATCTTCCAGCGCGTGTACGAGAAGTACCGCTCGAAGGGCGTCGCGTTCGTCGGCATCAACTGGGAGCAGCCGGGCAACAGCGCGGACGTGCGGCTCAAGAAGGCGAAGGACTACATCGAGGCGAACAAGTACACGTTCCCCGTCGTCGTGGATCCCGACCGGCTCGCGGTGGACCCCTACCAGATCACGGGCTTCCCGACCGTGTTCCTCGTCGACAAGTCGGGCAGCATCCGCTACCGCAACACCGGCGTCGCCGAGGGCATCGAGACGATCCTCCAGGACCAGATCGAATCCCTGCTCGAATGACCCCGCACCCACGATCCCGCCGAACGCTCGCCCTCGCGGCGGCGCTCGTCGCCCTGCTCGTCGCACCGTCGCTCCGAGCCGCTCCGAAGGGCGGCGCCGAAATCGAGCCGAACTCCGCGGGCTCCGAAACCGCGACCGACGCGCGCAATCGTGAAGAGGTCGCGCGCCGCTCCGCCGCGCCGAAGGCGAAGGCGTGGACCGCGCGGCAGATCCGCGACGCCGCGCTGACCGCGACGCGCACCGCGAGCGCCGAGTCCACCGCGCTCGCGATCCTCGAGTACCTGGGCAACGGCGGCGATCCCGCGCACGCCGAGGTGCTGCGCTGGACCGACATCCAGGCGCGCTACCTCGTCGGCGGACACTCGAGCGTGGCGCACAACGGCCTCGGCCGCCTGCTCGCCGAAGTGCGGGGCGACACGCTCGCGACGATCGGCTACATCCTCGAGACCGCGCAGCGGATCGCGGACCAGCTCGGCGCCGACGGCTACGTGAAGTCGTACGGCAATCGCATCCTGAACCTCGCGCCGAAGCTCGCGGAGCCGGGCCCGTTCGCGGCGCTCGCGTGGGGCTACCTCGGCCGCTACGACATCGGTGCTTCGAAGGACAGCGCGATCGCGCGGCTCGAGCGCTCGACCGCGAGCGCCGCCGACCGGCCGCGGCTCCTGCGCTGGCTCGGCCGCGCGTACGAAGACGCGGGCCGCACCGACGACGCGCTCAACGCCTACCTCGCGAGCCTCGGCGCGTACCCGGGCACGGACAGCACGGCGCGCGAGGCGGCGCAGAAGCTGTGGAGCGCGAAGCACGGCGGCCTCGAAGGCTACGGCGCGCGC
>JBGAOA010000041.1:0-37779 GCA_044222065.1 Candidatus Eiseniibacteriota bacterium
ATGCGGGCGTGGAACCACGCGCTCGCGTGGGAGTCGGCGGTGGCGCTCGCGAGCCGCTGGGACGTCGAGCTGCCGCAGTCCGAGGCCATGGTCGGCACGATGGTGGCGATCCCGCTGCCCGAGCGCTTCGGCACGACCGTGGCCGACGGCCAGCGCCTCAAGGACGCGCTGCTCTACGAGGACGGCATCGAGGCGCAGGTGCACGCGTTCCGCGACCGGCTGTTCTGGCGGCTGTCGGCGCAGGTGTACAACGAGTCGGCCGACGTCGAGCGCGCCGCGCGCGCCCTGGAGCGCCGCGCGCGCTGATCGCGCCCGGCCCCGGCGGGCCGGCGAAATCCCCGCTCGCCCGCCGCGAGTGGAGGCTGCGCCCGGGAAGGCGCCGGTGGCGGTCCGGACGCGCCGGGGGCACCGCCACGCGGGGGGCCACTGCCCGGCCACCGGTCCCGGCCCCCGGAATTGGACGCCGCCCCCGGCCCTCGGGCATCATTCCCGGCCGCACTCGCAGTGGGGAGGCCTTCCGCCGGTCGGCAACCCGCTCCGGAGACCACCCGCAACTCGTAAGGACGTACCGATGATCGCAGCCACCCAGATCCGCGTGGGCAACCTGATCCTGTACAACGGAAAGCCCCACCGCGTCGCCCAGATGGTGCACCGCACGCCCGGCAACCTCCGCGGCTTCGTGCAGGCCAAGCTGGTCAACATCGAGAACGGCTCGAACCAGGAAGTGCGCTTCTCGTCCGAAGACAAGGTCGAGAAGGCCCAGCTCGACGAGCACTCGCTGCAGTTCAGCTACAAGGCGGGCGACGAGTTCCACTTCATGAACACCGACTCGTACGAAATGATGTCGCTCGAGCGCGGCGTGCTCGGCGACTCCGCCGGCTACCTCACCGAAGGCATGGTCATCACGGCCAGCTACTGGCAGGGCAAGGTCGTGGGCATCGAGCCGCCGATGTTCGTGGAGCTCGAAGTCAAGGAGACCACGCCGAACATCAAGGGCGCCGCGGTGCAGAACACCAGCAAGCCGGCGATCCTCGAGACCGGTCTCGAGATCAAGGTGCCGCCGTACATCGAGTCGGGCAACCGGGTGAAGGTGGACACGCGCACCGGGGAGTTCGTCGAGCGCGTCTGACGCGTTCTGCATCCCGCTTCGACCTTCGCCCCGTCGGCCCGCGCCGGCGGGGCGACGTCGTTTCCGGGTGGCGCGTCGGCGGCGGGGGCTACGTCGTGTAGTCCGCGTTCACGCGGATGTACTCGGCGCTGAAGTCGCACGTCCACAGCGTGGCCTCGTCGTGGCCGAGCCCGAGGTCCAGTCGGATCACGGCCGGATCGCGCTGCAGCAGCGCCGACGCGCGCGCCGCGTCGAACGGCAGCGGCAGGCCGGCGTCCAGCAGCTGCACGTCGTCGCGGTCGCCGAACCACAGCCGCGTGCGCTCGGGCACGACGGGCTCGCCGCTGTAGCCCGCGGCGGCGAGGATGCGGCCCCAGTTCGGGTCGTTGCCGTGGATCGCGGTCTTCACCAGCGGCGAGCACGCGATGGCGTCGCCCACGCGGTGCGCCTGCGACTCGCTCGCCGCGCCGGTCACGCGCAGCTCCACCAGGCGCGTGGCGCCCTCGCCGTCGCGGGCGATCTGCTTCGCGAGCGACGCGCACACCTGTGCGAGCGCCTCGGTGAACGCCGGCTCGTCCTCGTCGCCCACGGACGCGCCGGACGCGCCGGACGCGAGCACGAGCACCGTGTCGTTCGTGCTCATGTCGCCGTCCACGCTGATGCGATTGAAGCTCACGCGCACGGCGGCTTGGACGGCACGCTGGAGCCGCGCGGGCTCGATGCGCGCGTCGGTCGTCACGACCGCGAGCATCGTCGCCAGGTTCGGGTGGATCATGCCCGCGCCCTTGGCGAACCCCGCGATCGTCACTCGGCCCCCCGGAAGCGCGGCGTGCGCGGTCGCGACCTTCGCGCGCGTGTCGGTCGTCGTGATCGCGCGCGCGGCGTCGGCCGGCGTGCGCAGCGCCGCACCGGAGCGCAGCGCGCGCACGCCCGCCTCGAGCTTCGCGAGGTCCAGGAAGCGTCCGATCACGCCGGTCGAGAGCACGAGCATCGAGTCTTCGGGGGCGCCGATCGCCATCGCGCCGAGGGCGCGCATGCGGCGTGCGTCCGCGAGCCCGCGTTCGCCCGTGACGGCGTTCGCGCAGCCCGCGTTCGCGAGCACGCCACGGATCGCGCCGGCGTTCGCGGCGAGCGTCTCGCGATCCACGACGACGGGCGCGGCCTGCACGCGGTTCGTGGTGAACACGCCCGCGGCCGAGCACGGCGCGTCGCTCCACACGAGCGCCAGGTCCGGCTTGCCGCTCGGCTTCAAGCCGCACGCGGTCGCCGCGCACGCGAAGCCGGGCGCGAGCGCGAAGCGGGCGAGCGCCTCGTCGGTCGTGATCGCGGGAGCGTTCAACGCGCAGCGCTCTTCGCCGGACTCTTGAAGCCGAGCGTCGCGTTGAGCCAGCGCACGAGCGGCAGCATCGCGGCGAAGTGATCCTGCAGCGTGGTGCCGAGCTTCGCGCTCGTCACCTGCGCATCGGTGAGCTTCGTTCCGAGCGTGAACGACTGGAGCTTGAGCCACTCGCCCGCCGGGTGATCGCAATCGAAGCCGCGCGGGACGCGCGTCAGCTTCGACTCCTCGCTCAAGGCCCCGAAGCGCCGCTTCACGACCGGCGCGAGCACGAGCTTCTCGAACGCTTTCGGGTTCGCGGCGATCGCCGCGCGGAACTTGTTGAGCGCCGGCCGCGGCGGCATCCAGCAGCCGCCGCCGACGAACGACGCGCCGGGCTGCAGGTGGAAGTACAGGCCCGCGCCGCCGCCATCGGCCTCGCGCCCCACCTTGGACGAGGCGCCTTCGTGGAAGAACCAGCACGCGGCGTGCGTCTTGTACGGCGACTTGTCCTTCGCGAAGCGCACGTCGCGGTAGATGCGGAACATCGAGCGCTTCGGATCGCCGACCATCTCGGGCGCGAAGCGGCGGAAGCGCACGTCCATCTCTTCGATGAGCGCGGCCATCGGGGCCTTCACGTGCGTGTCGTAGTCGTCGCGGTGCGCCTCGAACCAGTCCTTACGGTTGTTGCGCGCGAGGCCGCGCAGGAAGGCGAGGGAGCGGGCGTCGAAGAAGCTCATGCGATGTCTCCAGCGAGGGCGTGACGCAGGGGCGTTCGCTCGGGAGCGGGGAGACTAGTCGCGCGGGGCGCGGATTTCCACGCAGGGCGTGGACCGGCCGATCAGCGCGCGGCGAGCGTCTCGATCCGCACTCGCGCCGTGCCCGCGGCGAGGAAGCCGAGGTCCCGCGCCGCTCGGCGCGACACGTCGAGAACGCGCCCGCGGGCGAACGGACCGCGGTCCACGATCGTCACGACGACGCTCCGTCCGTTGCCGACGTTCGTCACGCGCACGGGCGTTCCGAACGGCAACGTGCGATGCGCGGCGACGAGCGATTCGGGATCGAAGCGCGCGCCGCTCGCCGTGCGCCGGCCTTCGTGCTCGCCGCCGTACCACGACGCCACGCCGGACTCGTCGGCGAGGCGCGGGGGCGCGAGCGGCCCGCGCGCGGCGGCGCAGCCGGAGAGGCCGAGCGCGAGGGTTGCGGCGAGCAGGCGGAGCGAGCGCTTCATGGGGCTGGCGTCGGCAGCGCGCGGCTCCGACTTCAGCGGCTTTGCGCTGCCGCCCGCGTCGCCAGTGGGCCATCCCGCCCGATCGTGTCGCGGCCGGCCGGCGGCGTGTGATACTGCGGCCCGCGCCGCGTAAGTGCCCCCGTCATGTCCACTGGAACCGCCGTGCTCGGACGTCTCCTGCCCTGGGTTCAACCCGTTACCGATGCGGACTGGGACGCGCTGTTCTCCGAACAGCTGCCCCGGGTCTACAACTACTTCCGCTATCGCGTCGGCGACGGGCCCGTGGCCGAAGACCTGACCTCGGCGACGTTCGAGAAGGCGTGGCAGGCGCGCGGCCGCTACCGTCGCGACCTCGCCGCGTTCTCGACCTGGTTGATCGTCATCGCCCGCAACGTGGCGACCGACCACTACCGCCGGCAGCGCCCGCACGCGCCGCTCGAGGCGGCCGAACGGGTTCCCGGGGGCACGACGCCCGAAGCCGACCACCTGAAACGCGCCGACCTCGAACGGCTGTCGCGACTGCTCGGCGATCTCGCCGACCGCGAGCGCGACATCGTGTCGCTCAAGTACGGCGCGGGACTGACGAACCGGGCGATCGCCCGGCACCTCGGATTGACGGAGTCGAACGTCGGCACGATCGTCCACCGCACGATCCAGACGCTGCGCGCCGGCTTCGAATCGGAAGGAGCGATGTGATGGACGATCGGTTCCTGCACGAGCACCGTCGCGAACCGCGGCCCGAGTTCGCGCGCTCGCTGCGCGCGCGGCTGCGCGCCCACGAGCGCGACGACGAGGCTCGCGGCTTCCGCCCGGCCTTCGCCGGCGCGTTCGCCGTGATCGCCGTGGCGGTGGCGTTCCTGTTCCCCTCCGTGCGCGTCTCCGCGCACGCGTTCCTCGAGATGTTCCGCGTGCGCCAGTTCGCGGCCGTGCAGTTCGACGCGAACCGCATGGAGCAGCTGCGAAAGCTGTACGGCGCGAGCGGCCCCGAGATGGTCTTCGACGATCACCAGGTGCTGCGCGATCCCGGTCCGCCGCAGTTCTACCCGTCGCTCGAACTCGGCGCGGGCGCCGCGGGCCTCGCGCCGCTGCGGCTCTCGTACCTGCCGCGCGACCTCGCCGCAGATTCCGTGTGGGTGAACGGCGAGGGCGGCATGCGCCTCACGCTGCACGACGCGAAGCTGCGCGAGACGCTCGACCGCCTCGGGCTCGGAGACGTGCGCGTGCCGTCCGGCTTCGACGGCCAGCCGATCGAGGTGCGCAAGCCCCCGGTGCTGATCCAGCAGTACCGCGCGGCGCGCGCCCGCGCGACGCTCGTCCAGGCGCGCAATCCCGACGTCGGCCTGCCGGCGGGCGCGGATCTCGCGGCGCTCGGCGAGGTCGGATTGCGCGTGCTCGGGCTCGACGCGAGCGAGGCGCGCCGCGTCGCGTCGTCCATCGACTGGCGCTCGACGATCGTCGTGCCCGTGCCGCTCGACGCTTCGTCGTTCCGCGCCGTCACGATCCAGGGCCACGGCGGACTGCTCGTGACGCGCAGCGCGGCGCACGGCGGCCGCGACGGCTCGCTCGTGATGTGGGCGGACGGCGAGCGCATCTTCGCGGTCGAGACGAACCTCGGAGGACCGGACGCGGTGCAGATGGCCGAGTCGGTGCGGTAACGTCGGCGCATGGCCGATTCCGTCGTCGAGACGCGTTCACTTCGCAAGCGCTTCGGCGACAAGCTCGCGGTCGCGGACCTCTCCCTGACGGTGCGTCGGGGGGAGGTCTTCGGCTTTCTCGGCCCGAACGGCGCCGGCAAGACGACCTCGCTCAAGATGCTGCTCGGCCTGATCCCGCCGACGAGCGGCGCCGCGACCGTGCTCGGCGCGCCGCTCGGCGATCGCGCGACGCGCGCGCGCGTCGGCTTCCTGCCCGAGCACTTCCGCTTCCAGGACTGGCTCACGGGCCGCGAACTGCTGCGCTTCCACGGCCGGCTCGTGGGCCTCGGCGGCGCCGCGCTCGAAGCGCGCATCGACGAGCTGCTCGCGCGCGTGGACCTGACCGACGCCGCGCACCGCGCGGTCGGCACGTACTCGAAGGGCATGACGCAGCGCGTCGGGCTCGCGCAGGCGCTCCTCAACCGGCCCGAGGTCGTGTTCCTCGACGAGCCGACGTCGGGGCTCGACCCGATCGGCCGCCTGCTCGTGCGCGACGTGATCCGCGAGCTGCGCGCGAACGGCACCGCGGTGTTCCTGAACTCGCACCTGCTCGGCGAGGTCGAGGCGACGTGCGACCGCGTCGTGTTCGTGAAGCAGGGCCGCTCGATCCACGAGCTGAGCCTGGCCGGGGAGGACTCGGGACTCGACGTCGAGGTGCGGCTCGATGCGGCCGGCCCCGAACTCCTCTCCGGTCTGGCGCGGTTCGGCGCCGTCGAGCCGATGGCGCCGCGCGACGCGGCCGCCTTGCACGCCGGCGTCGGGCTGCGCGTGCGCGTCGCCTCCGAGGCGAGCGTGCCCGAACTCGCGCGCTGGCTCGTCGGGCGCGGCGCGGCGCTCTACGGACTCCACCCCGCGAAGAAGCCGCTCGAGGCGTGGTTCCTCGAGGTCATGGGCGAGGACCAGAGGCCCGGATGAACGCCATCGTCACGATCGCCCACCTCACGCTGCACGAAGCCGCGCGGCGCCGCATCCTGCACGCGGCGCTCGCGGGCGGCCTCGCGTTCCTGCTGCTCTACGCCGTGGGGTTCCACTTCGTCGCCCGCGAGGCGCAGGGCGGGGGGAAGGCCTCGCTGCTCGAGCAGCGCGTGCTCCTCAACTTCTTCACGCTCGCCGGCTGCTACTGCGCGAACTTCCTCGGACTCATCGCGGCGGTGCTGCTGCCGCTCGACACGCTGTCCGGCGAGATCGCCTCGGGCGTCATGCAGACGCTGGCCGCGCGGCCGGTACGGCGTTCCGACATCGTGCTCGGCAAGTGGATCGGGCACGGCCTCGTGGTCTGCGGCTACCTCACGCTGCTGCTCGGCGGCGTGCTCGCGGTCGCGCGGATCGTCGGCCACTTCACGCCGCCCGGCATCCTGCAGGGCGTGCCGCTGCTGTTCCTCGAGGCGCTCGTCATGCTGACGCTCTCGATCGCGGGCGGCTCGCGACTCGCGACGGTCACGAACGGCGTCGTCGCGTTCGGCATGTTCGGCATCGCGTTCCTCGGCGGCTGGATCGAGCAGGTCGGCACGTTCAAGGACAGCGAGGCGACGCGCACGATCGGAACGATCGCGAGCCTCGTGATGCCCACCGAGGCGCTGTGGCAGCGCGCCGCGCACTTCATGCAGCCGCCGATCATGGCCGAACTCGCGGCGACGCCGTTCTCGCCCGCGTCGGTGCCGAGCGGCGCGATGGTCGTGTGGGCCGCGGGGTGGATCGCCGTCGTGCTGTCGCTCGCGCTCGCGAGCTTCCGCCGCCGCGGGCTGTGAGACGCGGGGCGGCCGGGCGAGCCTAGCGCTTCTTGCGCCGCGGCTCGGGGAACGGCGCGAGCGGGCCCATCGGATTCGCAAACGGCTCGACGGCCGCGAACGGCACCGTGAACTCGGTCGGTCCCGACGCGTACGGCGCGACCTCGTAGGCGTTGAAGCGGAACGTGACGCCGTTCGCGACGACGCCGACGTTTCGAGGCGCGCGGAACGCGCCGTTCTCGAACCAGAAGCCGGCTTCCGCGAGCGAGCTGTCGGGCGGCAGGCCGCGCGCGCGGCGGAAGGCCGGCTCGATCGCGCGCGACAGCGAATCGAGCGCCTCCGCGCGGAACAGCGCGTCGAAGCCGAGCGTGCGGCCCGTGAACACGTCGAGCACGCGATACGTGACGTTCGAGTTCGGGTGCGCGCCGCCCGTGAACGCGAACTCCTCGGTGCGCAGCGTCACGAGCCGCAGCGTGTCGCCCGCGACCGACGTGCGGCGCTCGAACGTCCAGGTCGGCTCGCGACGGTTCGCCGCGCGCGCGTCCACCCACGCCGCGATGAAGCCCTCGAGCGCCGAGGTCGTGTCCGCGTAGCGGCCGGCGGGGTCGCCCCACGAGCGCGCGAGCGTGATCTCGCTCACCGCGCGCCGCAGCGAGTCGAGCGCCTCGGGCGTCGGCGCGCCGAGGAAGTCCGGGTACTCGAGCGCGATGCGCGTCGTGTCCTCGCCGGCGACCGCAAAGCGCATCGCCGCGCGCGGCGACCACGCCGGGTGCGGGATCACCGGCTTGCGGCCGTCGTCCCCGCAGCCCGCGAGCGCGAGCGCGGCCGCGAGCGCGCAGAACCACGCACGCGCCGTCACGACGGCTCCGCTCCGCCGTCGGGCTCGCCGCCGCGCTCGCGGCGCTCGCCCTTCGGCTTCTTCTTCCCGCAGTTGCAGTCGCCGCACTCGTGGTAGGGGCCCGGCGGCAGGTCGGCGAGCGCGATGCGGTGTTCGCCGCCCTCGTCGTCGCGCACCCACACGGCCTCCGGGAACAGCTCCTGCCGCGTCACGGTCATGAGCCCCTGCCCGGTCTTGAGCACGGTTCCCGCCGGCGGCAGCTTCGTCGCCGCGTCGCGGTACTGCGTCAGTTCGTACGCGAGGCAGCACATCAGGCGGCCGCAGGCGCCCGAGATCTTCGTCGGGTTGAGCGACAGCTGCTGCTCGCGCGCCATCTTGAGCGTGACCGGATGGAAGTCCTTGAGCCAGGTCGAGCAGCAGAACGCGCGCCCGCACGGGCCGCAGCCGTCGAGTCGCCGCGCCTGGTCGCGCACGCCGATCTGCCGCAGTTCGATCCGGCAGCGGAACTTCGCGGCGAGGTCCTTCACGAGTTCGCGGAAGTCCACGCGCTGCTCGGCCGTGAAGTAGAACGTGATGCGCTGTCCGCCGAAGGCGGCCTCGACGTCGCCGAGTTCCATCTTCAGCTCGCGGACCTCGATGCGCTCCTTGCAGTAGTCGAAGGCGCGCGTCTCGAGTTCGCGGTTGTGGTCGTCCTGGTCGAGGTCTTCCTCCTCGGCGCGTCGGATGATCTCGCGCGTGACGTTGCCGGGGCGCTTGAGCTCGATGAGCGTCGGGTCCTTGAGGAACACCGTGCCGAGCGACTCGCCGTGCTCGGTCTGCACCACGACGCGATCGCGCAGCCGGAGCGGGATGCTGCGCGAGTTGAGGAAGAACTCCCTGCGCGAGCCGCGCAAGGAGACCTGGATGATCTCCGCCATCGCTGCCTCTATCGGGCGGTCGTCCGCCCGTCACGCCGGATCGGGACCGGCGAGGTTTGCGGGTAGGGGCGTCCGGCCGCGGGGCGTTCCCCGGAGCCGGCTATGAAGTGCGCCGCTTCCGCGCTGCGGGAGGGCGTCGGTCGCGCGGGAGTATAGGACACCGCGGGCGCCGCGAGTCAGCGCGGCCGCGCCTGGAGTTCCGTCCGAGCGCCCCGAGGGCCGCGTCGGTCGCCCGCGTCTCGCACCCGGGCTTCTCGGCCCGCCCTAACCGACGACGCGGGCCTCGAGGGTCGCGCGCACGATCTCGACGAGTTCGCGCGGCGCGTAGGGCTTGGCGAGGAACGGCAGCGCCGCGAACTCGCCGCCGCCCGAGACGACGTCCGAGAACCCGCTCGACAGCACGACCTTGAGCGACGGGTGCCGCTCGAGCAGCTGCGGGAGGATCTTGCGCACCGGCGTCCCCGGCATCGTCAGGTCGAGCAGCACGAGCGCGATGTCGTCCGCCTGCGCGTCCACGCGCGCGAGCGCCTCGTCGCCGTTCTCGGCTTCGATCACGCGGTGACCGCCCGCCTCGAGCGTGCGTCGCGCGAGCCGGCGCACGACCGGCTCGTCGTCCACCACGAGCACCGTCGTCGCGGGCGACAACGGCTCGCGGCCTGGCCGCGGCGCGGGCGCCGTGGCGGCCGTCGCGCCTTCGGCCGCGGGCAGCGCGATGCGGAACGTCGCGCCGGCCCCGGGCGTGCTCTCGACGTCCACCCAGCCGCGGTGCTGCGACACGATGCCGTACACCATCGAGAGCCCGAGCCCGGTGCCGTGGCCGACGGGCTTGGTCGTGAAGAACGGCTCGAAGATGCGCGGCAGCACTTCGGGCGCGATCCCGGCGCCGTCGTCGGCGATCTCGATCTCGACGTAGCGGCCCTCGGAGCGTCCGCCGTCGCGCGCCTGCTCCGCGGTGATTTCCCGCGTACGGGCCGCGAAGCGGATGCGCCCGCCGTCCGGCATCGCGTCGCGCGCGTTCACGCACAGGTTGAAGAGCACCTGCTGCAGCTGCGTCGGATCCACCATCGCGGGCGGCAGCGGGGCGGAAGACGCGACCTCGATGCGGATCGTGGACGGCAGCATGCGCCGCAGCAGCGCCGCGGCCTCTTCGATCGCCGTCGGGATCGCGGTCGGCCGCGGCTCGCAGCGCAGCATGCGGCTGAACGCGAGCAGGCCGCGCGTCAGTTCCGCGCAGCGCAGCGCCGCGCCGCGCGCGACGCGCACGTTCTCGTGCCGCGGGTCCGCGGGATCGAGTTCCTCGGCGAGCAGGTCGAGGTGCCCGAGCACGCCGGTGAGCTGGTTGTTGAAGTCGTGCGCGATGCCGCCCGCGAGCGTGCCGACGGTCTCCATCTTCTGCGCGTGCCGCAGCTGCGCCTCGGTCTCCTGCTGGCGCGTGACGTCGTCGAGCGCGCCGACCATGCGCAGGAAACGGCCGTCGGCGTCCACGATCAGCTCGCCGCGATCGCGCACCCACAGCCAGCGGCCGTCGGCGTGCCGCACGCGGTAGGTGGCGTCGAACGCGCGCCGTTCGCGCTGGCACGCGGCCATCTCGGCCTCGACGGCCGGGAGGTCGTCGGGATGCGTGATCGCGTTCCACTTCGCGTTCGAGTTGATCTCCTCGTTCGTGTAGCCGAACACCGGACCGAGGTTCCCGCTGAAGTGGCAGCGGTCCGCGACGGCGTCCCATTCGTAGATCGCCTGGCCCGTGATCTTCGCGACGCCGCGATAGCGGCGCTCCCACTGGCGCAGCTCCTGGATCGTCTCCTCCATCTCGCCGCGGTCCTGGACGACGGCGACGACGGCGTCGAAGTCGCGGCCGCCCGAGATGTTCACGGGCGTCGAGGTCACGTGCACGGGCACGGTCGTGCCGTCGGGGCGGCGGATGAACGCATCGAGCAGCGAGGCGGGACGTCCGGTGCGCACGACCGTCGCGATGCTGCGGCGGTCGGTCGGGTACGTCGTGCCGTCCTCGACGTGCACGCTCATGTTCACGGCGCCTTCGCGCAGCACGTCGCCGATCGCGAACGGCGTCCCGGCGATCTCGGAGAAGCGCCGGTTCACGTACAGGATGCGGCGATCTTCGCGCGACACCATCACGACGCCGACCGAGGCCGAGTCGAGCAACGCCTCCAGCATGCGCTCGGAGCGCCGCAGGTCGCTGAAGACCTGCTCGAGGTCGCGGCGGTCCTGGATGACGCCGACGACGGCGTCCGGGGCGCCGGTGTTCCCGAATCGCACCGGAGCCGCGCCCGCGAGCAGCGGGATGCGCTCGCCGTCGGGGCGCTCGAGCACGAGCGGGAAGAACTCGCGCGTCTCTCCCGTGCGAAGGACGCTCGGGATCGCGAGATCTTCCCGCGGCAGCGGGCTGCCGTCCGGCCGGTGGAAGCGCAATCGGGAGAGGACGTCGGGATGACGCACGTCGGGCGCGATCTCGAAGCCGCTGATCTTGCGGAAGTAGTCGTTCATGAACAGCACGCGCTGATCGCGGCCGTCCACCGCGACGACGCCCACCGGCAGGCGCTCGAGCAGCGCATCGAGCAAGCGCCGCTGCTGCATCCTGTCGGACTCGGCGGCCTCGAGCCGGTCCGCGAGCCGGTCGAACGCCTCGGCCGCGCGATGGAGTTCGTCGCGCCCGCGCAGCCCGGTCCGCGCGCCGCGCTCGCCGGCGGCGAAGCGTTCGGCGGCGTCCGCGAGCCGCATCGCCGGGGCGCTCACGCCGCGGTGCAGCGCGAACACCGCGATCGCGAGCACGACGACCCCGAGCAGCGCGATGAGCACGAAGAACGCCGTCGTCGCCTCGTGCATCGCGACCGAGAGCAGGTGCGAGGAGCTGTCCACGAAGAACACGTCGGCGCCCCCCGCCGGGAGCACCACTCCGGGGCGCGCGGCGGCGAGCGGAACCGCGACGTGGAAGTGGCCGTTCGCGAGCGCGCGCCGCTCGAGCCTCCCCGAGGCGCGCGCGCGACGGATCAGCTCGAGGTCGGCGAGGTCGTCCCCCGGCGCGAGCGTGCGGCCGTTCCAGGATCCGGGCGACGCGTCCACGACCCGGTCGCTTCCGTCCACGAGCAGCACCGAGCGCATCTCGAGACGGCCGGCCATCCACTCGACCATCTCGTGGGTGGCCGTGCGATCGCCGCGCGCCTCGAAGCCCGCGATCATGCGGGCCGAGGCGATCGCGAACGCGCGCAACGACTCCTCGCGCAACTTGAGTCCTTCGCGATCCACGCGGTCGAGGGCGCCGAAGTAGGACGCGACGAGGAGCGCGCCTCCCGCGATCAGCAGGACGAGCGGGACCGTGAATCGAATGCTGTGGAAGATGCGGCGCATGGTGCGGTTCCGCCCGGTCGTCGGAGCCGCCGCGCGCCGAGGTCGGCGCGGCGGAGGGCAAGTCTCTCAACGGTTGGGAAGCCTAGCCCCGGAAACGATTTCCGCCAAGAACGGAACGTGATCGGGGCGATTCGGGCGACGAGCGGACCGGCGCGGGGTGCGGCGCTAGTAGTCCCAGCGCGCGGCCGCGTGGCGCGGCCATTCGCCCTCGCCGAAGCGGGCGCCGGCGACGCGCATCATGCCGGAGAACATCGCGGCGTCGGCGGCGACGTTGCCCTCGATCGCGCGCTGCATCTCTTCGAGCACGTTCAGGCGCCGTCGGATCTCGGTCGCGTCCACGCCCGCGGCCTGGCGCTGGATCTCGGCGACGCGGTCGCGGTTGACGAGCATCTCGACTGGCGCGCCGTAACGCGCGCGCAGCAGGTCGCGCAGCCACAGCTGGTGGAACTCGACCATGCGGCGCAGCTGCTCGCGGCCGGTCTTCCCGAAGCGCATGTACTTCTGCGCCGCCGCCCACGTGCCCGCGGCGTCGCCGCGGAGCGCGGGCTGGAGCAGCGCGAGCGCCTCGTCGCGCATCGCGAGCGGGTTCTGGTCGCGCAGCACGATCGCGCGGGCGAGCGAGCCGCCCGCGAGTGCGGCGAGCATGCGCGCCGTCTTCTCGTCCACGCCCGCACGGTCGAGCAGGAATTCGCGCACGAGTGTTTCGGCGAGCGAGGCGAAGCGCACCTTCTGACAGCGCGAACGGATCGTCGCGGGCAGGCGGTTCGGGCGCGAGGTCGTGAGCACCCACACGGTGGAGGCGCCGGGCTCCTCGATGGACTTGAGCATCGCCGAGCACTGGTCCTCGCGCATGCGGTCGGCGTCGCGCACGATCACGACGCGGCGTTCGGCCTCGTAGGGGCGGAACGCGAGTTCGCGCAGCAGCTCGCGCGTCATCGAGAGCCGGATCGAGTCCGCCTTCTGGTACTCGAACACGTGCAGCGGATTCTCGCGCAGCGACACGAGGATCGCGTTGATCGTCTCGTCGAGTTCCTTCTCTTCGCCCGAGACCGGGAACAGGAACTTGAGATCCGGGTGCTGCAGCGCCGCCGCCTTCGCGCACTGATCGCACGCGCCGCACGCGTCGCGCTTCGGCGCGCCGTCCTCGGGCGGTGCGGGCGAGGCGGCGGGCGGTGCGGCCGGCGCCGCGTCGGCGCCCGCGGGCTTCGCGCCGCCCTTCTTCGCGGGTGCCTTCGCCGTCGCGGCCGGCGCGTCGAACAGCCCCGGCGCTTCCTCGGGCGGCGCTTCGAGCGTGCGCTGCGTCGCGCCCGCGCCGCGGTCGCACAGGATCGCGCGCGCGAACGCGAGTGCCGCCGTGCCCTTGCCGACGCCCGCGGGGCCGTGGAACAGGTAGGCGTTCGCGTAGCGGTTCGACGCCACGACGTTCGTGAGGAACGCGGAGGCGTCGGGCTGGCCGAGGAGTGCTACGAGGCGCGGCGGCATGAGGGCCGCGAGACTACACGAGCGGGGCGCGGAGCGAGGAGCCCTACCTCAACCACCCCATCGGATCGAGCGCCGCGCCGCCCTTGCGGACCTCGAAGTGCAGCACGGGGCCCTTCAAGGAGCCCGTGTCGCCCGAGCGGCCGATCGTCGCGCCGGCGATCACTTCCTGGTTCACCGACACCGCGATCGTCGAGAGGTGCGCGTACATCGTGTAGAAGCCGTCGCCGTGGTTGAGCAGCACCATCTGGCCGTACGTGCCGTAGTCGTCGCTCACGAAGTCCACGCGCCCCTTCGCGACCGCGCGCACCGCCGTGCCGACCGCGCACGCGATGTCGATGCCGTTGTTCGGCGTCACGGTGCCCCACTTCGGGTGCACCTCGTTGCCGAAGCGTCCGACGAGGTCGCCGCGCACGGGCCAGTCGAGCTGGCCCTGCCCGCGCGCGAAGTCGCCGGCGTAGGGCTGCGGGCTGCGGCCGGTCTTCTCGTTGTCGATCCGCTGCTTCTCGAGCCGCGCGAGCAGCGACTTGATGCTCGCCGCCGTGCGCTCGAGTTCGCGCGCCGCGGCCTCGAACGCCGCGCGCTGGTTCTGGATGCTCGCGACCGTCGTCGCGCGCTGCTCGCGCAGGTTCGCGAGCCGCTTCGACGACGCCGTCGTCTGCGACTCGTTGCGCGTCACCGCGCGCAGGTTGCTCTCGAGCTTCAGCTTGTCGGCCTCGACCTGCTCCTTCTCGCCGCGGATGCCGTCGAGGATCACCTGGTCCTGCTGCGCGATCATCACGAGGTAGTCCCAGCGCGCGAGCAGTTGCGCGAACGACTGGGTCGAGAGCAGGAACTCGAGTTCGCGCCCGGCGCCGGTCATGTACGCGCGCCGCAGCCGCCGCGCGAGCAGTGACTGCTGCTGGCCGAGCGAATGCAAGCTGCGCTCGAGGTTCGCCTCGGTGATGTCGAGCTGGTTGCCGAGCGTCTGGCGCTGGCGCTGGAGCTTCTGGAGCCGGCGGCGCGTCGTGCCGAGTTCCTTCTCGGTGCGCCGCAGCTTCGTCATCTCCTGCCCCTCGCGCACCTTGAGCTTCTGCGCCGCCTCGCGCTTCTCGCGCGCGGCGCGCTGGATCGCCTCGAGCTCCTTGCGCTTCGCGGTCTCGAGGCTGTCCTGCGGCGCGGCGACGCCGGCGAGCGCGAGGAGCGCGATCGCGAGCGTGGCGGCCAGCAGCCGCGGGGGCCGCGGGCCCCGGCTCATGCGCCGATCGTCCGCAGCACGCGCGACAGCGCGAGCCACGCGGCGATCCACGCGATCGCGATCGCCGCGGCGACGAAGCCCGCCACCCACAGCAGCGGGAAGAACGCGACGCCGCTGATCTGCGCGCGCACCGCCTGCTGGAACACGAACAGCAGCGCGAGCGCGACGAGCGCCGACACCGAGGCCTGGATCATCGCCTCGATCGTGAACGGCGCCGCGATGAAGCGGTCCGTCGCGCCGAGGCGGCTCATGATCTCGACCTCGCGGCGCCGCGCGAGCACGGTCAGACGGATCGTGTTGTAGAGCACGAGCACGAGCGCGACCGCGACGAGCCCGCCGAGCGCCCACGTCGCCGTGCGCAGCCCCGCGCCGAGTTCGTCGAGACGCCGCACCCACTCGGCGCCGTAGCGCACGTCTTCCACCTCGGGGAACTGCGCGACCTGGCGCGCGGCCTCGTCCATCGCGTCGTAGTTCAAGAGCTCGGGGCGCAGCTTCACGCGCAGCGAGGCGGGCAGCGGGTTCTGCTCGACCGCCTCGAGCAGCTGGCGGTCGCCGATCTGCTGCGAGAACTCCTCCCACGCCTGGTCCTTGCTCACGTACGTCACGCGGCCGTACAGGCGCTCGAGGCTCTGCGTCACCTGCGTGCGTCCGGCTTCGTCCACGCCGTCGCGCAGGTACACGACCATTTCGCGCCGGTCGCCGATCATCCTGAGCGCGTTGTCCGCGTTGTGGGACACGAGCAGGAACAACCCGCACAGCGTGAGCCCGGCCGTGAGCGAGAACATCGCGGTGAGCGACAGTCCGCGGTGCTGCTGGAAGGAGCGCGAGGCCTCCTTGAAGTAGAACGACTGCACGCTCATTCGGCCGTCCCGGTCGGGCTCGGCGGCGGGAACGTCGTCGCGCCGGGCAGGTCGGGCGCCTGCGTGGGCGCGAACCCGGGCGTGCCGCCGCCGACGAACGGCGCGCCCGCGCGCGGCACGAGGTCGCCCGTCAGCCGGCCCTCGTCGAGCACGATCTTGCGGCCACCGAGTTCGCGCGCGACGTCGTCGCGCGTCGTGACGAGCAGCACCGCGGCGCCTTCGCCGTGGATGCGCTTGAGCAGTCCGAGCACCTCGCTCGCGCTGCGCGGTTCGAGCGCGCCGGTCGGCTCGTCGGCGAGGATCACCGCGGGCCGGTTCACGATCGCGCGCGCGATCGCGGCGCGCTGCTTCTCGCCGGCCGACAGCTCGTGCGGATACGCCGCCTGCATGCTCTGCAGGCCGACCTCCTGCAGCGCGTGCAGCACGCGCGGGATCACCTCGCGGTCCGAGAAGCGCCCGGTGATGCGCACGGCGAGCGCGACGTTCTCGAACACGGTGCGGTCCGAGAGCAGCCGGAAGTCCTCGTAGATGATGCCGATCGTGCGCCGCAGCAGGGCGCGCTGGGCGCGCGACAGGCGGCCGCCGCGGAACGTGCCGACGGCGACGGTGCCGGAGGTCGGCTGGATCTCGTGGGTGATGAGGCGCAACAGCGAGGTCTTGCCGGCGCCGCTGTGGCCCACGACGACGACGCACTCGCCCTCGTCCATGTGCCACGACACGGAATCGAGCGCCAGGCGCTCTCCGTAGCGCTTGGTCACCTGCTCGAACGTGATCATCGGCCGCAACCTAGCAGACGGCGCGGGGCGGCCTCAATCGTGAGCAGCCGCCCCGCGCCAGACGTCATCGGATCTGGACGTTCGACTTCGCGCGCAGCGTCTTCATGTACGCGGCGAAGCCCTCCTGAGCCTTGATCTCGCCGACCGCGCGCGGCAGCTGCGCGCGCACTTCGTCGAGCGTGTAGTCGCGTTCGGGCTTCCGGTCGAGCAGCTTGAAGATGTTGAAGCCGACCTGGTTCGGCATCGCCTCGCTGATCTGCCCGATCTCGAGCGTGTCGAGCCCCGCGCGGATGTGGTCCTGCAGCGTCGCGACCGAGATGAACCCGAGCGCGCCGTTCTCGTCGGCCGGACCGTCGTACTTGCTGTAGCGGCGCACGAGCGTGCCGAAGTCCGTGCCCTTCACGGCCTCGCCGCGCACACGGTCGGCGAGGTCCTTCGCGCGCTTCGCGTCGTCCTCGTCCACGGGCACGCGGACGAGGATGTGACGCACGTGCGCCTCGCGCACCGGTCGGCCGTCGGCATCGAGGCTGTCCTTGCCGGCGACGGTCTTCACGGTGTCGCGCTCGAGCGCCTCGATGAGGTGCCAGCCGTACGGCGTCTTCACCGGCTCGCTCACCGTGTGGAGCGGCTGCGCGAACGCGGCCTGCTCGAACGACGGCTCCATCGAGCCCTCGGGGAAGAAGCCGAGGTCGCCGCCCGCGTTCTTGCTGTTCGGATCGTCCGACACCTCGGCCGCGACCTTCGCGAACTTCTCGCCCGCGACGATGCGCTTGCGCGCGGCGACCGCCGCGGCGCGGCCCTTCAAGTCGGACGCCGAGTCCGGCGTCACCGGGATCTGGATGACCGCGACCTTCACCTCACCCGGGACCTTCGGGAACTTGTCCGGGTGGTCCTTGAAGTACTTCTCGGCCTCGGCCTGCGGCACGGGGCGCTGCGGGAACTGCTTCTCGACGAAGCGCGACTGCAGAAGCCGCCCGCGCACCTCTTCCTTGAGCTTCGCGCGCACCGCCTCGAGCGTCATGTTCTCGCGCTTCATCTGGTCGGCGAACGCCTGTTCGCCGCCGAGCCGGCGCTTCACGTCAGCGATCGCGGCGTCGGTCTGCTTCGTCAGCTCGGCGTCGCTGATCGTGATGCCCTGGCGCTTCGCCTCGCCCAGGATGAGCTTGTCCTCGATCAGCCGGTCGAGGATCTGGGCGCGCAGCGTGTCGATCTGGGCCGAATCCGGCTCCGCGCGGCCGCCGAGGCTCTGCAGGAACAGGATGAGCTTCTCTTCGACGTCGCTCTGCAGCACCACGTCGTCGTTGACGACGGCGGCGATGCCGTCGAGCCGCTGGGCGGCGGCGGGAAGGGCGAGCACGGCGAGCAGGGCCATCGAGAACGCGGCCGATCGAACGATCTTCAATTCATCCTCCGTGTGGAGCGCGGCGCGCGATGGCATTCGCATCGCGTCCGCCGGACGAGGGCGGCGAGGGCGCCCTCCCAGAGCGAGCGGGGCAGTATAGCCACGCTCCCGAGAGTCCTGCACAGCAATTCGGGGACCGGCGCGGCCCCCGTGCGCGCCGGTCCCGGCGAGCCTCGCGCGAAGGCGAAGCGGCGCGCGCACGCGCGCGACGCGCTCGCGATCGCATCGCTCTCGTTACTCCCATGGACCACGCGGCATGCCCGGATGGCCGGTCGCCGCCGCGAGGTTTTGCGACGGCTTTGCAGCCGGGCCGCGCGGCGAGGGCGGAAGCGCGCTGCGCGCCGCCGTGCGCGCGCCTCGCGCGTGGCGGGCACGCCACGCGGGCCCGGCCCGCGCTCGTGAGGCGGCGCTGCCGCGCTCGTCCCAAGCCCGCGGGCGCGTTCGCCGCGTCCGAGGCCCGGCGCGCTAATCTCTGCCGGACATGACGACGCCCGGACTCGAAGACGCCTGGGGACCGCGCCCCGCGCCGCGCACCACACCGCGCGAACGCCTGCTGCGGCTGCTCGCGCTCGCAGGCGTGATCGCGGCGCTCGCGCTCGGCCTGCCGCGCTTCCTCACGCACACGCCGTATCCGCGGCTCGGCATCATCCCGAACTGGGAGCACGCGAGCGGGCGGCTCGCGGTCGCCGAGGTCGTGGGCCCGCCGGGCAAGGGCGTGCTGCAGCCGGGCGACCTGATCCTCGAGGTCGAGGGCCAGCCGCTGTCGCGCACCGAGCTTCGCTCGTCCGTGCGCAAGCAAGGCTGGCCGAAGGGCCCGATGGCGATGCGCATCCAGCGCGGCGAGCGCGTCATGGAGATCGTGCTGCCGCCGCTGCACCTCACCGCGTGGCAGCGCGTGCGCTCGTACACGCTGCCGATCGCCGCCGTGATCGCGGTGCCGATCGTCGCGTTCCTGCTCGTGTGGCGCCGGCCCGACTTGGGCACGGCGTGGGTGTTCCTGTGGTTCGCCTGCCTGCAGGGGCTCGCCGCGATCTACGACCTCTACCGCTATCCGCAGTTCGGCTCGCACGGCGCGTTCGCGCTGTACGTGACGACGCTCTCGACCGTGAAGAGTTTCCTGCCCGCGGCGTTCCTGCACCTCATGACGGTGTTCCCGCGCCGCCGCTGGCAGCGTGCGTTCGAGTGGCGCAGCGTGTGGTTCTGGATCGTCGCGCTCGCGTACGTCGTCGCGCCGTCGCTGCCGCTGCTCGCGCCGCTGTTCGGCATGAAGCAGGACATGCTGTACGCGTGGTTCGAGATCTCGGCGCTCGGTCTCGGCCTCGTGCCGCTGCTCGACCGCTACGCCGGCCCCGCGCGCCCGGGCTGGGCGCCGCGGCTCTCGGAGCGCGCGCTCGCCGGCGTGATCGCGCTCGCGCTCGGCGCGGCGGTCGTGTTCGGCGTGTTCGGCGCGATCGCCGAGGACCCGCGCGTCGCGGCGCTCTATTCGATTCCGGCGTTCCGCCTGCTCGTCACGATCGTGACGGTCGCGTGGCTCTCGTCGCCGCTCCTGATGGCGTACCTGATCGCGAACGACCCCGCGTTCGATCCGCGCCGACTGCTCGTGCAGAGCGTGCCGTACGCGCTCCTGACCGGCGGCTTCGCGGCCGTGTACCTCGCGCTCGTGCTCGTGGGCCAGCGGCTGTTCGCGCAGGCCACGGGCGAAGAGGCGATGGCGTTCAACGTCGTGGCCGCGCTCGCGGTCGCGCTCGCGTTCGCGCCGCTGCGCGTGCGGCTCCAGTCGTGGCTCGACCGCCTGTACGGCCGCGACCCGCGCCTCGTCCGCCTCGCGCTCGACCGCGCGGGCCACGAGCTGCTCGGCGCGCTCCATCCGGCCGAGATCAAAAACTCGGTCGAGGACGGACTCGCGCGCGCCTTCAAGCGCCCGGTGACGGTGGAGTGGCCCGACGCCGGCTCGCCGCGCGTCGCGCATCCCGAAGACGTGCCGCCCGACGCGCGCGGCGCCGTGGACAACCTGCTCGAGCAGGCGCGCGTGCGGCTCGACAACCTCGCGCTCCAGCAGCAGCGCGCGCACGCCGAGCGGCGCGCCGTCGAGCTGCGCGAACTCGCCGCGCGCGCCGAGCTGCGCGCGCTGCAGGCGCAGGTGCAGCCGCACTTCCTGTTCAACGCGCTGAATGCGCTCGCGTACCTGACCGAGGCGGATCCGGCCGCGGCGCAGCGCTTCACCGAGCGCCTCGCCGACATGCTGCGCTACACGATCGAGGCGAGCCGGCGGCCGGCCGCGCTCTTGAGCGAAGAGATCGGCTTCGTCGAGGACTACCTCGGCGTCGCGCGCGAGCGCTACGAGAACACGCTCGAGTTCCGCTACGACGGCCCCGACGACCTGCTCGCCACACCGGTGCCGCCGCTGCTGCTGCAGCCGCTCGTCGAGAACAGCTTGAAGCACGGCTGCGCGCCGGGCACCGACGTGCTGCACCTGTGGCTCCACGCGCGCACGGACGGCGAGTGGATGGAGCTGGAGTTCTCGGACGATGGTGTGACGAACGGGAATGGGGGCCCTGGTCTGGGCGTGGGCCTCCAGAATCTCGAACAGCGTGTGCGCCGCTTCGCCGGGGGCGACGCCACGATGGAAGCAGGCCCACGAACGGAAGGTGGCTACCGGGTACGCCTCCGTTGGCACTCGAACAAGGAGGCGGCATGAGGTGGTCGTCACGACGCCGCGCCCCGGCGGAAGGCCCGGGCGCCAAGGATTCCTCACCCATTCGTGCGCTGCTCGCCGACGACGAGCCGCGCGCCCGGCAATTCTTGGAGAAGCTGCTCGGTGAACACGCCGAGATCGAACTCGTCGGCGTGGCGAGGAACGGCGCGGAAGCGCTGTCGCTCTACCACAAGCTCAGGCCCGAGGTCGTGTTCCTCGACATCCACATGCCGGATCTCTCGGGCATCGAGGTCGCGCGCCAGATCGCCCGAGGCGGATCGCCGGTGATCGTGTTCGTCACGGCGTACGACCAGTACGCGGTCGAGGCGTTCGAGATCGCCGCGCTCGACTACCTCTTGAAGCCGATCCGCCGCGACCGGCTCGCCGAGACCGTGCGGCGCGTCGTGTCCGAGGTGCGCGAGCAGCCGGCGGCCGCGCGCGGCGAGAAGCTGCGCGAGGCGCTCGAGAGTCCGCCGATGTCGGGCCAGACGCCGCCCTTGAAGCGCCTGCCGGTGCGCCACCGGCGCGAGGTGAAGCTGCTCGATCTCGAGCAGGTGCCGCTCATCTTCTCGCGCGACCGGCTCGTGCTCGCGCGCAGCGAGGCGCACGAGTACCTCGTGGACTACACGCTTCAAGAACTCGAGCAGCGGCTGCCCGAGGGCCAGTTCGTGCGCGTGCACCGCGGAGCGCTCGTGAACCTCGAGGCCGTCGAGAGCTACGGCGGCGAGGACGGCGTGCTGGTGCTGAAGCTCAAGGACGGCACGCGCGTCGAAGCGAGCGAACGCCGCGCCGCGGAAGTGAGGCGCAAGCTCCGATAGAGCGCGACGGTACAGGTTCCGACGGAAGACCCGAGCGCAAGGCGGCGACGGAGTGAGGAGCGAGGTGTATCCGCAGGATACTCCGCAGTGACGAACGACCGAGCCAACGCGGCGATCGGGTCTTCAGTCGGAACCTGACGCGACGGCCACCTCGCAGCGGGGGTGGCCGTCGTGCGTTCGGGGCGCTTGCGCGCTACCGATACAGCGCCTTGATCGCGCCCCACGTGTTGCGGCGGGAAGGCGTCGCGCCGGCGCAGGTCGCGTCGCTCGCGCTCTGCCAGGTGACGTGGGCGCGGGTGAGGGGGATCGTCACCGTCTGCGTATCCGACCCGCCCGCCTCGAGGGTGACCGAACGAAGAGAGATGCAAGCGGGAATCCCACATCCCGCGCATGCACCGGTGCCCACGGTCTTCGAGTGCGCCAGAGTCAATCGGAAGGCGTGGTACTCGAGGCCCGCCACGGGCCCGGGTCCGAAGACATCCGGCTGAAGCAAGAACACAGAGGCGCGTGCGCGATTCGGGGCCTGGTAGCCCGACGCGTAGGTGACCGAGTGCACGAGAACGCCGAACCGGAACGGCAGAGGCGCGCAGGCACCGACGGTCGCTCCCTCGTCGTAGCTGGCCGTGAGAGCGAGCAGCCTGCACGCGGAGGCCGACTGAGCAACGGACCACCACGCGGGCAAGGTGGTCGATTCAACTTGAAGTTCGAGCTCGCTCACGGTTCCCTGCATGACCGCAGAGGGCCTCGAGAAGACGACCGAGCCGACCAGTGTCTCCGATCCGGAGTTCGTGTCGCACGCGAAGCTCTTGTTGATCTGCCCCGCCGACCCGCAGGTGTCCCACGAGAGATTGATTCCTGACGGCTGGGCGGACGCCGTGCGAGGGATCACAAGAAACGCGACGATGGCGAATGCGAACTCGACGCGCATTGACCGCCCCAGTTCGGGACGACGATCCAACGGCTTCATGGCTTCACCCCCAAGGAGGCGACAAGCGCGACCCGGCGCACCGATGTGCGGCCGGCCGCGGCCAGTTGCGCAAAGTAGATGCCGGACCGAAGCTGCGCGCCCCCCGCAAGAACAACGGTCGACGGAATCCGATTGAGGCCGGGAACGACGGGGATCTCTTTGCAAGCGATGCGGCGACCGGAGATGTCGAACAACTCGAGTCGGGCGATACCAGGCTGAAGGTCTTCGGGCAGCAGGAATGTCACCGCGCGATTGTCCGACGCGGCCAATTCGGTCTCCGGACCGTTCTGGTCCTTCGTCGCGCTGTATCCAGGCGCGCACAGCGTCTTCGCGCCTGGCGAGGTGCTGCTGCGCGCCGAGACCCAGCCGATCTGATCCACGGTCTTCAGCGCGAAGTAGTTCCAGGCGCAGGGCGTGAGATTCGACACCACGAGCGTTTGAGCGCTTCCGCCAATGAGCGGCGCCGGGGTGATCACCGGCGTCGCCGAAGAGAACTTCGCTTCCGAGTTGATCGCGGTGCTCGCACGCCGAAGGTCGTAGGCGAACGCGCGGCCGCTCATGCCGTCATCGCCCGACGCGGTCCAGCGCAGGTGGATCTCGGTGTTCGAGACGTACTCGATTGCGAGATCCGTCGTCTGGGAGGGTGCCGTGACGTCTGTCCCTGGGCCAAGGGCCGTCACACCGATCGTCGCGTCCTGGATCGAGCACGGATACCAGCCGAGCGTTTGTCCCTGCGCGTTGAGGACTTCGAACACGTACGTTTCGACCGTGCAGCCGTTCGTCGTGACGCTGCCGACCACGACCGACGCCGAGGGAATCTCCTCGTTGTAGTCGTGCGACAGCTCGCTACTCGTCCCCGCTGTTCCGGAGCCACGCGTCCAAACCTCAGGCGCCGATGTGAATGTCCCGCTGAACGAGACGTTCCTCGAAAGCCTGAAGCGCCGAGCCGAGTGGGTGCCGTTCAAGGAGCCGTCCGGGAAGTTGTAGATCGTGTCGGGCACCGTGACGGGGGCGTCGCTCGACAGTGCGGTGCCTTGCGTCTGGAAGACAGCCTTCCCGGTGAGCATGTCCAGCGCTTCGCGCGCGCGGACCATGCCGTGGCCGGTCAGCGAATCCCAGCCGACTGCGCAGAAGGAATCCTGCGGAGCGGCGAAACTTCTCCCAACGATGTCCAACGCGCTGGAGCCGAGAATGTGTTGTATGTCTTCGCCGAGGAGCTTTGGGCGATAGCTCAGCACCAGGGAGGCGACACCTGAGACAACCGGGGTGGCAGCAGACGTGCAGCAGAAGTAGTCCGCATCCGTCGCGGCGCATTCGGCAAGGCGGTAGTACTCGGAGTTGTTCTTGGTCGTGGAGACCCATACGCCGCCGGGCGCCGAGAGATCTATGTACGAGCCGATGTTGGACTGGCCCGTCGATTGACCCGGGTAGTCGAGGCTCCGCCATCGGTAACCATTCGCGCCGAGGGCTCCGACGGCCAGCACACGCTTCGAGAATGCCGCGGGCCATACCGAAACTGCGTCTGCATTGGACATGGCACACACGAACATCATCCCGGAACGAAGCGCATCAAGTAGGACGTCTGCCGTGGCGTTCCCTAGGTATCCAGCGTTGAACGCCCAACTGGCATTCAGAATAGGAACCTCGTGAGTGCGAGCCCAGTCGATGTTCGCCGCCAAGTTGATTTCGGTGACTTCCGTCATGGACACGACCTGAAGTCCCCAGTTGATTCCGGCGATCCCCACGAAGTTGTTCGCCGTGGCGGCCATGATGCCAGCCACTGCCGTGCCATGGGGAGTCGGGGCAAAGGGGTCGCCGTACCCACACGCGTCACAGAGGTCGATTCCGGTCGGCGCCGCGGCAATGCGCCCAGCGAGGTCGGGGTGATCATGCTGAACTCCAGCTTCGATTAGCCCCACCTGCACCGGATGCCCCGCCCCCGTCCACACGTCCCAGGCCTCGGGCGCATTGATGTCGGCGTTCGGTGCGACGGTGTAGCCGCACACCGACTGCCCGGTGCTGTGCAGGTACCACTGAAGTCCGAAGAGCGAGTCGCTCGGCACGCCCTGCGGTTCGAGGATCGCGCTCGGGTGCGCGTAGCGAATGCCGCCTTCGAGCGCGACCCGTCGCGCGGCGACCTCGACGTCTGCGCCCGGCGGAAGCTCGACGACCATCAGCCCGCTCAGATCTTCGAGACGAATGCGCTCGCCGATGCGATTGAAGCCAGTCGTCTCGTGCGGACGTCGCCACTTGAGCAGTCGCGAGACGCGTCGCGCGCCGACGCTCGCGAGCGCCTGACGAATCGCCGGTCGGCGGATCGCGCACTCCGCGAGATCGCCGGACTGCGACTCGCCCGGGAATGCGATCTCGTCGGGATCGAAGCGCACGATGATGCGATCACGCTCGAAGCGGGGATTCGTCGCGGGGGTCGCAGCGCTTGCCGCGCGAGGTGCGACGTGCGCGGCGAACAGCGCTAGACAGACAGACAGACAGACAGACAGACAGACAGAGAGCGAGTTCGAAGCGATCGAGCATCCATGTCGGCACTCCATTCGTTGAGGGGCCAACGAGCGCGAGTCCCGGGTGGTGCGGCTGCGCAAGATTCTACTGCTGGGCCGGAGCGCAATGGATGCGAAATCCGCTCTGGCCGTGCGCGGGCGGCGCGGCGCTCACCGCGCAAACCGGTCGGACGCCGGTGGAGTGGGCCACTCTGACTCCCGCCGAATCCCGGCGGAGTCGTTGCCTCGCAACGGTTCCGCCGCGCCCAGCCACCTTGCGCTCCGCGCCGCGCCCGACGAATCTCCCCGCCTCATGGCCAAGCAGCGCAGGACCCCGCCCGCTTCCACAGCAACCGATGCGGCCGCTTCGAGCGGCGCACCGTCACCCGCGCGCGCCGGCCGCGACGTGCTCATCCTGCTGTTCGTCGTGCTCGCCGCCCTCGGTCTGTTCGCGCGCCGCGACGTGTTCCGAGGGCGGCACCTCGAGAACGACGAGCAGGTCTATCGCGCGCTCGTCGTGCAGCTCGACCGCGGCGCGGGCTACACGCTCCAGGGCATCGCGATTCCCGCCGACGTGCTGCCGCCCGAGATGTACGCGCAGAAGCTCTTCTATCACCACCCGCCGGGGGGCGTCGCGTACTTCTGGCTGATGTGGCGGCTCGCCGGGCCCTCGGGCTTCGCGCTCGCGCAGACGCTCGCGTTCCTCGCGTTCCTGTGGGGCGCGATGCGGCTCCATCGCATCGCCGTGCCCGACGCCTCGCTCACCGAGCGCGCGCTCGTCGCCACACTCGCGGCCTTCACGCCGATCGCGGCGCACGTCGCGACGAACCACTGGCTCGACGGCCCCCTGCTCGCCGTCGTCACGATTGCCGCGGGCGTGACGCTCGAGGCGCTGCGCGACCGCGACGCGAAGCGCGCGCTGTTGGCGGGTGCGCTCCTCGGACTCGCGTCGTGGATCAAGCTGCCGGGGCTGCTCGCCGTGCCGGGCGTGCTCGCGCTCGCGTGGGCGCTCGAAGCGAAGCGTCCGAATGCGGCGTGGTGGAAGACGGCGGCGCTCGTCCTCGGCGTCACGCTCGTCGTCCAGGCGCCGTGGGAGCTGTGGCAGTGGAGCGCACTCGGCACGCCGTTCCCGCCGAACATGGGCAAGCCGTCCGCCGACCTGCTCGCGAACAACGGCTACGAGCGCATGGTCACGGTGGACCGGCCGTGGTGGGTCTACGCGAAGCTGCTGCCGACCGTGCTCTGGAGCTTCGTGCCCGCGGCACTCGCGCTGTGGTTCGTGCGGTCCGGGCCCGCGTCGCGCCGCGCCGCACTCGCGCTCTTCGCGTGGATCGTGGCGATCGTGTTGCCGCACACGATCCTCGGCGCGATGGGCTGGCCGAAGCTGCTGCGTCTCGTCGTGCTCGTCACGCCGGCGACGCTGCTGCTCGCGGCGTTCGCGCTGCGGCACGCGGCGCGGAACGCGCGCGGCGAGCGCGGACTCGAGATCGGCGCGATCTCGGCGTTCGCGGTGGTCGTGCTCGGCATCGCGCTCGAAGTCGTGCAGGGCGTCGTCACGACGCTCGTGGACCGTCACGACGTGATCGTGTCGCTCTGGCGCTGAGCCGCCGCAAGCGCGAACGCCGCGCCGGTGCTCCGGCGCGGCGTTCGTGTTCCAGGCGCGAGGTCGCGGCTACGGCGTCGCCGGCGCGGCCTGCGCCGCGAGCGCGCCTTCGATCGGCCAGGGAATGCGCTTGAGCCGCTCGGGGTGGAGCACCGGCGAGTACATCTTCTTGTAGTGCTCCGTGTGCTTCTTCAGCACTTCGTCGCGCAGGCCCTCCGACACGCGGTCGCGCAGCTGCATGACGGTGCCCGCCATCAGCTCGTCGTAAGCCATCGGCGGCTGGACCTTCGAGACGAGTTTCAGCACGAGGAAGGCGTTCGGCGCGATCTGCATCGGCCCCGCGGGCCCGCCCGCGGGCAGGCTCGTGAACGTGGGCTCGAGGTTCTGCCAGCGCGGATCGTTCGTCGGGTAGCGCACGGTCACCCGCTGCACCTGCGCGTTCGCGCCCGCCATGGCGAGCGCGTCGGCGAGCGACGCCGCGTGCGACGCGTGCATCGAGACCTGCTGGGCGAGCGGCGACTCCGGAAGGATCGCGGCGTCGAACGTGGCCTCGCGCAGCTTCGTGAAGCCGTCCTTCACGGTCTCGTAGTACGCGCGCACCTGGTCGTCGCTCGCGGTCGCTTCGGGCGCGATGTCGCTCGCGTAGAGCGCCTCGAGCACGTAGCTGTCCACGCGGCCGTCGATCTGGCGCTTCACGTCGGGGTCCTGGTCGAGGCCGCGGCGCTTCGCTTCCGCGAGCACGATGCGGCGCAGCGCCTGGCTGTCGATCCACGAGCGCACGGCCGGGATCGAACTCCACGTCGGCGGCCGCACGTCGCCGCGCGCGATGTCGCGCAGCGCGTCTGCGACCGAGTAGCGCTCGCTGCCGGCCTTCGCGCCGTCCCAGGCCGCGAGCGTCGTCGCCTCGTCGTCCGCGGTCGGCGTCGGCGTCATCGTCACGCCGCCGAAGCCCTGCATCTGCTCGGCCGCCGCCGCGTTCGCGCGCGTGTAGAGCGACTGCGGCGCGCCGGGCGCGACGGTGAGCCGGTACGCGGCGCGCAGCGACTCGGACGCGCGCACCGCGACCATACGCTGCTTCTTCTGCCGGATCATCTCGGTGACGATGCCGAGCTGCGACTCGGGCGCGGGCTGCGCGTTGTACTGGCGCGCGACGACCTTCACGATGAACCAGCCCTCGCCGGGCGCGGCGACCGGGCCGACGACGGTGTTGAGCGGCGCCGTGCGCAGCAGGTCGTCGAGCGGCGGCACGAGCGAGCCCGGCAGCATCATGCCGAGGTCGCCCCCCGGCGGCAGCGCGCCGACGGCGTTGAAGCGGTTCGCGACGGCGCCGAAGTCCTCGCCGGCGTCGAGCGCGGCGCGCGCGGCGTTCGCGACCGCGCGCTCGGGCGAATAAATGACGAGCATCTGCGACGACGTGTCGCGCCACGCGACGAGCTGCTTCGCCTCGGCGGCGCTCACCGGAAGGTCGCGCGCGACGATGCGTTCGAACAGCGTGCGCTGCAGCAGCTGCGACTCGGCCTCGGCGCGGTTCTTCGTGACGAGCGTGTCCTTGAACAGCCCGCGTTCCTCGGCCTCGCGCAGCATCAGCTCGCGGCGCAACAGGTCGTCGAACAGCGCGAGCTTCGCTTCGTCGGGCGTGCCGGGGTAATTCGATTCGTTTCCGCGGGCGACCGCCTTGAAGTCGTCCACCGTGACGACGCGATTCCCGACGCGGATGAGTTCGTCGTTGTTGACGCAGCCCGCCGCCGCGGCCGCGAGCGCGGCCAGCGCGAGGGCGGGAAGGAGTCTTCGCCGAGACATGAGTCGGTCCTTTCGAACGAGTGTGAAGGCCGCGGAACGTTAGGGCAGGCGCGCGCGGCGCGGCAAGGCGGGCGGACGGCGCGGGGCGGTCACGCTCGGAGCGCTCGCAGCACGGGCGAGCGATCGCTCAGGACGGCCGGCGGGCGGCGCGAACGCTCGATGAGGAAGTCCGACCGCCGGCGAAGACGCTTGATCAGGACGTCCGGCGCGGCCGCTGCTTCGCCGAGACGGACTGGATCACGACGGCGCCCGGGCCGCGAGGCGCGAACGGCTGCTTCGAACGCGCGATCGCGAGGTCCACGAAGTGGCGGATGTCGGGGCGATCGAAGTCGGCCGGTCTCTCGAGGCGGATGTGGCGCACCTGGTTCCCCTCGCCGCGCAGCACGCCCTTCGGGTCCGGGAACCTGGCGCCGAACAGGAAGCACACGGTGACCCAGCGCGGCATCGGCACGACCGAGAGCACGGCCTCGGAGGGGCGGGGCGTCGCGCTGAAGCCGAAGACGAGCGCGTTGTAGTTGTCGTACACGAGTTCGTGCGCGCCCGGAATCCGCGCGCGCAGTTTCCTGCGCACCGCTCGCGCGAACGCCGCGACCTCGGGCGTGTACCTGGCGAGGAAGCCGGCGATGCGCTTCTCGACGGCGGCGCGCGACTCGGCGCGGGGCGCCGACGCGGCGCGGGGCGTGCTCGCAGCGGGGCGGCGTGCCGCCTGCTTCGTGGAGGCGCCGGCAGCAGAGCGATGCCGCGTCTTGCGGGCGGCGGCCTCGCGGGACGACGGCCGCGACGCCGCGCTCGCGGTGGAGCGGCGGCTTCGAGCGGGGGACTTCGCGCGCTTCACGGGCATCGTGGCTCCCGAGTCGAGGTGCGTTCGTGACACGTCGGCGACGAGGTTCGTGCGCGACGAAGCGGACGATACGAAATCGCTTGACGCACTTTCAGCACCGAATTCAGAAACATCGCGGCGTGTCTTGTCGTTGCCCTTTGAGCCGCCGTGCGCGGCTGAACGCGGCGCCTCGAACGCGATCCCTCGCGCGATGTCTCGACGCGTGGCGATCGGGCAATGGCGCGCACGCACGGCGCTCGAAAACACACGTGCTATGAAGTGCACGCAGCCCCCGCGTGACCCGCCCCCGGCGGAGTTGCGTCGTGAAGAACTGCACGCTGTCGCACCTGGCCGATGACGCGCTCACCCATCGCCTCGCCACTCGCTCGGCCGACGAGCGCGCCGCGCTCGCCGAAGTCGTCGCGCTGATCGGCGAGTTCGATGCCCGCAGGCTCTACGCCCCGGCTGGCTATTCCTCCATGCACGAGTACTGCGTGCGCGTGCTCAAGCTCTCGGAAGACATGGCCTACAAGCGAACTCGCGTCGCGAGCACGGCGCGCCGCTTCCCGGCGATCTTCGACCGGCTCGCCGACGGCCGCCTGAACTTGAGCACGGCGCTGCTGCTCGCCCCGCACCTCACGGAGGCGAATGCAGAGGCTCTGATCGATGCCGCGAGCAACGGGACGCGGGCCGACGTCGAACAACTGCTCGCGGAGCGCTTCCCGAAGGCCGACGTCCCGACGACGCTCGTGGCGCTGCCGCCGGCCGGAGCCGCCGTGACGACCGTTTTCGCCCCGGGGCGAAAAGTGAGCGCGCAACTCGTTGCGAACACGAAGTGCGAACATGCTACGCAGCATGTTGAGATCGCATCGGCGGCGAGAACGACTCCCCTCGCCCCCGAGCGCTTCGCGCTGCAAGTCACGATCTCGGGCGACACGCAACGGAAGCTGGAGCACGCGCGCGAACTCTTGAGCCACGCCATTCCCGACAAGAGCATCGAGCACGTGCTGGACCGCGCGCTCGACGCGCTGATCGCGCAGCTCGAGAAGCGGCGCACCGGCGCGACGGAGCGCCCGGGCCGCCGCACGAGCGACGGCAAGGCGCGCTACGTGCCGGCCGAAGTGAAGCGCGCCGTGTGGGCGCGCGACGGATCACGCTGCACGTTCGTCGGCACGAACGGCCAGCGCTGCGACTCACGCACGCGCCTCGAACTCGATCACGTGCTGCCGATCGCGAAAGGCGGCGCTTCGACCGTCGGCAATCTCAGACTGCGCTGCCGCGCGCACAATCAGTACGAAGCCGAACGTGCCCTCGGCGAGCGCTTCATGAAGACGAAGCGCGAGCGCGCGATCGAAGCGAAGCAGGAGCGCGAAGCAGCCGAGCGTGATCCCGATTGCAGCGTCGTTCCCTGGCTGCGCCATCTCGGCGTGCCGCTCGAACGCGCACGACGCGCCGCCGCGCAGGTGGACGCACTGGGCGATGCGCCCCTCGAAGCACGCCTGCATGCCGCGCTCCGGACGCTCGCACCGGTCCGGGCGGCGGCGGCCTCGAGCCCCTCGTCGATCGCGTCCGCGCCGTGATCGGCGCTCGCACTCGCGCGACGACGCGGGTTAGACTCGTCGCGCGCCCGGCCCTCCGCGCGGGTGCTTCGAACGCCGAACCCATCGCGCATCGCGCCCGATGCGCGCCTGAAGCGCAGCCCAACGACTTGCGCGGCGCCGTGACGCCGCCACGGAGCGCGACCGATCCCGCGCTCCGCGGAGAACCCGCTGCATGAAGGTTCCCCCGAGCTACCTGCCGCTCGTGCCCGCCGGCCGACTCGAAGAACGCATCGCGGACGCGAAGCCCACGTACACGAAGGGCGAGGCGCTCACCGAAGCGAGCCGCTGCCTGTTCTGCCACGACGCGCCGTGCGTGACCGCGTGCCCCACGGGCATCGACATCCCGAGCTTCATCAAGAAGATCGCGACCGACAACGTTCGCGGCTCGGCGAAGACGATCCTGAGCGCGAATCTGCTCGGGTACTCGTGCGCGCGCGTGTGCCCGGTCGAGGTGCTGTGCGTCGGCGCGTGCGTGTACAACGCGTGGCACCGCAATCCGCCGATCCAGATCGGCCGGCTCCAGCGCTACGCGGTCGAGACCGTGCTCTCGAACGGCGCCGCGAGCGGACTGCTGCCGAAGGCCGCGCCGAACGGCAGGAAGGTCGCGTGCGTTGGCGCCGGCCCCGCATCGCTCGCGTGCGCGGGCTACCTCGCGCTCGAGGGCTTCGCCGTGACGATCTTCGAGAAGCGCAAGCTGCCGGGCGGCCTCAACACGACCGGCGTCGCACCCTACAAGATGCACGTCGCCGGCGCGCTCGCCGAAGTCGAGTTCGTGCGTTCCCTGGGCGTGACGATCCGTGAAGGCGTCGAAGTGGGGAAGGACGTGACGTCGAAGCAGCTCCTCGCCGACCACGACGCGGTGTTCCTCGGCGTCGGCCTCGGCGGCGATGCGAAGCTCGGCGTTCCCGGCGAGGACGGTCCCGGCGTCGTGGGCGCGGTCGCGTGGATCGAATCACTCAAGCTCGCGAACGGCGGCGCGCCGCTCGCCCGGCGCGCGATCGTCCTCGGCGGCGGCAATACCGCGATCGACGCCGCGCGCGAACTCGCGAAGCTCGGCGTGGCGGACGTGTCGCTCGTCTACCGGCGCACCGCGGCCGAGATGCCCGGGTACGCGCACGAGCTGGAGCACGCGCGTGTCGAAGGCGTGCGGCTCGTCGAGAAGGCCGTGCCCGCCGCGTTCGTGCGCGACGGCGCTGGCGCGCTCACGGCGCTGAAGCTGGCGGACGGCCGCGAGCTGCCGTGCGACCTGGTCGTCACGGCGATCGGCCAGGCGAAGCTGCGCGAGTTCGCGGGTCAGTTCGACGGGGTCGCACTCGATCCCAAGGGCCTCGTCGTCGTGGACGAGAAGACCTGCCGCACCGGGAATCCGAAGGTGTGGGCCGGCGGCGATGCGCTCGGCGGCGAGCTCGTCGTGACCGCGGTGCAGGAAGGCAAGCGCGCCGCGCGCAGCATCGCCTCGTCGCTCGGCGTCGCGGTGCGCGCCGATGCGGCGATGACGAAGGGTCACGCGTAGCGCCGGACGATGGCCCGTTGCGGCGCGGCGCGAGCGCGCGGCGTCGGCTTCGCGGCGCGCCCGAACGCTGGCGGCCGCGCGGCGCGTAGGGCAGGATGTCCGGCCTTCGCTCCCCCGGTCCGCCACGCGCGCCGCCTGCCGGCCGCGCTTCCCTCGACGAACGGAGTCGCGTGTTCCGGCTGCTCACGATCCTCGGCGTGCTGCTGATCGCGCTCGGCGCGCTGTGGAACGCGGTCCACGATCCGCTCGCCGAACTCGACGCGTTCGCCTCGCCGCTCGTGCGCCTCGAGCGTCATCCGCGGCCCGCGATCGGCCCCGGCATCGAGACGTGGGTGTTCGACGCCGCCTCGGGCGAGCGCGATTCGGCGCTGTGGCGGCCGTCGCCGATCCCGAGCGACACGTGCTGGACGCTCGTCATGCTCGGCGGACTGGGCACCGGCGCGCGCGGCGGATTGCTGATCCCCGAGGAGCTGCCGGTGAACGTGCTCGCGCTCGAGTGGCACTGGGAGGGGCCGCGCGCGCCGCGCGGCATGCAGTTCGTCGAGCACGCGTTCGGATTCCGCCGCCTCGTGCTGAGCGCCCCGGCGGCGCTCGCGCGCACCGTGGACGCGGCCGCCCGTGCCCGCGAAGTCGACACGACACGCATCGCGATCCTCGGCGTGAGTCTCGGCGTGCCGCCGTCGGTCGCGGCGCTCCACTACACGCGCCAGGCGGACGCGGTCGTGCTGCTCCACGGCGGCGCGTCGCTCGACGTGCTCATGGCGCGGAGCCTCGACCGCGAGCACGTGCCGAAGTGGCTCGCGCGCATCGGCGGCCGCATCGGCGCGAGCTTCATCGCGCCGATCGAACCCGCGCTGCAGTCCGCACGCACGCGCGAGATGCCCGCGTTGCTGCTCTCGAGCCGCACCGACGAGATCATCCCGCGCGAAGCCGCCGAGCGGCTCCACGCGCTGTTCCCGCGCGGCACCTCGCGCTGGGGCGAAGGCCCGCACATCCGCAAGTTCCGCACGGCGCTCATCGACAGCCTGTCGCGCGAACTCGTGACGTGGCTCGATGCGGGGCCGGGGCGACGCGCGGCGCCTTGAGCGCGCGTCGTCCGGCGCCTCGCCGCCGAAGAAAGCCGTGGACACGCGGCGCGCGGCTCTCCTAGCATTCCAGCACCTTCCGGCGGTTCCGCAGCGCCATCCCTGCCACTCGCTCGTTCGTCCCACGGGGAAGGAGCCGTCATGTTTCGTCCGTACGCGCGCACGCTGTTCACCCTCGCCGCGCTGATCTCGCTGCCGGCCGTCGCTTTCGCGCTGCCGCCGAGTCCGCCCCTGTGCACCGTTCCCGCCGGCATCGTGCTCGTCGGAGAAACGGGCGGAGTGCCGGATCCGCACGGCGCGTTCACCGTCGTCGTGCGCGACGTCACCGGCGCTCCGGTCCCCGGTGCGGTCGTGACCATCGAGTTCTTCGACACACCGGAGATGTCGGTCGGCGTTCCGCAGAACCACCCCGGCACGACGCTCGTGGCGTGCGCCCCCGTGCCGCGCGTGCAGCACACGGCTGACGCGGCCGGTGTCGCGACGTTCGTCGTCACGGGAGCGGTCACGGCGCACGGCGTCGCGACCGGCTGTCGCGCGCACGTGTTCGCGAGCGACGGCGGGCCGCCGGTCCTGCTCACCGACATCGGCGTCGCGGCGTACGACCTCGACGGCCACCTCGGCGTGACCACGAACGACGTCTACCTGTGGTTGTGCGATTTCGGCGCCGGGCAGAACCCGTGCTACTCGGACTTCGACTTCACCGGCGGGGTCGGCGCGTCGGATCTGTCGAAGATGGTGGCCGTCCTGTTCGGCCACCAATCGCTCGAGACGCCGGCGCTGTGCGCGCCTCCGGGCGGCCCGCCGCAGGCGATCGCGACGACGACCGGCGGACTTCAGCTCCAGATCGCGGACTGCACCGACGGCGGCTCGCCGAACTTCACTCCGAGCTTCTGCACGGGGCCGACCTCGCGCTACACCGAGTTCGTCGGCAGCCTCAACGCGTCCGACGCGATGATCAGCTCCGGCATCGCGAACTACACCGGCGTCGAGGCGATCGTGCGAGTCGTGGACTTCAACGGCACCTTCGCGACGCCGCTCGATCCGTTCTGGCGCTTCGACGCGCCGCTCGGCTGCCACAACGCGGGGTTCTTCCCGGTCGGCGCCGATGGCTCGAACTGCCTCGCCTCGTCCCCGGCCTATGGCGAGTGCGGCAGCCCCGGCTTTGGCGGCGCCGGGCGCTTCGCGATCGCTCCCGAGCCGGGCGCGCTGAACACGACCTTGCTCCAGCTCTACTCCGTCGCACACGGAGACGTGCAGGACAACGCGATCCCCGCGGACAACTCGTACACGCCGCTGTTCGCGTTCCGCATCAACCACAACCTGTCGTGCGCGGGCTGCGGGGACAATCTCGCGTTCATCCTCGAGTCGGTGCGCCTGACCTCGCTCGCCGACGCCGCCATGGGCTGCGGCTCCTGCCCGATGAGTCCCACGTCGGCAGTCACGCCGGCCGAGCTCCTCGGCCCGGGTGGCGCGCACACGATCGTGGACGTGACCGGCGACGGCGACGACCCGCGCATCGTCTTCACGGCGGGCGCGGTCGTGGACGCTCCGATCGTTCCGGGCGGGCGCGTGCTCGCGCTCTCGGACCCGGTGCCGAATCCCAGCTCGGGGTTCACGCGCGTCGAGCTGTCGCTGCCCGAGGCGAGCGACGTGGAAGCGGCGGTCGTGGACCTCGCCGGCCGTCGCATCGCGACCCTGCAGCGCGCGACGCGGCTCTCGGCCGGGCCGCACCTGCTCCTGTGGGACGGCGCGACGCGCGCGGGGCGTGCGCCCGCCGGGCGCTACTTCATCGTGGCGCGCGTCGGCGAACGAACGCTCGTGAAGCCGCTCTCGCTCCGGCGCTGATCGCCCGGCGCGTCCGCGGGCCGTCGTCCGCGGGCGCGGCGGCCGCCCCGCGGCTCGCGGTGCGCGAAGCGATCGGGCTAGAATATCGCCGCGCTTTCACGACACCCGCGGCCCCGAGAGCCGCGTTCCTTTCGAGAACCCCGCGCCGCGGCCCGACGCCCGGACGCGCGGTTCGATTCGAGGCTCCATGGCGGATCTCGCGATCGACTTCGCCGGCATCCAGAGTCCCAATCCCTTCTGGCTCGCGAGCGCGCCCCCGACCAACAGCGGCGACCAGGTCATGCGCGCGTTCGACCACGGTTGGGGCGGCGCGGTGTGGAAGACGCTCGGCGATCCGATCGTGGACACGTCGAGCCGCTTCGGCGCCGTGCACCTCGGCGATCAGCGCATGGTGGGCTTCAACAACATCGAGCTCATCACCGACCGACCGCTCGAGGTGAACCTGCGCGAGATCGCGGAGGTGAAGAAGAAGTACCCGAAGCACGCGGTGCTCGTGTCGCTGATGGTCGAGTCCAAGAAGGACTGGCAGGACATCATCAAGGCGACGATCGACACCGGCGCCGACGGGATCGAGCTCAACTTCGGCTGCCCGCACGGCATGTGCGAGCGCGGCATGGGCTCGGCGGTCGGCCAGGAGCCGGACGTGCTGAAGATCGTCGCCGGCTGGGCGGTCGAGTACTCGACCATTCCGGTGCTCGTGAAGCTCACGCCGAACATCGGCGACATCCTCGAGCCCGGCGTCGCGGCGGTCGAGGCCGGCGCCCACGGCCTGTCGCTCATCAACACGATCAAGAGCATCGTCGGCGTGGACCTGGACCGGCTCGTCCCGTACCCGGTCGTCGGCTCGCGCTCGACGAACGGCGGCTACTGCGGGCCGGCCGTGAAGCCGATCGCGCTGCACATGGTCGCCGCACTCGCGCGCGATCCGCGCATCACGGTGCCGATCTCGGGCATCGGCGGCATCGCGACGTGGCGCGACGCGGCGGAGTTCATCGCGCTCGGCGCGACGAGCGTGCAGGTGTGCACGGCCGCGATGCACTACGGCTTCCGGATCGTCGAGGACATGATCGACGGGCTGTCGAACTACCTCGACGAGAAGGGCATGAAGTCGGTGAAGGAGCTGCAGGGGCGCGCGGTGCCCGCGTACTCCGAGTGGGGCGACCTCGACCTGAAGTACAAAGTCGTCGCGCGCGTGGACACGCAGAAGTGCATCGGCTGCGAGCTGTGCTACGTCGCCTGCCGCGACACGGCGGTGAACTGCATCCACACCGCCGCCGAGCCGCTCGCCGCGGGGCACGCCGCGCCGGGACGCGACGCCGCGATCGCGGCCTCGAAGGCGCGCAACGCGCACGTCGTGTGGGTGGACGAGTCCGAGTGCATCGGCTGCAACCTGTGCTCGCACGTCTGTCCGGTGCCGGGCGTCATCACGATGACGGACGTCACGAACGGCGTGCCGTTCGAGTCGTGGAACGACCGCATCGCGAAGGGCACGGCGAAGGTGCCGGGCGGGCTCGACGACTGGCGCGCCGCGCACGGCGTGAAGTGAGCGGGCGGCCGTGAAGATCGTCGTGCTCGGTGGCGGCCAGCAGGGCCGCGTGATCGCGGGCGACCTCGCGGGTTCGCTCCCGGACGCGGCCGTCACGGTCGCCGACGTGCGCGAGCCGAAGCTGCCGGCGCTCCCGAACCTGCGCTTCGCCGCCGCCGACCTGTCCGACGCCGATGCGGCCGCGCGGCTGATGCGCGAGCACGACCTCGCGGTCGGGGCGCTGCCGTCGCGCTTCGGCTTCCAGACGATGCGCGCCGCGATCGCGGCGAAGCGCAACCTCGTGGACGTGTCGTTCTGCGCCGAGGACGCGCTCGCGCTCGACGACGAGGCGAAGCGCGCAGGCGTGACGATCGTCCCCGACTGCGGTCTCGCGCCGGGGCTGTCGCACTTCTGCGCCGGCCGGCTCGCGGCCGAAAGCACGCCGGACGCGCTCACGATCTACGTCGGCGGCGTCGCGAGCGATCCGCGGCGGCCGTACGGCTACGTCGTGACGTGGTCGCTCGACGACCTGCTCGAGGAGTACGTGCGCCCCGCGCGCATCGTGCGCGACGGACGCCCGGCCGAGACGCCGGCGTTCGCCGAACTCGAGCGCCTGAACGTCCCGGGCGCGGGGGAGATGGAAGCGTTCCTGAGCGACGGGCTCCGCACCGCGCTCGTGACGTTCCCGGGCGTGCGCGACATGAGCGAGAAGACGCTGCGCTGGCCCGGTCACGTCGAGGCGGTGAAGCCGCTCGTCGCCTCGGGCCGCTTCCTCGAGGAGTTCCGCGCGCGCTGCGTCGCCGATCCGCCGGACGACCTCGTCGCGATGCTCGTGCGCGCGCGCCGCGGCGGTGCGGTCCGCGAGGCGCGGCTCGTGTCGCGCTACGACGCGGCCTCGGGGCTCACGGCGATGGCGCGCACGACCGCGCTCACGACCGCCGCGGGCGCGCGCATGCTCGCGAGCGGCCACGACGTCGGCGCGGGCGTGCGTCCGCTCGAGCGCGTCGCGACGCTCGCCGGCCCGTCGGCGTACCTCGTCGGGACGCTCGCCGAGCGCGG
>JBGAOA010000126.1:0-4542 GCA_044222065.1 Candidatus Eiseniibacteriota bacterium
AGCACCCACGCGGCGGCCCCGCCGACGTGTCCCGCCTCGATCTCGGACCACGCGAGCCGCGCGGCGAGAGCGGCGTCGGGGCTCGTCCCCTTCCATTGCGCGCGCCACGCGTGCGAGGCGGCGGCGACGTCGCCCTTCTCGGCGAGGGCGTCGGCCCGCAGCGCCTCGGCGCGGCCGCGCGCGTCGCCCGCGCCCGGAGCCGTGAGCCACGCGAGCACGATCGCGCCCGCCGCGAGCGCCGCGCCGAGCGCCTTCCACGGCACGCGCGAGCGCGCGCGGTCCATGTCCGCACCGAGTCGCTCGACGAGCTGCCGCCGCACGCGCTCCTCGCCGGCGCTCGCGCCGCCGTAGCGCGCGGCGTCGATCTCCTGCCGCAGGCCCCCGACCGGGAACCCGCCGGACTCGAGGAACGTCGCGGCCTGGTCCGCGCTGCGCCAGAAGTCGGGGCCGCGCGCGAGCCCGATCGTCTGCAGCCATTCGCGCCGCTTCGCGAGCGCCGCGCGGTCGTCCGGCGTGGGTCCGCGCCGGAGGAAGCGCACGGCGAACCCCGCCGCGGCCCCGGCGATCGCCCACGCCCACGGCAGCGCGGGGCGCCGGCCGGGATCCGCGCGGCGCGACCGGAACGCGTCCGGGAAGCCCTCGCGGTCGCGGCGGTCGCCGTACACGGGACCTTCTCCCGTGATCGCGATCGGCGCCGACTCGAACGAGCGGTAGGCGGACGCCGCGGGATCGAACCACGCGAACGCGGGCGGCGGAACCTCGAGCGCGCCCTGGTGCCGCGGCAGCAGCGTCCATTGAAAGCGCCGCCGGCCCGCGCCGAGCTGCCCCGGCGGACCGAGGCTGTCTTCGACGGTTCCGGCGAACACTTCGAAGTCGCGCAGCACGAGTTCCGGCGTGTGCAGCAACGGCAGGTTGCCCTCGCCGCGCACGTCGAGCCGCAGCGTGAGCGGAACGTCCACCGGCGTGTGCGCGCGATCGGGCGACCACGCGACCGTGAAGCGTCCGACCGCGCCGTCGAATCCCGCGGGCGCTCCGCCGGGCAGCGGGCGCACGTCCACGGCGACCGGCGCGCTCTGGAGCTGGACCTCGCGGCGCGTGCCGCCGAAGAGCCCGAGCGGATCGCCGCCGCCGCCCGCGAGCACGACGTTCGCGAACGCGGAGCCGATCGTCGCGCGCCCGGCCGCGAGCGGGTAGAGGCGCGCGCGCGTCTCGGTGACGAGCACGCGGTTGCCGCTCCCGGGCTCGAAGTAGGACTCCGACTGCGAGTAGCGCTCCGACCAGAAGCCGGGCGTCGCGGGCGCCGTGAAGCCCGGCGTCTCGGCGAAGTCCTGGCGCTGGAGCAGCCGCGCGCGCAACAGCACCGGCTCGCCGACGTAGGGCGTGCGCGGCTCGACGCCGACGACGAGCGACGCCGCGGCGCCACCGCCCGCGCCGCGCGCGGCGGTCGCGACGAGTTCGAGCGTGCCGCTCTGGTACGTCTGCCCGCCGACCACGACGCGGAACGGCCCGAGCGTGTAGCGCCCCGGCGAGTCCACGCCGAGCTCGTAGCGGAACACGAGCGTCGAGGACGAACGCCCGTTGATCCACGAGAAGTTCTGCGCCCGGCTCGAAGCGAGCACGCTCGCGCCCTGCGGCAGCACGAGCTCCGGATCGCCGATCGTGCCGCTGCCGCCGCGCACCTCGAGTTCGAGCACGACGCTGCCCCCGGCCTCGACCCGCGAGCGGTCGAGCCGCGCTTCCACCGCGACGTCGGCGCGCGCGATCGCGGCGGCGAACGCGGCCGCCGCGACGAGCCCCGCGATCAGGGCGCTGCGAATCCGCCGCGCGCTCACCAGTCCTTCCCCCGCCGCTCGCGCAGCACGCGCACCCGGCGCTGGCGCTGCTCGTCCGCGCGCGTGAGGTCCTGGAGCGCGTTCAGGATCTGGTCCGCCTGCGACTTCGACATCTCCCCCGAGCCGCCCTGCGGCGGCGCGTTCGGCGGCGGCGTCCCGGGCCGGGGCTTCGGCTGCGGCCCCGGCTGCGGCTGCGGCTGCGATCCGCCACCCGACGACGATTGCGGCTGCGAGGGCGAAGGCTGCGGCGACGAACCGCCGCTCTGGGGCTGCTGCTCGCGGCGGCGCCGCTCCTCTTCGATGAGGCGGCGCAGCGCAACCTCGTAGTTCCAGCGCGCGTCGGCGTCGCCTGGATTGCGCTCGAGCGTCGCCCGCAGCCGCTCCATCGCCTCGCGGTACTGGCGCTGCTCGCCGAGCACCGTGCCCGTGTTGTAGCGCGCGGCGTCGCCCTCGCGTCCGTCCACGCCGAGCACCGGCTCGAGTTCGCCGAGCGCCTGCGCAGCCTTGCCGTTGAGCGCACGCGCCGTCGCGAGGTTGACGCGCACGGCGAGCGGCGACTTGCCGCGCGCGCGCTGCGCGTAGAGCGTCTCGGCGTCCGCGAAGCGGCCGTCGCGGAACGCACGATCGCCCTTCGCCCAGTTGCTCTGCGCGCGCGCGGGCGACGCGAACGCCGCGAGCAGCGCGAGCAGTGCGAGCGCCGCGGCGACCGCGACCGCCCGGCCGCGAGCCCGCGCGGGGCGCGCGGTTGCGCGCTCGTCCTCGGTGAGCCGCCGGCGCGGACGCAGCGCCTCGAGCGCGAGGCACAGCGCCGCGAGCGAGGCGAACAGCGGGAAGCGCGCGACCGGGCGCTCGACGAGCCGCTCGCCGCGCCCCGAGCGCGCGAGCGTCCCGAGCGCCGACAGCAGGCGCGGCAGCTCGCCGCCCGGCCGTGAGGCCGAGAAGTACGCGCCGCGCGTGCGGCGTGCGACGTCGCGCAGCAGTCGTTCGTCGAGCCGACTGCGCACCGCGTTGCCGGCCTCGTCGCGCTTCACGTCCACCGCGCGCCCCTGGTCGTCGAGCGACGGCACGACGTCGCCGGCCGGCGTGCCGACGCCGACCGTGAACACGCGAATGCCGCTGGCGGCGACGTCCGCGAGCGCGGCCGCGGCGCCGCGCTCGAGGTCCTCGCCGTCCGTCCACAGCACGATCGCCTGTTCGTCGCGCCGCCCGGTCGGCAGGACCTTGCGCGCGAGCGCGAGCCCGCGGCCGAGGTCGGTGCCGGGCTCGCTCACCGAGCCGCTCCACAGCGATTCCACGACGAGCCGCGCGGCGCTCGCGTCCTGCGTGAGCGGGCACAGTCGCACGGCGTCGCCCGAGAACGCGACGACGCCGATGCGGCTCCCCTGCAGCCGGTCGATCACGGCGAGCGCCTCGCGACGCGTCTCGTGCAGCCGGCTCGGCGCGACGTCGCGCGCGTCCATGCTCGCCGAGACGTCCACGAGCAGCACGACGTCCGAACCCGTCGCGGTCCGCCGCACGAGTTCGCGGCCCCATTCGGGCTCGGCGGCGCCGATCGCGAGGCACGCGAACGCCGCGAGTCGCAGCAGCGCGCCGTAGCGGCGGAAACCCGGCCGGCGTTGGGCGAGGAGCGGATGCGGGGTGCGCCGCCCGACGAGCGCCGCGAGCGCGCGCTCCGAACGCGCCGCCGCCCACCACTCGAGCATCGCGAAGGCGGGGAGCAGCAGGAGCGCCGCGAGCCAGCGCGGTTCCTGGAACGTCACGCGCGCCTCCTCACGGCACCCTCCGGAACGCCGTCGTCGCGAGCCCGACGTGCAGCGCGAGGATCGCCGCCGCCGCGCCGAGCAGCCACGGCCCGAGGTCGCGGTACTCGCGGTACTGGATCGCCTTGATCGGTGCGCGCTCGAGCCGGTCGATCTCGGCGTAGATGCCGGCGAGCGTCTGCGAGTCCTGCGCGCGGAAGAACCGGCCGCCCGTGCGCTTCGCGATCTCGCGCAGCACGTCCTCGTCCACGTCCATGCGCACCATCTGGATCCGCCGGATGCCGAGCGGGTCGACGACCGGCACCGGCACGACACCGCCCTTGCCGACGAGCACCGTGTACACCTTGATGCCGTAGGTCTTCGCGAGTTCGGCGCCCGTGAGCGGGTCGATCGAGCCGCGGTTGTTCTGACCGTCCGTGATCAGCACGACGACGCGGCTCGGCGTCTTGCTCGCGCGCAGGCCGCCGACCGCGGTCGCGAGTCCCATGCCGATCGCCGTGCCGTCCTCGGCGAGCCCGATGTCGAGCGCGTCGAGCAGTTCGAGCGTCGCATCGTGATCGAGCGTCAGCGGGCACTGCAGGAACGCGGTCGCGGCGAAGCCGACGACGCCGAGCCGGTCGTGCGGACGCTGCTTGACGAAGTCGCGCGCGGTGGACTTCGCGACGAACATGCGGTTGAGGGGCCGGAAGTCCTCGGCCGCCATGCTCGGCGAAATGTCGATCGCGAGCATGATGTCCACGCCCTTCGTCTCGGTCTCGCTCTGCCGCACGCCCTGCTGCGGGCGCGCGAGCGCGACGAGGGCGAGCAGCAGCGCCGCCCACGGCAGGTAGCCCGCGACGTGCACGAACGCCGCGCCGACGCCGCCGCCGAAGCGGCCGGCGCGCGTCCACAGCACGGCGGCGCGCCGGCGCACCGGACGCAGCGCGAGCACGACGAACACCGGCAGGAGC
>JBGAOA010000127.1:0-4523 GCA_044222065.1 Candidatus Eiseniibacteriota bacterium
CGACGATCGCGCTCTCGCTCGCGGTCGCCGTCGTCGTCATGAACCGCCGGGAGCTGTCCTATGCCAATGCGTGAGTCGGGGCCCACGCGCGAGACGCCGCGCTGGCTGCTGATCGTCGCGGCGGCGCTGCTCGTCGCCCGCGTCGCGACCGGCTTCGTCGAGGAGCGCCCCGGGCCGCACGCCGCGGCGGGCGCGGCGATCGCGTGGCAGCCGCCCGGGAACGAACTCGCGCTCGCTCGCGCGCACGGCCGGCTCGTGCTGTACGAGTTCCGCGCCGAGGGGAGCGCGCCGTGCGAGCGTCAGGAACGCGAGGTGTTCGCCGACCCCGAGGTCGCGCGCTTCGTCGGCGAGCGTTACGTCGCCGTGCGCGTCACGGTCCACCGGCGCGAGGATGGCGGCGACTCCGGCGTCGTTTCGAAGCTCGCGGAGAACTACGCGATCGGCACGTTCCCGACGCTGGTCGTCGTGGATCCGGCGGGCGGCGAGTTCCAGCGCCTCGAGGGCTACGAGGGTCCGTTCCGCGCGGCGAAGTGGCTGCGCGACGTCGCGGGGCCGCGCCAGTTCCGCTTCCAGTTCGGCGGAACGCCGCCCGCGCGCGACAGCGTCTCGGTGCGCTGAACCGCCGCGCGTCAGCGCAGCGGACGCACCGCGACCGGACCGGGCTGCGCGCGGCGCGCGAAGCGCTCGATCGAATCCGCGACGCCGGCCGGGTCGTCGAGCATGACGAAGTGCCCGGTGCCGAACAGCCGCTGGATCCACAGCTTCCGGATCGCGCGGAAGCCGAGCGCGTCGGACGCCTGCTGCTCGGTTTCGTCGCGCGTCCACGAGCGCTCCGACACGATCGCGAGCGCCGGCACGGCGAGCGCGGCGCCGCGCGCGGCGACGTCGGTCGTGAGCGCGAGGCGGATCCACGTCGTCATCATCGCGCGGTCCTCGCCGGCCGCGCGCTCGGCGAGCCGCTCGCCCTGGAGCGAGTCGCGGCCGAACGAGCGGTACGCCGCGCGCACGAAGCCGTCGTAGTCGTTCGCGAGCGCCGCGAGCATCTCGGCGCGCTCGGATTCGTTCAGTCCGGGCGTGAGCGCCGTTTCGACGAGCACGAGCCCGCTCACGCGCCCGGGATGCGCGAGCGCCTCTTCGAACGCGACGAGCCCGCCGAGCGAATGACCCACGAGCACGACGGGTTCGTCGCCGAGCCGAGCGAGTGCGCCGTCGAGCGATTCCGCCGCACGGGCGAGCGAGAATGGCTCCGGCATCTCGCTCGCACCGTGGCCCGGCAGCTCGACCAGCACGACGTGGTGCGAACGGCCGAGCGCGCGCGCGACGGGGATCCAGTCGTCCACGCGGCTGCCGAGCCCGTGCAGCAGGACGATCGTCGAGCCGCGGCCGAGTTCGTACGACACGGGCGCTGCGGGGCGCCGGAACAGGCGCACGCCGGCGAACACGCCGACGACGGCGATCGCGAGCAGCAGAACGAGCGGAAAGAAGCTGCGAGAGCGCACGGACCGGAGGCGAGCCTCCGCGTCCGGCGCGCCTCCATGGCGCGCAGCGGCGGGACGGTCTCGCGACCGGGGTTATCGGCCGCGCCGCGCGCCGCCTGAACCCCGGCGTGCGGCGCGTCCGGCGCGATCCGCGCGGTTCGCGCTACTTCTTCGCGAACGCGCGCGTCGCGAACTCCGAGATCGCGACCGCGAGCGAGTCGGGCTGGTCGCTCATGACGAGGAAGCTCGCGTTCGCGATGCGGTGCGGCGCGAAGCCCGCGATCGCCTCGAAGCCGCGGTCCTTCTGCAGCTGCTCGGCCTTGACCGTGTCGGGCCACGCGCGCGAGGACGCGAGGTAGAGGAACGGCAGCTTCCAGTCGCGCACGGCGCCGGTCGCGTCGAAGTACGCGAGCTCCTTGATGTACGCCTTCATGTTCGCGGGCGGCACGAGCGCGGCCTTGGCGTGGATCTCGCGGCCCTGCGTCGTGTCGCGGCCCATGCGCGTGAACATCTCCTTCACGAACATCGAGTAGTTCTCGGGGCTCGAGTCGATGAACTCGAGCAGGTAGCGGCGCTCCTGGTCGGGCACGGCGCCGAACGGCGTCTTGAGGCTCGCGTCGATCGCCACGACGCCGCGCACGTGCTCGGGATGCTGCTTCGCGGCGAGGATCGCGAGCACGCCGCCCATGCCGTGGCCGACGACGATCGTGCTCTCGGCCTTCTGACGCGCGAGCAGGTCGTCGAGCAGCTTCGCGGCGGCGTCGAACGAGAACGGATCCGGCATCGGGCTGTCGCCGTGTCCCGGGATGTCCACCATGACGACGCGGTAGTTCGTCATGAGCTTGCGCGTCGTCGGCATCCACTGGAGCCGCGCGCCGCCGAGTCCCGAGACGAGCACGATCGTGGGACCCTTGCCGAGCTCCATGAACTTGAGGCCCGCCGGCGCCTGCGCGACGAGCGGTGCGGCGGTCACTGCGAGCGCGACGAACGCCGTCGTGGCGGCGATGCGGCGGATCATGGGCTGCCTCCGGTGGGGGCGGATGGCCGCGGCGTCGATTCGACGCCGCGCGGGCGCGCCTCGTGGGGCGGCTCGCGACGCGACGGTAGCCGAGCCGGCGCGGCCCTCAAGACGCCGCGGGCGCGATCGTTCGATCGCGCCCGCCCACCGCCCCGCACACTGCCCCGCTCAGCGCCAGCGCTGCTTGATCTGTCCCCACGTCGTGGGAATCGTCGGCGTCGTCGTGTCCGCCGCCGCCTGCGAGCCGAAGTACACCCAGTCGCCGGACTCGTCGCCGGAGCCGTCCGCCGCGACACCACTGAAGAAGAACGTGATCGACCCGATGTCGGTCGCGGGCGCCGTCCAGTTGAAGGTCCACTCCGCCGGCGACGCCTGTCCGTCGTGCGTGCCGCCCGCGACGTGACGCACATAGCGGCGCGTCGAGAAATTGCCGCTGCCGTTGCCGATCCCCGTGCCCTGACCGGTGATCGTCGCGAACGTGCCCGCGCCCGTGCCGTCGCTGTTCCGCACGGCGGTGACCTCGAGTCCCCACATGCGCCCGCTCGAGCCCGCGGTCTGCGACGAGGTGAGCCGCAGCGTGATCGGGTAGGTGCGTCCTTCGCGATAGAGCAGCGGCGCGTTGATCAGCTGGATCGAGCCGCCCGAATTCGTGGCGTTCCCGCTGTGGCAGCCCGTGCACAGACCTTCGGCCGGCGCCGGCGCGACCGCGGGCGCGCCCGTGCGGGCGGTCGGCGGGTTGCTCGAATCTGCCGCCACGACAGTGGCGCCTGTCACGACGGCACCCGCTACCAGCCAGCGGATCACTCTCGACTTCATTCGAACCTCCTTGTGTGGCAGGCGGCTGCCACGTTTGGCGTGGCGACCGATCCCGTCCGCCTCGCGGCCGTGACTCGCTCCGCACGACCTCAGGGCAGCAAGCGTGCCGTCCTCGTTGCGCCGGGTGATTTCGGCGTTGACGACTGCACATTCGTGCAGTAGTTTCCGGACCGCATTCAACGCGGTTCGAACGCGCCGCCCCAACGGCCGCGGGACCGCGACCACCCCGGGCACGTGCCAGGTCCCGACCATGCGACGCGAAGCCATCGATCAAGCCATCGCCGTGCGCGCCGACTTCCAGGGCGGCGTCGTGACGCCGGTCGCGTTCCGCCGCGCCGGTCGCGAGCACCGCGTCGCGCGCGTGAACGCGCGCTGGGTGGACCGCGCCGGCCGCCATCCGCGCTTCTACTTCTCGGTGAGCGACGAGAGCGGCGACGTCTACCAGCTCCACCTCGACGCGAGCGGCCTCGTGTGGTGGCTCGAGAACGTCGCGATGGAGGGCGCGTGAGGGGGGCGGCGGGCATCGCGACGACGTCCGGGCGACCGGGCGATCCACGGCGCCCCCTGCGGCTGCTTCGGCTCCCCGCATGAGCAAGCCCCACAGCCCGCACCACGACGACGATCGCGTCGGCGCTCCGCGCTTCGAAGCGCGCGAGTCGCCTCTCTGCGCCGCGGCGTCCGGGAACGCACACGACGTGCGTCTCCCCTCCGCGACGAACCACACGGCACCCGTTCCTGCGGAGCGTGGCGCCGCGGTGCAGGGAGAACCGCCACACGCTCCATCTCACGACGCATCCACCCAAGGCGCTCTCGAAACGCGCGTCGCCGAGGCACAGGCACGAGGCACTCCTCCGGGCCGTCGCGCAGCGCACGAGGACGACGCATCCACCGAAGGCACCCTCGAGACACGCGGCGCGGAGGCGCAGGCACGAGGCACTCCTCCGGGCCGTCGCGCAGCGCACGAGGACGACGCATCCACCGAAGGCACCCTCGAAACGCGCGTCGCGGAGGCGCAGGCACGAGGCGCTCCTCCGGACCGTCGCGCAGCGCACGAGGGCGACGCATCCACCGAAGGTTCTCTCGAAACGCGCGTCGCGGAGGCGCAGGCACGAGGCACTTCTCCGGGCCGTCGCGCAGCGAGCGGGAGCCAGGGACTGGCGGAGCGAGCGGAGCGTGAGCGAGGGGACGGCAGGAAGCCGTCCCCGAGCGTG
>JBGAOA010000042.1:0-6753 GCA_044222065.1 Candidatus Eiseniibacteriota bacterium
CGTCGTGGAACTGCCGGCGGCGCTCAGCGTGTGGGACACCGGCGCCCACATCCGCGAGCGCTACGAGCGGCTGTGGAGCGAGATCACGCGCGAGGTCTCGATCCACGCGGGCGAGCGCTACCGCATCCACGAGCGCATCCGCGCGCTCGAGGAGCTGGGTTTCACGGTGAGCGAGGTCGTGCTCGCGCCGGGCGGCGAGGCGAACCTGCTCCACATGCGCGCGATCGTCACCGACCGCGACTACCATCGCCGCACGCTGCACGGGCTCACGGGCATCGCGGCGGGCGACCAGCAGGCCGCGCTCATGCTGAACGAGATCGCCGAGCTGCGCGCGACGCTCGCTCAGGAGTGGGGGCGGAGCGTGCCGATGAGCGTGGCGGCGTTCCGCTGGCAGACCGACCGCTGGGAGCCGGCGCAGCAGCGGCTCGCGTCCGGCGTCTCGGGCGGCGAGGACGCCGCGCAAATCTACTGCCAGGTGCTCGAGCACAAGTGGTACATGTCGGAGCGCGCCGGGCGCGACGTCGGCTTCGAGGTCGCGCTCGACGACTATCGCCAGAGCTTCCTCAAGGCCGCGCCCGCGACGCCCGACGGGCCCCGGGCCTGAGCGCCACCGCTTCGACGAGGAGACCTCCGATGGCCGCATCCGCCCCGCCCGCCGACGGCGCGCCGCTCGACGGCGGTCCGCTCAGCAATCCCGACCTCGCTCCGGTCGGCGCGTCGCGCCGCACGTGGAACTGGTGGCACTTCTGCGCGCTGTGGATCGGCATGTCCGTGTGCATCCCGACCTACACGCTCGCCTCGGGGCTCATCGACTCCGGCATGTCGTGGTCGCAGGCGATGTGGACGATCTTCCTCGGCAACACGATCGTGCTCGTGCCGATGCTGCTGAACGCGCACGCCGGCGCGCGCTACGGCATCCCGTTCCCGGTGTTCGCGCGCGCGAGCTTCGGCGTGCTCGGTGCGAACGTGCCGGCGCTGCTGCGCGCGCTCGTCGCGTGTGGCTGGTTCGGCATCCAGACGTGGTTCGGCGGCGCCGCGCTCTACACGCTCGCGAAGCTCCTGTGGCCGGGGGTCGCGAACCTGCCCGCGATCCTGCCGCCCGCGCTCGGGCTCTCGACGGGCGAGGCGCTCGGCTTCGCGCTGTTCTGGGCGCTCAACGTGTGGTTCATCTGGAAGGGCACCGAGTCCATCAAGTGGCTCGAGTCCCTGTCGGCGCCGTTCCTGATCGTCGTCGGGCTCGCGTTGCTCGCGTGGGCGTACACGAAGGCGGGCGGCTTCGGCCCGATCCTGTCGCGTCCCTCGGCGCTCGCGGATTCGGGCGCGTTCTGGAAGGCCTTCTGGCCCTCGCTCACGGCGATGGTCGGCTTCTGGGCGACGCTGTCGCTCAACATCCCGGACTTCACGCGCTACGCCCGCTCGCAGAAGGACCAGGTCGTCGGGCAGGCGCTCGGACTGCCGCCGACGATGACGCTGTACGCGTTCATCGGCGTCGCCGTGACCTCGGCGACCGCGCTGATCTTCCCGGGCGGGAAAGTGATCTGGGACCCGGTCGAGCTGCTCGGCAAGATCGGCGGACCCGTCACGGTGCTGCTCTCGATGGTCGCGCTGTCGATCGCGACGCTCACGACGAACCTCGCGGCGAACGTCGTCTCGCCGGCGAACGACTTCAGCAACACCGCGCCGCGCTGGATCAGCTTCCGCACCGGCGGGCTCATCACGGCGACGGTCGGCGTGCTCATGATGCCGTGGAAGGTGCTCGCGTCCTCGTCCGGGTACATCTTCACGTGGCTCGTCGGTTACTCGGCGCTGCTCGGGCCGATCGGCGGCATCCTGATCGCCGACTACTTCGTGCTGCGGCGAACGCGCCTCGAGGTGGCGGACCTCTACCGCCGCGGGGGCGCCTACGAGTACTCGGGCGGCGTGAACCCCGCCGCGCTCGTGGCGCTGCTCGCCGGCGTCGCGCCGTGCGTCCCGGGGTTCCTCGCGCAGGCCTTCCCCGAGTCGTTCCCGCACGTCGCGGCGGTCTGGAAGGGGCTTTACGCCTACGCCTGGTTCCTCGGCTTCGGGCTGAGCGCGGTCGCCTACCTCGCGCTCATGGCCGGGAGACGTTCCAACCGCGGCTGACGCGGCTGCGACGCTCGTCGCCGGCTCGCCGCGCTCGTCCTTCCGCGGGATTCGTTCGGCATCCTGCCCGCGTTCGACGCATCTTCACGTGGTACCGTGCGGCGCAACGAAGCGAACTCATTTCGTTCGAGTTCCACCGCGCTCTCGCGTGACCGGAGTCGCCATCCCCTGGCGACCGCGAACGCGGCGTCCCGCACGCTTCGGACCGGGTGATGGTCTTGATCGTGTTGTGCTCCATGGACTTCCCCGCCTGAAAGTTCCTTGACACGTCCGGAAGGACGGTCCTACGGTCCCCCCCACGTCCAGGAAGTGACGCCCATCCCCAGGGCCGGATCCGCTGCATCCGCTCTCGGAGGAAAGGAGAGGGCTTTATGAACTGAGTGCTTCGAGCCTCGGTGCCCCCCCGGCCCCAGTCCGTCACGCGCCGCACATTCTCACTCGGGACACCCGCCCCACCTGCCGTCGAAAGGAGACCTGTCCATGTCTCTGCTCGTCCACCGGGCGACACGCTGCCTGCTCGCATTCGCGGCCGTGCTCGTCCTTGCTCCTCCGCTCCAGGCCGGTACCACCGGAAAACTGACCGGCGTCGTCCGCAACGACAAGAAAGAGGCGCTCGCCGGCGCCAACATCCGCGTCATCGGTCAGCGCCTCGGCGCCGTCACCGACGAACAGGGCCGCTTCACGATCATCGGCATCCCGGGCGGCGTGTACTCCGTCACGGCGAATCTGCTCGGGTACCGCACGGTGACCGTGGACAACCTCGACATCACCGCCGACTTCACGACCGAGCAGAACTTCTCGCTGCCGACCGAGGCGGTGCAGATGGAAGAGGTCAAGGTCGAGGCCGAGCGCCCGCTGCTCCAGAAGGACGCCACGAGCAGCACGCGCTACCTGTCGTCCGACCAGCTCCAGAAGCTGCCGACGCGCGGCTACCAGGAGGCGGCGGCCCAGCAGGCGGGCATCGTCAACTTAGGCCGCAACATCGATCGCGAGTCCCAGAATGGACCGACGCTGATCGTGCGCGGCGGACGGCCGAACGAGACCGCCTACTTCGTGGACGGCTTCTCGCAGCAGGACCCGCTCACGGGCAACTCCACGACCGCGATCAACAACAACGCGATCGAGGAAGTCATCGTCCTGAACGGCGGGTTCAGCGCCGAGTACGGACGCATCATGTCCGGCGTCGTGAACGTCATCACGAAGGAAGGCACCTCGAAGTACACGGGCAGCATCGAGGCGCTGACCGACAACATGGGCGGCGTCGGCAACGAGATCCTCGGCACCCGGATCTACGACTACAACGTGTACGACGCGAACCTCGGCGGGCCGATCCTGCCGACCAAGGACGCGGGCACGTTCTACTTCAGCGGCCAGCGCCGCTGGCAGCGGGACCGCGCGCCGCATTCGAACTACGACAGCTTCCTGCCCTCGAACACGCTCGGCGGGTTCACCGGCCAGGGCAAGCTCACGTTCCCGATCGGCAAATCGGTGGACCTCAAGTTCGGCGCGCTCGCCTCGAACGACGAGTGGCAGGAGTACCGCAACGCCTATCGCTTCGACCTGCCGCACTCGCCGCGCTACGAGGACCGCAACCGCTCGCTCACCGCGGGCTGGAACCACACGCTGAGCGCGACGTCGTTCTACAACGTCGGCTACAGCTTCTTCTCGACCGAACGCAAGCGCGGCGACGGAATGTTCTTCGACAACCTTGCGGCCTACGGCGTGACGCCGAACCTCGACTTCCGCACCGACATCCCGTGGTTCTATCCCGGGTTCTCGGGCACGCCCGGCGATCCGCTGTCGGACTCGCTCGCGGCCGTCGCGTTGCTCGTGCCGGGCAGCACCGGCACGGCATGGGACGACTACCTGCACCGTCAGTCCGAGTACTCGTCGGTGAAGGGCGACTTCACGTCGCAGGTCAACCCGTACCACCAGTTGAAGCTCGGAGCGCAGTTCGAACAGCACACGCTGCGCTTCTACCAGAACTACTTCCCGACGAACTTCGCGCCGGACCAGCGGGACGTGGACCGCTACGGCTTCGCGCTCGACGGGAGCACCGAATCGGATGACGGCATCGACGGGCCGCGCAAGCCGCGCACCGCGTCGGCGTACTTCCAGGACAAGTACGAGCGCTCGGGGCTCGTCGTGAACGCCGGCGTGCGGTTCGACTACATCGACGTGAACACGAAGGCGCTCAAGAACCCGAACAATCCGCTCGGGGACGACGGCCGGCTCACGGACGCCGACCTCACCGACGCGAAGAAGTACAGCCGCCTGAGCCCGCGCATCGGAGTTGGCTTCCCGGTCACGGATCGCATGGTGCTGCACGCGAACTGGGGCCAGTTCTTCCAGCAGCCGAACCTGCAGGACCTGTACGTGTCCTACAAGTTCCTCGAGTACAAGGTCCAGACCGGCCAGTACTTCGTGCCGTTCGGCAATCCGAACCTGAAGCCCGAGCAGACGACCGCGTACGAAGTCGGCATCGCGCAGCAGCTGAACGACTACGCGAAGTTCGACCTGTCCGTGTACTACAAGGACGTCCGCGACCTCGTGCAGATCTCGAGCATCTCGGTGTCCGGCCCGGGCGAGAACAATTTCTCGTCCTACCGCAACAAGGACTTCGCCACGATCAAGGGCGTGGACCTCGGCTTCACCCTGCGCCGCATCAACCACGTCGCGGCGAACGTCGCCTACAGCCTGTCGTTCGCGAAGGGCACGGGGTCGGTGTCGAACACGCAGCGCAACATCGCGTGGACCGGCGGCAACGAGCCGAAGCAGTCCTCGCCGCTCGACTTCGACCAGCGCCACAAGCTGAGCGTGAACCTCGATTACTCGAACGGGCGAGGCGAGGGATTCAAGCTCGGGAACTTCACGCCGCTCGCGTCGTTCGACCTGAACGTGCTCTACAACGTGGCGAGCGGCACGCCGTTCACTCCGACGACGGTGTACGACGAGGTGACGCAGGGCGCCGTGAATTCGTCGCCGGTCGGGCCGATCAACTCACGCAACCTGCCGTGGACGCAGAGCCTCGACTTCAAGGCGCAGAAGCGCGTCCCGGTCGCCGGGCTCAACCTCGACGCGTACCTGTGGATGCTCAACGCGCTCGACGCGGAGAACGTGATCAACGTCTACACCGGCACGGGTTCCGCCGTGACGACGGGATATCTCGCCACCCCCGAGGGCCAGGCGCTGTCGGCCGACCTCGCGACCAAGGGAATCGACGCCACGAACGCCTACCGGCTCGCGCAGCAGGGCACGGCGCTGTTCAGCACGCCGCGCACGTTCCGGTTCGGTGTCCGGCTCGGCTTCTGAGGCCCGTTCGATGGCTCACGGAGGACGTTTCATGAACCGCAGACGATGGATGTCCGCGGCCCTCGCGCTGCTGCTCGCGGCCCAGTCGGTGGCCGCGGCGCCCGCGAAGGGCCTGAAGCAGGTGAAGCCCGCACGGGCGACGGGCAGCGATTTCGGGACGGTCATCGACGTCAACAACATCTCGATGTACGTCACGAACGAAGGCTCGTTCGCCTACAACAAGGGTGATGGCGTCTCGGGGCTCGAATTCCCGAAGGCGACCGGCAAGTTCGCGGTGTTCGCCGCGGGCCTGTGGCTCGGCGCGAAGGTCGGCGGAAAGATCCGCATGGCGGTCGCCGAGTACGGCGACGAGTTCGGGCCCGGCAAGGTGAACGGCAGCGGCGCGGGCGCCACGCCCGACGATCCGAACCAGGCGAAGTACAAGACGTACAAGCTCAATCGCGTGTACGACGATCCGGCCGAACGCGACGCGGCGCTCGCGGACTACGACGCGAACGCACGTCCGGACGGCGCGCCGGTCGTGACCGTGCAGCCCGACGGCTCGCTCGACATCCTCGGCGACCAGATGCTGTGGGCGGTCTACAACGACCTCGACCGCGTGAAGCACTCGAACCGCGCGGGCAAGACGCTGCCGATGGGCGTCGAGATCCAGCAGACCACGTTCGCGTTCAGCCGCCAGGGCGCGCTCGGCAACACCGTGTTCATGCGCTACAAGATCACGAACAAGGGCGCGAACACGCTCGACAGCATGTACGTGTCGCAGTGGTCCGATCCCGACCTCGGCGGCGCGGCCGACGACCTCGTCGGCTGCGACGTCGGGCTGAGCATGGGCTACGTCTACAACGCGACGAACAACGACGAGCAGTACAACACGGCGCCGCCGTGCGTGGGCTACGACTTCCTGCAGGGCCCGAAGGTCGCGGGCGTGCCGCTCGGCCTCGCGTCGTTCAACAAGTACATCAACGGCACCGACCCGAACGACTCGACCAAGTCGTACAACTACATGCTCGGCCTCGACGCGACGGGTGCGACGATCATCAATCCCGTCACGGGCCTGCCCACGAAATTCCAGGTGTCGGGGGATCCCGTCACCGGCCAGGGCTGGCTCGACTCCGCGCCGGCCGACCGCCGGCTGATGCTCTCGAGCGGACCGTTCACGATGGCGCCCGGCGACACGCAGATCGTCGTCGTGGGCATCGTGATCGGCCAGAGCAAGAACCGGCTCGCGAGCATCGCGCTGACGAAGTTCTACGACTCGTTCGTGCAGGCGGCATACGACGCGGACTTCGATCTGCCGAGCCCGCCGCAGGCGCCGCT
>JBGAOA010000042.1:6768-35957 GCA_044222065.1 Candidatus Eiseniibacteriota bacterium
TACGACGCGGACTTCGATCTGCCGAGCCCGCCGCAGGCGCCGCTCGCGACCGGCTCGCCGCGCGAGGGCAACGTCTACCTGAACTGGGACACGCGCGCCGAGAACTACAACGGCGGGGCGTACCAGTTCGAAGGCTACGTCGTCTATCAGGGCGCATCGGTCGCCGGGCCGTTCACGCGGCTCGCGACGTACGACATCGAGAACGGCATCACGAACGTGATCGACGACGACTTCAACGAAGAGCAGGGACTCATCCTGCCGATCGGCAAAGCGTTCGGTCAGGACGTCGGCATCCGCTACCAGCACCAGACGAACGCCGACGCCGTGCGCGGCGGGCCGCTGAACAACGCGAGCACGTACTACTACTCGGTGAACTCGTACGCCGTGTGCGACTCGTGCTTCCCGAAGGTGCTCGAGTCCGCGTTCAACGTGTTCGCCGTTACGCCGCAGACGCCCGCGGCCGGCGTGGACTGGGCGTCGGCGGGGCTCGGCGGGCTCACGCAGTCGCAGCGCTCGACCGGCCCGATCCCGACGACCGACGTCGTGATCCCGGGCATCGTGGATCCGAACGCGGTCGTGACCGCCGACTGGGAGATCGGCTTCAAGCCCGCGGCCGGTTCACGCGTGTGGTACCTCGTGCGCCGCATGGGCACCTCCGTGGACACGGTCGTCAACAACTGGCCGAACTTCTCGGGCGACGAGAACTACCCGATCGTGAACGGCATCCAGGTGAAGCTCACGAGCAAGCCGCTCGGCGTGCTCTCGCAGGCGTTCTACCAGGACACGACGGGCGGGAACCCGACGCCGCTCGAGGGCGTGGACTTCGGGCTCGAGTACTTCGGCGGCGGCGCCGGTTACGGCGCCGACCAGGCCGGCTCGACGATCCCGAGCCAGAGCATCGGCCCGAACGTCACGATCCGCTTCGGCGGCGCGACGAACATCGGCACGGCCTACCACTACAAGCGCCGCCCGCTCCCGACGGGGACGGTCTACGAGTACATCGACAAGGTCGCTGTGCCGTTCGTGCTCTACGACAGCGACGCTCCGGCGACGCGATTCGCGGCCGGCTTCCTCGAGACCGAGGGCGCCGCGAGCGACGACAACCAGTGGATGCCGTCGTCGGCCGGCAACGGCGGCCGCGAGATCATCTTCATGTTCAACCGCTCGTACACCGATCCGGGCAACGACGCGTTCTTCGCCTCGCCGGCGAACGCGGACATCCTGTCGGGCAACCTGCCGATCCTCTACGAGCTCGTGCCGCGGCGCCTCGACGACGCGGCGGTGATCGACGCGGGTGACAAGTTCCGCTTCATCACGAGCATCCCGTCGAACGCGAACGACGTCTTCACGTTCTCGACGACGGCGGCGGACCGCTTCAATGCCGCGCTCGCGAAGGACGAGCTCGCGAAGGTGCTCGCGGTGCCGAATCCGTACTTCGCGCACTCGTCGTTCGAGCCCGATCAGTTCAACCGCGCGGTGAAGTTCACGCACCTGCCGGCGCGCTGCACGATCCGCCTGTTCAACCTCGCGGGCGACCTCGTGCAGACGATCGAGAAGAACGACGATTCGTCGCAGGCGTCGTGGAACCTGAACACCTCGAACGGGCTCCCCGTCTCGAGCGGCATCTACATCTTCCACGTGGACGCTCCCGGGGCGGGAACCCACATCGGCAAGGTCGCGATCTTCATGGAGAAGGAGCGCCTCAACCGCTTCTGAGGCTCACCCCGTGATCGATCGCACTCTCTCGCACAAGGAGCGAAACGAGATGAAGACCCTGAGAGTCATCGGGATCGCGATCGCGATCCTGTCGCTCGCAGCGACCTTCGCCGGTGCCGGGACCGAAACGCGTCTGGGCACGAGCGGCGCGAGCGAGCTGCGCATCCCCGTCGGCGTGCGGGGCATCGCGCTCGGCGGCGCGGACATCGCGTCCGTGACCGGCGCCGAAGCGATGTTCTACAACCCGGCCGGCATCGCCGGCACCGAGAACAAGACGGAGCTGCAGTTCTCGAACACGCAGTACATCGCGGACATGAAGCTCAACTACTTCGCCGTGAGCCAGAACCTCGGCAACCTCGGGTTCGTGGGCTTCAGCGCGAAGGTGCTGAGCATCGGCGACATCACGTACACGACGGAGACCGCGCCGGACGGAACGGGGGAGGTGTTCTCGCCCACGTTCAGCACGCTCGGCCTCACGTACGCGCGCGCGATGACCGACCGCGTGAACTTCGGCGGCACGATCTACTACGTCGCCGAACGCATCCTGCAGGAGACCGCGGCCGGAGTGGCGTTCGACTTCGGCTTCCAGTACGACACGGGGTACCGCGGAGCAAAGCTCGGGCTCTCGATGAAGAACTTCGGGCCCGCGCAGAACTTCACGGGCTCGGACTTCGAGCGCAACCTGCGGCTGCCGGAGGACGACCCGCAGGCGGGCAACCGCACCGTGGCGCTCGGCACGGCGGAGTACGAGCTGCCTTCGTACTTCACCGCGGGCGCGAGCCTGCCGCTCGTCCAGGGCACGAACACGCTCACGGCCCACGTGCTGTACGCGAGCAACAGCTTCGGCGTGGACGACGGCCGGATCGGCGTCGAGTGGTCGTGGCGCGGCGACGTATCGCTGCGCGCGGGCTACAAGCTCACGTCGAGCGACGACGACCTGTTCGACGTGAGCTACGGCGCGGGCTTCCGGGTTCCGGTCGGCTCGAGCCACCTGACGGTGGACTATGCCGGCCAGCGCGTGAGCGACTTCTTCGACGACGTGCAGCACGTCGGAGTCGGCTTCACGTTCTAGCCTCGCCGGCATCTTCAGGGCCCCCGGGCGTCAGGCCCGGGGGCCCGTTTCATTTCCGCCGGCGGGAGAGCGAGGGCGGCACCCGCGTGCCCAGGACCGCATACCGGTTGACCAAAGTCGTGCGAATCCACTAGGTTCTGCGCCCACTCTAACGTTCACGTAAGGGTATGAGCGCCTCCGCCACCGACCTCCATTCGCCCGCCCTCCTCCGTGTCGGCGACCTCGCGCGAGCTTCTGGAAAGACCGTTCGCGCGATCCACCTGTACGAGGAGCTGGGCCTGCTGCAGCCCGCCTCGCGCACGAGCGGCGGGTTCCGGCTGTACGCGCCTTCCGCAATCGAGCGCGTGCGCTGGATCGACCTGCTGTCCGGGCTCGGGTTCTCGCTGCAGGAGATGCGCGACCTGATCCGCAGCTGGGCCGGGGCCGACGTCGCGCCGCGGGCGATGGAGGACTTGCGGGCGCTGTTCCAGCAGAAGCTCGGTGAGACGCGCGAGCAGGTCGCGCGCTTCCAGCAGCTCGAGCGCGAACTCCGCGAGGGGCTCGCGTATCTCGAAACCTGCCGCGAGTGCAGCACGCCGTCGTCGACGACCGCGTGCCGCGACTGCTCGCAGGATCACGGCACGAAGATCGAGCCGGCGCTCGTCGCCGGCTTCACGTCCGCACCGGGACGCGCGCGTCCTTCGCGTCCCGGATTCGTTCGCATCGAGGACATCGGGTAGGAGCCATGGAACTTCCGATCGTGGGTGTTTCCGGTCAGTCCGTTCGCGGCGTCGCGCTCTCCGCGGTCGCCGCCGACAAGGTCCGCGAGCTGCTCGCGCAGCGCGGCACGGCGGGACAGTCGCTCCGCATCGGCGTGCGCGGCGGCGGCTGCTCGGGCAACTCGTACTTCATGGAATTCTGCGACGGCCCCGAGGCCGGCGACGAGCTGATCGAGAGCGGCGGCGTGCGGCTCGTCGTGGACGGCAAGAGCCTGATGCTGCTCAACGGCACGACCATCGACTACGTCACGGGGCTCATGGGCTCCGGCTTCAAGTTCAACAATCCGAACGTTCGGCACAGCTGCGCCTGCGGCGAGAGCTTCTCGGCGTAGAACGACGATTCACCCGGGACGCCGCGTGCGTCCTTCGCATCGCCGCACACGCGGCCGGAGAACACGACTCGACATGAGCCAGACGCCTGATCTGATCGTCCAGGACCTCCACGTCGCGGTGGAGGGGAAGGAAATCCTGAAGGGCCTCAACTTGCAGGTCCGCCGCGGCGAGATCCACGCGATCATGGGCCCGAACGGTTCGGGGAAGAGCACGTTCGCGAACACGCTCATGGGCCACCCGCGCTACGAAGTGACGAGCGGCGACATCGTGTTCAAGGGCCAGAGCATCCTCGAGATGGAACCGGACGAGCGTTCGCGCCTCGGGCTGTTCATGGCGTTCCAGTACCCGGTCGCGATTCCCGGAGTCTCGGTCGCGAACTTCCTGCGAACCGCGCTCAACGCGCGGCTGAACCCGCCCGACGCCGAGGCCGAGGGCAAGGTGCCGGCGAAGCGCGGCATCAATCCGAAGGACTTCCGCGCGCTGCTCAAGGACAAGATGGCGCTGCTCAAGATGGACGAGTCGTTCGCGACGCGGTACTTGAACGACGGCTTCTCGGGCGGCGAGAAGAAGCGCGCCGAGATCCTGCAGATGGCGTTGCTCAAGCCCGAGATCGCGATCATGGACGAGACCGATTCCGGTCTCGACATCGACGCGCTGCGCATCGTCTCGGAGGGCGTGAACGCGCTCGCGGGTCCCGAACTCGGCGTCGTCGTGATCACGCACTACCAGCGCATCCTGAACTACATCAAGCCGCATCACGTGCACGTCATGATCGACGGCCGCATCACGCTGTCGGGCGGTCCGGAACTCGCTCAGCAGCTCGAGACGAAGGGCTACGACTGGGTCCGCGAGGCGAAGGAGGCGGTCAGCCGATGAGCACCTCACCCGAACTCGACCTGCGGCAGGGCTACGCCGAGAAGTACGGCTTCCACGACGCCGAACAGTCGGTGTTCAAGAGCCGGCGGGGTCTCGATCGCGACATCGTCGCGCAGATCTCGGACATGAAGGGCGAGCCGAAGTGGATGCGCGACTTCCGCCTCAAGGCGCTCGAGATCTTCGAGAAGAAGCCGCTGCCGACGTGGGGCGGCGACGTCGGACAGATCGACTTCCAGGACATCTTCTACTACGTGAAGCCGACCTCCGACGAGGTGAAGTCGTGGGAGGACGTGCCCGCCGACATGAAGCGCACGTTCGACAAGCTCGGCATTCCGGAAGCCGAACAGAAGTTCCTCGCCGGCGTCGGCGCGCAGTACGACTCCGAGGTGATCTACCACAAGATCAAGGAGTCGCTCGAGGCCCAGGGCGTGCTGTTCCTGTCGTGCGATCAGGGCCTCAAGGAGCACGAGGAACTGTTCAAACAGTACTTCGCGACCGTGATTCCGGCGAGTGACAACAAGTTCGCGGCCCTCAACTCCGCGGTGTGGTCGGGCGGCTCGTTCATCTACGTGCCGAAGGGCGTGCACGTGGACGTGCCGCTGCAGGCCTACTTCCGGATCAACACGAAGGACATGGGGCAGTTCGAGCGCACGCTGATCATCGTGGACGAGGGCGCGTACGTGCACTACGTCGAGGGCTGCACGGCGCCGATCTACTCGAGCGACTCGCTGCACTCGGCGGTCGTCGAGATCGTCATCAAGCAGGGCGGGCGCTGCCGCTACACGACGATCCAGAACTGGTCGAACAACGTCTACAACCTCGTCACGAAGCGCGCGGTCGCGTACCGCGACGCGACGATGGAGTGGGTGGACGGCAACCTCGGCTCGAAGCTCACGATGAAGTACCCGGCCGTCTACATGATGGAGCCGGGCGCTCACGGCGAGATCCTCTCGATCGCGTTCGCCGGCAAGGGCCAGCACCAGGACGCGGGGGCGAAGGTCGTGCACTGCGCGCCGGACACGTCGAGCAAGATCATCTCGAAGTCCATCAGCAAGGACGGTGGGCGCGCGGGCTACCGCGGGCTCGTGAAGGTGCAGAAGGGCGCCGTGGATTCGCGCTCGACCGTGAACTGCGACGCGCTGATCCTCGACGAGGCTTCGCGCTCCGACACGTATCCGTACATGGAGATCGAAGAGGACCAGGTCACGATCGGGCACGAGGCGACGGTGTCGAAGATCGGGGACGAGCAGATCTTCTACCTGACGAGCCGCGGCATTCCCGAAGAGGAGGCGGCCGCGATGATCGTGTCGGGCTTCATCGAGCCGGTCGTGAAGGAGCTGCCGATGGAATACGCGGTCGAGATGAACCGCCTCATCCAGCTGCAGATGGAGGGCTCGGTCGGATGAGCGCGAACCTCCAGGCGGTGGCCGGACTCGACGCGGAGAAGGCGGCGCGCGCGGAAGCGCGCGCGAAGGACGCGCGCGAACCGCAGTGGGCGCTCGACCGGCGCCGGGCGGCCGCGGGCACGTTCGGCGCGATCGGGTTCCCAAAGCGCGACGACGAGCTGTGGCGTCGCACGGACTTCCGCACGCTCGACGGCGCGCTCGCGGGCCTCGACCCGTTCGCGGCCGGCGCGAAGGCTCGCAACCTCGACGACCTGCCGGCCGGGCTGATCGCGCGGCTCGCGGGCGAGACGACCGGTTACGCGCTCGTCGCCCAGCGCAACGCCGACGTCGTGCTCGAGCAGACGCATCCCGAACTCGAACGCCAGGGCGTGTTCGTGGGCTCGCTCGAACGCGGCCTGCGGGAACGCGGCGACGCGCTGCGCGAGCGCTTCGGCGCGCTCATCCACGAGGACTACGACGGCTACACGGCCTTCGCGTCGGCGGTCCGATCGGGCGGGGCGCTCGTCCACGTGCCGGCGGACGTCGAGGCCGCGCTGCCGATCCGGCTGTTCCAGTGGCTGGACGGCCCGGGGCTGCTGTCGGCGCCGCGCACGGTCGTGATCGTCGAGCGCGGCGCGAAGGCGACGATCATCGAAGAGCAGCTGTCGGACGCCGCCGACGGCCTGTCGGCGCACTGCGGCGGCACCGAGGTGTTCGTCGGCGAGGGTGCGCACCTCACCTACGGCACGCTGCAGGACTGGGGACGCAACGTGTTCCACTACGGGAACCAGCGCGCGCGCGTCGAGCGCGACGGCGAACTGCAGTGGATCCAGACGCTGCTCGGCGGACGCGTGACGAAGACGAACTCGTACTTCGACCTCGCCGGCCAGGGCGCGCGCGCGTTCGTGCACGGCTTCATGTTCGGCGACGAGCGCCAGCACTTCCACCTGCACACGCTGCAGCGGCACCTCGCCCCCCACTGCACGAGCGACTTGCTCATCAAGGGATGCCTGAAGGACCACGCGCGCAGCGTGTACCAGGGGCTCATCCAGGTGAGCGAAGGCGCGCAGCGCACCGACGCCTACCAGGCGAACCGCAACCTGCTGCTCTCGGACACCGCTCGCGCCGACAGCATTCCCGGCCTCGAGATCCTCGCGAACGACGTGCGCTGCACGCACGGCGCGACGATCGGCCACGTGGACGGGGAGCAGATGTACTATCTGATGGCGCGCGGGCTGCCGCGCGTCGAGGCCCAGCGCCTGATCGTCGAAGGGTTCTTCGCTCCGGTGCTGGACCGCATTCCGCTCGAGCACGTGCGCGCGCAGCTGCGCGACGAGATCGAGCGCAAGATCGGCTGACGACGTGACTCTTTCGGTTCCGGGCGGGGCGGCGGAGGCCGCCCCGAAGCGCGCGTTCGATCCGCGGGTGATTCGCGAGGACTTCCCGATCTTCCGGACGCCGCGCGCGAAGCGGCTCGTGTACCTCGACTCGGCGGCGACGTCGCAGAAGCCCGAGTCCGTGCTCGGGGCGATGGACCGCTACTACCGCACCTCGAACGCGAACATCCACCGCGGCGTGTATTCGCTCGCCGAGGAGGCGACCGCCGCGTACGAAGACGCGCGCCGCAAGGTGGCGGCCTTCGTCGGCGCGTCGAGCCCGCGCGAGCTGGTGTTCACGCGCAACAGCACCGAGGCGCTGAACCTCGTCGCGCATGCGTGGGGGCGCGCGATGCTGCGCGCCGGCGATGCGATCGTGCTCACCGAGATGGAGCATCACGCGAACCTCGTGCCCTGGCAGCTGCTCGCGGCCGAGAAGGGCGTCGAGCTGCGGTTCATTCCCGTGACGCCCGAGGGCGAGCTGGACCTCGAGGCGTACGACCGGCTGCTCGCGGACGGGCGCGTGAAGCTCGTGTCGTTCGTGCACGTCTCGAACGTCCTCGGCACCGTGAATCCCGCGGCCGAGATCGTCGCACGCGCGAAGGCGGCGGGCGCGGTCACGGTCGTGGACGGCTCGCAGAGCGCGCCGCACTTCGCCGTGGACGTGAAGGCGATCGGTTGCGACTTCTTCGCCTTCACGGCGCACAAGCTGCTCGGCCCGACGGGCATCGGCGCGCTGTGGGGCCGGCGCGACCGGCTCGAGGCGATGCCGCCGTTCCTCGGCGGAGGCGAGATGATCCGCGAGGTGAAGCTCACGCAATCGACCTGGAACGAGCTGCCGTGGAAGTTCGAGGCCGGAACGATGGCGATCGCCGAGGCCGTCGGCTTCGGCGCGGCGACGGACTACCTGCTCGCGCTCGGACGCGAGCACGTCTGGGCGCACGACCGCGCGCTCGTCGCCTACGCGCTCGAGCGCGTGCGCGAGGTGCCGGGACTGCGCGTGCTCGGCCCGGGCGCGGACCGGCGCGGCGGCGTGCTCGCCTTCACGCTCGAGGGCGTGCATCCGCACGATGTCGCGACCGTGCTCGACGCCGAGGGCGTGTGCGTGCGCGCGGGCCACCACTGCGCGATGCCGCTCCACGAGAAGCTCGGCGCTCCGGCCTCGACGCGCGCGTCGTTCCACTGCTACTCCGTGAGCGAGGACGTGGATGCGTTCGTCGCGGGCCTGCACGTCGCCCGCAAGGTGTTCGCGCGATGAGCGGCGGCTGGGAAGACCTGTACCGCGAGAACGTGCTGGACCACTACCAGCACCCGCGCTGCCACGGCACGATCGAGAGCCCCGACCTCACGTACGAGGACGCGAATCCGCTGTGCGGCGACCGGCTGCGGATGGACTTCCGCATCCGCGACAACCGCATCGAGCAGGTGCGCTTCAGCGGCCACGGGTGCTCGATCAGTCAGGCTGCGGCCTCGATGCTGTGCGAGCGCATCGAGGGCCGCTCGCTCGACGAAGTGAAGTCGATCGGGCGCGACGACGTGCTCGAGATGATCGGCATCGAGCTCGGGCCCGTGCGCCTCAAGTGCGCGCTGCTCGCGCTCAAGACGATGAAGGCCGGCGTCTACGGTCTCACCCAGTGGCCCGGCGAGGAGGAAGGCGCGTGAGCGGCAACGGCGGATTCGTGACGGTCGCGAGGCTCGGCGACATCCCCGAGGGCGGCGTGCGCGTCGCGCGCGTCGGCGAGACGGAGATCGCGGTGTTCCACGTGGACGGCGCGTACCACGCGCTCGAGGACGTGTGCACGCACGACGGCGGTCCGCTCGCCGAAGGCGCGCTCGAGGGCCACGAGATCGAGTGCCCGCGCCACGGCGCGCGCTTCGACGTGCGCACCGGCGCCGTCACGCGCATGCCCGCGACCGCCGCCGTGCCGCGCTGGGTCGTGCGCGTCTTCGACGGCGAGATCCAGGTCGCGCCTCCGGGCACCCCGGCGGGCGAGTCCGCGACGCCGCCGATCAACCGGCACACGGGCCAGCCCTATCCCGCGGGCGAACTCGACGCGACGACGTTCGGCGCGGGCGCGGCGTTCGCGGCCGACGCGGCGAACGCGCCCGGCGGGCAGTCGTCCGTGCGCCGGGCGGCCGAAGCGGCGCCGTCCGCGGCCCCCGCGGCGACCCCGCAGGCATCGGGCGCGGCGCCGAGCCAGCAGGAGCTCGCGATCCGCTCGGCGCTCGAAACCGTGATGGACCCCGAGATCGGCCTGTCGGTGATCGATCTCGGCCTGATCCGCGAGGTGCTGTTCCTCACCGACCCCTCGCGCACGCACGTCCGCATGATGCTCACGACGCCCTTCTGCCCGTACGCGCCGCAGCTCGTCGCCGAGGTGAAGCAGGCCGCCGAGAGCGTCGTGCCGCAGGTCTGCGACGTCGAGCTGATGCCCGATCCCTGGAGCCCGGACCTGATGCCGGACCCGGGGCTGCTCGGCTACTCGTTCTGATCGGCGACGTGCGCACGCCGCGTGCCGGCGTGGCCCTCGGCACCCGGGACGGGGCGAGGCGGCGGTCCGGACGTGCGGGCGGCGTTCGTCTCCCGTAAACTCCCCGCAGAACTCGCAGCTCCCGGAGCCGGCACCGTGCTTCGGGCGGCCTCGTCCGCGGATCCACCCGCTGAGTCTTCCATCGCGTCCTTCGCTCGGGACGCCGGAGGTGTGCCGTGCTTCGGCGTGCTCGTCGCTTCCCTCGCCTCGCCGCGATCGCCGTCGCGGCGCTCGCCCTCGCCTCGATCGCGAATCTCGCGCTCGCTCGGCCGCCCTACCGCTCGTCGTTCTTCAACGCCTACCCCTCGGCCGTCGGAACGCGGCTCGCGGACCTGCCGAGTCACGCCGGCCACTGCGGCCAATGCCACTTCAACTTCAATGGCGGCGGCGCGCGGAACAGTTACGGGCGCCGCGTCGAGTCGCTGCTCGGCAGCTTCCCGTCCACGGACGCGGGCCGGCAGGCGCTCTATCACTCGATCGAATCCGAGGACTCCGACGGCGACGGCTATTCGAACCTGACCGAGATCACGAGCAGCGTGTACGCGAACACGCCGACGTTCGCCGGGCTCGTGCCCGGCAACGTGGATTCCACGTCGAACGTGCCGGTGCTCGCCGAGATCTCTCCGTACCTCGTGCCGACGCTCGGCGCCGACACGACCCCGCCGGTCGTCGCGGTGACGTCGCCGAACGGCGGCGAGAGCTTCGCCGCCGGTTCGTACCACGTCGTGACGTGGACCGCGACCGACAACGTCGGCGTGAGCGCAGTGGACGTGGCGTACTGGGACTCGGGGCTCGCGCGCTGGACGCTGCTCGCGAACGCGATGCCGAACACGGGCGCATTCGGCTGGTTCGTTCACAACACGCCGGGCGCCTTCACGAAGGTGCGCGTGATCGCGCGCGACGCCGCGGGCAACGCGGGCGCCGACTCGAGCAACGCCGCGTTCACGATCACCGCGGTCGCGGGCGCGCGCGTGCCGACGACGCTTCGCGACTTCCACCAGCCGGGCACGCAGCCGCTCGAGGCGGGCGGCGTGTTCGAATCGAGCGAGGCGTGCGTGTCCTGTCACGGCGGCTACGACCCGGCCGTCGAGCCCGGCGGCCACTTCCAGGGCACGATGATGGGACAGGCCGCGCGCGATCCGCTGTTCTACGCGTGCCTCGCGATCGCCGAGCAGGACGCGTCGTCCTCGGGCGACCTGTGCATTCGTTGCCATTCGCCGCCGGCCACAGCCAGCCGACCGACGCCTCGCAGCTCGACGCCTTCGACCGCGACGGCGTCGCGTGCGACGTGTGCCACCGCATGCTGAATCCCGACTACGAGGCCGGCGTGAGCCCGGCGCGCGACCTCGTCGTGCTGAGCGGCATGCTTCCCGCGCACGTGCCCGGCGGCTACGGCAACGGGCAGTACGTCATCGACGCCGATCCCGCGAAGCGCGGGCCGTTCTCGGATCCGCTCGCGCCGCACCTCTACCAGCACTCGCCGTTCCACACCTCGTCCAACTTCTGCGGCACGTGCCACGACGTCTCGAACCCGGTGTTCGAGCGCGTCGCGGGCGCGGACTACGCGCCCGGCCCGCTCGACGCGGCGGTGGACTCCGTCGTCTCGAGCCGTCACTTCCCGCTCGAACGCACGTTCAGCGAGTGGGCGAACAGCGAGTTTCCCTCGGGCGTGTACGCGCCCGAGTTCGCGGGCAACGAACCTACCGGCGTCGTTTCGAGCTGCCAGGACTGCCACCTGCGCCCCGTGCAGGGCCGCGGGTGCAACGACCTGCAGGCGCAGATCCGGCCGAACCTGCCGCTGCACGACATGACCGGCGGGAACACCTGGATGCCGGGCGTGATCGCGTCGCTGTGGCCGTTCGAGACGTACCCGTCGGCGCTCGCCGACGCGGCCGCGCGCGCGCAGGCGCTGCTCGAGAAGGCGGCGCAGGTGGACGTGAACGTCGCGGCCGCGGGCGACAGCTTCGCCGCGACCGTCACCGTGACGAACCGCACCGGGCACAAGCTGCCGACCGGCTATCCGGAGGGCCGTCGCATGTGGCTCCACCTCGTCGCGCGCGACAGCGTCGGGGCCGTGATCTGGGAGAGCGGCGGCTACGACGCGGCGACGGGCGTGCTCGACCTGACGCCGTTGCCCGTCGTGTACGAGGCGCACCTCGGGCTGTCGCCCGCGCTCGCGAGCGCGCTCACGCTGGCGAACGGGCCGTCGTTCCACTTCGCGCTCAACGACACGGTGTACAAGGACAACCGCATCCCGCCGCGCGGCTACACGAACGCGGCGTTCGCGGCCTTCGGCGGCAACGCCGTCGAGGCCGGGCACCCGGCGCCGCGCTATCCGGACGGCCAGCACTGGGACGCGCCGGTGTACGGGCTGCCGCGCGCGGCGCGCCGGCTGACGGCGGAACTGCTGTACCAGACGACCTCGAAGGACTACATCGAGTTCCTGCGCGACGAGAACTCGACGAACACCGCGGGCCAGACGATGTACGACGCGTGGGTCGCGAACGGCCGCGCGGCGCCGGTGTGGATGGCGGCCGACTCGGCCACGTTCCTGCCGACGGCGGTCGAGACGGAGCTGCCGACCGCGCTCGCGCTTTCGATGCTCGTCAATCCGTTCCGCGACCTGCTGAGCGCCCGGCTCGACCTCGAGCGCCCCGCGATCGTGTCGTGCGCGCTGCTCGACGTGCAGGGACGCGTGCGCGCGCGGCGAGAGCTCGGGCTCCTCGGCGCCGGCGCGCAGCGCATCGACTGGCGCCCCGGGGACGGCGGGGCGGCGCTCGAGCCCGGCGTCTACTGGCTGCACGTGAAGGTGGACGGGCGCGGGCTCACGCGGCGCGTCGTGCGCGTGAACTGACCCGCGCCGCCGCTGCCGGCGCCGCCGACGAAGCGGCCCCGGACCCTTGCGGGTCCGGGGCCGTCTTCACGCCGGCGTGGATCAGAGGCGGAAGGACAGCCCCCAGTTGAGCTTCAGCTGCCGGTAGTCGGAGACGTGGTGGTACTTCGCTTCGACGAAGTTGTCCACGCGGCTCGAGAGCGGGAACGTCACGCCGCCGAGCAGCGAGACGCCGCCCTTCATGACCGAGTTCTCCGCCGAGTAGAGCCCGAGCGACGGCGCGTTCACCTCGCTCGACAGGAAGTGCACGCCGAGACCGCCGCCGATGTAGGGCGTCCAGTGTTCGCGGCGGAAGTTGTAGCGGATGTCGCATCCGAGCGTGGCGTCGCGCCGCGACGTGCGGATGTCGAACGGCTCGACGGTGTTTCCGTTCCGCCAGTATTCGAACGTCGGCAGCAGTTCCCAGCCTTCGATGAGCCGCACCGTAGTCACGCGCGCACGCAGGGCGATGCCCGAGAACGAACTCTGGCCTTCCTGCAGAACGGTGGACGTGAGGGCGTCGATGCCGGCGAACGACGAGGCCGCGCGGGCGGGAGCGGCGGTGAGGAGGCACGGCACGGCGGCGCAGAGGATGGCCGCCCGGGTGAAGCCACGACGAATCATTCCCACTCCTTCGAGGATCCTTCCTCGGAGAGACGGTCCGTGTCGCAAGGGAGCGAATGCGCGGGACTATAGACAGGCGGTGGGGTGCCGCCAAGCGGAAAGGCGAGTCCTGCGCGTCGGGCCCGGCGCGGCAGCTCGAGCGGAGCCGTGGCGCGAGGGTGGCGTCTGCGAAGGGAAGCGGGGCGGCGGCGGGGGCGACGGGACCGCCGTCGCGGAACGACTCCCCTCGCGCTGCCGCGCCGCGCTCAGCGCACGACGAAGCCCACGGTCACGCCCGGAGCACGCGCGATCGGGTGGTAGTCGAGGCCGAGCGCCGTCGCGAGTTCCGACGTGGGCGCCTCGGGGCCGACCATCCAAACGCGCCGGCCGCCGCCGGTCCAGGCGACGAGCGACTCGCGCGACGCCGTCACGCGCTGGAGCCTGCGCGCGGTGTCGAACTCGCGCTCGCGCGGGACCTCGAGCAACCGCACGGGTTCGCGCAGGTAGAACGGATAGCCGGCGGCGAAGTGCAGGTACTCGACGACCGGCTCCTGCGGCGCGCGGTGTTCGGCGAGCACGCGCGCGAGCGGACGAGGGCTTCCGAGCCGCGCTTCGAACGGCGCGACCGCCACGAACAGCAGCAGCACGCCGATCGAGAACAGCGCGGCCGCGGGCGCGAGCCGCGCGCGCCACGCCCACGTGGCCGCGTAGCCGAGCGCGAACAGTCCGGCGTGCGCGGCGAACGGCAGCGGCACGCTCGCGGTGCGAACGAGCCCGACGAATTCGGCGAACACGTGGGGGCCCGCGATCCAGCCCGCGGCCGCGAGGCCGGCGAGCAGCACGGCCGTCGCGCCGCGCGCGAGCGGGCCGCACGCGGGCCAGCCGCGCGCGACGAGCAGCGCCGCCGCGGGGAACGCCGGCAGCAGGTACGCGGGCAGCTTCGAGCCCGAGAACGACAGGAACACGACCGGCACGAACAGCCAGGCGAGCAGCAGGCGCGACTCGAGTCGCGCGCGGTCGCGCCACGTCGCCGCGAGCCCGCGCACGAGCGCGAACGTCCACGGCAGGGCGCCAAGCACGAGCACGCCGACGAAGTACAGCGGCGCGCCGCCGCGGTGATGGCGCGTCGAGGCGTAGCGGCCGACGACCTGGTCGCCGAGCCAGTACTGGAGCAGGCCCGGCACGGTCGCGATCAGCACGACGTACCACGTAAGCGCGACGACCGCGAACACGAGCCAGCCGCGCGGCGGGCCGAGCAGGCGTCGCGCTTCCCGGCCGTCGCGGCCGATCGAGGCGACGAGCACGGCGAGCACCGTCGGCACGAGCACGACCGGTCCCTTCGCGAGGAAGCCGAACCCGAGCGCCGCCGCGGCCCACGCCGACGGCGCGAGCGCCCACCACGCGGCGACGCTCGCCGCGAGGAACGGATCGGTCGCGACGTTGCGGCCGAGCGCGAGCGCCGCGACCGTGCTGCCGAGCGCCCACACGGTGAGCGCGGGGGAGACGCCGAGCGGCGCGAAGCGGCGCCGCGCGGCGATCGCCGCGAAGGCCAGCGTGAGCGCGGAGGCGAGCGCCACCGGCAGCCGCGCCGCCCAGTCGTGCGGGCCGAACGCGGCGAAGCTCGCGCCCGTGAGCCAGTAGGTGAGCGGGGGCTTGTGCAGGTGCGCGATGCCGTTGAGCCGCGGCATCAGCCAGTCGCCGCTCGCGACCATCTCGCGCGCGATTTCGGCGTAGCGCGTCTCGGTCGTTTCGAACAGTCCGGCGAGCGGCGCCGTCGCGAGCAGCGCGAGCGCGAAGAACGCGAGCGCGGCCCGCGCGCCCTCGAACGGAACCGGAGCGCGCGGCGCGGCGCCCGCGTCCGGCGGCGTCGCGGCGACGCCGGACGAACTCACGCCGCCGCGTCCTTCCGGTGCAGGACGAGGTTGCGCGCGTAGATGAACAGCCCGAGCCCCTGGCCGACCGCGAACACCGGGTCGCGCTTGTGCAGCGCGTAGGCGAACAGCGCGGCGCCGCCCACGGCGCTCAGGACCCAGAACACCTCAGGGATCACGATGCGCCCGCGCTTCTCGGACGCGATCCACTGCACGATGAAGCGCGAACCGAACAGCACCTGCCCCACGAATCCCAGCGCCGTCCACTGGAACGGCGTATCGAACCAGCCGTGCATCCGTCCTCCTTCGGGAACGCGAGGGCGCGCGCGGTGCGGGCCGTCAGCGATCGATGACGCGATAGCGAATGAGCCGCGACTTGAGCCAGCGCACGCCGACGAGGTCCGCGAGGCCGCGGCCGAGCCGGTTCGCGATGCCGTACTTCGAGACGCCGTGACGGCGCGCGCGGTGCGCGAGCGTGACCTCGACGAGCCGCGCGCCGCGGAACTGGCAGAGCGCCGGCAGGAAGCGGTGCGCGCCGACGAACAGCGGCAGGCCCTCGAGGACTTCGCGCCGGTAGGCCTTGAACGAGCAGCCGATGTCGGTAACGGTGTCGCCGAGCACGAGGCGGCGGGTCCCGTTCGCGATCCGCGACGACACGAGCCGCACCCACGAGTCCTGCCGGTCGCCGCGCACGCCCGAGACGACGTCGGCGTCCCGCAGCGCGTCCAGCACGCGCGGCAGGTCGGCGGGGTCGTTCTGCAGGTCGGCGTCGAGCGTCACGACGACCTCGCCGCGCGCGCGCAGCAGTCCCGCGGCGAGCGCGGCGCTCTGGCCCGAGCGTTCGGCGAGAAAGACGGGCCGGAGCGCCGGATCGCGGGCCGCCTCGGCGCGCAGCCAGTCGGCGCTGCCGTCGTCGCTGCCGTCGTCCACGAGCACGATCTCGGCCGTGCGGGCGCAGGCATCGAGCGCGGCGCGCAATTCGGCCAGCAGCACGGGCAGGTTGTCGAACTCGTTGAAGGCGGGCACGACGATCGAGAGCGCCGGAGGCCCGGCGGGCGGGACGTTCATGGCGGGGCCGGAGGATTGCAGAGCCGGCGGACCTCTGTCGAGCACGGCGGTTGCCGCTTCCTTCGGGCCTGTGCTACACAGTCGGGCCGTGCATGCCGCACTCGACGCTTCCAGGGACGTGAAGCGCCCGCGACGCACGCGACGGATCGCGCCGCTCGAGCAGATGTCGCTCGAGCTCGGGCCGGATCGGCCGCGCTGGACGTATTCGCGCCTCGTGCTGCGATCGCCCCACCTCGCGCGCCTTCGCGAGCGCACGGAATTCGTGCGCCGCTTCTTCCCGGAACTCGACGGGATCACGATCCGGCTCGGCCTCGCGCAGAAACCCGGCGTGCTCGGCTGGGGTTCGCTCGACCCCGATCGCCCCGGCATCTGGGTGCGTCCGCGCCGGCTCGAGTACTTCACGATCGCCCACGAGCTGACCCACCTGCTGCAGGCGCGCGGCGAAGTGCCGCGCGGAGAGCGCGCCTGCGACCTGTGGGCGCTCGCTCGCTCGTCGCTGCTGATCGATTCGCCGCCGGGCTACCTGCGGCTGCCGCTCCGGATCCGGCGCCAGCGGCCGCTGAACGCGACCGACGCCGGATTCCTGTGCGACGCCGCGCGCCGCGCGATCGAGTTCCGTTCCGCGGGCGACCGGCGCTACCTGCAGCGCTTCGAGCGCGAGGTCGCCGAGCGTTACGGCTTCGCGCAGAGCGCGCGCCGCGCGGTGCGGCGGCTCGGGCGGGCGCGGCTGGGCGCGCCCGCCGCCGGGTGAGCGGGCGCCGGCGCGTCCGCGTCGTCGCCGCCGTCGTCCGCGACGGCGACCGCATCCTGCTCACGCAGCGGCCGCCCGGGGGGCCGCTCGGCCTCCAGTGGGAATTCCCCGGCGGCAAGATCGAGCCCGGCGAGAGCCCGGAACACGCGCTCGCGCGCGAAGTGCGCGAGGAGCTCGGCGTCGAGGCGACGGTGTTCGAGACGCTCGCGGTGCACACCCACGACTACCCGCACGGACTCGAGGTCGAGCTGACGTTCCTGCGCTGCGCGCTCGCTTCGCACGACTTCACGCCGAGCGAAGCCGTGCACGCGTGGCGCTGGGCGAAGCCGTCCGAGATCGCCCTCGCCGACGTACTCGAGGGCGATCGGGACTTCCTGCGCGCCCTCGGGGCGCGCTAGCAGGCGGCTGAAAAGCGCCGATCACTGCGTTGGCTCGGTCGGTCGTCTCTGCGGAGTATCCTGCGGATGCTTCTCGTTCCTCACTCCCTCGCCGCCTTGTCCTAGGCTCTTTCGGCAGCCTGCTAGGCTCCCGGCCCTCGAATCCCGTCGCACGACCGCCCGCGCGCGGGCGAACCTCGGAGGACGCTCTGCTTCCCAAGGGACTCGAATTCCTGTCGCTCGGCTTCTGGTTCGTCCACGCGATCGGCGTCGCGTTCGTCTACATCTGGGGCTACAACCGCGGCCGCGGAGAAGAGCGCCGCGCACAGCGCGCGCGCGACCTCGAGCGCGGCAAGCCCTGAGCGCCGCGGCGCCCGGTGCGCCTCGCGTGAATTTCGTTCGATCAGCGGTAGATCATCTTCACCGCGCCCCAGCTCTTGCGATTCGCGGGAACCGGGTTGCAGGTGTAGGTGCCGACGAGCTGCCAGTTGCCGCCCGTCGCGGTGCCGTAGTTGTCGAGGATCAGGTAGTAGGTCCCCGACGACGTGAACGTGTAGACGAGGTGCTCTGCGACGCCCGTCAGCGTCGCGTCGGCGCCCGCGACGCACGAGGTCGTCGGCGAAGCGCAGTCGGTGATGAGGTAGATCGAACCGTCGGCGACGCTCGTGTAGTTCACGTCGATCGCGTCACCCGAGGTGGCGTTGATGACGTACACGACGTCCTTGCCGTTCGCGACGAAGCCCGTGCAGCCGCCGGTGCCGGACGCGAGCGGGGAGTAGTCGTTGTTCGCGAACTGCGAGGTGCCGTTCAGGGCGATCGCGCCGCACTCGAGCGGAATCGCGCCCGCGCACTGATCGTTCGCCGGCGGCGGCTGCGGAGCGACGCAGTTCACGAACGCCTTGTAGATGCCGAAGTACGAGTTGCTGAAACCGGCGATGCCGAGGTAGTAGCGGCCCGTGTAAGTCGCCGTGTAGGTGAGCAGCGAGTACGTGCCCGGACCCGAGTCATCATCGCTCGCGACCACGGCGCCGCTCGCGTTGAAGAGCCGGATGCGCGAGTCGACGAGCTGGCCCGTCGTACCGTCGGCGTCCGTGCCGATCGTCATGACCGTACCGGCCGTGACGTCGATGTAGAAGTAGTCCGTGTCGCCGGCCGCGCTGATCGTCGCGGGACGGAGCACGTCGCCGCACAGGAACTGCTGAGCGGTCGCAAGGCTGCCGTTCGGCTCGACTTCGGCGAAGTCGGCGAGCAGCGTGTTGCCCGTCTTCGTGGGATCCCACTTCTTCTCGTTCATCTCGACGCTCTTGTCCTGCGCCGCGGCAAGCGACGCGAGGCCGAGCGTCGCCGCGAGAGCGAGCGTGGCCAGTCCAGCCAGGTAGCGGTTGTGCATGTTCGTCCTCCAGGGCGTTAGGGGACCGGCAGCGGCGTCTCGTGAGCGAGGCGAGCGACCGGAGAGGAATCCCCGCGCGAATCGAAGCGCGGGACTGCACCGGGAACCGTTACGGCTTCACGCGCGAGGATCGTGTTCCCTCGAACCCGCGGTGGGCGAGGCGAGAGAGGGGCGGCCCGGAGCGCGTGACTCCGGATCCGGCCGCGAGCGAAGCGCGGAGCGCCATCTTCCGAACTCTCTCGGGAATCCGGGGGAGGACCGGGGCCGATTTCGCGGCGCCGCGTGCGAGACGCGGCCGTCGTGGATGGCCGCGGCCGTTCGATGAACGAGCCGACTGCCCTTCGAACGCAAGACGGACTCGTCTTTCTTAGCACCGCATTGTGGGAATGCAAGGACAATGTGAGGTCCGGACCGGCCGCGTAAGCCCGATGTCACGGGCGGCCATGCGCGCGTTTCGTGGCACCAAGCGGTGTGTCGCCCTCGCGAACACGCGCGCGGCGACGGGAGACGAAACGGGGCGGCTCCCGGAGGAGCCGCCCCGTTCGAAACCGCGCCGGAGTTCAGTTCGCCGGCTTCTTGAACTGCTCGTCGGTCACCTTCGGATCGAGGGTGATCGCCGTCACCGTCTGATCCATGAACGGCTGGCCGCCCATCGTGACCTTCTGCGAGTGCGGGTAGCGGATCGACCCGACCGCCTTCCAGTCGGCGTACGTGACCGACTGCGCGGTCTGGCCCTGCGGCCCGCGGCCGAGGAAGTCCATGCGCGCGAGCTGTCCGTCGGGCGCGAAGAACAGCTGCCAGTCCTGGATCTTCTCGCTGCGCACGATCGCGACGTCGTACGCGATGCCGTCCACGGTCTGCTTCTCGGGCAGCGCCTGCACCTTGTACTGCTCGGGATGTCCGAACAGGCTGAAGAACGAGCGCTCCCAGTTCTCGGCCACCGTCGCCGCCAGCTCGGGCTGGTCGGCGACCTGGCCGAATCCCTTGCGCCAGCCGGCCGAGCCGTCGTAGCCCGACACCATCTCGCCCATCGGCAGCTTCTGCGTGAGCAACAGCCGGTTCGGGAACGACCACACGGACCCGATGCCGAGCGCGAGCGACTGGCCCTGCATGGACACCTGCGCGCTCGCCTCCGACTGGAAGCCCTTGAGCGCCGCCCACGCGGCCGAACCGCCGTTGAGTTCGGCGGCGCGCTTGAGCCACTGCCGGCCCTTCGCGAGGTCCGCGTCGCTCGCCGCGCCGGCCTTGAGCTTCGAGGGCGGCGGGGGAATCGTCAGGTCGAAGCGCTCGAGCGGCATGCCCAGCGACTCGAGCGGCTTCTCGAAGTCCTTCTCCTTGCCGACGAGGATCGTGACGAGCTTGTCCGGGAACACGTGGCGCTTCGCGGCCTCGAGCACGGACTGCGGGGTGACCTTCGCGAGCGCCGCCTGGTAGCGCTGCAGATAGTCCGCCGGATAGCCGGCGACCTCGTAGAACGCCTGGCGGAACGCGACGTTCGAGGGCGACTCGTACTGGAACACGAGCGAGTTCTCGACCGACTCGCGGGCGATGCGCAGCTCCTCGTCCGAGAATGGCTCCTTCGTCACGCGCTCGACCTCCTCGCGCAGGATCTGGAGCGCGGTGAGCACCGAGTCGTTGCGCGTGAGCGAGACCGCGGTGAAGACGCCGGGGCGCAGGAAGCCGCCGCCCGCGTTCGCGCTCGAGTGGTACGCGAGCCCGCGCTGCGTGCGGATGCGGTTGAAGAGCCGCGACTGGAAGCCGCCGCCGAGCGCCTGTTCGAGCACGTCCATCGCGGCGACGTCGGGATCGTCGTTCTTGAAGCCGAGGTGGGCGAGGATCACGCCGCTCTGCGTCACGTCGTCCTTCGGCGCGAACACGATCCGGCCGCCCGGGCGCTCCTGGACCGGCGGCATCGCCGGCGGCGCGACCGCGCTCTTCTTCCAGTCGCCGAAGTTCGCGGCGATCAGCTTCTGCATCTCGGGCTTCGAGAAGTCGCCGTACACGACGAGGATCGCGCGGTCGGGGCTGAAGCACAGCTCGTGGAACTTCACGAGGTCCTCGCGTCCGATCGCTTCGATCGTCGCGTACTCGGGGATGCGCGCGTACGGGCTGTCCTTGCCGAACACGGACTGGCTCGCGACGCGCTGCAGCACCGAACCCATCTCGTCGTTGCGGCCCGCGATGCCGCGCCGCGCCGACACCTTCGCGAGTTCGATCTTGTCGTCGGGGAACGCCGGGCGGCGCGTGACCTCGGCGAGCAGCCCGATCACCTCGGCCAGGTTCTCCTTCAGGCAGTAGAAGCCGGTCGTCGCGACGTCCGTGCCCACGTTCGCGCTGACGCTCGCGCCGATCGCGCCGAGGCGGTCGTCGAGCCAGTCGCCGGGCTTCGCCGCGGAACCGCCGGTGCGCATGACCGAACCGGTGACGCCCGCGAGTCCCTGCTTGTCGGCCGGCTGCCACGTCGCGCTCGAGCGGAACGTCATCTGCCCGTACACGCGCGGCAGCGAGTGGTCCTCCTGCAGGTACACGACGATGCCGTTCTTGAGGACGGTGCGCTCCGGCGCGAACTTCGGAATCGGATGGAGCGCGGGAATCGTGAGGCGCCGGGGATCGAAGCGCGAATCGTCGGCGGCGCCGGCCGGCGCGGCGAGCGCGCCGGAGAGGGCCGCGACGGCGCAGGCGCCGAGCAGCGTGCGGAGGAAGCGGCTCATCTCACTTCCCTCCTTCGTTCGAAGCGGTCTTGGGATTCACGATCATCGCGACCGTGCGGTTGCCCTTGCGGATCGCGGCGCGTGCGGCCGCGTTCACGGACTCGGGCGTGAGCGTCGCGACGCGCTCCGCGCCGCGGAAGAACTCGCGCCAGTCGCCCTGCACGATCTGCGCGGTCGCGAGCGCGCGGGCGAGTCCCTGGTTGCCCTCGACCTGCCCGATCATCTGGGCGCGCGTGCGCACGCGGAAGCCGTCCACCTCGTCGGCCGTGAAGGGCTTCGAGGCGAGCGCCTCCTCGACGACTTCGTGGAACGCGGCCTCGACCGCGAGCGGGTCCTGTCCCGCAGCGGGCACGATGTAGGCGAACAGCAGGTTCGGGTACTTCTCGCCCGGGAAGCCGGTCGCGAACCCGACGGTCGTCGCGATCTTCCGTTCCTTCACGAGCGCCTTGTAGATGCGCGAGTACTCGCCGCCGCCGAGCAGGTCGGCGGCCGCTTCGTAGGCCGGGTACGACGGATCGGAGGCGGCCGGGATGTGCCAGCCGATGAAGATGAACGGCTGCGCCGGGTCCTCGAGCAGGATGCGGCGTTCGGCGCGCTGCTCGGGCTCGACCGTCGCGACGGGCGCCGGCGCCGGAGCGTCGGAGAGGTCGGCGAAGTACTTCTCGGCGTACGCGCGGACGTCGGCGGCCTTCACGTCGCCGGCGACCGACACGGCCATGTTCTTCGCGACGTAGTGCTCGCGGTAGAACGCCTCGCCCTGCTTGCGCGTGAAGCTCTTCAGGTCGGACGGATAGCCGATGCCGCCGAAGCCGTACGGATGGGCCACGAACGCGGTCGTGATGAACTCCCAGAACAGGCGGCCCGTCGGCGAGGACTCGTAGCGCATGCGCCGCTCCTCGTAGACGACGTCCCGCTCCTTGTAGAACTCGCGGAACACCGGATGCGCCATGCGTCCGCCCTCGAGCAGCGCCCACAGTTCGAGGCGGTTCGACGGCAGCGAATAGAAGTAGGTCGTGACGTCGTTCGCGGTGCCGGCGTTCACGCCGACGGCGCCGTTGCGCTCGAGCAGCGCGGTGAACTCGTTCGAGGCCACCTTGTCGCGCGCCGCCTCCTGCGCCTTGCGGAATTCGCCTTCGAGGCGCGCGAGCGCGTTCGTATCCGCGCGCACGCCCTTCGCCTTCTCGGCCAGGATCCGCGAGTACAACGCGTCTTCGGCGTCGAGCAGCGGCTGCTCGCCGGCGTAGTCCTTCGTGCCGACGATCGCGGTGCCCTTGAACGCCATGTGCTCCATCATGTGCGCGATGCCGGTCGTGCCGACGTTCTCGTCGGCGGCGCCGGCGTTGACCACGGTCGCGAAGCTGAACACCGGCGCGGTGCTGCGCTCGACGACGAGGAACTTGAGGCCGTTCGCGAGCGTGAACTCCTGCACTTGGCTTTCGAGCGACTCGAGGCCCGTGACGACGCGCGCGGGCGCGGCCTTCGTCGCGGGCCTTGGCGCCGCGAACGCGGTCGCGCCCGCGACGGGCGCGATCGCGCACGCGAGCGCGAGGGCGAGACACGCGCGCGCGGGCGCGCGGTCGGACGTGTGGAACATGGAACCTCCGTGAAGGGACCGAGGGGACGGGGGAAGCGCGGGGGACTATGCCACACGGCGCGCGCGCGGGCGCGCGCCGCTCAGGCGCCGGCGCGGCGCGCGGCGCGCCCGAGCCCGAGCAGCAGGCCTTCGACGATCGCCGCGGGCGCGGGCGGGCAGCCGGGAATGCGCACGTCCACGGGCAGCACCGACTCGACGCCCTCGAGCGTCGCGAACGAGCCGGCGCAGAACCCGCCGTGGCACGCGCAGTCGCCGATCGCGACCACGAGCCGGGGGCGCGGCGTCGCTTCGTCGGTGAGCTGCAGCGCCTCGACCGAGTGGCGGGCGGGCGGGCCCGTGACGAGCAGCGCGTCGGCGTGACGCGGGCTCGCGACGAAGTCGAGTCCGAAGCGCTGAAGGTCGTAGAACGGATTGAGCAGCGCCTGCAACTCGCTCTCGCACGCGTTGCACGACCCGGCGTCCACGTGCCGCAGCCGCATCGAGCGGCCGAACAACCGCTGCACCTCGACGCGCAGCGCCTGCCCGAGCACTTCGATCTCGCCCGCGGCGGCGCGTGGCGCGAGCGTCACGCCTTCGGGCACGACGAGCGGCTCGCGGCCCGAGAGCACGCCGCGCTGCAGCGAGCGCCTCAGCAGTTCCCACACGGTGACGGCTCCCCGCGCGCGCTCATCGGTCCACGCACGCGTAGCAGAGGTTGAACGACTTGTTCACGAGCGGGAAGTCCGGAACGATGCTGTCGAGCACCGCGACGGCGAGCGCGGGCCAGTTCGCGTGCGACGCGGAACGCAGCCGCCACTCGTCCACGGTGCCGCCCGGGCCGGTGCGAACCCAGTGCGCGAGCCGTCCGCGCGGCGACTCGACGAGCCCGAGCCCCGAGGCGCCCGGCGGGATCTCGCCGAGGTGCGTCGTGAGCGGCCCGCCCGGCAGCCGCAGCAGCAGCTGATCGGCGACGTTCAGCGACTCGTGCAGCTCGTCGAAGCGCAGCTCGACGCGCGCGAGCGCGTCGCCGGCTTCGCGCAGCGGCACGACGAAGTCCACGTCGCGGTAGAACGCGTAGGGATGGTCGCGCCGCGTGTCGCCCGGCAGTCCCGCGGCGCGAGCGGCGGGGCCGACGACGCCGAGGTCGCGCGCGGTCGCGGTCGCGAGCGTGCCCGCGCCGGTGAAGCGCTCCACGACCGAGGCGTTCGCGCGCAGCGCGCGCGCGAGCGACTCGAAGTCCGCGCGCACGTCGGCGAGCACGGCGCGCAGCCACGTCTGCTGCGATTCGTCGAGGTCGCGCAGCACGCCGCCGGGCACGGCGATGCCGCGCAGGAAGCGGTGTCCGAACGCCGCCTCGATCGCGCGCTGCAGGACCTCCTTCAGGCGCGCCGCCTCGATCGAGCCGACGACCCAGGCGACCGTCGAGAACGCGAGCGCGAGGTCGCTCGCGTGGTTGTAGAGGCGTTCGAACTCGGCCGCGAGCGTGCGCAGCGCGCGGGCGCGCGCCGGGGCGAGCACGCCCGTCGCCTCCTCGAGCGCCTGCGAAAACGCGAGCGCGTGCGAGAACGCGCACAGGCCGCACGCGCGCTCGGCGATCTCGAGCGCGCGGCCGGCGCTCGCGCCGCGCGCGAGCGTCTCGAGTCCGCGGTACGTCCAGCCGAGCCGCACGTCGAGCTGCGCGATCGCCTCGCCGACGCTCGCGAAACGGAAATGCCCGGGCTCGATGATGCCGGCGTGGATCGGGCCCACCGGGATCTCGAACACGCCTTCGCCCGCGACCGGGCGGGCCTCGAAGCGCGGCGCCCACGCGAGTCCCTCGGGCGGCGCGAAGTCGCGGCGCAACGGGTGCGTGCCGGCGGGCCAGCCGGCGTGCGCGACGAGCGGCCGCGGGTCGGGGTGTCCCGCCGGCACGACGCCGAGCAGGTCGCGCAGCTCGCGTTCGAGCCAGTGCGCGGCCGGGCAGCCCGGCGTCAGCGACGGATAGGACGGCGCGTCCTCGGGGACCGCGGCGACGAGCGTGAGCAGCGCGTCCTCCGGGGCCATCGAGAACACCGCGTGCAGCCGGAAGCGGCCGTGCGGATCGCGCTCGTCGAGCGCGAACGCCGTGACGAGGGCCCCGCCCCATTCGGCGTGCAGCGCGCGCGCGACGTCCGCGAGCCGCGCGGCCGGAACGACGACGAGGTGTTCGCGCACGCTGCCGCGGTCGGCGTCGATGACGGCGTCCGCGAAGCGCTCCTTGAGCCCGCGCAGCGCGCGCTCCAGCGGGAACAGCTCGCCGCTCTCGCGCTTCACGGCCGCAGCACCTCGGCCGCGCGCTCGATCAGCGCGCGCACCGGCGCGGGCAGCCAGACGCCGAACAGCACGAGCAGCGCGGCGAGCCCCCAGAGCGGCGCGTGCGCGAACGCCGGGACGCGCATCCGCGCGTCGTCGCGCGGCCTGCCGATCGCCATGCGCGTCCAGTGGAACGCGAGCCCGGCGAAGATCACGGCGAGCGCGGCGAACGCGACGCCGACGGCGAGCACGTGTCCGCCCGCGAGTCCGCCGCCGAGCGCGAACCACTCCGAGAGGAACAGCGACGTCGGCGGCAAGCCCGCGAGCGCGATGCCGGACACGGCGAACAGCGGCGCGAGCGCGGGGAACGTCTCGACCACGCCGATCCAGCGGTCCATGCGCCGCGTGCCGTAGCCGGTCGCGAGCGAGCCGCCGAGCAGGAACGCGAGCGCCTTCGCGAGCGACTGGCCGACGAGGTGGAACAGCGCGCCCGTGACCGCGAGCGGCGTGCCGAAGCCGACCGCGAGCGTGACGAGGCCGGCGTTCTCGAGGCTCGAGTAGGCGAGCAGCCGCTTGTAGTCGCCCTGCAGCAGCAGGAACGGCACGCTCACGAGCAGCGACAGCGCGCCGAACACGACGAGCAGCCCGCCGGACCACGGCGACTCGAGTCCGCGAGCGCACAGCGAGTGGAAGCGGAACAGCGCGACGAGCGACACCGCGAGCAGTCCGCCGGACATCGTCGCGCTCACGGGCGTCGGCGCCTGGCCGTAGGCGTCGGGCGCCCAGGTGTGGAGCGGTGCGAGTCCGGCCTTCGCGCCGTAGCCGACGAGCGCGAACAGGAACGACAGCCGCAGCAGGCGCGCGTCGAGGTGCGGAGCGACCTCGCGCAGCGCGGCCCACTGCAGGCCGGCCGCGCCCTCGCCGAACACGCCGACCGCCGAGGCGTAGAGCAGCACGGTCGCGAGCAGCGCGAACACGACGCCGACCGAGCACAGGATGAGGTACTTCCACGCGGCCTCGAGCGCGCCGGGCCGCGGGTAGGCGCTCACGAGCACGGCCGAGGCGAGCGTGCTCGTCTCGATCGCGATCCACAGCAGGCCGAGGTTGTTCGCGATCGCGGCGACGACGAGCGATCCGACGAGCGCCTGGAAGAGCGCGTGGAAGCGCTGCGGCGTCCACCGCGCCCCGAGTTCCGACGCGACGAGCGGAAGGTAGCCGGCGCCGTACCACGACGACGCGAGCGCGACGACCGCGACGAGGCACAGCACGAGCGCCGCGAGCGGGTCCGCGAGCAGCCAGCCGCCGCCGCCGACCGCCGGCGCTCCGCCGAGCGCGCCCGCCGCGACCGCGAGCGCGCCCGCGAGCACGAGCGCGTTCGCGCCGATCGCGACGCGCGCCGGCGTGCGCGCCCCCGGGACCACGAGGCACGCGATCGCCGAGAGCGGCGGCAGCAGCGCGAGGGCGAGCAGCAGGACGTTCACGCGCGCCTCATCCCTTGAGCGTCGTCAGACGCTTCGTGTCCGCGGACTCGAACGTCTCTTCGATGCGGCCGACGAACAGCCCGAGCAGAGCGACGCCGACGAGCACGTCGAGCAGCACGCCCATCTCGACGACGAGCGGCATGCCGTACGTGAGCGACACGGCAGCGAGGAAGATCGCGTTCTCGACGATCACGAGCCCGACGATCTGCAGCAGCGGCTGCCGCCGAGTCACCATGAGGAACAGCCCGAGCAGCGCGGTCGCCATCGAGACGGGCAGGCACGAGCCGAGCACCGTCGCGGGCGAGCCGAACAGCTCGCGCGTCTCGGCGAACGCCAGCACGACGAGCGCGCCGCACAGCAGCGTGCCCACGGGGACCGCGACGAGCGGCGCGGGCTCGGCGCGCTTCGCGGCGTCGAGCGCGCGCGTGCGCAGCAGGAACGGAATGAGGACGCCCTTGAAGCCGAGCACGAGCGCCGCCGCGATCCAGATGTGCCGCGCGCCCGTGGAGCCCGCGACGACCGCGGCGATGAGCGCGAGGCTCACCGAGTTCCACGCGTACCCGGCCACGCAGTCGGCGGGGCGCCGCCGCGTCACGGCGTAGAGCGCGGACAGCAGGAACGCGCCCGCGAGCAGGTTGAGCGCGCTCGAGCGCGGCAGCCAGTCGAGTTCGGGGATCATCGGAGCAACGAGTCCGAGGACAGCGCGAGCAGCGAGAGCAGGAACGCCATGCCGAGGAACTCGGGGATGCGGAACAGCCGCAGCCGCGCGACGAGCGACTCGGTCACGGCGACGACGAGCGCGAACAGCGCGAGCTTGAGCGCCCACGCGATCGCGCCCGCGAGCATCGCGCCGGGCTCGGCGTCGAGCGCGATGCCCCACGGCAGGAACAGGTTCGCGACGAGCGTGAACAGCGTGATCTGGCGCAGCGCCGCCGACCACTCGAGCAGCGCGAGGTGGCGCCCCGAGTAGTCGAGCACGAGGCCTTCGTGGACCATCGTCAGTTCGAGGTGCGTGACCGGGTTGTCCACCGGGACGCGGCCGGTCTCGGCGAGCGCGACGATCCACACGGCCGCGAGCGCGAGCAGGTGCGAAGGCGAGAGCCAGCCGTGCGGCGCGCGCGCGACGGCGCCGCTGATGCCTGCGAGATCGGTCGTGCCGGCGCCGAGAGCGAGCGTGAACACCGCGAGCATGAGCGCGGGCTCGGCGAGCGCCGACAGCGCGAGGTGGCGGCTCGCGGCCATGCCGCCGAACGTCGTGCCGCATTCGAGCGCGCCGAACGCGAGCAGCATGCGCACGCCGGCGAGCAGCGCGACCGTGAGCACGAGGTCGCCCGTGAACGACAGCGGGCCTTCGACCGTGAGGACCGGGATCCACGTCGCGATCGCGACCGAGGCGCCGAACACGACGTACGGCACGGCGCGCGCGAGCCACGACGCGTCGTTCGAGACGATGGACTCCTTGTGGAGCAGCCGCGCGAGGTCGGCGTAGCGCTGGAACAGCGGCGCCCCGCGCCGCATCTGGAGCCGCGCGCGCAGCTTCGCGATCGCGCCGGCGAACAGCGGCGCGAGCGCCACGAGCAGCAGCGTCTGGAGCAGCACGACGAGTGCGCTCATCGCGCGAACACCAGCAGCAGGACGAGCGTCACGAGCACGTAGGCGAGGTAGACGTGCAGGTCGCCGGCCTGCACGCGGCGCGCCTGCTCCGACGCCCACAGCACGCCCTGGACGAGCGGCTGGTACAGGCGCTCCTCGACGAACGAGCCGACCCCGCGGTGGCGCACGGACTTCTTCGCGAAGTACGGCGCGCCCTGTTCGAGCACTTCCATCTCGTTCTCGTTGCGGAGCACGGGCGCGAAGATGAGGCGCAGCGGCTTCGTGAATCCGAGCGCCGAGTACTGCATGCGCGGGCCGAGCGCGACGCCGCACGACCACGAGGGCGCGCGCCGCACGCCGCCGCGCAGGCCCCGCAGCGTGCCCCACGCGAACGCGAGCGCGACGAACAACAGCAACAGCGCGAGCACCGCGACGGGCGAGACGCCGCCCGGAGCGCCCGCGCTCGCGACGAGCACGAGGCCGCGGCCCGCGACGAGCCCGGCGGGGGACGCCTCGGGGCCGAGCACGAGCCGCATCGGCGCGGTGAGCGCGGGGAGCCACACGGGCGCGGCCGCGCCCCA
>JBGAOA010000043.1:0-35265 GCA_044222065.1 Candidatus Eiseniibacteriota bacterium
CCTCGGTGCGCGTGCGCCGGTCGGTGCTCGACCTGCGTCCGACGTACTTCGCCATCTCGCCCGTGGACGGCGCCGAAATGTGCGACGCCGTCGACGCGGCGATTCATCGGCGCCGCGCCGCCAGCTGACGCGGCGTCGAACGATACGAGGGCCGGACGCACGCGCGTCCGGCCCTCGAAGTTTTCGGCGCGACTAGCGCTTCGGCAGTTTCACGACGAGCACGCTGCACGGCGCGTGCGCGACGACGTGACTCGCGACGCTGCCCATCACGAGCTTCGACAGACCGGTGCGCCCGTGCGAGCCGAGCACGATCAGGTCCACGCCGAGATCGCGCGCCGTCGTGACGAGCGACTCGCGCGGGTCGCCCTCGGCGACCTTCGCCCGCGTCTTGAGCCCGGTCTCCTTCAGCTGTCGCTCGTAGCGCGTGGCGATCTCCTGGTGCGCCCGCACCTCTTCCTCGAACAGTTCGCTCGTGTAGGTGGAGGCCGGGAACTCCGGATTGGCGTACGCCACCATCACGCCGCGCGCGACCGACATCACGATCACTTCCGTGTCGCTGGGCCAGCTCGTGCGCCGGACCCAGTCCAGGGCCGCCTGCGAGTAGGCGGAATCGTCCACACCGATGAGGATCTTCATGGCTGCCTCCTGGGCGCCCGGCGGCGCCCGCGGGGAACGATCCGCATCGGGCGTGCCACCCGGCGTCGCGGCCGCGCCGCGCGCCGAATTCCGGGGAACTCCGCCGCGCACAGCGGCCCACTACGACGCTCCGCGCGCCGCCGCCGCGCTCTCGGGCCGCCCGGCCGGGACAGGCTGGCAGTGCCGCGCGCCGACTGGCAGGATGCGCCGGCGCTCCCGCGCTCAAGGAGAAAGCCCCGATGCCCGATCACGACGCCGTGACCCCCGCGCTCGCACCCTGGCCCGTTCGGCGGTCCGGGCTCCGCCCGGCGCTCGCGATCGCGCTCCTCGCGGCGATGGCGCTCCTCCCCGTGCTCGGCGGGTGTTCGAAGAAGCCGACGAAGCCGGCTCCGACCGCGGGCCCTCCGCGCAGCTACCGCATGGGCTTCATGGCCAACGCCCCGCGGGCCGACTTCAACCTCCTGCTCCAGGCGATCAACCTGCTGATCCAGCACTCGGACGTCGCGATGATCAGCTTCGAGGCTCCGTGGGACTCGCTGCTCGCCGGCACCCGCGCGGACTCGATCGTGCTGCGGCAGATCAAGCCGCTCGCGGACTACTACCGCGGAAACGGACTCCGCGTCTGGGTGTACGTGGATCCCGCGAACGGCCTGAACCGCGCCGCCGAGTCCGACCCGCTCGTCGCCGCGGGCCACCACATCACCGAGCCCGCGATCCAGCAGCTCTATCGGAACTGGTGCGTCGCGCTCGACACGCTCATCCATCCGGACGTGATGGGGCTGGCGCTCGAGACGAACCTGATCCGCGCGGCCTCCTCGCCGACGCTCTACAACGCGATCAAGCAGGTGGTGAACGACGCCGCGGCGGACGTCCGCGCACACGACCCTGCGGCGACGTTGTCGGCGAGCGTGCAGGTCGAGACCGCGTGGGGGCTCCTGCCTAACGTCGGGAGCTATCAGGGTGTCGCGACCGACTTCACGGACTTCCCGTTCATCCAGGTGCTCGGGCTGTCGTCCTATCCCTACTTCGCCTGGGCCGAACCGGAGAGCCTGCCGCTCAACTACTACTCGCGCCTCGTCCAGGGGCGCACCACGCCCGTCGGCATCACCGAGGGCGGGTGGACGTCCGAGAGCTTCAGCACCGTCGTCGGCACTGCCGACAAGCAGCGCCGCTTCATGGTCCGGCAGGCGCAGCTGCTCGACGATGCGCACGCGGCCGCCGTGTTCCAGCTCGTCTTCACCGACATCGAGGTGGCCTCGCTCCCCGCGCCGCAGGGGCAGGGCATCGCGCCGTTCTCGCGAACGGGCGTCGTGGACACGCTGCTCGCGGCGAAGCCCGCGCTCGCGGCGTGGGATCAGACGCGCCAACGGCCGTTCCAGCCGTAGCGACGGAGCGGCGCGCGATCGGATAGGCTGCGGGCGTCGTCGCGCCATCGGCGCGCCGCGACCTTCCCGCGCAGCGGAGACCCCCGATGCCTCAACAGACCTCGCGCGACGTCCAGCGCCTGCTCGGCATGCTGTTCCAGGCGCACCCGTGGCACGGCCTCTCGGCCGGCGCGAGCGCGCCCGAAGTCGTCACGGTGTTCATCGAGCTCGTGCCGACCGACACCGTGAAGTGTGAGATCGACAAGTCGAGCGGTTTCCTGCGCCTCGACCGTCCGCAGCGCTACTCGTCGCTCTCGCCCGAGCCCTACGGCTTCATCCCGCGCACGCTGTGCGACGAACGCGTCGCCGCGCTCGCGGGACGCCCGGGCTCCCGCGGCGACCAGGATCCGCTCGACATCTGCGTGCTGACCGAGCGCACGATCAACCACGGCGCGCTGCTCGTGCAGGCGCGGCCGATCGGCGGCCTGCGGATGTTCGACGGCGACGAAGTGGACGACAAGATCATCGCCGTGCTCGAGAGCGATCCGACGTACGCCGACTGGAGCGACCTCACCGACTGTCCCGACGTGCTCGTGGACCGCATCCGCCACTACTTCCTCACCTACAAGGACATGCCCGGCGAGGGGGCGCGCCGCATCGAGGTCACCGACGTCTACGACGCCGCGGCCGCCCGCACGGTGATCGCCGCGGCGCAGGCCGACTACGCCGCCCGCTACGGCGATCCGGAGGCGTTGTTCGAGGACCTGCTCAAGCGCCGCGAGCCGCGTTGAGCGACGGCGTCACTCGCCGCCGATCGTCATCTCCTCGATGAGCAGCGTCGGGCTCGACACCGCGCCGTCGCGGCGCGGGTCGTTCGCGATCGCGACGACGCGCTTCAGCATCTCGAGCGAGGTGGACGCGACCGTGACGCCGTCCACCGGGTAGGCCTTCGCGCCGTTCTCGATCCAGAAGCCCGAGGCCTGGAACGAGTAGTCGCCCGTCACCGGGTTGAAGCCGTACGAGCCCGTGTCATCGAGGTAGAAGCCGCGGTCCACGCGCGCGAGCAGCGCGTCGGGCGATTCGTCGCCCGGGACGACGAACAGGTTGTGGCAGCCGATGCCGGGAACGGAGCCGGCGGAGCGCACCGCGTTCCCGGTCGAGCGCGTGCCCGCGCGGCGCGCGAAGTACGAGTCGTACTCGAACATCGCGAGCGTCCCGCGGTCCACGAGCACGTTGCGGCGCGTCGGCACGCCTTCGCCGTCCCAGGCGGTCGAGCCGGGGCCGCGCGGCAGCCGGCCGTCGTCCACGATCGTGACGAGCGGCGCCGCGATCGGCTGGCCGAGGCGGCCCTCGAGCCACGACGTGCGCTTCACGACCGCTTCGCCCGTGAACGCGTCGTACATCTCGCCGAGCCACGACGCCGCGACGTCCGGGTGCATGACGACCGGCACCTTCGCCGTCGAGACGCGGCGCGCGCCGACCTTCGCGACCGCGCGCGCGACGGCGGCGCGCGCGATCGCCTCGGCGCTCTCGAGTTCGGCGAGGTGGCGGCGGCTCGAATAGTGGATGCCGATCTGCTGCTTGCCGTCGCGATCGTCGGCGAGCGGCACGACGTACGCGCTCGCCGACGTGCCGCGCGTCGAGCGCACGACGCCGTGCGAGTTCGCGATCGCGCTCGCGCCGTCGCGCGTGCTCACCTGCGAGCCGTCCGTGCGGAGGATGCGCGGATCGGCGGCGAGCGCGAGGCGTTCGAGTTCGAGCGCGAGCGCGATGCGCGCCTCGGCCGGCCACGCCGGCACCGCCGGATCCCACAGCTCGAGGTCGCCGGGATCGGGGCCCGAGGCTTCGTCGGCCGTCGGCAGCCGGTTCGCCTCGTCGGGGGTCGAGAAGCGCGCGAGCGTCACCGCGCGCTCGGCGAGGTCGTCGAGCGAGGCGGGCGAGAGGTCGGAGGACGACACGAAGCCCACGGCGCCGTCGACGATGACGCGCAGGCCCAGCAGCCGCGTCGCGCTCTGCTTGAGCGACTCGATCACGCCGCCGCTCGCGCGCACGGTGAACGCGCGGCTCGCCGCGACGACCGCCTCGGCCTCGCCGGCGCCGGCGCGTCGCGCGCGCTCGACGGCGTCGGCGGCGAGGGACTCGAGCGCGGCGGTCTCGCGCGCCGGATCGGGGGCGGCGCCGGCGGCGAAGCGGCGCGCGCTCACGCCGTGCCTCCAACCGTGATCTCGCGGAACTTCACCGTCGGCTGGCCGACGCCGACGGGCTTCCACTGACCGTCCTTGCCGCACGAACCCATGCTGCCCTGCACCGCGAAGTCGTTCGCGACCGCATCGATCTTGAGCATCGCGTCGTTGCCGTTGCCGGCGAGCGTCGCGTTGCGCACGGGGTGCGTGAGCCGGCCGTTCTCGATCATCTGGCCCTCCGTGACCTCGAACGAGAAGTTGCCGTCGGCGGGGCTCACCGAGCCGCCGCCGAGCTTGCGGCAGTAGAGTCCGCGCTTCACCGATGCGATCAGCTCCTCGGGCGTGTGCGGGCCGGGCTCGATGTACGTGTTCGTCATCCGGCACAGCGGGAAGTCGCGGTACGAGGCGCGGCGGCCGTTCCCGGTCGGCGCGTGGTTCGTGAGCCGCGCGTTCAGCAGGTCCCACAGGTAGCCGACGAGCACGCCGTCCTCGACGAGCACGGTGCGCTGCGCCGGCGTGCCTTCGTCGTCCACGCGGAACGAACCGCGGCTCCCCGGCACGAGTCCCGAGTCCACGATCGTCACGCCCTTCGACGCGACGAGCTGCCCGAGCTGCGAGGCGCGAATGGAGGTGTTCTTGCGGATCGAGTCGCCTTCCATGCTGTGACCGAAGCACTCGTGCACCATCACGCCGCCCCAGCCCGGCGAGACGACGACCGGGTACGTGCCGCCCTCGGGTTCGCGCGCCGACAGCAGCCGCACGGCCGTCTCGGCCGCCTCGCGCGCGACGGCCTCGGGCGTGCGCACGCGCTCGTAGTACGCGCCGTCCACGCAGCCGCCGCCCGACGTGTGCGCGCTCTGGCGCTGGCCGCCTTCGAGCGCGAGCGCCGCGACCGAGAGACGCGAGAGGAAGTTCGTGTCCTCCGCCCAGACGCCGTCCGAATTCGCCACGGCGAAGCGCTTCGAGGAGTCGGCGAACGAGACCGTGACCTCGTGCACGCGCCCGTCCACCGCGCGCGCCGCGTCGTTCGCGCGCCGGACGAGCGCGATCTTCGCGCGCTCGTCCAGGGCGAGCGGCGCGGGCGACTCGAGCGTGAACGGCGCCGGCGCGTCCACGACGCGGAACGCCGTCGCCGCCGCGGCCGCGCCTCCGCCCTCGCGCGCGATGCGCGCCGCGACGCGCGCCGCCTCGCGCAGGTCGTCGGGCGCGAACCCGTCGGCGTAGGCGTAGCCCGTCTGCTCGCCCGCGATCGCTCGCACCCCGACGCCGCGGCTCACCGAGTACTGCGAGGTCTTGAGGCGGTTCTCTTCGAGCGTGAACGCGGTGTGGACCGTGGCCTCGGCGTAGACCTCGGCGAACGCGGCGCCGTGGGTGCGCGCGAGCGCGAGCAGTTCGGAGGCGAGTTCGCGGGGGAGCAGCGGGGCTTCGGGAGCGGGCATGGGGCCATCCTGGCTCGGGGGTTCGACGGCGCGCGCGCGGCGCGGGCAAAGGCGCGCGGCAGTGTAGGGGCTCGACTCCGGGGCGTCACGGCGCGCTCGCGCGCGGCGCCTCGACCTCGTCTCGAGCCGCACCGTGCGCGGGCGTGTCGCGTCGCCGGATCACGGCGGACCGGCGCGCGATCGCGTTCGCCCGAGGCGCTCGCAGTCGCCGCGTCCGAACGCATTTTGGGCTCCGTTCCGGCTTCGCGCCGCTGCTACAATTTCGCGGCCATCTTTCCCCTTGCCGTCCCCTCCGAGCGAAGGCCGAAGCGCCCGATCGCTCCCTGGAGATCGTTCGCATGCGTCGCATCTCGCTCCTCCTCGCGGTCTTCGTGCTGGCCGGCGGCCTCGCAATCGCTCCGCGGCACCTGGCCTCCAAGTCCGCGACGAGCCCCGACTTCGTCCACTTCGAGAGCCCGCACGTCCACCCGGTGGCGATGACGCCGGACCAGGCACGGCTGCTCGTCGTGAACACGCCGGACGGCTACCTCACGACGTACTCGCTCACGGCCGACACGGTGCCGACGCTCCAGCGCGAGATCGCGGTCGGCCTCGAGCCCGTCTCGGTGCGAGCGCTGAACGACTCGATCGCGTGGGTCGTGAACTTCCTCTCGGACGACGTCAACGTCGTGAACCTGAACCTCGGACACACGATCGCGACGCTGCGCGTCGGCGACGAGCCGGGCGACGTCGTGTTCGCGAACGGCAAGGCGTACGTGAGCGTCGGCGGGCAGGACGTCGTCAAGGTGTACGACCCGGCGACGCTCGCGCTGCTCTCGACGATCACGATTCCCGGCCGCACGCCGCGCGCGCTCGCGACGAATCCCGCCGGCACGCGCGTCTACGTCGCGAACTTCATGGCCGGCAACCGCACTTCGATCCTCGGACCGTCGAAGATCCCGAGCGGCGGCATGCCCGAGGACCCCGAGCTGCCGATGGATCCCGGCCTGCCGGCCGCGCCCGCGCAGGGGCTGATCGTCCAGCAGCTCGGCTCGACCTGGTACGACATGTACGGGAACAACTGGAACTCGAAGGTCCCGTACTCGATGCCCGACAACGACATTTCCGAGATCAACACCGCGACCGACGCGATCGCGCGCAACTTCACCGGGCAGGGCACGACGATCTTCGCGATCGACGTGTGTCCGGCGAACGGCCGCATCGTGGCCCCCGTCACCGAAGGCCGGAACCTCAACCGCTTCGAGTTGCGCGTGTCGGGCTACCAGGTCGAGACGAACCTCGCGACCGTCTCGTTCGCCTCGGGCACCGGCGTGCCGGTGAAGCTCGACGCGCACATCGACTACTTCACGCTGCCCGGCACGCAGGCCGAGGCCGACTCCGCGATCGGCATCCCGACGGGCATCGCCGCCGGCAGCGACACGCGGCGCGTGTACGTGTCGTCGTTCGCGACCAACAAGATCGCGGTGTGCGATCCGCTCGCGGGCGCGCTCTCGGCGGTGAAGGCGCGCGTCGCGTGCGTCGCGGGCCCGACCGGCGTGCTCGTGGACGAGGGCCGCAACCACCTGTACGTCGTCGGCCGCTTCCACAACCAGCTCCAGACGCTGAAGCTCGACACGTTCCAGCAGGCCGCGCTCACGAAGGTCGGCAACGACCCGACGCCCGACGAGATCGTGAACGGCCGGAAGTTCTTCTACGGCGGCTTCACCTCGACGCACGGCGACCAGTCGTGCGCGACGTGCCACCTGTTCGGCGACCTCGACGGGCTCGCGTGGGACCTCGGCGATCCCTACGGCTCGTTCGTGCCGCCGACGCCGCCGAACACGCAGGGCCTCGCCGGCTTCCATCCGATGAAGGGCCCGATGGTGACGCAGACGCTGCGCGGCCTGACGAACACCGAGCCGCTCCACTGGCGCGGCGATCGCGTCGACCTGAGCGCCTTCAACGCCGCCTTCATGTCGCTCATGGGCCGCAGCGCGCCGCTCGCCGACTCCGAGATGACGGCGTTCGGCGCGTTCGTGATGCCGCTCACGCACGCCCCGAATCCGAACCAGCACCTGAACCGCCAGTTCCCCGACGCGCCGCCCGGCCAGCCGAGCGCGCTGCGCGGCCGCGAGTTCTTCGTGGACAGCCTCTCGTTCGGCGGCACGCGCACGTGCGAGAGCTGCCACGCCGAGGCGAACTTCGGTCCCGGCACGAACCGCCAGATGGTCCACCGCGACACGATCTTCGAGCCGCAGGACTTGAAGGTGCCGCAGCTCAGGAACCTCTACCGGAAGACCGGATTCCGCGACGAGCCCGGCGCGCAGAACAAGCGCGGCTTCGGCTACACGCACGACGGCTCCTCCGACACGCCGTTCCGCTTCCTGCACCGCCCGCAGTTCGCCTTCGGTCCCGATTCGATCGCGGCCGACGAGAAGCGGCGCGACATGGAGGCGTACCTGCTCGCCTTCGACACGGGCATGTCGCCCGCGGTCGGCTTCCAGATGACGTTCGACGGCTCGAACAACCTGGACCCGACGATGCTCACGCGCATGGACACGCTCGAGTCGCAGGCGCAGCTCGACTACTGCGACGTCGTCGCGCGCGGCCGCGTCGGCGGCCAGCCGCGCAGCTGGTACTACAACGGCCCCGACTCGTGGAAGCCCGACAAGGCGGCCGAGGCGCCGCTCACGTCCGTGCAGCTGCGCGCGCTCGCGGGCCCGGGCAGCGAGCTGACGCTGCTCGGCGTGCCGAAGGGCAGCGGCCAGCGCATGGGCAACGATCGCGATCGCGATACGTACCTGGACGGCGACGAGCGCGACCACGGCAGCGACCCCGGCGACTTCCTCTCGATCCCGTCGCTCGTGGACGTCGGCACGCCGCCGCGTCCGGGCGCGCCGTCGTTCGCGCTGCGCTCGATCGCGCCGAACCCGTTCCGCGCTTCGACCGAGATCGCGTTCACGCTCGGCCGCGCGGGAACGGTGGATGCGCGTATCTACGATCTCTTCGGCCGCGAGGTGAAGCCGCTCGCCGCGGGCCGCGCGTTCCCGGTCGGGCCTTCGTCGCTGCGCTGGGACGGCCGCGATCGCGACGGCCGCACGGTCCCCGCGGGCGTGTACTTCGTGCGCATGAAGACCGAGGCCGGAACCACGACCCGCTCGCTCGTGCGGCTCTGGTAGCGCTGCCGCGCGCCGCGCGGCCGCCGGCGGAGGCGCGTCCGCCGGCGATCGCGCGACGGGCGCGCGGAACGCTCGACGTGCCGCGGCCGCAGGAAGGCGTCCCCCGATGAAGCGCATCGCTCCGCTGCTCGCCGTCGCGCTGCTCGCGTTCGGACTCGCGGCCCTGCCACCGCGGCTCGCCTCGCGCGTGCAGGACGTCACCGACTTCGTCCACTTCGAGAGCCCGCACGTCCACCCCGCGTGCCTCACGCCCTCGGGCGCGCGGCTGCTCGTCGTGAACACGCCCGACGCGCGCCTCGCCGTGTTCGACCTGACGGGCGCGACGCCGCGCCGCATCGCCGAGATCCCGGTCGGCCTCGAGCCCGTGTCGGTCGCGGCGCTCGACGACTCGACCGCGTGGGTCGTGAACCAATTGTCGGACGACGTGAGCGTCGTGAACCTGAACACGCTCGCGACGCGCGCGAGCGTGCGCGTCGGCGACGAGCCGTGGGACGTCGTGTTCGCCGCCGGCTCGGCGTACGTGAGCGTGGGGCAGGAGGACGTCGTGCGCGTCTACGACTCGGGAACGCTCGCGCTGCAGAAGACGATCGCGATCCCGGGCCGCCAGCCGCGCGCGCTCGCGCGCAACGCCGCCGGCACGCTCGTCTACGCCGCGGTGTTCCACGCCGGCAACCGCACGTCGGTGCTGGCAGAGAGCGAAGTGCCGAACGACTCGATGCCGCCCGCGAGCCCTTCGCCGCCCGATTCGATCGGGCTCATCGCGCCGAACGTCGGGCTCATCATCCGGCAGCAGCCGAACGGCACCTGGGCCGACGAGAGCGGGAAGACGTGGAACCACAAGGCGAAATATTCGCTCGCCGAAGTGGACGTGGCCGAGCTCTCGACCGCGACGCGCGCGATCGCGCGCACGTTCGGCGACCTCGGCACGGTGAACTTCGGGCTCGCGGTCGCCGCCGACGGCCGCATCGCGACGACCGGCACCGAGGCGCGCAACCTCGTGCGCTTCGAGCCGAACGTGCGCGGCCACCTCGTGGACACGCGCGTGTCGTTCGTCGCGCCGTCGGGCGCGACGACGATCCGCTCGCTCGACCCCGACGCGAACTACGCCGTCACGCCGGGCCCGCAGGCCGAGCGCGACTCGGCGGTCGGCATCCCGATGTGCGTCGCGTGGTCCGCGGACGGCCAGCGCGCCTACGTCACGTCGCTCACGAGCGACCGTCTCGCGGTCGTCGATCCGAACGCTGGCGCCGACGCGATCGTCGCGCGCGTGCCGACGGTCGCGGGCCCGAGCGCGGTCGTCGAGGACGCCGCGCGCGGCCGGCTCTACGTGGTCGGCCGCTTCCGCAACCAGCTCCAGACGCTGTCGGCGGCGACGCTCCAGCCGCTCCACACGATCGGCATCGGCTTCGATCCGACGCCCGACGCGATCGTGAACGGGCGGAAGTTCTTCTACGGCGGCTTCACGTCGGGCCACGGCGACCAGGCGTGCGCGACGTGCCACGTGTCCGGCGATTTCGACGCGATCGCGTGGGACCTGGGCGATCCGCTCGGACACACGCAGGCGTCGCCGCCGGGCATGCTCGATCCGCTGCTCGAGGGCTTCCACCCGATGAAGGGCCCGATGACGACGCAGACGCTGCGCGGACTCAACGGCACGGGGCGGCTCCACTGGCGCGCGGACCGCGCGAACCTCGACGCGTTCAACGGCGCGTTCGTGAGCCTGATGGGCCGCGGCGCGCAGCTGCCGGACAGCGAGATGGCGGCGTTCGACGCGTTCACGCTCGCGCTCGTGAATCCGCCGAACCCGAACCAGCGCCTCGACCGCGGCTTCGCGGACGCGCCGCCCGGCCAGCCGAGTGCGGCGCGCGGGCAGGCGTTCTACCTGAACGCGATCGTGGACGGCCCGCTGCGCTGCAACGACTGTCACACCGCGACGAACTTCGGTCCCGGCACGAACGGTCAGATCATCGACGACGCGGCGCTGCTCGAGGATCAGGACATCAAGGTGCCGCAGTTGCGGAATCTCTATCGCAAGACCGGATTCCGCGATTCGATCGGGCTCGTCGTGAAGCGCGGCTTCGGCTACCTGCACGACGGCTCGATGGACAACCTGTTCGACTTCCTGCGCATTCCGGTCTTCAACTTCGGCGTTGGGCCGGCGGCCGACGCGAACCGGCGCGACGTCGAGTCGTTCCTGCTCGCGTTCGACACCGGCATGGCGCCGGCCGTCGGCTTCCAGCTGACGTTCTTCGGCGCGAACAACTCGGACGCGCCCGCGATCGCGCGGCTCGACACGCTGAAGGCCCAGGCCGCGCTCAACTACTGCGACCTCGTCGCGAAGGGGCGCCGCGCCGGGCAGCCGCGCGGCTGGCTGTACCTCGGCGCGGACGCGTGGAAGAGCGACAAGGCCGGCGAGCCGAACGTCACGACGGCGGCGCTGCGCGGCTTCGGCGGCGCCGGCGGCGAGATCACGATCACGGGCGTTCCCGACGGCACCGGGCAGCGCGCCGGGCTCGACCGCGACCGCGACGGCTACCTGGATGGCGACGAACTCGACGCGGGCAGCGACCCCGGCAATCCGCTCTCGACGCCGCTGAATGCCGGCGTCGAGGAGGGCGCGCGCGCGTTCGCGCTGCGCGCGATCGCCCCGAACCCGTTCCGCGACGCGATCGAGGTGCAGTTCACGCTCGGCGCGCGCAGCCGCGTCGACTTCGCCGTGTACGACGTGCTCGGCCGCGAGGTGCGGTCGGTCGCGAACGGACTCGTGCTCGAAGCGGGCCCGCAGTCGCTGCGCTGGGACGGCCGCGACCGTTCGGGCGCGCGCGCGCCCGCGGGCGTGTACTTCGCGCGCGTCGTCACCGACGGCGGCCGCTGGACGCGCGCGATCGTGCGCGTGAGGTGAGGGCCCGCGCCGGGGTGCACGGCGTTGCGCCCCGGTGCTAGATTCGCGGCGTCATGATTCCTCCCGCACCGTCTGCGGGAGGCGCTGCTTCGCCCGCGAGCGGCGCCCCCGTCGCACATCCTCCGATCACCGAAGGCAACGGCTGCCTCGAGATCCTGTCCGACCGCCTGCGCATGAGCCCGGGCGTGGTCGCGATCGAAGCGGACTTCAAGGAGCACACGCTCGCGGTCCGCTACCAGCCGAACCTCGTCACGCCCGACGAGCTGAACGCGCTCGCGGACGACATCGGCGGGCTGTTCTCGCAGCGCGTGACCGCGTGCGAGCGACGGCTCTCGCCCGGCGCGTGCGACGAGTGCGCGCTCCGTCTCGGCCAGCTGCCGAACGCCGCACGCGACGAACTCGTCGTGCTCGCCGACCCGAACCGCGTCGGCGTGCGCCGGCGGCATCCGCCCGAGAACAGCGCCGAGTACCGCCGCCCGCTCGGCAGCAAGGCGTGGGGCGAACGGCACAGCGCCGAAGAGCAGGAGCATCTCGCGAAGAACCGCACGATGGCGGGACTCACCGCCGCGTGCCTCGCGTTCCTCGCCGTCGGCATCGTGCTCGAGAAGGCCGTCGCGAACCCGCTCGCGCACACGATCGCGTTCGTGATCTCGGCGCTCACGGGCGGCTGGTTCACGATTCGCTCGACGGTCGCCTCGCTCGCGAAGTTCCAGTTCGACGTCAACCTGCTCATGCTGCTCGCGGCGCTCGGCGCCGGCGTCATCGGCTACGTGATGGAAGCCGCGGTGCTGATGTTCCTGTTCTCGCTCTCGAACACGCTCGAGGTCTACACGATGGGGCGCACGCGCCGCGCGCTCCACGCGCTCCTGAAGCTGCGCCCCGCGCGCGCGCTCGTGCGCCGCGGCGGACGCGAGATCGAGGTCGAAGCCGAGGCCGTGCAGGTCGGCGAGATCGTGATCGTGAAGCCGGGCGAGGCGATCCCGGTGGACGGCGTCGTCGAGACCGGCGAGTCGCTCGTGGACCAGAGCAACCTCACCGGCGAGTCGGTGCCGGTGTCGAAGGCGGCCGGGGACCGCGTGTTCGCGGGCACGATGAACCAGCAGGGCGCGGTCGAAGTGCGAACCTCGCGCGCCGCCGGCGACACGGCGCTCGCACGCATCGTGTCGCTCGTGAGCGAGGCGCAGGAGCAGAAGTCGCGCACCGAAGAGATCGCCGAGTGGGTCGGCCGCTACTACACGATCGCCGTGATCGTCGCGGCCGTGCTCATGATCGCGGTGCCGCTCCTCATGCACCGCGAATTCGCGCCGACGTTCTACCGCGCGATGACGCTGCTCGTCGTCGCCTCGCCGTGCGCGCTCGTCATCGCCACGCCCTCCACCGTGCTGTCGGCGATCGCGGCCGCGGCGCGCAACGGCGTGCTGTTCAAGGGCGGCCGCCACCTCGAGGCGCTCGGGCGCGTGAAGGCGGTCGCGTTCGACAAGACCGGCACGCTCACGCACGGCCGCTTCGAGGTCACGGACGTCGTGGCGCTCGCGGGCGCGGTCGAGACCGACGTGCTGAAGCGCGCGGCCGCGGCCGAGAAGCGCTCGCAGCACCCGCTCGCGCAGGCCGTCGTCCGCGCCGCGGACGCGCGGAACGTCGCGTTCACGGCCGCCTCGTCGCTGACGTCACACCTCGGCAAGGGCCTCGTCGCGGTCGCGGACGGCGAGACGATCGAGGTCGGCACGCCCGAGCTGTTCACGAGCCTCGGCGTCGAGCCGCCCGCGGAAGGACTCGCGCACGTCGAGCGGCTTCGGCGCGAGGCGAAGACCGCGATGCTCGTGCGCTGGCGGCCCGCGAGCGGGGCGCCGGGCTGGGGCGTGATCGCGGCCGCCGACCAGGTGCGGCCGATCGCGCCCGAGGTCGTGAAGGCGCTGCGCGCGAACGGCGTCGAGTCGCTCGCGCTCTTGTCGGGCGACAGCCTGCACACGGTGCAGGCGATCGCGGCGCGCACCGGCGTGGACGCGCACCGCGGCGACCTGCTGCCCGAGGACAAGGTCACGGTCGTGGGCGAGATGGAGCAGAAACACGGCGCGGTCGCGATGGTCGGCGACGGCGTCAACGACGCGCCCGCGCTCGCGCGTGCCACGGTCGGCATCGCGATGGGCGGCATCGGCAGCGACGCCGCGATGGAGAGCGCCGACGTCGTGCTGATGTCGGACGACCTGTCCGCGCTGCCGTTCGCGTTCAAGCTCGCGCGCACCGCGCGCACGATCGTGGCGCAGAACGTCACGATCGCGGTCGGCGTCATGCTGCTGCTCGTGACGTGGGTGTTCCTCGGCCAGCACACGCCGTTCGGAGCGCTGCGGCTGCCCGTCGCGGTGTCGGGCCACGAGGGCAGCACGGTGCTCGTCATCCTGAACGGCCTCCGCATGCTGGGGATGCGGCGCGCGCACTGAACGCGCGCGGGCGGCGCGCGGGATCCGCGCACCGCCCGCCGCCGTCGCGACTCCGCTACCGCGCCACCGCCCCCATGACCTCGTCCAGGCAGCGCTCGATCGTGTCCGCGGTGCGCTCGATCTCCTGGTCGAGGCCGATCGAGAAGCGGATCAGCCCTTCGCTCAAGCCCATCGCGAGGCGTTCCTCGATCGGGATCTCGGACGACGTGCTGTGGCCCGGGGCGCTGAAGAGCGTCTTGAAGTAGCCGAGGCTCACGGCGAGGTAGCCGACCTTCTCCTGCTGCATGCGCACCATGAGACGGTTCGCGTTCTCGAGCGTGCCGACGTCGAGCGCGAGCATGCCGCCGAAGCCGAAGCCGTGGTTCATGAGCTTGTGCATGCGGTCGTGGTGCGGATGGTGCGCGAGGCCCGGGTAGTGGACGCGAAGCCCCCGCTTCTCGAAGCGCGCCGCGAGCCGCATGGCGTTGTCGCCGTGGCGGCGCATGCGGATGTGCAGCGTGTGCAGGTTCTTCAGGATGCTCGCCGCGCGCAGGCTGTCGAGCACCGGACCGAGCAGCATGGACGGTCCCGCGTTCACGTCGTTGAGCTTCGCGATGAAGTCGTGCGTCGAGACGACGCAGCCCGCGACGCAGTCGCTCGTGCCGTTGATGAACTTCGTCATGCTGTGCACGACGACGTCGGCGCCGTGACGGAGCGGCGACAGGATCATCGGGCTGAACGTGTTGTCCACGACGAACCGCGCGCCGTGCTCGTGGGCGAGTGCTGCGAGCGCGGGCAGGTCGGCGACCTCGAGCAGCGGATTGCTGATGCTCTCGGCGTAGATCACGCGCGTCCTCGGCGTGATCGCGGCGCGCACGGCCGCGGCGTCGCTCGTGTCCACGAAGCGCGTCGTGATTCCGAAGCGCGGCAGCAGGTTCTTCATGAGCGCGTACGTGCCGCCGTAGATCGTCCTCCCGGCGACGATCTCGTCACCGGCGGAGCACAGCGCGAGCAGCGTCGTCGAGATCGCGCCCATGCCGGACGCCATCACCTGCGCGCACTCGCCGTCCTCCATGCGCGCGAGCGCGTCGGCGAGGAACTTGTTCGTGGGGTTCCAGTGGCGCGAGTAGAGGAAGCAGCCCTCGATCTCGTGCTCGAACGACTCGGCCATGCGCTCCGGCGAGAGGAACGTGTAGGTGGACGAGTCGGTGATGGACGGATTGACGTCGCCGAACTCCCCGAACACGAGGAAGTCCTGGACGCGGGTCGCAGGGTCGAAGGTCATGGCCGTTCTCCGCGTTGCGAGCGAGCGGCGCCATGGTAGCCCCGCGGCGGGGGCTCACGGAAACGCGTGCGATCCGCTCAGCGGTTCTCGGCGGTCTCCGGAAGCAGCGGCGTCACGACGACGTTGTCGTAGTACACCGTGCACTGGCCGACGCCGCCGGTGTAGGCCGGCAGCGCGATGCGGCCGTTCGGCCGCGCGCGGCGCGAGTCCACGCGCTCGAGCGTCAGTTCGCCGTTCACGAACACGCGGTAGGCGTGTCCGCGCGCCTCGACGCGAACGTGGTGCCACATGCCGTTCGCGTTCAGCACCGGCGCGCGCCCCATCGGCCACTCGCGGCGCTGCAACACGACGTCCTGATAGCCGGGGCCGCGCAGGTCCACGGCGATGCCGCTCTCGGAGTCCACGCGCACGACGACGCCCTTGTCCACGCCGCGCATCTGGCACACGTCGAGGTCCACCGCGAGATCGGTCCACGCCGGGTCGCCCGCGTAGATGAACGAGCGCTCCTGTTTCGCGTCCGGGAGGTCGGCGCGCAGGAAGCCGCGCGTCACGCTCCACACGCCTTCGCGGTCGGTGATCCAGTGCTTGAGGCCCTGCGAGAAATCGTCGGCGAACAGCGCGTCCGCCGGCGGCGCGAAGCGCGGCGACGGCGTCGGCAGCGCGAAGCGCACCGTGTCCGCCGTCGCTCCGAGGCAGAGCGCGGCCGAAAGCAGGAAGAGTCCCCGCCGGATGCCGGTTGGTTTCAGGCGCATTTCGAGTGGCGCGGCCCGCGACAACGGTGCCCGAGTCCGCGGCTCCGTCCGTTATCGGCGCGTCAAAGCCGGTTCCCAAGGGCGCGATTCGCCGCGCCGGGCGCGCCCGCGCAGGCGTTCCGCGTTCCGGCGAGTCGCGCGGACGCATCCGGGCGCCCCCGTCGTTGCGGCGCGTGCGCGCTCAGAAGCGCCAGCTGAGCGCCGCCGTGGCCTGGAAGAGGTCGTTCGTGCCGCCCTGGTCGCGCTCGAACGAGCCGTTCAGGAACCAGCGCCGCGCGATCAGCAGATCGCCGTCGGCCCCGTACCAGGTCACGGTCTCGGTGAGGCCCGCCTCGAAGCTCTGCGTCACGCGCCGTCCGGCGTCCACGCCGACGTTGAGCACCGAGACGGGCTGGGCCGAGAGGCTCATCGTCCACAGCGAGCTGCGCGACGGGTCGCTGTCGTAGAGCGAGAAACGCGAACGCAGCGAGACCGCGCGGCTCGTGAGTCCGTCCAGCGAACCGCCGACGGACCACGTGTTCGAGCGGTCGCTCTCGCTGCCCGCGCGCAGCCGCATGTCGCCGTCCAGGTGCAGGTGCCGTCCGAACTCGAGCGCCGAGCCGACCCAGCCGCCGGAGCGGTAGCGGTCGTCGAACTGGGTCGCGGGCGTCTCGCGGTCGCGCCACAGCCGCACGTTGCGGCGTGTGTCGTAGCCCGCGCGCAGCGACCACCCCTTCACGACGTCGTAGCGGCCGAACGCGAACGCGCTCGTCGCCTCGAACGCGCTGTGGCCGGGCTGGCGGCGCCAGCCGCGATACCAGTCGAACTCCTGCGCGACGTACGCCGAACCGCGCTTCGACATCCAGTCCGCCTGGGCGAACAGGAAGTCGCGGTTCACCTCGCCGCGGTGCGTCGAGGTGACGGCGCCGAGCGTGAACGCCTTGCGGTCCACGCCGTGGTAGGAGCGGGCCGACGCATAGAGCCCGTGCTGCAGGATCTCGCTCGAGAAGCCGTCCGTTTCGGGATCGGGCTGAGTGCCGCTGAAGAGGCCGCCGGACCAGATGCCCGACGTCGCCTCGGCGAGCGCGCCGTCGAACACGCTCACGCTCGCGAGCGTCGGCGACACCTGCCGGCCGAGCGTCATGCGCTTGTGGCTCTGCGCGTCGTGCAGCGAGAGCGACGCGCGATAGATGCGGGTCGAGTTGTCGCTCACGAGGCTGCCGTCGCTCTGCGTGCGCGTGCTGCGCCGTGCGCGCACGTCCACGCCGAAGTCGAGGCCCGAGCCGCCGAGGTTCACGCCGTCCACGCGCGCGTCCACGGACGGCTGCTTCAGGTCCCCGGCGCCGCCGGCGCCGGCGTCGATCCACAGCATGCGCGCGCCGAGCCGGCCGCGGATCGGAGCCACGCGCCGCGCGGGGCGAGGCGCCGCGGGCTTCGCCGCGACGAGCACGCGAGCCGTGTCGGGCTTCGCGGCCGAGGCGTTCCCACGACGTACGAGACGAGGTCGCCGACCGCGGCGGGCTCCACGAGCGCCAGCGTGTCGCACGACGCGCGGTGCGACGACACGAACGTCACCCGCAGCGCGCCGATCTCGCGACCCTGCCGCATCAGCCGGACGGTGTCGCCTTCGGAGATGCCGTCGAGACTGCCAGCGTCCACGTAGACGGACGCGCCGGTGAGGAACGAAACCTTCGCGAGCGCCGTGCGGCGCACGAGCTTCGCGAGCGAGTCCGCGTGCGCCGACGGTTCGAGCGGGCGCGCGGCGTGCGCCGGCACGGCGAGCAGGGCGAGGAGCAGGAACGGCAGCAGGCGTCGCGGCAAGGTCACACCCTCGGATGGCACGAATAGCAGGCGGCGCTGTTGTACTGGTAGTTGCGCACGCCGCCGTGATTGGAGTCCGTCTGGGTCTTGCTGCTGTGCGGATGACACGCCAGGCAGTTGAACTGACGGAAGTCGGTCGCGACCGTGTGGCACTCGATGCAGCGCGTCCATCGGGCGCGGTGCCGGCCCGAGTAGATGCGGAAGTACTGCGTGTCGTGGTTCCACGTGGACGGCGCCCACGCGGTCGTCGTGTGGCACGACTGGCACGTGTTCGGGAAGCCGGCCGACGGGTGGTTCGGGTTCGTCGCGGCGTTGTAGTCCGTCTGATGGCACGACACGCACGCCGTGCTCTTGCCGTCGAACACGTTGTCCGCGTGGCACGTCATGCACGCGACCGCGACGTGCGCGCCCGTGAGCGGGAACGATGTCGTGTTGTGGTTGAACGACGCGCCGCTCCAGGTCGCCGTGCCGTGGCAGTTCTGGCACGCGGTCGGGAATCCGGCCGCGACGTGGTTCGGGTTCGTGACGCCGTTGTAGTCCTGCTGGTGGCACGAGACGCACAGCGTGCTCTTGCCGTTGTAGACGTTGTCCGCGTGGCAGCTGTTGCACGCGAGCGGCACGTGCGCGCCCGTGAGCGGGAACGACGTCGTGGAGTGGTTGAACGTGCCGCCGACCCACGTCGTCGTGTTGTGGCACGACTGGCAGGCGGTCGAGAACGCGGCCGCGACGTGGTTCGGATTCGTGGCGCCGTTGAAGTCGCTCTGATGGCAGGATGCGCACAGCGTGCTCTTGCCGTCGTACACGCCGTCGCCGTGGCAGCTCGAGCACGAGGCGCTCACGTGCGCGCCCGTGAGCGGGAAGCTCGTCGCGTTGTGATTGAACGACGCCGGACTCCACGCCATCGTCGTGTGGCAGCCCTGGCACGTCGTCGGGAAGCCCGAGTGGCTCGGCGCGGTCGCGCCGTTGTAGTCGGTCTGGTGGCACGAGACGCACGTCGTGCTCTTGCCGTTGAAGACGTTGTCGCCGTGACAGCTGTTGCACGCGAGCGGCACGTGCGCCCCCGAGAGCGGGAACGACGTCGTGTTGTGGTTGAACGTGCCGCCGTCCCACGCGGTCGTCGTGTGGCACGTCTGGCAGGCGTTCGAGAAGCCGGCGGCCGTGTGGTTGGGATTCGTGGCGCCGTTGAAGTCGGTCTGGTGGCACGACGCGCACGCGGTGCTCTTGCCGTTGTAGACGCCGTCGCCGTGGCAGGCGAGGCACGCGGTCGTGCGGTGCGCGCCCGTCAGCGGGAAGCTCGTTCGCGAGTGGTCGAACGTCGCGCCGCTCCAGTTGATCGTCGAGTGGCAGTCGGCGCAGGTGGTCGGGAAGCCGGAGTGGCTCGGGTTCGTCGCGCCGCTGTAGTCCGTCTGGTGGCACGACAGGCACGCGGTGCTCTTGCCCGCGAACACGCCGTCGCCGTGGCAGCTCACGCACGAGGCGCTCGTGTGCGCGCCCGTGAGCGCCCAGCCGGTCGTCGCGTGGTCGAACGACGCGCCCGTCCACGTCGCGGTCGAGTGGCAGCTCTGGCACGTCACCGGGAACGCCGCCGCCTGGTGGGGCGGATTCGTCGTCGCGTTGTACTCGGTCTGGTGGCACGACGCGCACGCGGCGCTCTTGCCGCGGTAGACGCCGTCGCCGTGGCAGTCGAGGCAGCGCTGGTTCGCGTGCGCGCCGGTGAGCGGCCAGCCCGTCGTCGCGTGGTCGAACGACGCGCCCGCCCACGACGCGGTGCCGTGGCAGTCCTGGCAGGTCATCGGGTAGCCGGCGCCCGTGTGGCTCGGATTCGTCGTGCCGTTGTAGTCGGTCTGATGGCACGAGGCGCACGCCGTGCTCTTGCCCGCGAACACGCCGTCGCCGTGGCAGCTCTGGCAGGCGGTCGTGCGGTGCGCGCCCGTGAGCGGGAACGCCGTGCGGTTGTGGTCGAACTTCGACGTGTTCCACGAGAGCGTGTTGTGGCACGTCTCGCACTCGAGCGGATAGCTGCCGGCCGCGTGATCGGGGTTCTTCGCCGCGTCGTAGTTCGAGCGGTGGCACGTCACGCACGCCGCGGCCGTGCCGACGAAGCGGTTCTGGCCCTGCGCCGTCGGCTTGTGGCACGACTCGCACTCGATGCCCGCGTGGCTGCCCGTGAGCGGGAAGCGCGTCGTCTGGTGCGCGCGGACCATCGGGCCGCGCTCGGTGAAGCTCTTGTCCCCGTGGCAGCGCGCGCACTCGGTGCCCAGCTCGCCGCGGTGCGGGTCCTCGTGGCAGGTCACGCACTGCGTCTTGCTCTGCGCGAAGTCGAGCGAGCCGTGGCACGACAGGCACGGCGTGCCCGCGTGCGCGCCGCCGAGCGCGAAGCCGTACTTCTCGTGCTTGAAATCGGGGCTGATGCGCGCCGGCTTCCAGCTCTTCGCCGAGTGACAGCTCGCGCACGGTTCCTTGATCGGCCCGTGCGGATTCTCGACCCGCGGCTTCAGGGCCGCGACCGACTGCGCGGCGAGCACCGCGAACGGCAGCAGCAGGAGCAGCGCGGCGGCGATTTGCCGGACGCGCGCGGCGCGGGGCGTGGGGTCAGATCCGGATCGCAGCACGGGTCACCTCGTGGACGGAGAGGGGCAGCGGGTGGAGCGTGCCGGCGAGGGCCGCGAACGAAGCGGCGAACGCACCGGCGGGACGGGGGAAGGAAGGCGCGTAGGCGCCGTCGCCCTCGCGGGGCGTGGTCTTGTGACAGTCTTCGCAGCGCTTGCCGAGCGGCCGGTAGACGACGCGCGACTTGCCGTTCGGGAGCGTCAGGCTCGGGTGGCAGTCCGCGCACGCGACCTTGAGGTGCGCGCCCTCGAGCTTGTACGAGGCGCCCTTCACGTGGTCGAAGCGGCTCGCGGGCTTCCACGCGAGCCCGTCGTGACACGACTCGCACACGCCCTTGTCCTTGCGTTCGGCGAATTGCTCGCCGTGCGGGCTCTGCGGTCCGTGGCACGCGACGCACGTGCGCTTCGGCTCCTCGAACTTGAGCGCGCGCGCGCCCGCGGTGTCGGCCTTGAGCGTGCGCGCGCCCGGCACGGCGGCGAGTTCGCCGTGGCACGACTGGCACGGCGTCGCGCGATGCGCGCCATCGAGCGCGAACGCGAACTTCGCGTGCGCCGTGAGATCCACGCCGGACGGACGGAAGCCGTCGTGCGTGTGGCAGTCGAGACATTCCTTCGCGTGCGGGCGGTTGCCGCCGGGCGAGAAGCGGCCGGCGTGCGGGTCGCGGTGGCAGTCCACGCACTTCGCGCGCGCCGGGCGCATCGCGACGCGCGCCGTGCCGAGCGTCGCGGCGAGCTTCGATCCGGCGGGCGCCTTCGAGTGGCACTTCTCGCACGCCGCCGCCGCGTGCTTGCCCTCGAGCGGGTACGGCGTCGTCTGGTGCTGGGCGAGCGTGTAGATCGAGCGTTCGAATCCGGAGACGTCGTGGCACGCGGCGCAGTCGGCGGGCTTGCCCGCGAGCGTCGCCTGGCCGTTGTGAGCGTCCTTGTGGCAGTCGGTGCACTTCGCGAACAGCGGCTTCGGCCCCCACGCGGTCTTCTCGTCGTGGCACTTCTCGCACGCGACACCCTGGTGCTTGCCGCGCAGCGGGTAGCGCGTCTGGTCGTGGTTGAAGCCCGTCGACTTGATGCGGTGGAAGTCGTCCGTCACGTGGCAGCTCGCGCACGCGCCCTTGAAGCGGCCCGCGTGCGGGTCCTTGTGACAGTTCACGCAGTCCGCGTGCGGCAGCGGCTTCCACAGCGGCACGGGCTGGCCCTTCGCGTCGAGCGGCCGGCCGAGCGCCGCCGCCGCGTGGCACTTCGCGCACTCGACCTTCGCGTGCTTGCCCGTGAGCGGGAACTTCGTCTTCGCGTGGTCGAACTCCTTCTGCGCCGAGGACCAGTCCACGAACGTGTGGCACTGGAGGCAGTCCTTGCCGAGCTGCCCCTGGTGCGGGTCGCCGTGGCACGACTCGCAGTTCGTCTCGAGTCCGAGCCACGACTTCGCGCGGTCCTTCTTGCGGATGAGCTTCACGACCGCCGACTTCTGGTTCTTCGGCGCGTGGCACTTCTCGCACGCGAGCTTCGCGTGAGCGTCCTTCAGCTCGTAGCCGGTCTCGAGGTGATCGAACTTCTCCTTCGATCCCGCGTCCCACTTCACGAGCTGGAAGTCGCGCCCGGCGTGGTCCGGGTGGCACTTCGCGCAATCGCGCTTCGCCTTCGAGGCGTGGTAGCCGCGCTTCGCCGTCAGCATGCCCGCGATCTCCGTGTGGCAGTCGAGGCAGCGCTGGTCCATCGCGCCGGCGCCGCCGCGCGAATGGCACTGCAGGCACTTCGTCTGCGCGTCGAGTTCGGCGTGCGGGGCGCTGAGCGGACCCGGTGAGAGCTGGGCGCGTGCGGCGCCGGGTGCGCCGGCGAGGAGCAGCAGCAGGAGGAGGGCGCGCGCATGCCGGGGCCTCACGTCTCGGCCCCGGCCGCAGCGCGCGACTCCGTCGCGATCGCGATTTCCTTTCGCACGATGCGGATCCCGAGGCGTTGGAGGAATGGGGTCGGCGCTTCACCGCCGATGCGCACGATCACGGCGTCGTTCTGCAGCACGTGGAGGGCGCCCTGGTACTCGAGGACGACGACGTCCTCGCGGATTTCCTTCACCTGGCTCTCGAGCAGCAGGTGCACGGTCTTGTTCTGCACCGCCTCGTCGAGCTTCTTGCGGTTGCGCTCCTTCGCGCGGCTGAAATCCGTGCCGCGATAGGACAGCACGACGTGCGTGCCCTCCTGGTTCGCGAGCCCGAGCGCGGACTCGATCGCGCTGTCGCCGCCGCCGACCACGACGACGCGCTGTCCCTCGAACGCCTCCATCTCGACGATGTCGTAGAGCACCTTGTCGAGGTGCTCGCCCGGGACGCCGAGCTTGCGCGGGGTGCCGCGGCGGCCCATCGCGAGCACGACGCGGCGGCCGTGCCACGAATGGCCCGTGTCGCACGTGAGCTCGAACACGTCGCCGGGGCGCTCGATCTTGACGACGCGCTCGCCGGTGCGGACGTGCAGGCCGGTCTCCTGGATCACCTTCGTCCAGACCGCGAGCAGCTCTTCCTTCGTGCCGTCGGCGATCCACAGGTCGCCGTACATCGGCACGCGGATCGGCTCGGCGAACAGCAGCTTCTTGCGCGGGTACTTGCGGATCGTGTCCGACAGCGAGCCCTGCTCGACGACCATGTAGGACAGCCCGCACTGGTGCGCCTCGAGTCCGGCGCTGATGCCGGCGGGGCCCGAGCCGACGATCAGCACGTCGAACACGTCGAGCCTCCCGTCGCTGCGCGGCTGGTGCGGCGGCAGCTCCTTCGCGACGTGCTCGATCGCGAGCCGCCCTTCGTTCACCGCGTTCTTGATGAGGCCGCGGCCGCCGAGCTCGCCGACGACGTAGAGCCCCGGCACGTTCGATTCGAAGTTCACGTTGACGTGCGGCACCTCGACCCGCTGCACCGACGCGCCGCTCGTGAGCGCGATGCCGCCGACCGGGCAGGCCGCGACGCACGAGCCCGCGCCCTCGCAGCGCTCGGTGTTCACGACCGCGAGCTTGTGCACCATCTGGATCGCGCCCGGGTGCGGGCACGCGTCCACGCACGTGCCGCAGCCGACGCACATGTCGGCGCGCACGATCGCGTGCAGCTTCTCGCCGGCATCGGGGGTGTCCTCGACGATCTTCGCCGCGACGATCTCGAACGCCTGCAGCGGCGCGCCGCACTCGGTGCAGATCTCGGTGCCCTGCAGCAGCGTCGCGCTGCAGCGCGGGCACGCCACGCTCCGGATCGGCGCCTCGGCGGACTTCTTGCGCACCTGGAGCACGACGAAAAGCGTCGTCAGCACGAAGAAAGCGATCGTCGTGTAGAGCATGGCGCGGGCGTTCTCCTACATCCCGACCGCGCCGACCCACAGCGCGACGACGACGTGGATGAGCACCGCGAGCAGCGCGGTGATCGAGAACGGCCGGTGGGCGACGTGCCACAGGGCGAACACCTTGCGCGTGCCCTCGAGCATGCGGGCCTGCTGGTGCAGCGCGATCTCGCGCCGCGCGAGCCGCAGCACTTCGCGCAGCGTCTCGCCGCTGATCGGCGAGGGGCCCGAGCGCCGCGACGTCAGGTGGCCGCGCAGCGCTGCGATCGCGCGCCGGCGGCGGAGGTCGTCCGAGACGAGGCGGCGCACGGTGCCGAGCAGGCCGAGCCCCGCATACGTGCGCGTGTCCGGCGCGAGCACCTTCTCGATCTCGCGCGGGTCGAATCCGGTCGCGGCCGCGATGCGCGTGATGAGCGCCCGCCGCTCGCCGGCCGTTTCCTCGGCGGTCAGTTCGGCGCCGTCACGGCCGCGCGGGATGTGCGTGTAGAGGTAGCGTCCGACGAGCCCGCTCAGCGACACGACGAACATGGACAGGTAGCCGAGCCCGATGAGCCCGTCGAAGCGCCAGCTCGCGTGCACCGCGACGATCAGCGGAATGAGCAGACCGACGACGCTGTGCACCTGGATCCACGCGCCAACCGGCCCCGTCCACGACAGCCAGCTGAACTTGCGCCGCAGCGGGTAGAGCCACATGAACACGAACAGGCCGAACCCGATGAAGCCGAGCGCGAGTCCGAGCGGCCCCGAGGACTTGAGAGCGGGATGCAGGTCGGAGCGCAGCCGGGCCGCGCGATCGAGCAGGTAATAGGGCAGCCCGAAGGCCGTGATCGCCGCGGGGATCGAGAACACCACGAAGATCGCGATGGCCCTGAAACCCGGCAATTTGAAAGCGGTACGGCGGACCTCGGGGGCGCCGAGGATGTCGGTCGTGGACGTCAATTGTGCATCCTGCAAGAAAGAGGACGGCGAAACGCGCGGAAGACCTGCGGAATCAGGGAAATCCCGTAGGCCGAGCGTGGTTGCCGCTACATCGGCAAGGTCGGTGCCAGAGGTTTAGGCGAGATACACCGCCTGGGGCCGGGCGCTTCACTTCGGTCGTGAAAACCGCTGAAACGCCTTGCGGGCCGGAGAGACTGCGTGGGGCGGGGAGAGTACCGGAACGAGGTCGCAGCACGAGAGAGAAATCGCGTTTGGGGCGCGACGGGCGCGAACCCTCGGCCCCGCGCGCACTGCGCTCCGCGCGTTTGCCGCCCCCGAGGGGCGCGGCTATTCTGCGCCGCCCATGGCCACCAAGAAGCGGAACATCGAAATCATCGGCATCCCCGTCGACCTCGGCGCCGGACGGCGCGGGGTGGACATGGGGCCGTCCGCGATCCGAATCGCCGACCTCGAGCCGCGGCTCGAGGCGCTCGGCCACAAGGTCGTGGACTTCGGCGACATCGACGTGATGATCGCCGAGACGCAGAAGGTCGGCGCGACCAAGCTGCGCTACAAGGCGCCCATCCTGGCCGCGTGCGAGGAGCTTCGGAAGCAGGTCGAGCGCAGCCTCGGGGAGACCCGGCTGCCGCTCGTGCTCGGCGGCGACCACTCGATCGCGATCGGCTCGGTCGCGGGCTCGAGCAACCACCACGCGCGCCAGAACGAGAGCATCGGCCTCATCTGGTTCGACGCCCACGGCGATGCGAACACGCCCGAGACGACGCCGAGCGGCAACATCCACGGCATGTCGCTCGCCGTGTCGCTCGGCCTCGGCGATCCGGATCTCGTGAACCTGGGCGGCCGCGCGCCCAAGGTGCACCCGAGCAACACCGTGCTGATCGGCGCCCGCGATCTCGACCCGGGCGAGCGCACGACGCTCAAGAAGAGCGGCGTCACGGTGTACACCATGCGCGACATCGACGAGCGCGGCATGAAGGAAGTCGTGGACGAGGCGATGGCGATCGCGAGCGACGGCACGGCGGGCATCCACCTGTCGTTCGACCTCGACGTCGTGGACCCCGAAGACGCGCCGGGAACCGGAACGCCGGTGTGGGGCGGCATCACGTATCGCGAGGCGCATCTCGCGATGGAGCTGCTCTCGGACCGCGCGACGATCATCGCCGTGGATCTCGTCGAGGTGAATCCGGTCATCGACAGCCAGAACATGACCGGGATCCTCGCGGCCGAACTCGCGCAGAGCGTGCTCGGCAAGCGCATCCTGTAGCGCGGCCGCAGCGCCGCGAACCGGAGGGGCCGTGGGCCGCCGGCACGTCGTTCGACTCGTCGTCCTGCTCGTCTTCGCCCTGATCGGGCTGCTGTACCGCTCGGTCACGCACGTGCCGGCGCCGCCGCGCGAGGCCGGAACGACGGCCACGCCGGCGCCGCGCGCCGAACCGCCCGCCACGGCAGCGCCGATCTCGCATTCCGAGATCGGATTCCGTTCGGACGAGCGCCTGCGCGAGCACTTCGAGAAGCACGGCGCCGAGTTCGGCGCCGCGAGCGCCGCCGACTACCTCGCGCGCGCGCAGGCGCTGCGCGACGCGCCCGCGGGCGGCGACGTGCTCGAAGAGACGCGCGCCGACGGCGTCACGTGCCGCTTCGACCGCGCGAGCGGGGCGTTCCTCGCGTTCGATCGCGATCTCGTGATCCGCACGTACTTCCGCCCGAACGACGGCGAGCGCTACTTCCGCCGCCAGCTCGAACGCGAGCACCGGTCCGGGCGATGAACGACCGCGAGGAATCCGTCCGGGAGTTCCTGCGCCGCCGCGGCGCCCCCGACACGGTCGTCGCGCGCGGCCTCGAGGGCCTCGTCGAGCAGTGGAGCCGGACGGCGCGCGCGCTCGAGCGCGGCTACGCGTACGGGCTCGACGACTACCTGAACGACCTCGACGCGCGCCAGCTCATCGAGGAGGCGCTCGAGTTCGCGGCGCTGCACGAGATCGAGCGAGTGCGCGAGGCGCTCGAGGCGGCCGACGCGATGGCGCGCGCGGCGCTCGAGCCGAGCGCGCGCTGCGTGTGGGGCGAGGGCTCGGCGCGCTACCACGGCTGGTCGGCGGAGCGGAACTGGTGGTACTTCGCCGTGCCGAAGCACCCGGGCGAGGACCTCGCCGCGGAGCTGCGCGAACGGTCGTAGGCGCGCGCTACCTCGCTCCGCCCTCCAGCCGGTCGAGCGCGCGCTTCACCATCGCCTGCACGCGCTCGTCGCCGGGGTGCGCGGCGCGCACCGTCTCGAGCCGCACGCGTCCCGAGTCGACCTGTCCGAGCGCGGCGTAGGCGCGCGCGGCGATCGAGGCGCGGCGCAGCTCGAAGCGCACGTTGTCCTTCGGTCCCTCGAGCGCGTCCGCGGCGAGCAGCGCGCCGCGCGCGTCCCCGAGGTCCTCGAGGCGCGACTCGACGCTCAGGAACTTCACGTCGGCGTCTTCGGGATGCTCGCGTGCGAGTTCCGCGACCCAGCGCGCGGCGTCCTCCTTCGCACCCGCGTCGCGGGCCTGCATCGCGTTGTGGTAGAGCGCGGCGTTCATCAGGTGTCCGAGATCGGCGGGGTCGCCCGAACGCAGGCCGACGCCGCCCGCGTAGGAGTACACGAGCTTGCCGCCCGCTTCGCCCGCGGCGTACACGCGCGTCACCGCGAACAGGCCGACCGCGGCCGCGAGCACGCGCGCTGCGGCCGCCGCCTTCGGCCAGCGCAGGAGCGCGAGCGCCGCCAGTTCCACCGCGCCGAGCACGAACAGCCACTGGTGCGCGGACTCGCCGGCCTCTTCGTGCTCCTGCACCGCCTCGCGCGCGCCGGGCACGCGCTCCGCCGGACCGTGCGCCGCGAATCCCGACTTCGCCGCCGGATACGACGCGACCGCTGCGATCAGCAGCAGCGTCGCCGCCATCGGCCCGAGGAACGTCACGCGTCCGCCGGTCGGGACGAGCGACAGCACGCGCGCGGCGACGCCGACGACGGACAGCGCGACGACGAAATGGACGAGCTGCGGATGGAACGGAGCGAGGTCTGGCACGGTGCCTCCCGGAGCGAGACGGACGGCGATGCGGCGGATCAGGGATCTTCGATGCGGGCGTCGGCCGCGAGCCTGCGGATCGCGGCGCGGAGCTTCCGGTGCGCGTCGAAGCGGCGCACGAACTCGGATTCGCGCCGTCCGCCCTTCGCGCGGATGACGGCGGCGAGCGCCTTCCGTTCGGCCGCGCTCCAGCGTTCGGCGCCGAGCAGCGGCACGATCGTGCTCCAGCGCCGCCACCACAGGCGTTCGCCCGCGCCGAAGCCCGCGAACGAGCGCACGCCGAGGAGCCGCCCGGCCTCGCGCGCGCACTCGCGCTCGGCGCGTGCGCGGTCGCCGCCGAAGCGCGTCGCGACGAGGCGTGTCGCGTGCAGGCCGATGCGGCCGAGCGCGAGCACGGCGAGCACGTCGCGCCGCTCGCGGCCGCGGAACCAGAACAGGTTCGTGCTCGCGAGCCGCTCGAGCCGCGCGCGCGGCGTGCGGTGGCGCGGGTCGCGCTCGAGCCGCGCCAGCTCCTCGCGCATGAGCGCGCGCGTCGCGGGATCGAGCGGGCGGAAGCCGGTCTTCTGGTAGAACCACCACGCGCCCGAGTCGAGCGCTTCGTCGTTGTGGTAGCCGAGCTGGTAGGGGTCGATCGTGAAGACGGTCGAGCCGAACAGCGCGTGCACCATGGACAGCACGCGGCCGTACACGCGCCCCGCCTCGGCGCCGCGCCAGGTCTCGAACACGTTGTAGGCGACCTCGGACGAGCCGAACAGCCCGCTCGCGAGCACGTAGCCGATCGGTACGCCGTGACGCAGCGTGAGCATCGCGTACACGGACTCGAGCGCGAGCCGGCGCTCGGGCCGCACGCCGAAGCACGCGAACTGCAGCCCGTCGCCGCACTCGACGAGCCGCGCGTCGTCCGGGTCGCCGTAGGCGAACGCGTCGAGGTCGCGGCTGCGCGTCACCATCGCGGCGCGCGCGAGGTCGAGCAGCGCCTCGCCGTCCGCGCGCGACAGGTCGCGCCACGCGAGCGGCGGGCGGCGGAGTTCGCGCGCGACGTCCGGCCGGCTGCGGTCGAGCGGGGTCCGGCGCGGCGCGAACGCCGGCGCGAGGTGCTCGGGCGCGGCGTCGAGCGTGCGCGACGGCGTCGCGGCGCCGCGGCCGTCCAGCACGAGCGGCGCGTCGAGTTCGTCCCACAGCGCGTCGCGCACCGCCGCGTCCACCGGCAGCTGCGAGAACGCGCGCACGAGGAACGCGGCGTCGGTCTCCGCGGGCGACCTCAGCCGGTCGACCCAGCCGCGCACGCCGAGGTCGAACTCGTCCACGCCCGGCGCCTCGCCGCCCTGCACGAGGAGCGGCAGGAACGTGTTCAGCCGCTCGGCGTTCTCGAACGCCTTCCAGTCCACGCGGAGCCGCGGCCCGAAGCGCGCGGCGAGCCAGCGCGCGGTCGGCGCGAAGAAGCGGAAGCGCACGTCGGCGCCGGCGATGCCGCTGTCCTCGAGTGCCGCGCGGTGGCGCGCGAAGTCGCGCCGCGCCGGGAAGCGCGCGAGCGCCTCGTAGGCGACGGCGCGGGTCGCGAGGTCGTCCGGGTAGGCGAGCAGGAACAGCAGCGTGTCGTGGAAGGCGAGCACCTGCGCCGCGCTCGCGAGCCGCGCGCGATCGAGCGCGCGCACGAGCGCGCGCTTGCGCTCGGCCGCGCCGTCGCCGAAGCGGCCGCGCAGCTCGACGAGCGCCTTGAGCGCCGCCGCCGCCGTCGCGCGCCGCGCGCGTTCAGCTGCGGCCATCGGCCGGCGGCTCCTCGTCGCCGCGCCACGCGTCTTCGATCGGCGTCCAGCCGTCGCCCGGCAGCAGCACGTCGGCGTGCCCCGTGATGCGATCGATGCGCACGGGGTAGGTCTCGCCGCTCACCGTGACGTGGTCCCAGCGCCAGCGCGTCGGCCACACGTACGCGAAGCACGCGCCGGCGAGCAGCGCGCACAGCACGATCGCGAGGACGAGGAGGCGGCCGAGCTTCATCGCGCGCGTACGGTGGCTACGGGATCCAGCGGTCGAACCACGCGAGCTGGCGCGTTTGCCAGTCCCAGCGGTGGCGGTACTCGCGCGGACCGTGTGGCTCGCGCGGGTAGTGGACGAACGCGCTCGGCACGCCGAGCGCCTGCAGCGCGGTGTAGAGCTGCTGCGACTGCGGGTACGGCACGCGCACGTCCTGCTCGCCGACCTGGACGAGCGTCGGCGTCTTCACGTTCGCGACGTACGTGATCGGCGAGATCCGGCGGTAGCCGTCCGGGTTCTCCCACGGCCAGCCCTCGAACTCGAACGCACGATACTTCTTCGTGTCGCTCTGCCCGACGAACGAGGCGTAGTCCACCGCGCCCGCGCCGCTCACCGCGGCCTTGAAGCGGTTCGTCTGCGTGATGATCCAGTTCGTGAGGTGGCCGCCGTACGAGTGCCCGTACACGCCGAGGCGCGCGGGATCGGCGAGGCCCCAGGCGACGAGGCTGTCGACGCCGCTCATCACGTCCTCGTAGTCCTGGCCGCCCCAGTCGGCGCGCTTGCGCACCATGAAGGCGGTGCCGTAGCCGCCGCTCGAGCGGAAGTTCGGCATCAGGATCTGGTAGCCGTGCGCGACGAAGAACTGCTGCAGCGGCAGGAAGCCGAGCGAGTAGCGCGAGGCGTACGGGCCGCCGTGGATCAGCAGCAGCGTCTTCGGCTTCGCCGTCTTCGCGAGCCCGCGCGGCCGCAGCAGCACGCCTTCGATCGGCGTGCCGTCCTTGCTGCGCCACGTCACGGTGCGCGTTTCGCCGAGCGCGAGCTTCGACACGGCCGCGTTGAGCGACGTGAGCGCGCGCCCCGGCTCGCCCGGCCGCTCGGCGACCCACACCTCGTTCGGCTGCTCCGAGCGCGACTGCGTCCACGCTGCGCGGCCGTTCGATGCGATCGAGAGGTTCGTGCCGTCGCCGCCGAGGTCGGCGCCGAACGACACCGCGCCGTCGCGGCCGAGCGCCACCCAGCGCGTGCTCGCGCCCTTCCAGCCGAGGAACCACGCGCGGCCGTCGGGCCCGAAGTCGGGCTCCTTCGCGTCCTCGTCGTAGTTCGCCGTGAGCTTGCGCGGCGCGCCGGCGGCGGCGCCGTTCGCGACCGGGACGAGCCACAGGTCGGTCTTCTCGACGTGCACCTCGCGGTGCTCGGTCGTCGCGACCGCGATCGCATCGCCCGCCGGCGACCACGCGAAGTCGTTCCCGATCACGCCGAGCGTCTTCACCGCGCCGCCCGCGACCGGCACGAGTCCGACGTCCTGCGCGTTGCCGTCGTCCACCTTGCCCGTGGGGCTCGTGAGGAACGCGAGCGTCTTCGAGTCCGGCGACCAGCGCACGTTCCACAGGTACAGCGGGCCGCTCGTGAGCTGGCGCTGCTTGCCGGTCGCGAGCTCGGTGACCCAGAGCCGCGGCCACTGCAGGCGCTCGTCCTCGACGACGTGGTCCCACTTCTTCTTCTGCCACTCCTTCGCGCGCTTCGGCAGCGTGTCGGCCATCACCCACGCGAGGAAGCGTCCGTCGGGCGACCACTGCACCTCGCTCACGCCCTCGGGGGTGCTGCCGTACGCCCACGGCTCGCCGCCCTGGAGCGACAGCATCCAGATCGCCGCGCGCGCGTCGTCGCCCGTGCCGCGGTTCCCGATGAACGCGATCGTGTCGCCGCCGGCCGAGAACGTCGGCATGAAGTCGTTCTTCGGGTGGCGCGTGAGCCGGCGCGGCTCGCCGCCGCGCGCGAAGTCCGCGAGCCACACGTCCTGGTTCGTCGCGTTCTCGGCGGTGTCCTGCTCGGTCACGACGAACGCGAGCTTCGAGCCGTCGCGGGACCACGTGAGGCCCGAGATCGAACGCAGCGTGAGCGCGTGCTCGAGCGTGTAGGGCGGGAGCTTCACGGCCGGCGCGGCCGCGAGCGGCGCGGCGGCGACGAGCGTCGCGAGCGCGGCGACGCGGACGGCGCGGCGGAATTCGGGGAACATCGGGCCTCCGTGCGGTGAGGGTCGGGCCGCAGGATAGCGAACGGCGCGGGCCCCGGGAAACGCTTCGGCCGGACGCCTCGCGGCGCCCGGCCGGACGTTTCGGGGCGCGAAACCGCGTCAGCGCGAGTCGCCGCGGGCCGCGTTCTTCTTCACGACGACCTTGTGCGCGACGGCGCGGCCGCCGTCGTCGCGGAAGTACACCGTGACGTGCGCGTCCTTCACGACGTCGCCGGTCGAACGCATCTCGTCGTCCCGCGCGAACACCTTCGTCTCGGGCTTCGAGCCGCGCTTCTCGACCGTGATGCTGGTCTTGTCCATCGCGGTGACCCAACCCGTGAACTGGCGGTAGGTCGTCCGCGGCGCGGTCGAGCGTCCCTCGCTCTTCGGCGCCGCGCCCTTCGCCGCGTGCGCGGCGATCGGGGCCGACGCGACGAGCATCGCGAGCGCCACGGCGCCCGCACAACGCATCCATCCCTGCCTCATCCCACTCACCTCCCCTCCGTGTCCCCGGGGGCAGGGCGTGCGCGGTTTCTAGCGCGGAGCGCGGGAGGCCGTCAAGCGTTTCGACCGCGATTTCAGCGGGTGGAAACGGCGTTCACGCCTTCGTCCACGGCGTGCGCGCCGCACGCCGGTCGCGCGCCGCGCGCGCCGCGCGCCACACGTTCGCGTGCGCCTCGACCGTCGCTTCGAGCGGCCGGCCATAGCCGCCGCCGAGCGTGACGACGACCGGCAGGCCGCGCGTTTCGCACCACGCGAAGACGCGCGCGTCGCGCGCCGCGAGCCCGTCGTGCGTGAGCGCGAGGCGCCCGAAGCGGTCGCACGCGAGGCCGTCCACGCCGGCCTGGTAGAACACGACGTCGGGCGCGTGGCGGTCGAGCGCCGCGGGGACGTGGCGGTCGAGCGCTTCGAGGTACGCGTCGTCCGCCGTGCCGTCGGCGAGCTCGACGTCGAGCGTCGAGCGCTCTTTCTCGAGCGGGTAGTTGCGCGCGCCGTGCACCGACAGCGTGAACACGCTCGCGTCGCCCGCGAACAGCGCGGCCGTGCCGTTGCCCTGGTGCACGTCGAGGTCGAGCACGAACGGCCGCGCGGCGCGCCGCTCGCGCCGCAGGCGCGCGATCGCGACCGCGACGTCGTTGAACAGGCAGTACGCCTCGCCGCGATCGCGGAACGCGTGGTGGGTGCCGCCCGCGAGGTTGCCCGCGACGCCGTGCGCGATCGCCGCGTGCGCCGCGGCGACGGTGCCGAACACGGCGGCGCGCGCGCGCGTCACGAGCGCGGGCGACCAGGGCAGTCCGAGGCGGCGGATCGCGGCGTCCGCGAGCCGGCCATCCGTCGCGGCCGCGACGTAGTCCGCGTCGTGCGCCTCGAGCAGCCAGTCGAGCGGCGCGGGCTCCGAGCGCGCGACGTCGGCGTCCGAGAGGACGCCGTCCGCGACGAGCCGTTCGCGCACGGCGCGGTACTTCGTTATCGGGAACGGATGGCCCTCGGGGAGCGGCACCTCGTGGTGGTCGCTCGCCCAGGCGAGCAGCGGCGCGCGCGGCGCCGTTGCGGCGTCTGCGTTACCCACCCGTCGGGTCCGTTCGCGTCGTCGTCACGCCGCCGTCACTACGCACCCGCCGCGTCCGCGCGCCGCGGGTTCCTCACGCCGAGCTTCTTCATGCGCGACTCGAGCGTCGTCGGCTTGAGCCCGAGGATCGCGGCCGCGCCGCGCGCGCCGCTCACACGTCCGCCCGTGTGGCGGAGCACCGCCTCGATCGCGTCGCGCACGACGTCGTCGAGCGGGCGCAGCGCGGACTCGGCCGCGCCCGCGCCGCCGCCGAGCGCGGCATCGAGCGCCGCGGCGAACGCCTCGAGCAGCGGGCGCTCGGCGTCCGCGACCGGGCGGCGCGCGAACGCCGCGACGACGCCGCGCGGCGCCTCGCCCGGGAGCGGAGCCGCGGCGAGCGCGCGCACGCGCGCGCCCGTGATCCACGCGGGGTCGGCGAGGCCCAGCGCATCGAGCCCGTCGTTCGAGACGAACGCCCGACCCGCGCGCGCGACCTCGCCGAGCGTGCGGGCGCCGAACGGCACGCGCGCGAGCCGCTCGAAGCCCGCCTCCTCGCCGCGCACGGCGACGCGGTGCAGGCAGCGCGCGCGGTCGGCACACTCGGCGCGCAGCGCGCACGTCTCGCAGCGATCGCCCGGGCCCGTGAGCCACAGGCCGACGCTCGCGGCGTCGAGCGCGCGGGCGAGGGCGTCGAGCGGGGCCGTGGGCTCGGGGGGCGGGGCTGGAAGGGGCCCGGGGCGGGCCGGCCTCGGCCGGAAGAGGGGCCGAGCGGCGTCGCGGCGGACGACTTCGACTTCGACGAGCGGATTCCCGGGATTTCGGGACATGGTGGCCTCGGTCCTTGAGGGTCCTGCGTTGGAGTCCGTTCCATCCCGACTCTCGGGACGTGTTTCACGATATGTCGTGAGTGTGGCGATCGTGGGCCCAAGACACCTGTGGACGCTCCGACGACGGTGCGTCGGCTCGATCCACGTGATCGCCCGGCGGCATGATCACGCCTGCAGTCCGGGCTGTCACGCGATTTCGTGAATGGTGCCGCTCCGAGTTCGCCGCGGCGCCAGTTGGACACTCGCAACGCTCACCGCTCACCGCACTCTCTCAGGCATTCACGATATTTCGTGATTCATCTCCAAGAAGAAGGCCCGCCCGCCAGACTTCGGCGAGCGGGCCGAGCTTCGTTGCCGCGTGTCAGTCGAGCCGGACGATGCGCCGCTCGAACTGCTCGGGTCCCGCCTGGAGCCGGACGAAGTAGATCCCCGCGGCGGCACTGCGGCCCGACTCATCGCGGCCGTCCCACGCGAGCGAGTAGGTGCCGGGGTCGTACGAGCCCTTCGCGACCGTGCGGACGCGGCGGCCCTGCGCGTCGAACACCGCGAGGTCGGCGTTGCCGCCGTGCGCGAGTCCGAAGCGCAGCTGCAGCTGGCCCGCGAACGGATTCGGCGTCGCCGGCGCGAGGAACGACACGACCGGCGTCTCCGGGGAGGCGACCGGATCGGTTCCGTTCACGCGCACCGACAGCGCGCTCGCCGCGCCCCAGTTGCCGTTCGCGTCGCGCGCCCGCACCCACAGCGTGCGCGTGCCGCTGAACATCACCGCGGTATTGAGCGCCGCGCTGACGTGCACCGTGACCGAGTCGAACGTGCTCGTCATCGGCGTGCCCGCGCCCGCGGCGGCGGGCGAGGCGCCGAGCGAGTACTCGGCGGCCGTGACCGTCGAGTTGCCCGTCAGCAGGTCGCTCGCGATCGCCTGCAGCGTTGCCGGGCTCCCGATCGTGATCGGGTTCGGCAGCGACTGGATCGAGCCCGCACGGATCACCGGGCCGAGGGCGTCCGCGCCGCTGCGCTGCAGGCTCGCGTTCGCGTTCGAGGCGTCGAGGCCCGCGAGCGAC
>JBGAOA010000044.1:0-35028 GCA_044222065.1 Candidatus Eiseniibacteriota bacterium
CGCCGCCCACTGCGCGCACTCCTCGGGCGCGAGCGGGTCGGGGATCTGGTACAGCCCCTCGCGCGAGCGGATGCCCGGCAGTTCCGCGCCCTCGGCGCGCTCCACCGTCCGCCCCTCGTGGTCCACCACCACCACCCACGCCTCCTGCAGCGGCAGGCCGCCCCAGCGCGTGATGACCCCGTGGAACGCCACCCGGCGCTCGTAGCGCACCGGCCCGAGGCGCGGCGCGCCCCACGAGAGCCCGCGCACCTTGCACACCGACGCGATGCCGTCCGCCGGCGCCCCCGGCACCTGCGCGAGCGCCGTGCGGCGCGCGCACATCGCGGGCTCCATCGCCGCCTGCAGGAGCTTCCGCCCGCCCGCGCTGCCGGGCGCCGTGAACCACGCTCCGCGCGGGAGCGTCGCGCGCTGGGGGTCGAACACCAGGCGCACGCGCTGGCGGCGCCAGCGGCGCTGGAGGCCCGGCGCGAGATCCACTTCCCAGTCCCCGCGCGCGGCGGGCTGGACGGTCGAGCCCTGCTGCTCCAGCCAGTGCCCGACGAACGGACGCCAGCCGTCGGGCAGCTGGGGCACGGCCGCGTGGCCCGGCGCGGGCTCGGTGGCGATGCGCTTCGCGGGCTTCGCGGCGCGGCGCCGGCGCGACGTCGTGCCGGCGATCACGCGCCCTCCTCCGGCTCGTGGCGCTCGGCGCCCGGAAACAGCCACGACTGGCGATCCTTCTGCTGCTGGTAGAGCCGCCGCGCCACCACCAGGTGCTGCGCCAGCTCGGCGAAGCGGCGCTTGCGCGCCCGCGGGTTGGTGGACTCGGTCCAGCGCTTGAAGATCTCGTCCTCGAACGAGCCGTGCGGCTGCCACGTGCCGAGGATCTCTTCCATCTCGCCGACCACGAGTTCGAACATCTTGATCTTGCGGTCGAGGATCTCGAGCACGTAGGCCTCGATCGTGCCGCGCGCGGCCAGGTTGATGACGCGCACCGGATGCTCCTGCCCGAGCCGGTGCACGCGGCCGATGCGCTGCTCGACGCGCATCGGATTCCACGGCAGGTCGTAGTTCACGACGTTCCGGCAAAACTGCAGGTTGCGGCCCTCGCCGCCGGCCTCGGTGCTGACGAGGACGCGCAGCCCGGCGCGGAAGCGGTCGAGCGACTCCTCCTTCTCGCGCCAGCCGAGCTCGCCGTGGAACACCGCCGTGCCCATGCCCTCGCGTTCGAGCGCTGCGACGATCGTGTCCTGCGTCGAGCGGAACTGCGTGAAGACGATCGCCTGCTCGCCCTTGAGCGTCGCGAGCGCGCGCAGCAGCGAGCGCACCTTGCTCTGCCCCTCGCTCTCCTCGCGCGCGAGCGCGGCCAGCTGACGGAGCCGCCGCGGGTCGAGCCCGTCGGGATGGTCGCAGAGCCGCTCGAGCGTCCCGGCCGCGGCCGCCCACGAGGAGCCCATTTCCTTCTGCAGCACCATGAGCGTGAAGTAGTGCGGGCGTCCCGGGTGGCCGGCGTCGCCCTTCACCGCCTCGGCGACGAACTCGCTGACGTTCTTGTAGAGCGCGCGCTCCGACACCGACTGCGGCACCCACACGGTCTCGACGCGCCGCGGCGCGAACGTGAGGTGCGTGTCCGCGCGGCGGCTGCGGATCATCACGCTCTCGAGCAGGCTGCGGAGCTTCGGCGTGTTGCGCGGCGTGCGCTTGTCGTGCCCGCTCAGAAAGTCGCGGCGGAACTGCGTGAACGTGCCCACGGTACCGGGACGCACGAGCGTCGCGAGGTTGTAGAGCTCGCGCAGGTCGTTCTGCACCGGCGTCGCCGTCAGCAGCAGCAGGTAGCGCGGATTGAGGTCGTTGATGAACTTCCAGCCGAGCGTGAGGTGGTTGCGCAGCCGGTGCGCCTCGTCCACGACGACGAGGTCGTAGTTCGCGCCGCGCACGCGGCGGCGGTGGCGCTCGTGCCGCGCCGTCTCGAGCGACGAGATGACGAACGGATGGCGTCCCCACTGCCCCGCCGGACCGCGCGAGACGACGAAGTCGAGCTCGAACTTCTCCCACAGCTCCGCGCGCCACTGCTCGCACAGCGACGCCGGCACGAGCACGAGCACCGTGCGCACGGCGCCGCGCAGCACGTACTCCTTGAGGACGATGCCCGCCTCGACCGTCTTGCCGAGGCCGACTTCGTCCGCGAGGATCGCGCGGCCGTTCAGGTCGCGCAGCACCTTGAGGCACGCCTTGATCTGGTGCGGGAAGCGCTCGACGCCGCGCAGAGACTCGAGCGAGATCAGCCGGTCGGTCCCGGCCCAGCCGGCCCAGTGTTCGGCTTCGGCGCGCAGGGCGAAGCGCTCCGGGCTCACGTACTCGGCGCGCCGCCAGCGCTCGAGCAGCGCATCCGTGAGCGCGTGCACGCGCCGCGGCACGTTCGGCGGCGGCGGCGCGGGAACGACGCCGACGTCCTCGCCGTCGTCCGCGCGCGGCGTCGGCGGTCCCTGGTCCTCGACGACCTCCCACTCACGCTGGGCCGAGAGCCGGCGGAGCTGGCCGCCGAACACGACCTCGAGCACCTCACGCCCGCGGTCGGTGTGGACCTCGACGACGAGGCCCTCGCCGAATTGCGGGTGTCGGAGCCGCTGCCCGACCTGGTAGCGCGAGGTCATCACGTCCACAGTTCGAACTCCTGGTCCTTCTCGGGCACGTGGACCTCGGCGCCGACGCGGCGCCGCAGCACCTCGGCGAGCGTCGTCGCGGGACCCGGTTCGCCGTGCACGAGGAAGATCCGTCGCGGCGCGGGCGACAGCGCCGCCGTCCAGTCCGACAGCTCACGCTGGTCCGCGTGGGCGCTGAAGCCGTCGAGGCCGGCGATCTCGGCGCGCACGCGCACCGGCTCGCCGAAGACGTTCACCGTCTCGGCGCCGTCGCGCAGCCGCCGTCCAAGCGTGCCCTCGCCCTGGAAGCCCACGAACAGGACCGTGTTGCGTTCGTTGCCGAGCCCGTGCTGCAGGTGGAAGAGGATCCGGCCGCCTTCGCACATGCCCGACGCCGCGATCACGATGCACGGCGTGCGCACGTCGTTCAGCGAGCGCGACTCCTCGGCCGAGCCGACGTAGCGCAGCCGGTCGAAGCCGAACGGCGCGCCGTGCCCGTTCGAGAACGCGCGCGCCGTCTCCTCGTCGAAGCACTCGGGGTGGCGGCGGAAGACCGCCGTCGTCTCGCGCGCCATCGGACTGTCCACGTAGATCGGGACGTCCGGCACGCGCCCCGCCTCGATGAGCGCGTGGAGCGTCGCGACCAGTTCCTGCGTGCGGCCGACCGCGAACGCCGGCACGATGAGCCGGCCGCCGCGCGCGATCGTGCGGCCGACGACCTCGGCCAGTTCGCGGTCCGTCGCTTCGGCCTCCGTGTGCAGGCGGTCGCCGTACGTGCTCTCCAGCACGAGCGCGTCCACGCCGGCGTGCACTTCGGGATCGCGCAGGATGCGGCGGTTCGGCCGCCCGAGGTCGCCGCTCATGCCGAGGCGGAACACGGCCCCGCCGCGCCGGAACTCGAACACCGTGAGCGCGGATCCCAGGATGTGTCCCGCATCCCAGTATTCGACGCGCACGCCGTCGTCCAGCTCCCACGGCTGGCGGTAACCGTGCGTGTCGAAGCGCGTCAGCGTGACCTGGACGTCCTCCTCGGTGTAGAGCGGCGCGCGCACGGTGCGGCCGCGCGCGCGGTAGTTGACGTGTTCCACGTCCTTCTTCATGAGGAACGCGCTGTCCGGAAGCATGACGCGCGCGAGGTCGGCCGTCGCCGGCGTCGCGTGAATCCGACCCTCGTAGCCGCGCGCGACGAGCGTCGGCAGGTTCCCGCTGTGGTCGAGGTGCGCGTGCGAAAGCACGACCCGGTCGAGGTCGGGCGGCGCGAAACGGAACGTGCGGTTCACGCGCTCGGCTTCCTCGCGGTGCCCCTGGTAGAGCCCGCAATCGAACAGGATCGAGCGCTCGCCCCATCGCAGATGGTGGCGGGAGCCCGTGACGGTGCGAGCCGCACCTTCGAATCGAATCCGCAGCGAGCGATCCATGTCGTTCCCGGTCGCCGCGTCAGTACGCGGCGTAGAAGGTCATTCCGATCGCGAATTGCACGTCGTGGTTCAGCTTTCCGTTGTGGATGATGCCGTGATAGCGCGTACTCAGGTCCACCGCCCAGCTCTGGTAGACGAACCGTTCGAGCCCCGCGCCGAGGCTCAGCAGCAGTCCGTCTCCGGCGCCCTCCCCGCTGAACACCGTCTCGTCGTCCTTCAGCGTCTGGCGCGCCTGCGCGAGCCCGATGCCGGCGCTGAGCATCTTCACCGTGCGCGTCCGCGTGCCGAACATCTGGTAGAACTCGAGCGACGCCGTCGTGAGCATGAGCCGCTCGGGCATCGTGTCCACGCGCGCCTCCTCGCGCGCGCCGAACGTCTGGTGCTCGAACGAAAGCCCGAGCCCGCGCTCGTAGCGCATGCGGTAGCGCAGCCGCACCGCGTAGCCGCCGCCGACGTCGAACAGCCGGCCGAACTCGCCCGACTTCGTGAGCGCGCCGCCTTCACCCTGGAACGTGAATCCGACCTGTCCGGGGCGCGGCAGGGTGATCGTGCCGGCCGACCCGCTTCCGGCGGTCACGGCCAGCGCCGTCGCGATCGCGACGAGTCCGAGGCAGAGGGACTTCATGTCATTCCTTTCGATGGCCCCGCTCGCGCGGGTGGAAGGTGCGATGCACCTCCCGGAGGTACGCCCGGTCCAGATGGGTGTAGATGGCCGTCGTCGCGACCGACGAATGCCCCAGCAGTTCCTGCACGACGCGCAGATCGGCCCCGCCCTGCAGCAGGTGCGTCGCGAACGAGTGTCGGAGCGCGTGCGGGTGCACGCGTCCCGCGAGCCCCGCGGCGCGCGCGTGGGCGCGCAGCAGCTTCCAGAAGCCCATGCGCGACAACCGCCCGCCGCGCACGTTGACGAACACCGCGTCGTGCCGCGTGCGCCGCTCGAGCTGCGGCCGCCCGCGCTCGAGCCACTCGGCGAGCGCGCGCGCGGCCGAGCGCCCGAACGGGACCGTGCGCTGCTTGTCGCCCTTGCCCGTCACCGTGACCGCACGGCCGACGAGGTCCAGGTGCGCGCGCTCGAGCGCGAGCAGCTCCGACACGCGCAGTCCGCTCGCGTAGGCGAGCTCGAACAGCGCCCGATCGCGCAGCGCGAGCGCGCCGTCGCCTTCCGGGCGCGCGAGCAGCGCTTCGACGTCGGCGATGGACAGCGCGTGCGGGAGCTTGCGTTCGCGGCGCGTCGCCGGCGCATCGAGCACCGTCGCCTCGCCCGCGAGGCCCGCCCGCGCGAGGTACGCGTGGAATCCGCGCAGCGTCGAGCGCCGGCGCGCGAGCGTCGGGCTCGAGAGCCCGCGGCGGTGGAGCGAAGCGAAGTAGCCGTCCACGAACGTCGGGGTCGCCTCGCCCCAGTCGCCGAGCCGGTGCTGGCGCGCGAATCCGGCGTAGTCCGCGAGATCGCGCGCGTACGCGTCGAGCGTGTTCGGACTCAGCCGCCGCCCGGTGCGCAGCTCGTCGAGGAACGCCTCGAGCGCGCGCTCGAGCGCGCCCGCATGCACGGCGGTCGCCGCGCTCATGCGGAACGCTCGCGTTCGCCGGCGTGAAGGCGCTCGGCGACCCGGATCGCGAGCGCCATCGGCACGCGCGCCTTCGCGGCGATCTCGGGCGCGTTCGCCGCGCGCAGCGCGTCCACCGAGCCGAACGCCTTCAAGAGCGCGGCGCGGCGCGCGGGTCCGACGCCCGGCACGTCGTCGAGCGCGCTGCCGATGCGCGCGCGGCTCCGCAGCAGCCGGTGATACGTGAGTCCGAAGCGGTGCGCCTCGTCGCGCAGCCGCTGCAGCGCGCGCAGCGCGGCGCTCCGGTGCGGCAGGCGCAGGTCGGGATGGCCCTCGCGCACGATCGTCTCCTCGCGCTTCGCGAGCGCGATCAGCGGCGCGGGACGCGTCGCGACGCGCTCGAGCGCCGATCGCGCCGCGCCGAGCTGGCCCGCGCCGCCGTCGATGACCACGAGATCCGGCCGTGGCATCTCGCCCGATTCGACGCGCGTCCAGTAGCGCTCGACCGCCTCGCCGATCATCGCGAAGTCGTCGGGACCCGGATGACGCATGCGCATCCGCCGGTAGAGGCCCCGGCGCGCGCGGCCGTTTTCCGATGCGACGACGGCGGCGACCGCCTCGCCGGCGCCGAGGTTCGAGATGTCGAAGCACACCATGCGGTACGGCGGGTCCGAGAGCGCGAGCGCCTTCTGCAGCTCGAGCACGTCCGCCGAGACGCGCGCACGGCGGCCGGCCGCGCGGGCGGCGAGGTCCTCGAGCGCGAGCGCCGCATTGCGCTCGGCGGCGAGCACGAGCGGGCGCTCGCGCCCGCGCGCCGGCACGACGAGCGCGACGCGCTGGCCCGCCCTCGCGGACAGCGCCTCGGCGAGCGCCGCCGCGTCCGCGGGCTCGATCGCCGTCGCAATGCGCGGCGGCAGGTGTTCGTTCGCGAGGTATCGCTGAGCGAGGAACGACTGCAGCACCTGCGCGTCGTCGAGTTCGCCGGCGCGCTCGAGCAGCCGCGACTCCTTCCCCACGACGCGCCCGCCGCGCATCAGGAGCACGACCACGCTCGCGCGCGCGCCGTGGCGGCCCACGCCGACGAGATCGGCGTCGCGCGCGCCGGGCCGCACGACCGCCTGCGGGACGCGCGACTTCTCGAGCAGATCGATCTGGTCGCGGCGTCGCGCCGCCGACTCGTACTCGCGCGCCTCGGCCGCGGTCCGCATCTCGTCACGCAGCCGCGCGAGCAGTTCCTCGTCCTTGCCGGTCAGGAACAACAGCAGCGAATCCACCATCGCGCGGTACTCGGAGCGTTCGACGTGCGCACGGGTCGTGCACGGACCGGCGCAGCGGCGGATGTGGTAGTAGAGGCACGGCCGGTTGCGCCGGCGGTAGTCCTCGAAGTTGCGGCACGTGCGGATCGGGAAGATGCGCCGGATCTCACGCAGCGTGCGCCGGAGCGTCCTCACGTCCACGTACGGGCCGAGGTAGCGCGCGCCGTCGCCGCGCACCTGCCGCGTGACCGAGAGTCGCGGCCACTCCTCCTGCACGCTCACCCGCACGTAGGGGAAGCTCTTGTCGTCCTTGAGCAGGATGTTGAAGTGCGGCCGGTGCTGGCGGATCAGCGTGGCTTCCAGCAGCAGCGCCTCGGCCTCCGAGTCCGTGAGGATCCAGTCCAGGTCGCGGGACGATTCGACCATTTCGCGGATCCGGGCCTCGAGGGCGTCGAGCCCGAGGTAGTTCCGGACCCGGTGCTGGAGGCTCTTGGCCTTCCCGACGTACAGCACCCGGCCCGAGCCGTCCTTGAACAGATAGACCCCGGGAACGGCCGGGAGATTGAGGATTTTGTCGGTCAGAAGGCTCACAGAGGCCTCCGGAGTCCCGGAGTGGACTGTTGGAAGCGTGGACAGTACACCCGGTTTCTCGCGCCGTGCAATGGTCGATCTCGCCCGTCGCAGGTCGCGCGCGGCAAGGCCGAAGGCCCGTCGGGACCCGCACGCACGCGCCGCGCGGAGACGCTGGCGAGCGCTCCCGCGCTTGACGCTGCCGGGGCCCAAGCCCTAGGTTCTCCGGGCTTTTTCGCACGATTCGCCCCATCGAGGAGGAAGGAATGCCGCATCACAAGTCCGCGGCCAAGCGCGTGATCACGAACGCGAAGGCCCGTCAGCGCAACATCGCCGCGAAGAGCCGGCTCCGGACCGCCCTGAAGGCGGTGCGTTCGGCGAAGACGCAGACCGAGGCCAAGCCCCTGTACGTGACCGCCGCGAGCGTGCTCGACCGCACGGTCGCCAAGGGCATCATCAAGCGCGCGACCGCCGACCGTCACAAGTCCCGTCTCGCGCAGTTCGCCGCCAAGCTCCCCGCCTGAGGGAGGACGCACGCGTCTCGCCCTCCGAGTCTGCGCCTCCGGGCTCGCCCTGGTGGGCACGCTGTCCGGCACGTCGATCCCGGCCGTCCGCGCCGATGCGCGGGCGGCCGCTGCGTTCGAGCGCATCGCGCTGCCGGAGCCCTCGCGCCAGCGGCACGGACTCGCCTATGCGGCCCTCGCCGCCGGCGTGATCTCGGTCGGCGCGTCGTTCGCATTCGCGGGCGAAGCCGACCGGACCTTCGACCACTACGAAGCGGAGAGCGACCCGGCCGAGATCGCGCGGCTCTACGATCGCACGCGGCTCTTCGACCGCCTTTCGAGCAGCACGCTCATCGGCGGTGAAGCGCTGATCGCGACGGGCCTCTACCTGCGCTTCCTGCGCCGGCCGCCCTCGGCGCGCCTGTCCCTCGAAGTCGCCCCCTCGCGATGCGCGCTCGCCGTTCGCTTCTGACGCTGCTCCTGCCGCTCGCGCTCGCGACCGCGTGCGCGAGCCGGCCGCATTCGAATCCGTTCGATCCCGCGAACCCCGAGACCGGCGGAAGACCGGCGGGCTTCGTCGCGCTCGCAGGCTCCGGGTTCGTGGACCTGCGCTGGAGCGCGGCCGGCGTCGGCGGCGACGTCGGCTTCCAGATCTACCGTCGCGTCGAAGGCGAAGCCGACTTCTCCGCGGTGACCGACGTGCTGCCCGGCTTCGTGACGAGCTACGGGGACTTCAGCCTCCAGAACGGCCGGCGGCACGAGTACCGCCTCTACTACGTGTTCGGCGGCGTGCTCGGCGGACTCCCCGCCGAGGACTCGGCGACGCCCGGCACGACGCGCGCCTACGTCACCGAGCTCGACCGTCCGGCGCTCGACTGGCTCACGCCCGACGGACGCCACGTGCGCGGCCGTGCGACCGAAGCGTTCGGGCCGACGTTCCTCGCCTACGACCGCCGGCGCTCGCGGCTCTGGGTCTCGGACACGTTCGACGGCTCGGTGCGCTCGTACGATCCGATCCTCGGCCCGCAGGCGAGCATCGTCGGGCTCTCGGAACCGGTGTCGCTCGCCGTGGACTCGCTGAACGGCGACCTGTGGATCTGCGACCAGGGCCGCGGCTCCGTGTTCCACTACACGACGCTCGGCGCACCGCGCGCGCCGACCTCGCTCGACGGCCTCTCCTTCCCGACCGGCATCGCGCTCGATCCGGCGGACGGCTCGCTGTGGGTGTGCGAGCGCAGCGGCAACCGCGTGCGCCGGTTCTTCCGCAGCGGCGTGCCGAACGGCGTCACCGACGTGTTCGCCCCGTCGCGCGTCGCCGTGGACTCTTCGACGCGCGAACCGTGGATCACGTCGTTCGACGGACGCAACGTCGTGCACCTGAACGCCTCCGGGACGCCGGTGGACACGATCGCGCTCGACGGCCCGATCGGCCTCACCGTGGATCCGCGTCGCGGCCGCATCTGGATCGCCGACTCGCGCGCCGGCCGCCTCGTCGCGCTCCGTCGCAGCGGCCTCGTCGAATTCACGGTCGGCGGGCTCTCGCGCGTGAACGAGGTGGACGTGGACCTCGCGACCGGCGAGTGCTGGGCGGCGGTGCCCGGACTCGCGGCCGTCGTGCGCGTCGCGCCCGACGGGCGCGTGCTCGCGCAGACGGGCGGACTCGCGAACCCCTACGACGTGCTCGTCGACACCGGGCCGTGACGCGCCCGCAACCGCCCCGCGCTCAGTAGTTGAAGTCGAGCGCGAACTGCGTGCGCGGCCCGCTCGAGAAGTGCCGCCAATCCCGCGTCGGCCACGTGAAGTTCCAGCGCAGCGCCGGGAAGTAGCCGCCGCCGACGAACACGCCGACGCCGAGGCCGCCCTTGCGCTGCTCCGGCTCGTCCTCCTCCCAGCCCCACGCGGCGTCCGCGAACGCCGCGGCGCTCACGGTCGGGAACTCCCACGTCGTCGGCACCGCGAACGTGAGCCCCGAGAGCACCGGGAAGCGCAGCTCCTGCTGCACGAGAAGCGTCTGCGTTCCCGACAACGTGCGCCGGTCCCAGCCGCGCAGCATGCGCGCGCCGCCGAGGTAGTAGCGCTGCGCGTCCTGGCCGATGCTCGACTGCCCCTGCACGCGCGTCGCCGACACGAGGAACGGCAGCGGCATGCGGTAGGCGCGCACGTCGGCGGTGAGCGACCAGAAGTCGCCGTCGCCCGACGTGAGGTCGCGCGTGAACCCGCCGGTGACGTTCGCGCGCGTCCCGAGACTCGGGCCGAGCATCGTCCAGCGCGCGTTGTCGTGCGTGACGCCGAGGTAGTTCGAGACGAGGTCCACGGTCTGGAAGCGGCCGTTGCGAAGCAGGTGGTTCTGCGCGTGGCGCGCGAACACGCTCGTCTCGATACGCGTGAACTTGTCGAACGGGTAGCTCGCGAGCGCGAGCATGCCGACGCGCCGCTCGAGCCGGAACAGTCCGAGGTCCTCGTCGTAGATCTCGGCGAGGCGGAACGCGCCGACGCCGTAGTTCAGCCGGCGCCCCTGGTTGAGGTACGTCGCGCCCAGCTCGAAGCCGTCCCAGAAGCTGCCGAAGCGCTCGGAGTCGTTCGAGACCAGGATGTGGATCTGTTCGTTGCCGAGCACGTCCGAGAGCGCCATCTGCCCGCCCCCGCCCGAGGCGCCGAGCCCCGGGTCGTAGGCGACCGCGTTCTGGATGAAGTCGATCCCGAGCTGGCGCCGATAGCGCTGCGGCGTCCCGTCGTGCGCGACCGCCGGTAGCACCGGTTCGCGCGCGGACTCGCCGTCGGGCTCGGGCGCGAGCGAGTCCGGATCGAACGTCACGCGCCACGTCTGGAACTGGACCGCGCGCTGCGCCGTGAACAGCAGGCCGCCCGCGCCCGGCAGCCAGTCGGGATCGGACGCCGGACCGAGCAGCCGCGTGACGCGGCGCGCGAAGCGATCGGGCTCGGCCGTTCGCACCCACAGGTCGCTCGTCCCGCCGCGCGTCGAGCGGAACGCGAGCCAGCGCCCGTCCGGCGAGAACACGGGCTGGCGGTCGTCGCCGCTCGCCGCGACGCCGAACGGCTCGATCGCGCCGCTCTCGAGCGACAGGCGGAAGAGCGCGAAACGCCCGCCGAGGTCGGCGCGGTCGGACGCGAACACGACGAAGCGTCCGTCGGGCGAGACGTCCGGCTCGATGTCGTCGAACTCGTCGTTCGTGAGCCGCTCGAACGTCGGCCGCGGTTCGGTCCACGTGACCCGGTAGAGATCGGCGCGGCCATGGAAGTCCATCGCCGAGAACACCACGAACCGGTCGTCGTGCGCGAGGCTCGGGTCGTTGATCGCGACGAGGCCCGGCGGATCGAAGCGGCGCTCGATCCGGCCGTTCCGCGAGTCCACGACGTAGATCGCGTCGCGACCGCCGCGCTTCGACGACAGCACGATGCGCCCCGAGGGCGACGCGTCCGGGCGGTTCTGGAACAGGTGGAACGACTCGAACTGCGGCGACTGCCCGCCGCGCAGCAGGCGGCGTTCGCGACGCCGTTCGACGCCAGGCTCGCTCAGCATGAGGTCGATGCCGGTCTCGCCCGCCGCGAAGTAGCAGAAGCGGACGGCCGTGTCGCCGGGCGCGGACGCGGGCAGCACGCGCGGCCCGAGGTTGTAGCGCCCGCGCCGCGTGAGCCGCACGCCCGCCTCGTCGGGCGACTGCGCGGACGCGACGGCCGGGTAGTAGCGCGCGCGCATGTGCTCGTACCACTCCTCGTCGGCCTGCTCGACGCGCTCGCCGAACGTGATGCGGAACGCGGTCTCGAAGTCCTCGGCGCGCCACCAGTTGTCGAGCAGGTCGAAGATCTTCTCGCGGCCGAAGCGCTCGCCGAGCCGGATCAGGAACGACTGCCCTTCCTTGTACATGAGCACCGTGCCGGTGATCGCCTCGCTGCGCGTGAGCGGCGGCGCCTGTCCGGTCACGAACGCGTCGCGCAGCAGCCCCTCCGCGTCCTCGTCCCATTCGGTGCCGCAGTACTCGGCGAATCCCTCGATGAACCACAGCGGCGGCAGCGTCACCTGCGTGCGCCGGTGCTGGCGGATGACGGTGCCGAGCTTGTCGAGCATGTACCAGTGCGCGAGCTCGTGGCGCGTCACCCACCGCAGCCGGGCCCACGAGCCGTTGTGCGGGATCAGCACGCGGCCCTTGATCAGCTCCGTGAGGCCGCCCGTGCCCTCCGAGATGAGCCCCTGGCTCGCGTTCGTCTGCTGGAACAGGTGGTGGTGCGCATACAAGAGCAGCGGCACGCGCTTGCGCGGCGCGAGCCGGAAGCGGCCGTCGAACTCGACGCACACCGACTCGGCGAACGCGGTGAGGTGGCGCGCGAGGCTCTCTTCCTCGGCGTAGTAGTGCAGGCGCAGGTGCGGCGTCTCGAGCACGGCCCAGTCGAGCGTCTCGTACTGGACCTTGTTCTTGCCGAAGCCCTGCGCGAGCGCCGCCGCCGGCAGGAGCGCGACCGTGACCAGCAGCCCGGTCAGCGCGGCGATCCACGCCCGCCGCGCCGCGCTGCGCACGGCGCCGCTCACCACGCAGCGTCCCCCGCGGCGCACGGACTCACGTGGAGCGGCCGAGACAGTCCTCGAGCGCGTAGAGCCCGGGCGGCGCCGTGGCGACGAAGCGCGCCGCGGCGAGCGCGCCGTGCGCGAACGCCGCGCGATCCGAAGCCACGTGCCTGAGCTCGATCCATTCCCCTTCTCCCGCGACGAGCACCGTGTGGTCGCCGACCCACGTGCCGCCGCGCACCGCGTGCACACCGATTTCGACGTCCGGCCGCGGGCCGACCGCGCCGGAGCGGCCGTTTCGCAACGCGGCCTCCGTCCAGCCGCGCGACGCGAGCGTGTCGCGCGCGAGCGCGAGCGCCGTGCCCGAGGGGCTGTCGGCCTTCTTCCGGTGATGCCGTTCGACGATCTCGACGTCCCATCCGGGAAGCGCCTCCAGCGCCGCCCGGAGCGTACGACGCAGCGCGGCGATTCCGAGACTGAAATTGGACGCACGCAGGACCGCGACCTTCTCCGCCGCCGCCCGGATCGCCGCCTCCCCGCTCGCGTCGAGGCCGGTCGTTCCCGAGACGAGTGCCGCGCCCGCCGCGGCGCACCGCTCGGCCGCCTCGCGACAGCCCGCGGGTGTCGAGAATTCGATGACGACGTCCCCCCCGGGAGAGCCGGTCCAGGTTCGCGCTCCATACCCCGCCCGCGGTCCCGAAGTTCTCGGCCCGATCCACGAGCCCCTTGACCTCGAGCTCCGGGGCGCCGGAAAGCGCGTCTCGCACGGCGCGGCCCATGCGGCCCGCGGCCCCGACGAGCACGACGGACACGGCGCCGGGCGCGAACGAGCGCGAATCGGTCCGGATCACGCCCGCTGTCCCGCCGGCAGCGCGATCCCGGCGGCGCGTGCCGCCGCCTCGAGCGCCTCGACCGTCGCGGCCGAGGCCGGGACGAGCGGCAGCCGAAGCTCGTTCTGGATGAGCCCCATGCGCGCGAGCAGCGCCTTCACGGGCGCGGGATTGCTCTCGAGGAACAGCGCCTTGAAGAGCGGCAGCAGTCGGCGATGGACGGCTTCCGCCTCGGCCATCCGTCCGGCGCGCGCGTGGTCCGAGAGCGCGCGCATCTCCGCGGGGGCGACGTTGCCCGCGACCGAGATGATTCCCGTGCCGCCCACGGCGATGATCGGCAGCGTGAGCGAATCGTCGCCCGAGAGCAGCGTGAGCCGAGTCTTCGCGCGGACCGCGCTCGCCTGGTCGAGGCTGCCGCTCGCCTCCTTCACGGCGACGATGTTCGACACGTGCTGGGTCTCGGCGAGCGTCTCGGGCAGCGTGTTCGTGCCGGTGCGGCCGGGCACGTTGTAGAGGATGACCGGGAGCTTCGTGGACTGCGCGACCGTCGTGAAGTGCGCGACCTGCCCCTTCGGCGTCGGCTTGTTGTAGTACGGCGTCACGAGCATCGCGCCGTCGAGCCCGAGTTCCTCGGCGAGGCGCGTGAGCTGGATGGACTCGGCGGTGTTGTTCGTGCCCGTGCCCGCGACGACCGGCACGCGCCCCTTCACGCGCGCCTTCACGAACGTCCAGAGCGCGCGGCGCTCCTCGAACGAGCACGTCGCGGCCTCGCCCGTCGAGCCCGAGACGACGAGCCCCTCGACGCCGCCGTCGAGCATGAAGTCCACGTGATTCCCGGTCGCTTCCAGGTCCAGCGCTCCGCCGCGGAACGGCGTCACCATCGCCACGAACAGTCCGTCGAACACGACTAATCCTCCACGACCGCGCCTTCGAGCGCGGGCTCGATCCACTCGCCTCGGAACACCGTCTCCGCGGGGCCGCTCAGCGTCACGTCCCAGCCGTTCTCGGAATCGCGGTACTCGACGATCAGCACGTCGCCGCCCTGCGTCACGACGCGCACCGGCGAAGGCACGCCCTCGCTCGCCGCGGCGAGCGCCGTCGCGACGGCGCCGCTCCCGCACGCGAGCGTCTCGCCCTCGACGCCGCGCTCGTAGGTGCGCATCGCGACCTTGCCCGGTTCGAGCGCCCGCACGAAGTCCACGTTCGTGCCGCCGGGCGCGAACGCCGGGTGGTTGCGGAGCGCGCGTCCCCACTCGTGCACGGGCGCACCGTCGAGGGTCGGCAGAGGCACGACGAAGTGCGGCACGCCGGCGACGAACTGCCGCCCGCGAAAGCGCCGGCCTGCCGCCTCGAGTTCCACGGGCCCCGCGCTCCGGGGCACGCGCCCGAGTTCGACCGCGATCGCGGCCTTCGCCGGCAGCAGCCGCGCACGCTGGAGGCCGACCGCGCAGCGGAACGTCACCTCGCCGCCGCGGCCGAGCCCGAGTTCGAAGGCGAGGCGCGCGAGGCAGCGCGCGCCGTTGCCGCAGTACTCGGCCGCGCCGCCGTCGGCGTTGAAGTAGCGCATCTGGTAGTCGACGTCGGAATCGAGTTCGAGCAGCAGGACGCCGTCCGCGCCGATGCCGCGGCGGCGATCGCACAGGCGCGCGAACAGCGTCGTGGGATCGGCGGGCAGGAAGCGCCGCCGGTGGTCGAGCACGACGAAGTCGTTCGCGGCGCCCTGCATCTTGACGAACGGGATCCTCACGGGCCGGAGCCTACGACGCGCGGCGGACGCAAGACCAGTTCGAGGTCCTTGATCTCCTCGGCCGGGAGCACCTCGAGCCGCAGCGGATCGCTCGCCGGTTCCGCGGCCGCGTTCCACTGCTTGTTCTTGTCGAGGTCGCGAAACGCCACGAGCCGCCAGGTCCCCGCGCCGAGCGCGAGCTGGAACTCGCGCTCCGCCCCCGCCTCGGCGAGCACCCGGCGCGTCGAGTCCTGCTCCGAAACGGCGAGCACGCGCAGCACCCCCGTCGAGTCGCCGAGCGAATCGCGCACCGTCCCGGACGCGATCGACGGCGCGCGCGGATTGCGCACGAGCAGCCGCAATTCCTCGGCGGACGGCGCATCCGGCGCGAGCGACACGAGCGAATCGGCGCGGACGAGAACGTCCTTGTCGGGCTCGAACGAGCGGTTCTGGTTCAGGTCGCCGAACGTCCACAGCCGGTAGCGGCCCGGCACCGCGAGTCCGAGCACCTCGAACTCGCCGGACTCCCTCGCGAGGCCGAGCGCGTCGAAGTCCTGCGCGGTGCTGTCCGGTTCGCGGCCGTCGGCGTAGCACCACACGTAGGCGCCGGCGACCGGAAAGCCCTTCGCCTCGATCCGGCCCGAGATGCGTCCCGGCGGAAACGTCTCGCCGGTCGTGAACGTCACCGCCTTGCCCGTGCCCATGGGCACGCCGTGCCGGTCGCGCGCGCCGCCGCCGACGAACAGCGTGTAGGTCTGGCGCGCACGCAGCGAGTCGGCGAGCACGAGCGTGAGCGTGCGCCCGCTCCAGCGACGCTGCTTCACCGCGGCCGTGGGCGCGAGCGACACGGCGTCCGACGTCGAGCGCGGCTCCATGCCCTCGCTGAACGTGAGGGCGAGCGCGCCGCCGCGCGCGACGCGCGAGGCGCCCGAGTCGGGCGCGGTCGCGACCAGCCGTGGCGGCACGAGGTCCGGCGGTCCGCCGGACGGCACGCCCTTCTTCGCGCAGCCCGCGGCGAGCATCGCGAGCGCGAGGGCCGCGAATCGGGCCCCGCTCCCCGTGGCGCGGCGCGGACCGGTGCCGTTCACGCGCGGGGGTGCGCCTGCTCGTAGGCCTTCTTGAGCCGCGCCCGGGTGACGTGCGTGTAGACCTGCGTGCTCGCGAGCGAGCGGTGGCCGAGCAGCTCCTGGATCGCGCGCAGGTCGGCGCCGCGATCGAGCAGGTGGCTCGCGAACGAGTGCCGGAGCGCGTGCGGAGTCACGCCGAGCCCGTTCGCGACCTCCGAGAGCCGCCGCTTCACGACGCGCTGGACGGTGCGCCCCGAGAGGCGACCCGCGCGTGCGTTCACGAACACCGGCTCGTCGCCGCGCCGCGCGCGAGCGCCGAGGCCGGCGAGGTAGGCGTCGAGCCGCGCGAGCGCCTGTTCGCCGATCGGCACGATGCGCTCCCGGCGCCCCTTGCCGCGCACGCGCAGCAGGCCCGCGCCGCGGTCCACGTCGCCGTGATTCAGTCCGACGAGCTCCGAGAGGCGCAGTCCGGACGAATACGCGACCTCGAGCAGGGCGCGGTCGCGCCGCACGGCGGCGTCCTCGCCGCTCATGCGGTCGAGCGCGGCCGCGAGGTCGTGGGACGGCAGCGTGCGCGGCAGGCGCTTCGGACGCTTCGGGAACGGGATCGAACGCGACGGATCGCGCGCGAGCACGCCGCGGCGCACGCAGTAGCGCGAGAAGCTCCGCCACGCGGCGAGCGCGCGCGCGGCGCTCGTCGCGGCGTGTCCGGTGCGGAACAGGTCGCGCAGCGTCCCTTCGAGCAGCTCGCGCGTCCAGGCGTCCGGAGGCACGGGCCGCCCCGCGCCGCCCGCACGATCGAGCGCCCGCGTCACGTCGCGACGGTAGGCCGCGAGCGTGTGCGCCGAACCGCGCCGCTGGGACGCGAACTCGGCGAGGAAGCGCTCGAGGGCCTCGCGCATCGTCAGCCCTCCGGCGCGAACGTCATCTTGCAGTTCGGACACCGCAGCGTCCTGCCCTTCTTCGTCTCCTTCTCGAGCAGGAACGGGTTCGAACAGTTCGGGCACGGCTTCGGCACCGGGCGGTCCCACACGGCGAACGTGCACTCGGGGTAGCGCGTGCAGCTGAAGAACACCTTGCCGCGGCGCGTGCGCTTCTCGAGCAGTTCGCCCGTGCCGCACTCGGGGCACGCGATGCCGAGCGTCAGCTTCTTCGTGAACTTGCACTCGGGCCGGCGCTCGCACGAGATGAACTTCCCGTACGGGCCGTTGCGGATCACGAGCCCCGAACCGCACAGCTCGCACGCGCCCTCGGTCGGCACCGGCATGTCCTCGTCGTCCACCGGGCGCGTGTACTTGCACTCGGGATAGCCCGGGCACGCGAGGAACGCGCCGCGCCGCCCGAAGCGGCGGATCAGCTGCCGGCCGCAATTCGGGCACGCGACGTCGGTCGTCTTCTGCGCGAACGCGCGCAGGCTCTTCACGTCCTTCTCGGCGCGCTCGAGGTCCTTCGAGAGCGGCTGCCACAGATCGCGCACGACGTGGTGCCACTCCTGCGAGCCGTCCTCGATGCCGTCGAGTTCGTCCTCCATGCCGGCCGTGAACTTCACGTCGAACACGTCCGGGAATTCCTGCACGAGCATCCGCACGACGGTGCGTCCGAGGTCGGTCGGCAGCAGCCGGCCCTTGTCGCGCAGCACGTACTGGCGCGACGTGATCGTCGTGACGATCGTCGCGTAGGTGCTCGGGCGCCCGATGTTCTCCTCTTCGAGCGTCTTCACGAGCGATGCTTCCGTGTAGCGCGGCGGCGGCTGCGTGAAGTGCTGCTCGGGCCGGACGACGCGCTCCTCGGCCTCGGGCAGCGGCTCCTTCGCGAGCGTGAGCGGCGCGCCGGCCTCGAGTTCGGGCAGCCGCGCGTCGCGCTCGTCGTCCTCCTCGTCGAGGCCGTAGAGCTTCTGGAAGCCGGCGAACTTCAGCACGCGTCCGGTCGCGCGCAGCCCGAAGCGCCCCGCCTCGACTTCGACCGTCGTCGCGAGGTACTCGGCCGACGCCGCCTGCGAGGCGGTCGCGCGCTTCCAGATGAGGTCGTAGAGCTTGAACTGCTCCTCGGACAGGAACGCGCGCACCGACTCGGGCGTGCGCTCGACGTACGTCGGGCGGATCGCCTCGTGCGCGTCCTGCGCCGACTTCTTGCCGCGGTACTGGCGCGGCGACTCGGGCACGAAGTCCGGGCCGAGGTTCGCGCCGAGCCACGCGCGGATCGCCCCGATCGCCTCGCCCGCGAGGCGCGGCGAGTCGGTGCGCATGTAGGTGATGAGGCCGACCGAGCCTTCGGACCCGAGCTGGACGCCCTCGTAGAGCTGCTGCGCGACCTTCATCGTGCGCTGGCTCGTGAAGCCGAGCCGGTTGAAGGCCGTCTGCTGGAGCGTGCTCGTGATGAACGGCGGGCGCGGATGCACCTGCTTCGGCGCGGTCTGCACGTCGGCGACGCGCGCCGCGGCCTTCGCGAGTTCCGCCGCGTAGCCGAGCGCCGTGCGCTCGGGCGCGTCCCCGCGGATCTGCGCCTGCTCGAGCGTCTCGCGGTCCACGCGCACGAGGCGCGCGGTGAAGCGCTCGTGCGCGGCGGTCTCGAAGTCGGCTTCGAGCGTCCAGTACTCGACCGGGACGAACGCCTCGATTTCGTCCTCGCGCTCGGCGAGCAGCCGCAGCGCGACCGTCTGGACGCGCCCGGCCGACAGCCCGAAGAACAGCGTCTTCCACAGGAGCGGGCTCACCTTGTAGCCCACGAGCCGGTCGAGGACGCGGCGCGCCTGCTGCGCGTTGACGAGGTTCATGTCGATGTCGCGCGGGTTCTCGAGCGCCTGCTTCACCGCGCGCTCGGTGATCTCGTTGAACGTCAGCCGTTGCATCGGGCGCTTCGCCGGCCCGAGCGCCTGCGCGAGGTGGAACGCGATTGCCTCGCCTTCGCGGTCCGGGTCGGGCGCGAGGAAGATGCGCTCCGCCGAACGCGCGGCGACCTTGAGCTTCGCGAGCGCCTGGTTCTTCGTGCGGATCGGTTCGTACTGCGGCTCGAAGTCGTTCTCGAGGTCCACACCGAGCTTCGACTTCGGCAGGTCCATGACGTGGCCGTTCGACGCCATCACGCTGAAGCCGCGGCCGAGGAATTTGTTCAGCGTTCGCGACTTGGTCGGCGACTCGACGATGACGAGGGACTTGCCCTTCGCGGCGGCGCTCGCCTGCTCCGCGGCCTCGGCGCCGAGCGGCTCCTCCGTCGCGGCGGCCGTCGCGCGGGCGCGCGGGGCCTTCGGCTTCGCCGCCTTCTTCGTGGCGGCCTTGCGTGTCGTCTTGCGCGGCGCCGGCGCGGCGGCCGTGTCGCCCGCTTCGCCCGGCGTTCCGCCGGACTTGCTCGCGCGCCTAGTTCGCGAGGTCGTGTTCGCCATGGGGGATCTCCGTGCCCTCCGTCGCTCCGTCCTGCAGCGCCACGCGCGTCGCGAATTCGATCGCGAGGTCGGCGCCGACCGGACGCACACCGCAACCACCCAGCATCTCCAGCACCTGCTCGAACTGCTCGGGCGAGAGCGAACCGCTGCGCCGCAGCGCGAGCAGCGCGCCCCACGCCTCGGGCGACAACAGTTCGCGCTCCTCGCGGCTCAGCACGCGCTGAACGTCGGCGCCCTTCGGCGCGACGGCCGGCGTGTCGCTCCACCCCGTGTCGTTCGCGACGGCACGCAGCACGAGCGACGCGGCGTGCAGGTCGTCCTCGCCGAAGCCCGCGTCCTCGAGGGCCTGGGCGAGCGAATCCAGCGCGAACTCGTCGCCTTCGAGGTGCGCTTCGATGCGACGGGCCAGCAGACGGAGCACGCGGTGCACGGCTTCGCGCTGTTCCTGATCGCTCACGAAAGACCTCCCGAGCCCTCGTCGATCGGCATGTGGCACTTCTTGTACTTCTTGCCGCTCCCGCACGGACACGGGTCGTTGCGTCCGACGCGAGGGCCGGTGCGCACCGCCGGCGCGGCGGGCGCGGATCGGGGCGCCGGGCGCGCGGCCGCGCCGCCGGCGGGCGCGCCGACCTCGGCGACCTCCGGCTCGTCGGTCGGAGCACCCGTGAACGCGCTCTGGGCCTCGGCGTGCTGTGCGACGACGGTGCGCGGCGCCGGTCGGCGCTGCATGTCCTGCACCGCCGCCTCGGGCTGGAGCTGCACCCGGAACAGCCGCTGAACGAAGTCCTCGCGCGTCTCGCGCACGAGCGTCTCGAACAGCGTGAACGCCTCCTTCTTGTACTCGATCAGCGGATCGCGCTGGCCATACGCGCGCAGTCCGATGCCGCCCTTCAGGTGGTCGAGTTCGTAGAGGTGGTCGCGCCAGTGCTCGTCCACGGTGAACAGGTAGAGGTGCCGCTCGAGCTGGCGCATGAGCTCGGGCGTGAACTCGCGCTCGCGCGCGCGGTAGGCGTTCTCGCCGATCGCGACCGCCTTCGCTTCGAGTGACTCCTCGGTCGGCTGGTCCAGGTCGCCGTCCGATACCGGGGCGAGGAACAGGTACGAGAGTTCGTCCGCGAGGCCGCGCACGTTCCACTCGGCGCGCGCGCCACCCGCCGTCGCCTTCGCGACCCGCTCCTTCACCGAGTCGCCGACCTGTTCGAGCACGTGGGCGCTCAGGTCCTCGGTCGAGAGCGCGCGATCGCGCAGGCCGTAGACGATCTCGCGCTGCTGGTTCATGACGTTGTCGTACTCGAGCAGGTGCTTGCGGATGTCGAAATTGTGCGCCTCGACCCGCTTCTGCGCGCGCCCGATCGCGGCCGTGACCATGCCGTGCTCGATGACCTCGCCCTCTTCGACGCCCATGCGCTCCATGAGCGTCGCGATGCGATCGCTCCCGAACAGGCGCATGAGGTCGTCCTCGAGCGACAGATAGAAGCGCGACTCGCCCGGGTCGCCCTGACGGCCGGAACGGCCGCGCAGCTGGCGGTCGATGCGCCGCGACTCGTGGCGTTCGGTGCCGACGATCGCGAGGCCGCCGAGGTCGGCGACGCCCGGTCCGAGCTTGATGTCGGTGCCACGGCCGGCCATGTTCGTCGCGATCGTGACGGAGCCCTTCTGGCCCGCCTGCGCGACGATCTCGGCTTCCTGCTGGTGGTACTTCGCGTTCAGCACGCTGTGCTTCACGCCGCGCCGCTTGAGCATGCGGCTCAGCAACTCGCTGACCTCGACGCTGATCGTGCCGACCAGCACGGGCTGGCCCTTCTCGTAGAGCTGGACGATCTCTTCGATCACGGCGTTGTACTTCTCGCGCTTCGTCTTGTAGACGACGTCGTTGTGGTCCGCGCGCCGCACCTTCTGGTGCGTCGGGATCACGGTCACGTCGAGCTTGTAGATCTCCCAGAACTCGCCCGCCTCGGTCTCGGCGGTGCCCGTCATGCCCGCGAGCTTCTCGTACATGCGGAAGTAGTTCTGGATCGTGATCGTCGCGAGCGTCTGCGTCTCCCCTTCGACGCGCACGCCTTCCTTGGCCTCGATCGCCTGGTGGATGCCGTCCGAGTAGCGGCGGCCGGGCATGAGGCGTCCGGTGAACTCGTCCACGATCATGACCTTCCCGTCCTGCACGACGTACTCGACGTCGCGGTCGTAGAGCGAGTAGGCCTTCAGCAGCGCCTGCACGTTGTGGATCTTCTCGGTCTTCGCGGCGTACGCGCGGTAGATGCCGTCGCGCTCCTGCACGCGCTGCTCCTGCTCCAGGTCCTCGCGGCCCTCGAGTTCGGACAGCGCCGCCGCGAGATCGGGCACGACGAAGCGCTCGGGATCGGACGGCGACATGATTTCGCGCCCCTTCTCGAGCAGGTCCACGTTGCGAGCCTTCTCATCGATCGCGTAGAAGAGTGTCTCGTCGAGTTCGTGCATGCGCTTGTCGCGCAGGTAGTCGAGCTCGACCTTCGTGATGAGCTTCTTCAGGCCCGGCTGGTCCGAGAGCAGCTTCATGAAGCGCTTCTGCTTCGGCGCCGCGCGCTGGATCTGGAGCAGCTTCACGCCCGCGTCGTACTCCTGCTTCGAATCGGGCAGCATCTGCTCCGCCTCCGAGAGCAGTTGCGTGACGAGCTGGCTCTGGGCCCTCACGACGCGTTCGACGAGCGGCTTCAGGTCGTCGAACGCCTGGTCGCTGTGCTCGACTGGACCCGAGATGATCAGCGGTGTGCGCGCTTCGTCGATCAGCACGGAGTCCACTTCGTCCACGATCGCGTACACGAAGCCGCGGTGCACCCGGTGCTCGGGACGCACGGCCATGTTGTCGCGCAGGTAGTCGAACCCAAGTTCGTTGTTCGTGCCGTACGTGATGTCGCACAGGTACTGGGCGCGCCGCGTCGGCGGATCCTGCCCCTGCTGCACGCAGCCGACCGTCAGCCCGAGGAACTGGTAGACGGCACCCATCCACTCGCTGTCGCGGCGGGCGAGGTAGTCGTTCACCGTGACGAGGTGCGCGCCGCGGCCGGCGAGCGCGTTGAGGTAGAGCGGCATGGTCGCGACGAGGGTCTTGCCCTCGCCCGTCGCCATCTCCGAGATCTTGCCCTCGTGGAGCATGATCCCGCCGATGAGCTGCACGTCGTAGGGAACCATCTCCCACCGGAGCGGCAGGCCGCAGACGTCCCAGGACTGGCCGCACAGTCGGCGGCAGGTGTCCTTCACGGCCGCGAACGCCTCGGGGAGCAGCGCGTTCAGCGCCTCCTGTTCGGCGCTCCGGCGCTCGTCGGCGTCGTCCAGCCCCTCGAGCGCCTCGGCGATCCGGCGGCGGAATTCCACGGTCTTCGCCCGCAGGTCGTCGTCGCTCAGGCCGGCGTACTCGGCGGCGAACTCGTTGATCTGGACCACGAGATCCCGGGCTCGCCGGATTTCGCGGTCGTGCTTCGTGCCGAAGATGGACTTCAGAAGGGTTTCGAACATGGCGCGGAGAATAGAGGATGTGTCAAACGGACGCGCGGCGGCGGCCGTTCGGGACCTTCGGGGCGGGTGGCGGGTGGCGTTGCGGCCGGTCAGACGACGCGGCCCGGTGCCTGGCACCGGGCCGCGTGGACTTCGGGCGGAAAACGGTGCTCAAACCCGGTGTACTTGAGAAGCCTCCTCCCCGCGTTCGCTCGTGCGAACTTCGAACTCGACCTGCTCGCCTTCCTGCAGCGTGCGGAAGCCCGAACCCTCGATCGCGGAGTGATGCACGAAGACCTCGTGTCCTTCGGTCGAAATGAAGCCATAGCCTTTCTGATCACTGAACCACTTGACGGTACCGCGCGCCATGAGTCGTCCTCCCTACTTCCCGTGGAAGACCTCAGAAAGGCCCGAAGCCGGCGACAGAGTGAGCCCGGGGCGGGCCGGGGTCAAGCGCCAATCGGATCGGCAACGACAAGGATCCGAAAAAGCCGCGCGCGGTGAACGTCAGCGCGGCGCGCGCGTGCGGTGCAGATTCCAGCGATCCTGCAGCTCGAGCGCGCGCGCGTGATCCGGCTCGAACTCGAGCACGAGCGCGACCTGCTCGAGCGCCTGCGAGCGCATGCCGAGTCCCTCGAACGCGAGCGCCAGTTCGAGCCGCGCGTCGTGGTAGTCCGGGTGCAGCTCGAGCGCGCGCGCGAGCGACGACACGGCGTCGTCCCAGTGCCCCTGGCGCAGCTCGATCGTGCCGAGCAGCGCGTGCAGGTCGGGGTAGCGGCCGCGCGCCCGCAGGCATTCGCGCAGGAGGTCCGCCGCCGCCGGCAGCGCCTCGCGGTCCACGAGCCGGGGGGAGCGCACGCGTTCGAGGCGCTCGTCCAGCTCGGGATCGCCGAGCTTGAGCGAGCGCCGGGAACAGCGTGCCCGCCTCCTCCCACTCCGCCTGATCGAGCGCCTCGAACGCGTGCGCGAACGTCACCGGGTCCACGAGCGAGTCGCCTTCGGCGAGCGCGCGGATCTCGTCGCGCGCGGCGACGAGCCGGCCCTCGCGCGCGTCGAGCAGGGCACGCTCGAGCCGCGCGGCGCGGTAGTTCGGATTGATGCCGAGCGCCCGCTCGAGTTCGGCGCGGGCGTCGCCGAGACGTCCGAGCGACACGAGCGCGCGCGCATCGAGGAAGCGCAGGTCCGCGTGATCGGGGCAGCGCTCGATCGCGAGGCCGAGCGCCTCGTGCGCGAACTCGTGGCGTCCGCGTCCGAGCGCGGCGCGCGCGACGCGCAGCAGCACGTCGGCGACTTCGCGTGCGGACGCCGCGCCGCCCGGCTGCCGCGCGAGGATCCGGCGCGTGATCGCGATCGCGTCCTCGAAGCGGTCCTCGCCAGCGGCCTGAACGACGTCGTCGAACGCTCCGCCCTTGCGGTCCTCGTTGCGGCTCATGACACGGGTCCTTCCGTTCAGTTCAGCCAGCCGGCCGCGACCTTCATGGCGTAGCCGGCGGCGAGCGTGATGCCGAGGTTGTCGTCGAGAGGTATCGGCAGCACCTCCACCAGACTTGCGACCACCGCCCCCACGACGAGCACCGGCCACGGCACGAACCCCATCCCGGCGACGAACGCCCCCCAGAGCAGGCACGCGGCGAGCCCGGCGCCGGCCCCTTCGAGTGACTTGTGAAACAGGCGGGTCTTGCCGAAGGCCCGGCCGACGATGGCCGCGAAGCCGTCCCCGAGCACCGTGAAGCCGATCGCGGCCGCGGCGAGCGGCTGCGGGAAGATCTCGACCGCGAGCAGGGAGGCCAGCACCAGGTAGGTCGAGCCGAGCAGGCTCAGGCGCTCGTGCTCCCGGATCATCTCCCCGAAGAAGCTCCGGAAGAACGTCGCGACGCGGCGCTCGTGGATGCGCAGCAGGTCGATCGCGATCGCTCCCACGAGCAGGACGAGGAAGAGCACCGCGAACTGGTGCCGGCCGCGCGGCCAGGGCAGCCATTCGAACAGCAGGCCGAGCGGAATGACGAGCGCCCCGAGGTGGATCGCCTTGCGGCGGACCTCGGCGAGGAACGAAGGGGAGCTGAGGCGGTCGGCCGCGTCGTTCGAGCGTTCGTGGGGCACGGCGGCACGCTAGCAGAAATTCCCTGCACCGGGCCGCGAACCCGGTTCATCCGAAGCGGCCACGGGCGCCGCGCCGGCCCCAGGGCGGAGGCACCGACCGCCCGCGAGGCCCGACGCGCGACGTCCGGAACGACCGAGGCTCGCTCGAATCACGAACGCACGACCCAGGGGAGGATGCGATGCCCGTACCCGGCGCGGGGGACCGCATTCGCGCGGCCGTGTCGAGATGGCCCGAAGTGACGACCGCACCGCATCGCTTCGGCGGCCTCGAGTTCCGGGTCGGGCGGCGCGAGATCGGACACATCCACGGCGATCGGCTCGTGGACATCCCGTTCCCGAAGCGGGTGCGCGACGAAGTGCTCGCGCGCGGAGACGCGGTCGCCCATCACGTGCTGCCCGACAGCGGCTGGGTGAGCGTGTGGGTGGACCGGCCCGAGGACGTCGAGCGCGCGCTCGCGCTGCTCGGCGCAGCCACGCCCTCGCTCGCCTCGCGCTCCGCGCGCACTCCCGCGCCGGCGCACGGCGCGATCCCCGGAACGCCCCCGCTCACCGACTCCGCGCGGGCCTGAGTTCGCGGTAGGCCGCGCGATTCGCGAGGATCTTGCGCGCGTAGTCCTGCGCGTCGGCGTTCAGGCGATCTCCACGAACAGCGCTTCGCCCCCGCGCGCGATCAGCTCGCGCCAGAACGGGGGCACGGTGGACGGACCCGCGTTGTAGGCCGACAGCGCCACCGCGATGCGTCCGTCGAAGCGGCGCACGAGCCGCGCGGGGTAGCGCGCACCGAGCCTCACGTTCGTCGCCGGATCGAGCAGCCGCGCTTCCTCGCACAGCCCTCCCCGCCGCGCGACAGCACGTCGGTCGCGGCCGGGGCAGCAGCTGCATCAGGCCGAGCGCGCCGCTCGAGGAGCGCGCCTTCTCGTCGTAGCGGCTCTCCTGCCGCATCACGCCCCAGAGCAGCGCCGGCTCGAGCGCGAGGCTGTCCGCGGCCGCGAGCACGGGCGGCTCGAACGCCGGCGGATACACCCACGGCTGGGCGCCCTGGAAGCGCACGCCCGCCGAATCGGCGGCGCCGAACGCGCGCAGCGCGCGCTCGATCGCTCCCACGCCCGCGCGCACGCGCCCGGCCGCGAACCCGACGCGCGCCGCCTCGAGCGCGGCGTCGAGCGCCGCGCCGGCTCCGCTCGAATCCGCGCGCGGCAGCGCCGCGAGAAGCCGCAGTGCGTCGTCCACCGCGCCGACGGCGGCGAGGTCGCGCGCGCGCGTCAGCTCGAGCGCGTCGGCGCCGGTCACCGCGCCGGGCGTGACGAGCGCCCCGTCCCACGCGCGCAGCCCCAGCGTGTCGCGCGCCGCCGTGCGGTAGAAGCCATAGCCCGGAAGTGAGGCGACCGCGCGCAACGCCGCGTTCCCGGACGCGGTGTCGCCCGCGGCGCGCGCCAGCACGCCGGACCAGAAGCGCGCGCCTTCGCTGCCCCGAACGCGCAGGGCACGCGCGCGGTCACCGCCCGCAGCGAAGCGCAGGAGCCCCGCGCGGAACCGCGCCTCGTCCGTGTCGAAGCCCGCGACCTCGCAGGCCGCGGAGAATCGCTCCGCCGCGAGCGCGAATCGGCCGGCGTCCTCGGCCTCGCGCCCCGCTTCCCAGCGCGCCGCGCGCCGGATCGCGCCCTCGTCCCCGGCGAGCGAGTCGGCGGCCGAGCCAGGCGAGCGCCGAGTCGGGCCGCCCCTCGCCCGCGAACGCGCGCGCGAGATCGAGCGCAGCCTGCGCACGCTCGCGCCAGGACGAGCGCGAGCCGGTACGCCCGCGGCCGACGAAGCGCGCGCCGCTCCGCCGCCGCGCGCTGGATCTGCGCGCGCGTGCGCTCGAGCGCCGCGCGCGCCTCGAGCGCGACGAGCGCGAGTCGGCGGCGCAGGCGCGCGACGCGTCGCTCGCCCGGCCGCGCAGCGCCGAGGACGCCGCGGCCGCGCGCTCGTCGGCGTCCGGCGGCCGGCCGCTCGCTTCGCACAGCGGGTCGAACAGCGCGAGCGCCGGGCGCGCGGCGGCCGCGGCGGGCCAGCAGCGCAGCGTCTGGGCGCGAGCGCGCGCGCGTTCGCTGTCGCCGCCGCGGCGCGGTAGCGCGCGCGCAGCGCGATCCGCTCGGCGAGTTCGCCGTCGCTCGCGCCGCCGCGTCCGGCGGACTCGAGCAGCGCGTCGGCCGCGAGCGCCCCCAGACGCGCGGCCGCAGGCGCAGCGCGCGCGGCGAGCGCCCGCGCGCCCCACGCCGAGAGCGGGGACACGCGCGCGAAGCACGAGTCCGCGCCGAGCGAGTCCGCTCCCGCGAGCCGCAGGCCGCCGAGCGCGAACAGCGCCGCGTCCTCGAGATGCGTCACGCCGAGCGCCGCTCGCCACAGCGCGAGGCTGTCCGCGCGCGTCGCGGGCGGGAGCGCGAGCCCGATCGCCCACGCCGGGCGCGTCACGACGTCGTCGCGCCACACGACGCGTGGCGCTCCGTCCGGGCGCTCGACCGCGACCGGCCCCGCGGCTCCGCGCCCCGCTCCGGCGAGTGCCGCGGCGAGGGCGAGCGATGCCGCGAGGGCCGTGGCGCGCTTCACGGTTCCGACCCGACGCGACACGCGTCCTCGATCTCGCGCACGAACTCGTCTGCGCGGTGCCGCGCGAAGAAACCCAGCATCGAGGTCACGGCCCACGTGCCGAGCACCCAGAGCACGGCGCGCGCGAGGTCCCCGGCGCGGCCCTCGAGCACCGGCAGCATGAGGCCGAAGGCGAGCGCTCCGACGATCGTGCCCGGGTTCCACAGCATCACGACCCGCAACCCGGCACCTCCCGAACGCTCGACCGCTCGCACGAACACGAGCGGGTCGGTGCTGTAGCGCGGGCGACCCGAGAACACGTGCCAGTCGCCGAACTGCGAACGGTGGTGCGGCGCGGCTTCGAGGGCGCGATCGCACGCCCGCGGCGGCAGCGGCGAACGCAAATCGAGCCGCCGCACGTGCAGCGGCCACGCCCACGAAAGCCAGGCGACGCGCGCCCGCGTCGCGTCCGCCGCGCTCACTCCCACTCGATCGTCGCGGGCGGCTTGCTCGTCACGTCGAACACGACGCGGTTCACGCCGCGCACTTCGTTCGCGATGCGGCTCGCCGCACGGGCGAGCAGCGCGTGCGGCACGCGCGTCCAGTCGGCCGTCATGCCGTCGGTCGAGTTCACGGCCCGCAGCGCGAGCACCTTCTCGTACGAGCGCTCGTCGCCCTTGACGCCCACCGTGTGCACGGGCAGCAGCACCGCGAACGCCTGCCACGTGCGGTCGTACCACTTCGCGCGCCGCAGTTCCTCGATGAAGATCGCGTCCGCCTTCCGCAGCACCTCGAGGTCCGGCTCGTTCACGGCGCCGAGGATGCGCACCGCGAGCCCCGGCCCCGGGAACGGATGCCGGTCCACGAGGTGCGCGGGCAGGCCGAGCGCGCGCCCGAGTTCGCGCACCTCGTCCTTGAAGAGCCAGCGCAGCGGCTCGACGAGCTGGAGGTGCATGCGCTCGGGGAGCCCGCCGACGTTGTGGTGCGTCTTGATCACCTGCGCGCCGAAGCCCGCGGACGCCGACTCGATGACGTCCGGATAGAGCGTGCCCTGGGCGAGGAACTCGATCGGCCCGAGCTTCTTCGCCTCCTCCTCGAACACGGCGATGAACTCGCCGCCGATGATCTTGCGCTTTTTCTCGGGGTCCGAGACGCCGGCCAGCTTCGAGAGGAAGCGCTCCTGCGCGTTCACGAGCGTCACGTCGAGTCCGCGCTTCACGCCGAGCTGCTCGACGACTTCGGCGGCCTCGTTCAGGCGCATCAGCCCGTGGTCCACGAGCACGCAATGGAGGCGCTTACCGATCGCGCGGTGGAGCAAGGTCGCCGCGACCGTCGAGTCCACGCCGCCCGAGAGTCCGCACAGCACGTGCGCTTCGGGTCCGACCTGCGCGCGCAGATCGCGCACGGCGCGCTTCAGGAACGACTCCATGCTCCAGCCGCCCTCGAGCTTCGCGATGCGTCTCACGAAGTTGTGCAGGACACGCTTGCCGTACGGCGAATGCACGACCTCGGGGTGGAACTGGATCAGGTGGAACGGCCGCTGCGCGTGGCGCGCGGCGGCGAAGGCGCAGTTCGACGTGTGCGCGACCTTGATCCAGCCGTCCGGGAGCGCCTGCACTTCGTCGCCGTGACTCATCCACGCGCGGAAGCGCTTCGGCACGCCGGCGAAGAGCGGCGAGGGCTTGTCGAGCACGAACGTCGCCGTGCCGTACTCGGCGTGCTTTGCCTTCGCGACCGCTCCGCCCAGGAGCTGCATCGTGACCTGGAACCCGTAGCAGATCCCGAGGAGCGGCTTCCCGAGCGCGTAGATCCCGGGATCGGGCAGCGGCGCTTCCGCGCGATACCCCGACGCCGGCGAGCCCGACAGGATCAGCGCCGCGGGCTTCTTCGCGACGATCGCGGCAAGCGGCGTGTTGCCCGGCACGATCTCGGAATAGACGCCGAGCTCGCGCACACGCCGCGCGATGAGCTGCGTGTACTGGGAACCGAAGTCGAGGATGAGAACGAGGGAATGGGACATGGGGTCTCGGGCGCGGTGCGCGCGGAGGTCAGTGCCGGAACGTCCTTCGATCCGTGAAGCACATCGCGACGTCGTGCGCGTCGCACGCCGCGATCACTTCGGCGTCTCGCATCGAGCCGCCGGGCTGGACGACCGCCGTGATGCCGGCGGCGGCCGCATGTTCGATGTTGTCCGCGAACGGGAAGAAGCCGTCGCTCGCGAGCGCGCAGCCCGCGACGTCGTGGCCGGCGCGCTTCGCCTTCATGAGCGCCACGTCCACCGCGTCCACGCGCGAAGTCTGGCCCGAACCGAGCCCGACGAGCTGCGTGCCGCGCGCAATCACGATCGCGTTCGAGCGCGCGGCCGCGCACACCTCCCACGCGAATTCGAGAGCGGCGCGCTCGGCGTCGGTCGGCGCGCGCTTCGTGACGACGCGCCACTCGGGCGCCGCCTCGTCCGGCTCGCGCTGGACGAGCGCCCAGCGGCCGGCCTCGCGAAGTGCTCCTTCCGGCGAGCCGGCAACCTGTTCGCGCCCAAGCCTAAGGACCCTCAGGTTCTTCTTCTTCTCGAACGCCGAGGCGGCCTCGGGCGCGATGTCCGGGGCGGCGACGCACTCTACATATTGGGCCGCAAGCCGCTCGGCGGTCGCGCCGTCGAGCGGGCGGTTGAACGCGACGATGCCGCCGTACGCCGACAGTTCGTCCGCGGCGAGTGCGGCGGCGTACGCCCGATCGAGCGCGGTCGCGCACGCGACGCCGCACGGCTCGTGGTGCTTCACGATCACGCACGCGGGCGACTCGAAGCGCCACACGAGCGCGACCGCCGCCTCGAGGTCGAGCAGGTTGTTGTACGAAAGCTCCTTCCCTTCCTTCCACGCGTCGAGCAACGCGCGCTCGCCCGCGCGCGCGTAGAGCGCGGCCTGCTGGTGCGGGTTCTCGCCGTAGCGCAGGCCGCGCACCTTATCGTACGCCGCGACGCGCACGGGCGGCAGCGGCTCGCCGGTGCGCCGCGCGAGTTCGGCGGCGATCGCCGCGTCGTAGCGCGCGGTGCGGGCGAACGTCGCGACCGCCCACGCGCGCCGCTCCTCGAGCGTCGGGCCGCCGCGCGCGTACGCGGCGAGGATCGCGTCGTACTGCGAGGGATCGTGCGCGACGACGACGTCGGCGAAGTTCTTCGCCGCGCCCCGCAGCAGCGCGACGCCGCCGACGTCGATCTCTTCGACCGCGCCCGCTTCGTCGAGCGCTCCCGCGCGCGACTCGAACGGATAGAGCGACACGACGACGAGGTCGATCGGCGCGAGTTCGCGCGCTTCGAGTTCCGCGAGATCGGCGCGCGAGTCGCGGCGCGCGAGGATCGGCGCATGCACGTGCGGGTGCAGCGTCTTCACGCGCCCGCCGAGCAGCTCCGCGAACCCGGTCCACTTCTCGACCGGCTCGACCTCGAGCCCGGCGTCCGCGAGCGCCCGAGCGGTGCCGCCGCTCGCGATGAGGCGCGTACCGTGCGCCGCGAGCGCGCGCGCGAATTCCGCGGCGCCGGTCCTGTCCGAGAGCGAGAGCAGCGCCGCGCGCGGCCAGCTCACAGCTTCTCTCCGCGCGGGGCCGTGAGCGTCGGATGCGTGACGTCGCCCGTGTTGCGAACGCCCGCGGGCTCGAACAGCAGCAGCTCGACCTCGTCGTCCGCGACCGGCCGGTGCTCGACGCCGCGCGGCACGACGAGCAGCTCGCCCGCGCCGAGCGTCACGGCGCCGTTCCGGAACTCGATGCGGAGCGAACCGCGCCAGACGAGGAACAGCTCGTCGGTGTCGGCGTGCGAATGCCACACGAACTCGCCTCGCAACTTCGCGAGCTTCACCTCCTGGCCGTTCAGTTCGGCGGCGACCTTCGGCCGCCAGTGTTCCGAGAGGCGGGCGAAGCCGTCCTCGAGCGCGAGCTTCTCCGGAACCACGCCGTCCTCGCTCACGCCGGGTCGCTCGCGAGCCGGCGGATCGCCTCGAGGTAGCGCTCCTGCGTCTTCGCGACGACGTCCTCGGGCAGCGCCGGCGCGGGCGGCTCGTGGTCCCAGCCGCTCGTGTCGAGCCAGTCGCGCACGTACTGCTTGTCGAAGCTCAGCAGCCGCCCGGCCTCGTACTCGGCGCGGTCCCAGTAGCGCGACGAGTCCGGCGTCAGCGCCTCGTCGATCAGCGTGAGTTCGCCGTCCACGAAGCCGAACTCGAACTTCGTGTCCGCGAGCACGAGGCCGCGCGCCCACGCCCACGCCCGCGCCTCCTCGTAGATCGCGAGCGATCGCTCGCGCAGCGCCTCGGCCGTCGCGCGCCCCGTGATCTCGACCATGCCCTCGAATGGAATGTTCTCGTCGTGGCCGTGATCGTTCTTCGTCGCGGGAGTGAAGATCGCGGGCTCGAGCCGCGAGCCGTCCGAGAGCCCCGGCGGCAGCGCGATTCCGCACACGGTGCCGTGCGAGCGGTACTCCTTCCAGCCGCTGCCCGTGAGGTAGCCGCGCACGACGCACTCGATGTCCACGCGCTCGGCGCGCTTCACGAGCTGCGCGCGCCCCGCGAGCCGCGCCGCGTGGTGCGCGAACGGCGCGGGGAACGAGGCCGGCGCGTCGCTCACGAGGTGGTGCGGCGCCGCGCTCTTCAGCTGGCGCATCCAGAACGCCGAGATCATGGACAGGATCGCGCCCTTGCCCGGGATCGGCGTCGGCAGCACCGAGTCGTAGGCGCTCAGGCGGTCGCTCGCGACGATCACGAAGTGATCCGCGCCGGCCTCGAACACCGAGCGCACCTTGCCACGGCGGAACGCGACGGCGCCGGGGATCTCGATCTCGGCGACCGCGTTCGCGGGCGAGAGCAGTTCGGCGGGAACGACGACGCGCGACAGCGTGGTGCTCATGAATCCTCCTCTCCCGCCTCTCGGGACGGGACGATTGAGTGTCGCGAGACACGCTTCAGCGCACGGGCAGCGAGAAGCGCGGGGCGATCCAGTCCGCGAGATCGCCGATCGCCCGGATGGAGTCGCCACCGGGAGGCGCATAATCGCCGAACGGATCGATCAAGACAAAGTGCATCCCCGCGGCGCGCGCGCCCGCTTCGTCCACCGAGCGGATGTCGCCGACGTAGAGCGCGCGCTCGGCGGCGACTCCGAGGCGCTCGAGCGCGATCGCGAAGATCCGCGGGTCCGGCTTCTCGATTCCGACGATCTGGGAGTCCACGACGAACTCGAGTCCCGCGCGCGTTCCGGTGTGTTCGAGGTGCCACTCCGCGCGGCCGTCCGAGTTCGACACGCACGCCATCCGGAGGCCGAGTGCTCGCAGCCGGTCGAGCGTGGCGCGCGCGCCCTCGACCGGACGCACCCACAGCCCCTCGCCGCGCTGCCGTTCGGCGAACGCGTCGAACGCCCGCGTGCGCAGCGGCTCGGCGACGCCCGCGGCTTCGAGCATGCCGCCGAAATACGCGCGGACGTCGCCGCGCGAGCCGAGCGGCGGATTCGCCGCGCCCGCTCCGTGACCGTCGCCGAATCCGAAGCTCGCGTCGTACGCCCGTCGCCCCTCGACCTCGGCGCGGCGGAGCGCGCCGGCCTCGAGCGGAAGTCCGTGCGCCGTGACCCACCCGCTCATCCACTCGAAGTCGAGCCGCGCGAGCGTCCCGCCGGCATCGAACACGACCGCTTCGAGCGGACCGCGGCTCACGCGCGCGACCCCGCGCCGTGCGCGCGCGGAAGCGGCGCCAGTCCCGCGTAGCCCGCCCCCTCGCCCCACACGATGCGCGCGCCGTCCTTGCGCCACGGCTCGGCGAGGTAGTGCCGCACGCAGCGCGGGTACAGGCGGTGCTCGGCCGCGTGCACGCGCTCGAGAATCGTCTCGAGCGTGTCGCCGTCCCGGCGCTCGAAGGACTCGGCGCCGAGGATCGCGCCTTCGTCCACGCGCTCGTTCACGAGGTGCACCGTGCAGCCGAGCGTGCGCTCCCCCGCGTACAGCGCCTGCGCGACGGCGTCGAGCCCCGGGTACCTCGGCAGCAGCGACGGGTGGATGTTGAGGATGCGGTCGGGATACGCGTCGAGCAGCGTTGCGTGCAGCCGGCGCATGAAGCCCGCGAGCAGCACGACCTCGACGCCGCGCTCGCGCAGCGCGTCGAGCCACGGGCGTTCGTCCTCGAGCTTCGTGCGGAATCGTCCCGCGGGCGGCGTGAGCGCCGGAACGCCGAGCCTCCGGGCACGCGCGAGCGCGCCCGCGTCGGGCCGGTCGCAGAGCAGCACGGCGATCCGTCCGCCGAGTTCGCCGCGCCCCTCGGCCTCGACGAGCGCCTCGAAGTTGGAGCCGTTGCCGGAGGCGAACACGGCGAGCGTCGGGAGCGTCGCGGGCATGGCCGCACTCTAGGCGCGGGCTCGCGCGCGCGACAAGCGGCGTCGCGTCCGGCGACGCTGCGACGCCGGCGTCGACACCCGGCGCCGCGGAGGCGCGTGCGATCGCGCGGCCGGCGCTCCGCGAGCGCGGGCGCGCCGCTTGCCTCTCCGCGGGGATCGAGCCCCCGTCCTTCGCGCCCCCGTCACGAGGTGTTCCATGCGTCGCTGGGTCGCGTTCCTGCTGTTCGTCCTCACGCTGGGCCCCGGAACTCCCGTCGCCCGCGCGCAGTGCTGGGGGTGCTCCGAAGGCTGCGCGCCGAGCGTGCCCGGCCTTGCCTTCTGCCGTTCGGGCATCACGCCGCTCGGCCCCACGTGCGTCACGTGGGGCGCGTGCGCGCTCGGCACCGACGGCACCGGCGACGACCCGATCGGCCGGCGTCCTCGCCCCCGCGCCACGGCCGCGGCGCGCACGCGTTCCCTCACCGTGTACGAGACGGTCACGCGGCTCTCGCCCGACGCCGCGCGCTCGCGCGAGTGGACCGACGCCTGGGTCGTCGCGCGCGCCGCGATCCCTCCGACGCTCGAGTCGCTCGAGCTCGCGATCGAACGCGAGGGCGGCCCGTCCGCCGGTCGCGGCACGATCGTGGACGCGGGCGTGCTCGTGGCCGCGGGCCGCATCGCCGGCGCGTGGCGCACGGCGTCGGGCTCGGGGTACGCGCTGACCGTGGTCGCGCGGTCGGGCGCCGCCGAGATCCTCGTCTGCGCGCTCTCGGGATCCGCGGCGACGCCGCTCGCCACGTTCGAGGTCGGTTACGGCGACGCGCTCGTCGTGCCGCTGCGGCTCGACGGCCGGCCGTGCCTGCTGACGCTCGCCCCCGTGAGCTGGGACGCGCCGGTCACGTACGGCGCGGCCGACGCGCGCAGCCCGCACGCGCCGTTCCTCGAGAGCGCGGCGCGCCGCGTGGCGCTCGCCGACCGTTCGCTGACGCTCACGCTCGACGACTCGCCCGACGCCCGCTGCGAGTAGCGGGCGGGCTCAGGGGCGGGGCGCGGGCGGCCGCGCCCCGCCGCACGGCGCGCGGAATCCGCCGCCGCGCCAGTTCACCGCACGCGCGCC
>JBGAOA010000045.1:0-34589 GCA_044222065.1 Candidatus Eiseniibacteriota bacterium
TCGCTACTCGTTCGATGCCGCGCTCGCGCCCGCCTTCAGCACGGGCGACGCGGGCAGGCGGCTGAACGAGTCGAGGACCAGGCGTCGAGGGCGCGACGAGCGAGGTGTATCCGCTGGATGCTCCGCAGCGAGAAACGACCGAGACAACGCAGTGATCGACTGCTTCAGCAGCCTGCTAACGCGTGATCACGATGCGGCGGCCGCGCGTCTCGGTCGCGCCCTCGTCGCCGTCGTGCTGGAGCGAGGCGAAGTAGACGCCGGCGCTCAGTTCGCCGCCGCGCGCATCACGGCCGTCCCACGTCAGCACGTGCGAGCCGGCCGGGAGCATTCCCGCGCGCAGCTCGCGAACCACGCGCCCCGCGAGATCCACGATGCGCACGACCACCTCGCCGCGCCGTGGCAGGCGGAACTCGAGCGTGGCGGGGCCGCTCGCGGGATTCGGGCGGATCGCGCCGAGCTCGAGCGCGACGGCCGGTCGGACCGGGTCCGCGATGTCGAGCGTCGCCGGCGCATTGTCGAGGAACAGATCCACGTCGAACGACCCCGTCGCGCCGCCGGCGACCCCGGAGTACGCGAACCACTCCTGCTGGATGAAGAAATTGCACAGGCTCGCGGCCGTGCCGACGTGAGTGCCGAAGACGAGGCCGCTGTCCGCGCCGGCGCCCGTGTTCAGGATCGTTCCGAACGGCGAGAGGATCATGGTGTTCTGCGATCCGCCGCCCACGAGCGCGACCGCGCGGCGCCAGCGGACCGCCCAGTAGGTCGTCGCCGAAGCTCCCGGCGCCACGTACTGCAGGCAAGCCGAGTGGCTCGCGCTCGCCGTGCGACCGTAGAGGTTTCCGTTGTTGAGCACGGAGGCGTTCCCGTGGAACGACAGCACCGGCCCGCTCGTGAAGCTGGCCGGTCCCGCCGGGGCGACCCACACGCCGGCTTCGACGTTCACGAGTATGCCGAAGAGCGAGCGCGAGGTGTCGGAGAAGCAGTCGTAGCCGTTGACGAGCGCCGCGAAGGGACGCGTGGCGACGTACGGAGCGCCGAGGTCCGACGACCAGTCGAGTCGCGCGACGCAGCCGGACGCGTTCGTTCCGTGGCCGAGGAACTGGATCGCGGCATACGCCGGCGAGGCAGCGAGAGCGAGGAGCAGCAGCAGGATCGAAACGATGCGCATGGAGAGCCTCGGGCAGTGGGGAGCCAGATTCCGCGGGACGACTCGGGGGGAGTCGGTGGGTGAGACCGTCCGATGCTCCGGAAGATCACGGCCCCTCGGACGTGAGCCCGGGGCCGCGGGCCGTCGCTCCGCGCGGCATCGCCCGGGCCGCGTCGGGGCGCCGAACGGAGGCGGTCGCCCGGGCCTCGAGACCGGGTCAGCGGCTCGAGTGCTCGCGCTCCCACTCGGCCCGGGCGCGACGGCACTCGGGGCAGTACGCGACCTCGGTGAAGGGCTTCCCCACGACGCAGCCGCCGGGCCACTCGAGGTGCGAGTTCACGCACACGCCGGGAATCTCGCCGCACGCCATGGACGACACGAATCCGTAGGAGATCCGGACGGTGTCGGGCAGCAGCACCTGACCGCGGTGCAGGTCGCACAGCAGGCCGACGCGAGCGTGCTCCTCGCGGTTGGGCCGGAAGCACTCGGGGCCGACGGTCTCGCGGGTCGCGTTCGCGCACGGGTCCACGAGCGGCACCGACTCGGCGAGGTTCGCGGGCAGCGGAACGGTCTCGATGGAGCAGGACGCCGCGAGAAGAGCACACGCGGCGGCGATCGGCCTGCGGAGCATGCGGACCTCCGGGCGAGACGCGGGGAGCGACGGAGCGAATCCTAACGCCTCGACGCCCCCCCGCGTCAGCGGATACTCGCGCGACTCGCCCGCCTCGCGGCGGGCGCCGGGGCGCACGTCGGCGGCCGTTCGTCCCCACGGCTCGCCGTTCGTCCCGCGAGCGTTGTTCTCGCTCGGCGCACGCCCGACCTTTTCCTCGACCGCTGGCCGCGCCGGACCCCGACCGGGATCAGGAGCCGTTTCGGTGCATCACCCACGCCGCTCGAACTCCGCGAGACGCGCGACTCCGACCGCGCGCGCGCACGGGGGCGATGCGCCCCGCGCATGCGACACCGTCCACTCGACCCTCACCGCGAGGCTCCCCATGCCCCAGATCGCTCCGGCTCGATCCCGATTCCTCTCCACCCTGCGGGCCGCGCGGTTCGCTCGCAGCCCGATCCGGCACCTCGCGGGCGTCGTGACCGTCGTCGTCACCCTCGCCGCGTTCGACCTCCCTCCCGCGGCCGGCCAGGAACCCGCGTGGCTCGCCACGATCGGCGGCTACGGTTCGACGACCGGCCGCTTCGCGTACCCGCATCACATGGCGATCTCGCCCGCGACAGGCAACCTGTACGTGGGCGACCTGCTCAATCACCGCGTGCAGGTGCTCACTTCGACGGGAGCGTTCGTGCGGCAGTGGCCACTTTCGAACGCCGACGGCATCGCGGTCGGCCGACAGGACACGGTGTACGCGCTCTCGATGCATCAGGTGTTCAAGTTCACGTCCACCGGGACGCTGGTCACGTCCTGGGGCGGCTTCGGCACCGGCGACGGACAGTTCAACTACGCCATGGACGTGGGCGTGGACTCGCAGGGCTACGTCTACGTCATCGATGGACAGAATCGGCGCGTGCAGAAGTTCAATGCCGCGGGAACCTTCCTCACGAAGTGGGGCTCGCAGGGTTCCGGACCGGGGCAGTTCGAGGGGCCGTTCGGTCTCTACGTGGACGCCGACGACGACATCTGGGTCAGCGACGGCTGGAACCACACCGTGCAGGAGTTCGATTCGAACGGGCTGCGGCTGTCCGGATTCGGCACGCAGGGAACGGGCCCGGGGCAGTGGGACAGTCCCGGACGCTTGTGCATCGACGGCGACGGCCGCGTGCTCGTGCCGGATGCGGGCAACGGCCGCGTCCAGGCCTACACGCAACAGGGGCAGTTCCTGCTGCAGTGGGGCGCGCCCGGCGCCAACGCTGCGCAGTTCAACCACCCGCTCGCGGTCTCGACCGACGGCGCGGGCACGGTCTACGTCCTCGACAAGGACAACCACCGCATTCAGAAGTTCGCGAGCGTCGCCACCCCGGCGCGAAAGACGAGCTGGGGCGCGCTCAAGTCGAGCTTCCGATGAATCGCGGTCGCGGCCCTCGAACGGGCCTCGCCCGCAGGAGGAGTGAACGATGAAGCGCTCTCGTTCGATCGCATGGCTCGCGCTCGCCCTCGGCGCCGCTGCGTGCCTGTCCATCCTGTCGTGCGTGCAGACGGACGAACTGATCTCGCCGGACGTGACGTTCGTCGCGAATGCGGACGACGCGGTCTTCGATTCGACCTGCACGCTCGCCGTCGGCGCACCGCTTCCGATCGACGGCGGAGCCGCGCGGATCACGCTCGTCGGGATTTCGCGAGACTCTCGATGTCCGAAGGGCGCCCGGTGCATCCACCCCGGCGCGGTCGCCGGCAGGATCGAGGCGCTCGACCGTTCGGGGATCTACGCGTCCAGCGCGTTCGAGGTCGCGAACGGCGTGCCCGGCCCGGAGAGTGAATTCCCGCTGGTTCTCTCCGAGCGCACGTACACGGTCCGTGTGATCCGGGTCGAGCCCTACCCCACGATCGGAGTCCCCATTCCCCGGTCCACGTACGTCACGACGGTGCGGCTCGTGCGGACGAAGTAGTTGGGTCGGATCGGCTCGGGAGCGGCTCCGCCCCTCGGTCGCCGAGCGCGGATCGGGGCGAGGGGCGCCGCTCGTGAGGATCGGAGCGTCGTGCCGCGAGCGCGGTGCTAGGCTCGTACCGCATGTCGTCGCGCCTGCGCATCGTCGGTCTCATCGTGGCGGTCGGATTCGGCCTGTCGTTCGTCGAGGCGGCCGGATTCTTCGCGCGCTCGGCGCTCCAGGGCCACCCGATCCAGGGCTGGCTCGCACTGCGCACCGGGCTCGGGTTGTGGATGACCATGGCGGCGGTCACGCCGCTGCCGATCGTCGCAGCCCGGCGCTTTCCGCTCGTGCGTGGACGCGTCGCGGCGCGCCTGCCCGTTCACCTCCTCGCCGCCCTGCTGTTCGTCACGCTGCACCTGATGCTGGACATCGGCGTTCAGACGCTCCAGGGCAACATGCGGCCCGAGCCGTTGCTGCCACACCTCGGCGATCTGCTCGGCAACTACCTCGCGACCGAGTCCGTGATCTACGCCGCGGTTGCGGGCGCGTTCATGTTCACCGCCTCGCGAAGCGAGTCCGAAGCGAGGGCGCGCGCCGAGGGCCTGCTGCGCGCGCAGCTCTCCGAGGCGCGGCTCGAAGCACTGCGACTGCAGCTCGCGCCCCACTTCCTCTACAACACGCTCAACGCGATCTCGACGTTGATCCTGCGCGGCAGCGCGCGCGAGAGCTGCCGAGCGATCGCTCTCCTCGCCGACATGCTGCGCCGCGTGCTGGAGTCGCCGACGACGCCCGAAACGCGGCTTTCCGACGAACTCGCCTTCGCCGGACTGTTCGTCGAGATCCAGAAGCTGCGCTTCGGCGACGCGCTGTCGGTGGAGTGGAACGTGACCGCGGACGCCGCCGAGGCGCAGGTGCCGCGGCTGCTCCTGCAGCCCTTGCTCGAGAACGCCATCGCGCACGGGCTCCGCGCCGAAACCGGAGGGGCGATCTCGCTCGCGGCGCGCCGCGATGCGGATTCGCTGCTGATCGAAGTCGAGGACCGGCCGCATGGCGAGCGCCCCGAGCCCGCGACATCGGACGGTCCCGCCCATCTCGGCATCGGCCTCGCCAATGCGCGCGAGCGCCTCGCGACGCTCTATGGCAGCGCGCAGTCGCTGACGCTGGACGTCTCGCCCACGGGCGCCCGAGTCGCGCTCCGGATGCCGTTCCGGGTCGGGGCGGATCGCGGGGGCTCGTGATCCGGATCGTCCTGGTGGACGACGAGCCCCTCGCTCGCGAGGGGCTGCGGCGCCGACTCGAACGCGAGGTCGACGTGTCGATCGTCGGCGAAGCCGCTTCGGGGAGCGACGCGATCGAACTGGTTCGGAGCCAGATGCCGGACGCGATCTACCTCGACATCCAGATGCCCGGCCTCGACGGATTCGAGACGCTGGCCCGCCTCGCGTCGATCCACCTGCCGATCGTCGTGTTCGTCACGGCGTTCGAAGCCCATGCGATCCGCGCGTTCGAAGTCCACGCGCTCGACTACCTGCTCAAGCCGATCGACGACGCGCGACTCTCCGAATCTCTGCGCAGAGTCCGGCGCGAGCTGGCGCTCGGTGAGATGTCGGCCGAACCGGAACGCGTCGCGCGGATGCTCGAATCGCGCGACCCGGCCGCGCCCGCGGACACGGGCGGCGAACCGGCGCTGCACGCTCCGGGCGCCACGGCGGTTCGCCGCTTCGTCGTTCGCGACCGCGGCCGCTTCCGCCTCGTTCCGATCGAAGCGGTTCAGTGGATCGAATCCGCGGGCAACTACGTCCAGATCCACACCGCGGAGGGCGCGGAGCTCGTGCGCATGACGCTCGCGAACGCCGAATCCGCGACGCGCGCCGCCGGCTTCGTGCGCGTGCACCGGTCGGTCCTGCTGCGCCCGGAGAGCGTGCGATCCATCCGGGCCACGGGAAACGGAGACTTCGTGGTCGTGCTCTCGGGCGGAACGGAAGTTCCGATGAGTCGTCGCTTCCGCGGCGCGCTCCTCGGTCGCTGAGCGCCCGCCACCCGCGGCCCCTCGCCTTCGGTGTCACGGCCGAACCACGAATGCCGGCGCCGACCCGCGTTCGGAGATGCTCGTGTCGAGTCCGAACGCCGAGCCGCGTTCGACGAAGTCCGCAACGAGTCCCTCGAGGCCCGTGAACCCGGCATTGGGATGCGCCGCGTATCGGAACACGACGTGGACGGCGTTCGGCAGTCCGCGCGCCACTTCCTCTCCCCACGCCGGCGGCGTGGCGGGATCGAGCCGGCCCGAAACGAGGAGCGCCGGATTCTCGGGAACGAGGAGCCGCGCCTCGATCGCACGGTCCGACACGCCCTCGAGTCGGATCTCCGCCACGGAGAGCCGGTCGCGAGGAGCGCCCCCGACGGGCCCGGCGGCGAACGAGAGCGCGGTGAGCGCGAGAGCGGTGAGCGCGTGGCGGCGCGTGAAGCGAGCGGAGCGGGGCACGTGGCATTCCTCCGTGAGACGTCGGGCGCACGGGACTTCGGTCCGTGCGCTACGACGCCTCACTCGCCACGGTTTCCGCGCCGGGCGCCGGCGGTCGACTCGGGGGACGAACGGCAAGCGCGCGTGATCGACCGCAGGCCCGGCGCCGCCCCCGGTTTCCGCCGCGGTGGCCGGTGCCCCGTCCACCGCGACGGAGCGCTCGGGCTTCTCGGACAGAACCTAGTCCAGCACGCACACCCGAGTGACGAGCGAGCGGCCGTCGCGCGTCAGCCGCGCGAAGTGCACGCCCGGCCGCAGCGGCCGACGCGTCTCGAGCCGCACCGCGTGCTCGCCCGCGCCGAGGCCTCCGACCTCGCGTAGGGCGACGCGCCGTCCGGCGACGTCGAGCAGCTCGAGCCGCGCGGGCGAAGCGTCCGGCAGCGAGAAGCGCAGCGTGAGCGCCGCCGCGCGTGCGGGATTCGGAACCGCTCCGGCGAGCGCGAGGCGCGCGGGCGCTGCCGCGGGCGGCACCGCGACCGGCGTTCCGGCGCGCGCCACGAACGCAGGACTCCACGTGTGGAGAGAGCGCTGTCCCCACGGATCGAGCAGCTCGAGCTGCAGCGACACGCTGCCGTCGAGCGTCGGCGGCAGCGCCGCGGTCCACTCGATGCCCGACGTCTGAAGCGCGATCGGCGTCCATGCCCCTCCCGCGCCCTCGCGCACGCGGAGCGTCGGCACCGCGGACGTCTCGTCCGTCACCTGGAAGCGCACGCGCGGTGCGATCGCACTCGCGAAATCGATCGAATCCGCCTCGGCGCCGTTCGCCTGCACCTGGAACGCGCGCAGCGCGGGCGGGTTCGCGTCCTGCGGGACGGCCGGACCGACGTGCGCGGCGAACTCGAAGCGCGCGCCCGCGCCGCGTCCCGGCACGTCGCGACCGCTCGCGAAGTCCCACGCGCCCGCTCCGGGCCACGGCAGCTCGAAACGGCCTGCGAGCGTGAAGCCGCCGGTGCCCGGCATCGGCCCCGAGGCCGCGGGGACGCCGTTCTGACTCAGCTCGAAAGTACCGTCGGGCTCCTGCATCACCGTTCCGTAGGAGTCGGCGACGAGGTGCGGAGCGAAGAACAATCCGCCCTCGTCGAGCGACAGGAGCGCTGCCGTGTTGTGGAACATGCCGCGCCAGACGGGCAGGCCGCCGTAGAGCTTCATGTTCGTGCCCGAGAACCACGACGCGGGATCGAACAGCATCACGGCCTCGTACGTCTCGATCGGCCAGCCGCGATCCACGCGCATCGACGGCGCGATCAGGAGCGGCGGATTCGCCCAGTCGATCGCCGTGCCGATCATCGGCCAGAACTCGATCGCCATCCCGAGCTGGAAGTGCCCTTCGTGCGGCGGGCACACGATGTCGTACGTCGCGGTGAACGGACCGGTCGCGGGCACGCCCAGGTAGAACCCGAAGCCGAAGTACCCGCCCCAGTCCGGTGGATTCGGGTGGTACTCGTAGAACAGCGGCGCCGCGGTCGCGGCCGGCAACTGCGGGTAGTCCACCGTGAAGTGGTGCACGGCCGCGGGCGAGTTCGTGAACGTGTGGCTGGCCGTGAGGCCGACCTGCTCGTCCGCGAAGCTCGTCCAGCGGTCGCGGTAGTTCGTGGAGTAACGCGACCACTCGAGATTGCCGTCCGGCATCGGGGACGTCAGGACCTGATCGAGCGGGAAACCCACGAAGCTCGTGCTCCAGTTCGACCCCGCGCGGGACAGTTGGAGGCTTCCGGCCTCGCACGTCACCGGCTGCCCGTCGGCGCCGACGTTCGCGAAGGTCTGCACCAGCGTCGCCTCCTCGGGCTCGATCGAGATCGTCTCGTTCGCCTCGACGATCACGTTCTCGCGACGGACGAACGTGTAGAACGGGAAGAACGACACCGTGACGTCGTACACGCCCTTCGGCAACCGGATCTCGCCCGTGTACCAGTCCGCATACAGCAGCGCTCGCGTCGCGTGATCCTCGACGAAGATCAGGTGGATCGGGGCGCTCGTCACGATGTCGAGCGAGGCGTGCTGGTGGAACGACACCGGGACGCGATACGCGCGCCCGTTGCACGTTCCGACCAGCGTGCCGGCCGCGCCGTACGGCGGTGCGGACGGATCGGGGAACGCGGCGTTGTCCACGTCGAGCGTCACGAACGTCATCGCCGCGCCGCCCGCCGGAACGAGCACGCTCGCGGGCGCGACGTGCGCGACGGCGCCGTTCGCGAGCGCGAGGCTCGAGGGGAACAGGATCGTGCGTGCCTGCGCGCCGAGGTTCTGGAAGCGCAGCGTGTCGGTGCGCGACCACGTCGCCGGGCCGAACGGCACCGCGCCGAACGCGAGGTGCACGGGCGCGATGGAGAGGTCGCGAGCGGAGGCGTCGAGCGCGTCCAGCCGGCCCGAGCCCTGCTGCAGCGGCGTGCGGCCCAGGTCGTGCGCCGACGTCGCGAGCGCCGACTTCACCTGATCGGGCGTCCAGCCCGGATGGAGTTCGAGCAGCAGCGCCGCGACGCCGGCCATGTGCGGCGTCGCCATCGAGGTGCCGGACATCGCGACGGTGCCGCCGCCCATCTGCGCCGAGACGATCGCCTCGCCCGGCGCGAGCAGGTCGGGCTTGAGGTCGTACGTGCGCGGCACCGGGCCGAGCGACGTGAACCACGACAGCGAGTCCAGCTTGTCGGTGCTGCCGACCGTGATCGCGCGGCGCGAGGCGCCGGGCGTGCCGATCGAGAACCACGTGCCGTCGTTGCCCGCCGCGACGCAGCACACGACGCCGGCTTCGACGAGCGCGTCGAGCGCGAGGGACATCACGTCGTCGGGATCGCCGTACGGCGCGCCGAGGCTCAGATTCACGACGTGCATCGCGTCGGCGGTGCCGGGATTCTGGTCGGGATCGAGCGCGCGCTCCATCGCGGCGATGATGTCGGCCGAGCTTCCGTAGCCGGCCGCATCGAGCACCTTGAAGGCGTACAGCGTCGCTTCCGGCGCGACGCCGACGATGCCGCCGCCGTTGCCGCCGATGATGCCCGCGACGTGAGTGCCGTGCCCGTGGTCGTCGAGCGGATCGGCGTCGCCGTTCACGAAGTCGTAGCCGCCCGCGACGCGCTCGCCCGGTCCGAACTCACCGCCGAGCGCCGGGTGCGTGTAGTCCACGCCGGTGTCGATGATGCCGACGCGAATTCCGGCGCCCGAGACGCCCGCGAGGTCGCGCAGCTGATCCGCGCGGATGATGGGCACGCTCTCGGCGAGCGACGCCCGCACTTCGCGGTCGAGCACGACGCGCCGCACGTACGGGAGCCGGCGCACCGGACCGAGCAGTTCGGGCGCGAGCGTCACCGCGGCGCCGCTCAGAACCTCGGAGTACTCGCGCCGGATGATCGCGACGTTCGTCGCGCCCGACGCGCGCTTCGAACCGCGCGCGCTCGCCGCGAGCGCCGCGAGATCGGAGCGGAAGCGTTCGAGGCGTTGTGCCGGCGCGATCGCCGACAGGCCGCGCGCGCGCAGGGACACGGCGGGGGGCCCGTCGAACTCGACGATCAGGCGCAGCGGCGCGTTCGCATCGAGCGTCTGTTGCGCGAGCGAACCATCGTGCTTCGTCAGCTGCACGACGCCGGAACCCGCGGGCAGCACGTCGCGTTGCGTGCGTCCGTCGGGGGCGACGCGGCTCACCACGGCACTCGGCGCGCCGTTCGCGAGCGAGGCGAGGAGGAGCGGCAGCAGGGCCAGCAGCGGGGGCAGCGTGCGAGGCGGGGTCTTCACGTTCGCTCCTCGTCGCGACTCGAGCGATCCGGCGCGCGTCGAACGGCGCGACCGGTTCGAAGTCACGACCTCGAACCAGGGGAAGTTCGCGAGCCTCGCGGGTGGGGCCCGAAATGTAGCAATGCCGCGGCCCCACGGACAGGAGAACTTTCGTTCCGGCTCGCGGGCGAAGCCCGCTGGACGGGCCGTGACGGCACGACGCCGTGGCGCAAGCCAGACGCCCCTCCCGCTCCGGTGGCCGCGGCGGCGCTCTTCGCACCGCCGCTCCACCGCGCGCGTCACTTCACGACGTCGAGCCTTCCGAACTCGACGCTCGGGCCGTGCTCGAGCCGCACCAGGTAGAGCCCGGCGGGCAGCTCGGCGCCGTCGCGGCCGCGCGCGTCCCACGCGATCGGGTGGTCGCCCGCGGGCAGCGTGCCCTCGGCGAGGTTCGCGACGAGCCGTCCGCTGACGTCGAGCACCGAGAGCCGCACGCGCTCTTCGCGTGCGAGGCGGAACGTCACGGTTGCCGACGCGCGGCACGGATTCGGCGCGAGCGATCGCAGCGCGAGGTTCCCGGGGCGTGCGACGGGAGCATTCGGGCTCACGTCTTCCGTGACGTACTTGAAGCGCTGAACGCGCGAGTTCTGCTCGTCGCTCGCGTAGAGCGAACCGTCGAGTCCGAACGCGAGCCCGCTCAGGCCCTGGAACTCGCCCTGCCCCGTGCCGACCGTTCCCATCGAGTCCACGGGCGTGCCGTCCGCGGCGAACACGCGGATCATCCCGTTCTCGTAGTCCGCGAGCCACAGCTGTCCCGACGCATCGGCTTCGATGTCCGTCGCGTTCTGCGCGCCGGTGTCGAACGAGCCGACGAACGTGCCGTCGGGCAGGTACTGCTCGACGATCGGCGCGAGCCACTGGACGACGTGGATCGTGCCGCCCGACTCGACGATCCCCGAGGGATAGGTCGGGCCCTGGCTCGTCCAGTCGACGATCGGCGCGCCCGCCGCCGTGTACTTGAACACGGACTGGTTGTTGAAGCCGCTCACGTACACGTCGCCCGCGGCATCGAGGGCGACGTGATCCGTTCGCGTGCCGGGCGTGGTCCAGGCGAACAGGAAGTTGCCCGAGCCGTCGAACTTCTCGACGCGGACGCCGACGTAGTCGCAGATGTACACGTCGCCGGCCGTGTCGAACGCCATGCCGTAGGGGTTCTGGAACTGCCCGTCGCCGGCGCCCGTTCCGCCGAACGCGAACAGCAGCTCGCCGCCGGTCGGCGCGTACACGCGGATCGAATCGTCGAAGCACGACACCCACACGCGGCCGAGCGGATCCACTTCGACGTCCTGCGGGTGGCCGGGCACGAACCACTCCTCGACGTAGGGCGGGAACGCGCGGGCCGGGCCCGCAAACAGTGCGAGCGCAGCGACGAACGCGGCGAGCATCGATCCGGACCGGGCGAGGGACGCGCGACGGGACGCGAATGCGAGGGGCGGACGCTGCGGGCGAGGGATCGGCACGGGAACTCCTCTCGGTTCCGTTCCGCGCCTCGGGAGGCTCGCGGGATCGCGCGGCTCGGGGACCGGCGATCGCGACGCTCCGGCGCGAAGGGACGAGGGCGTCCCGTCGGTCGGGAGACGCCGCTCTTCGATCCACTCAACCGGCCGCGGCGTGCGAAGCGCACAGACGAGGCATCGCGAGCCCCGGGGAGGGAATTCGGCGATGGTCGGCGGCACGCGTGCGCGCCGACCGTGCCGTCAGTCCGCGAGCACCACCTTTCGCGTACGCCGCTCGCCCGCCTGATCGAGGCTCAGCCAGTACACGCCGGAAGCGAGCGACGTCCCCGGATCGAGCCGCACGACGTGGGCGCCCGCGCCGAGATCGCCGACCGGCATCGCGGCCACGCGGCGACCGCACACGTCGAGCAGCGCGAGTTCGGCGCGCTCGGCGCTCGCGAGCGTGAAGGCGACGTCGAGGTGAGAGCGCGGCGCGGGATTGCTCGCGGGACCGCGCAGAGCGAGCCCGGCCGCGGGAGCCGCGGGCGCATCGAGCGTCGTCACCTGTTCGAAGTAGAAGCTGCGCACCTCGCCGCGTGCGTTCGAACCGCCCGTGGCATCACCGAGGAAGATGCGGTTCCCGGTCACCGCCAGACTGCTCGTCGTCGTGAGGACGAGCACGTCATCGCGGTAGAGCCGCTGCGTGGAGGGTGGCTCGAACTCCATGCGGTAGTCGTGGAATCGGGAGGCGTTGTCGTACGTGCCCGGCGCAGGGACCCAGCCGACGGGGCCGATGTAGAAGAGCTTCGACGGCGAGATCGAGAAGCCGTAGATCGCCGATCCCGCGCTGAATCCGAACGCCAGGCCGCCTCGGCCGTCGGCGTAGTCGGCCGCTCCGACGACCTCGAGACATCGGGCCGAGGCGCGGATGCGCTTGGACTCGGTCGTGGTCACGAGCCCTTCCAGGGCGGTGTAGTACGCCGAGCCGCCCTGGAGCATGTACGGCTCCGCGAGCGCGTCGAGTTCGAGCACCCCCCCGTTCACCGAGAAGATGTTCGCCTCGAGCGTCGAGGCGTGGATGCCGGACGCCGTGTAAGTCATTCCCTGCGCGCTCGGCAGCGACGCGAAGGACAGCGTGAAACTCTGGGGCGCCGCGAAGGCGCCCGTGGCGAGCGGCGCGAGCGCGAGAATGGAAGTGAGGATCGTGTCTCGGAGGGTGTGGGCACGCATTGAAACTCCGCTCGGTCGTGAGGGGTCCGTGGCGCGAAACCGCCACTGGGCTCGTGCCGGGCGAAGCGCACCACGCGCCCGCGCCGGAACCCGGCACCTCCGTGAGACCGGGGTCGGCCTCGGAAGATCACGGGGAAATCGCTTCGGCGCCCGACGACGTTCCGGCAGGATCGCTGCTTCGCCCCCCGCGCGCGCTCGTCCGGCGCTTCGCCGGCGTTCTGCCCGCGACCGTGGCCGAGCGGACGCCCGGCGCGCAGAGTGGCGGCGGCTTCGACGCGTCGCCTCCGCCACGGCTCTCGCCGACGGCCGCAACGTGCCGACGCCCGGGTGCCGCCGAGTCCGCGAGTGAACGCCGCTCGCCCACGCTCGCCCGAGGTCGCGATCGTGTCCCTCGTCCGCAGTTCGTCTCCGAAGCGCGCACACGATCGCTTCGTCGCCGCCGCGCTCGCACTGGCAATCGCCGCCCCGCCGGCCCGTGCCGGCGCGCCCGCCGATTCGGTCGGCTCGCTCGATCGCGGACGACCGCGGCACGGGCGGGATTCGGTCCCGGCGGCCGGACTCGCGGAACGAGGAGATTCCCGCGCGCGCTCACCCGCGCTAGATTGAGCTGCGGCTACATCGCGATCCTCTCCAACTCACGCCCCGCGGAGCCCCGTCGTGCGCACCGCCCCCGCCGAAGTCCTGATCGCCATCTTGAACGAACTCGTGCACGGCTCCCCGGATCCCGCCGCGAACACGGTCGTGCTCAATCAGGGCGACCCCGGACTCCTCGCCTCGCTCGCGCGGCTGACCGCGGAACAAGCGAACGCGCGCCCGGCGAACGGCGGCGCCAGCGTGGCGGCGCACGTGGACCACCTGCGCTACGCGCTCATGCTGCTCAACCGCTGGGCGGGCGGCAGTCCGCCGCCGTGGCCCGACATGGATTGGACCACGAGCTGGAAGCTCGACTCGCTCACCGATTCGCAGTGGCTCTCGTTGCGCACGTCGCTCGCCGACGAAGCGACGCGCTGGGCGGCGGCACTCGCCGAGCCGCGCGTGCGCGAGCGCATCGGCGAGAAGTGGGCCACGGCGAGCGTGGCGCATCTCGCCTATCACATGGGTGCGATTCGCCAGATCGCCTACGGCGCGCGCGGACCGCGAGCGGAAGACGAAGCCTCGGCGCAGGAGCGAGCGAAGCGCGAGCGCGGCTGAGTCGGCGCGCAAGCGGCGCGAACCCCGATCGCGAGCAGGCGTGTCGCCGGCGCTTCGTCGCTCCCGCCGCGGCGGCTCTACTGCGCCACGACGATGCGCCGCACGCGCGTGTTGCCCAGCGCTTCGAACCGCGCGAAGTACAGCCCCGCGCCCACCGCGCGATCGCTCCGGTCGCGAAGGTCCCACACGGCCTCGTGCTCGCCCGGGTCACGCGCCCCGTTTGCGAGTTCGCGCACGAGGCGCCCCGCCGCGTCGTACACCGCCACGCGCACGGCGCACGCCTGCGGAAGCGAGAAGCGCAGCGTCGTCCGCGTCCCCGCGGGGTTCGGCATCGGGGCCGCGAACGACAGCCCCTGCGCCCCGTCCTCCACGCCCACCGTGCCCGACGGCAGCAGCGTCGCCACTGCCGACTCGTTCCCGTGCGAGTCCACCGCCGTCAGCTTGTACCAGTTCAGCGCGCCCGGAGTGTCCGTGTAGCTCGTCCCGGGAATCGCTGCCACCAGGTTGCCCGGCCCCGGAACGAACCCCGACGTCGGCCCGCGATAGAGCCTGTAGCCCGCGAGATCGCTCTCGACGTTCGCGTCCCAGTGCAGCGACGCGCTGCCGCCCGCGTACTGCCCCGAGAACGGCGCCGGCATCGCGGGCGCAAGGTTGTCCACCGAGTAACCCGAGTCCGGTCGCGAGAGCCAGTACATCGAGCTGCTCCAGTTGCGCGCCACCACCATGAACGCCGTCTTCGGATTCGAGCCCGCCACCGAGTCGCCGAGCGTCGGCGCGACGAGGCTGTAGCCACTGAGATAGTGAAGCGGCGTGACCGACGTGAGGTACTCCCAGTAGTACGCACTCGTCGCGTCCGCGATCAGGTCTCCCGGGCGCAGCGCGAAGCCGTCGCCTTCGAGCGCGCGCACCGGCACGCCGCGCGCCCTCATCCGGGCGGCCACGTTCGGGGGCACCGAGCGCAGCACGTCGTAGGCATTGAGGTTCCCGTCCTGCGCCAGGTCCAGGTAGCTCGCGTTCCAGGACACCTTCACGCGGCCGCCCTGATCGTTCGGAACGTCCTTCACCGACACGATCTCCGCTTCCGGCGTGCCGAGGTAGCCGTGACGCGCCACGCGCTGCGCGTAGATGTCCGTGGTCGAGGCGCTGCGGAGGTCCTGCCAGGTCACGATGGTCCCGCCCGCGCCGTCAGGAGCAACCGCAGCAAACGACTGGACGTTCGCCGCCGTGGACAGCGCGCGGCCGTTGGCAGGCCACGTGGGATCCACCGCGCCCGAGGTCAGCACGTGCTGCGCGTAGATGTCGTACTCCGTGCCGCTGCGGCGGTCGAGCCATGCAACGATGGCTCCGCCGACGCCGTCCGCTTCGATCTTCAGGGAGTACTGGTCGCCAGCCGCCACGCACAGCGCGCGGCCATCGGCTGGCCAGGCGGGATCCGCCGCGCCCGATGCGAGCACGTGCTGCGCGTAGATGTCGTACTCCGTGCCGCTGCGGAGGTCGATCCACGCAACGATGGCCCCGCCCGCGCCATCCGTGACGAGCGTCGGGACGTTCTGTAGGCTCGCCGCCAGGCACAGCGCGCGGCCGTCGACAGGCCACATCGGATCCACCGTGCCCGATGTCAGCACGTGCTGCGCGTAGATGTCGTACTCCGTGCCGCCGCGGCGGTCGTTCCACGTCACGATGGCCCCGCCCGCCCCGTCCGTGACGAGCGTCGGGTAGCCCCGCTCGCCCGCTGCCACGCACAGCGCGCGGCCATCGGCCGGCCACGCGGGATCCACGGCGCCCGACGCCAGAACGTGCTGCGCGTAGATGTCGGTGTTCGTGCCGCTGCGGAAATCCTGCCAGGTCGCGATGGCCCCGCCCGAGCCGTCCGAGACGAGCGTCGGGTAGGACTGCTCTCCCGCCGCCACGCACAGCGCGCGACCATCCGCCGGCCAGGCGGGGTCCACGGCGCCCGAGGCCAGCACGTGCTGCGCATAGACGTCGGCCGTGCCGGTGCGGAAGTCGAACCACGTGACGATGGCGCCGCCGGCGCCATCCGAGACGATCTCCGCGTTGGACTGATAGCCCGGCGCCATGCACAGCGCTCGACCGTCCGCCGGCCACGCAGGATCCACCGCGCCTGACGCCAGGACGTGCTGCGCATAGATGTCGACCGCGCCGCCGCGCGCGTCCTGCCAGGTCGCGATGGCCCCGCCCGCGCCGTCCGTGACCAGCATCACGTAGAACTGATCGTTCGCAGCCGCGCACAGCGTCCGGCCGTGCGCGGGCCACGCAGGATCTACCGCACCCGACGCCAGGATGTGCTGCGCGTAGATGTCGGCCGCGCCACCGCGGTAGTCGTACCACGTGACGATGGCGCCCCCGGCGCCGTCCGAGACGATCATCGGGCGGAATTGTCCGCCGCCCGCGGTGCACACCGGAAGGTTCGTGAACGGGCTGTTGGGCCAGGCGGCCAGTGCGGGCGAAGCGAGCGTCGCGATGAACAGCGTCGCGAGACAGACGCGAAGGCGTGGGCGCATCAGCGGCCTCCAACCGAGCCTGAGGGGATGAGACGACCGTCGGGGACGCGCCGCGTCCCCGTCCGGCAGAAGGTTGCAGGTCACGACACCGCGCGTTCCGCCGCGACGCGTGCGGCGACCGCCGGACGGCCCGTCACTCGAAGCGAAGCGAGGGACGCGTTCGTTGCGGTGGTCTTCCGGAGCATCGCGCTCGATCACGCCGCGGGTGCCTGAGACAGGGAACGAGCGTCCCGGGCCTCCGTCACAGCGTCCGGGGCCGGGAGCGACGGCCGCGCCGTGGATCCGGGCGACTGCCTCGCGCGGTTCGCGCATCCCGGCGGCGTGACGAGCCGGCGAGTCGTGGTGCTCGAGTGAGGAGATCGCGCGCACGGGTTCGTGGGTCTTGTCCCGGATCAATTATCTGACTATAGTCAGGTACATGATCGATCCCGAACTCGTCGCCCGGATTCGCCGCTTCAACCGAACGATCACGCGCCGGATCGGCGCACTCGACGAGTCGTTCCTCGGCGAAGGGGTCTCGCTCGGCAAGGCGCGCGTGCTCTACGAGATCGCGAACGGTCTCATCCAGGTGCGCGAACTGCGCGCGCGGCTCCGGCTGGATTCCGGGCACATGAGCCGGCTGCTGCGATCGCTCGAGAAGGCGCGCCTGATCCGCACCTCCCCCGACGCGAACGATGCCCGGGCTCGCACGTGCGCGCTGACGCCGAAGGGCCGCGCAAAACTCGCATCGCTCGAACGCAAGACCAGCGACGGCGCGCGCGCGTGGCTCGCGCCGCTCAGCGAAAGCAGGCGCCGGGCGCTGCAGGTGGCGATGGACGAGGTCGTCCACCTGCTCACCGCGTCCGAGGTCGAATTGCGGCTCGAGCCTCCGACGACGCCGCTCGCCCGCCAGTGCCTCGAGCGCTTCGTGCGCGAGCTCGACGAACGCTTCGACGGCGGGTTCGATCTGGCGCGGGCGACCTCGGCGAGCGCCGAAGAAACGACGCCGCCCCGCGGCGCCTTCTTCGTCGCGGTGCTCGACGACCAGCCCGTGGGCTGCATCGCGCTCAAGATGGACGCCGGTGGCAAGGTCGGCGAGGTGAAGCGCATGTGGGTCTCGCCCGATGTGCGACGGCTCGGCGTCGGTCGGCGACTGCTGGAGCGGCTCGAGGCCCACGCGCGCGATCTCGGCATTCGCAGGCTGCGACTCGAGACGAACCGCGCGCTTTCGGAGGCGCAGGCGCTCTACCGCGCGTGCGGCTACGTCGAGATCCCGCTCTACGACGACGAGCCGTACGCCGACTTCGCGTTCGAGAAGCGGCTCGCAGGTCGCAGATGAACCGGACGCGCTCGTTGCTCGCCGGACTGCTTCAGCTCGTCGTCGGTTTCGTTGCGATCAACGGAGCCATGGTCGCGGTGCGTCGCGGAGTGGAGCCGGCCATCACCGCGGCGCTGTCGCTCGACGCCGGCGGCGCCTCGATCGTCCGTCGGCTCGGGATCTTCCTCGTCGTCGTCGGCAGCTACGCGGCGTTCGTGCGCCTGTACGAGGCCCGCGCCCCGGACGAGTTGCGCCTGCGCCCGGCGTGGCTGCTCGCCGGCGCCGCGGGCGGCGCGCTCGCGACCACGACCACGACCCTCGTCCTGCTCGCGACCGGTCACTACCACGTTCTCGCCCATCGTGGCTGGGCCCAGGTCGGTGACGTGCTCGGCCCGATCGGCGTGGCGGCGTTCATCGAGGAGATCACCTACCGCGGCCTGCTGTTCCGCATCCTCGAAGAACGCGCGGGCACCGCGTGGGCGCTGGCCGTCAGCTCGATCGTGTTCTGCGTTTCGCACGTCGCCAATGGCGGCTTCGGGCCGGTCACCCTGATCTCGGCGACGCTCACCGGCCTGATGTGGGCCGGCGTGTACGCCGTCACGCGCAACCTGTGGGTCGCATCCGCCCACCACGCGTGCTGGAACGCGGCGATCTTCCTCTCGGGCGTGCCGCTCTCCGGCGTGGAAGAGTGGCGCGCGAAGGCCCCGTTCGTGACCGAGTATCACGGATCGGTCCTGTGGACCGGCGGCGCGTTCGGTCCCGAGGACTCCATCGTCAGCAACGTGCTGTGCCTGGCGATGTGCGTCGGGTTGTGGAAGCTCGCGCGAAAGCTGGACCCGACGTTTCCGCGAAAGGCGAAGACCGCTGACCTGCTCCCCGGATTGCGCGAACGGATAGCCTCAGTCCGCCGGGGTTGAGATGTGCCGAGCGTACTCGCTCGGCGAGCAGCCGCCCAGAGCACCGTGCGGTCGCACTTCGTTGTAGTTCTCGCGCCGGGTCTCGATCGCCTCGCGCGCCTCCTGCAGGGTCAGGAACCACGACTCGTTCAGACACTCGTCGCGGAACCGGCCGTTGAAGCTCTCGACGGACGCGTTGTCCACCGGCTTGCCCGGCCGGATGAAGTCGATCATGAGTCCGCGGTCGTGCGCCCACAGGTCGAGCGCCCGGTCGGCGAACTCGGGCCCGTTGTCGGCGACGAGCGCGCGCCGCAGCCCACGCTGATCACGCAGGGGCTCCAGCACCTCGATCACGCGGCTACCCGGCAGCGACGTATCGGTCTCGATCGCCAGGCACTCGCGCGTGCCGTCGTCCACCACGTTGAGCATCCGGATGCGCCGACCGTCGCGCAGCATGTCGTGTACGAAGTCCAGGCCCCCGCGTTCGTTCGGCACCCGCGGGATCGGCATGGGTTGCCTCGGCACCGCGATGCGCTTCCGCCGCCGTCGCCGAACGGTCAGCCCTTCCTCGCGGTACACGCGGTAGTCGGGCTTCCAGTTCACCTGCACACCTTCGCGCGCCAGCAGGATTTGCAGCCGCCGGTAACCCCACCGCGGTCTCGTCCCGGCCGGCGTCTTGAGCCGCTCACGCAGTGCTGCGTCATCACGCTGGCGCTGGTAGTGCCGCACCAAGCGATGCAGCCCGACCGGCCCGAGCGCGCGACGCTCGCTGACTCCGGAGTGCTGCAGCAGTCGTGCGCCGGCCTCGCGCCGGGCCGTGGCCGTCACGAGACCTTTCCCAGGATCTCCTTCAAGAGCTGTACGTCGAGCGCCTGGCTGGCCGCCAAGCTTCGTGAGCCGCGCGTTCTCGGCCTCGAGCTGCTTCAGGCGCTTGGCCTCGCTCAAGCCCAGCCCGCCGTACTTGGCCTTCCACTTGTACTACGCGCTCTCGGAGATGCCGTGCCGGCGATCGACGTCCTTCACAGAGCCCGCCTGGGCCTCGCGAAGGAAGTGGATGACCTGCTCGGTCGTGAAGCGGCTCTTGCGCATCGGTCCTTCTCGCCGTTCAAGGCGACCAGAGAACTGAGGTTCACGTTGCGCGGTTTTCAGGGGAGCAGGTCACAGCCACAACGTTCCGACGCCGGGGCACCCCGCGCGAATCCGGATGCTGCTGCCATCTGCTACGTGCGAAGCGCTTCGTCCAGCTGCCCCGCCTTCTGGGCTCGATCGCAAACTCGAATGCTGTCGGCGTGGGCATTGCAGACACCCAGCGACACGCTCGCGAGCACGACCCGCCGCCATCCCGCGGCACGTCTCCCCTCGTGGATCGTGTTCAAGATGCACTCCTCTCGTCGGCGGCCAGGTGCACGACTCGCTGCGGGAAGGGAATCTGAATCCGAGCCTCTCCATAGCGCCGGTGCAATCGCTTGATGAACTCGTGGACGACCAGGTAGCGGTCGACGAACTCGCGGACCCGGAGGATGACGGTGAAGTTGATCGAAGAGTCCGCAAATGTGTGATAGCGGATGAATGGTTCGAATTCGGGGACGGCTCCCGAGACGTCGCGCTGTGTCTCGCGCGCCGTCTCGATGGTGATCCGTTCGACCTCGTCCAGGTCCGAGCCATAGGCCACCCCCACCTGCACGAGCGCGGCCTGCTCTCCTTCGGGCAACGAATAGTTGCGGACGATCACCTCGGCCAGTCGCGAGTTCGGTACCACCACGAGGTTGTTCGAGAGCTCGCGGATTTGAGTCGAGCGCCATCCGATGTCGGCTACGAACCCCTGATGCCCGGCCTCGAGTTCGACGAAGTCACCCACCCGGATGCGGCGCGCGAGCGTGATGTGGAACCCAGCGAACAGGTTCGACAGCGTCGGCTGCAGAGCGAGCGCCACCGCGAGAGAGCCCACGCCGAGTGCCGTGAGTAAGGGCGCGATCGCGATTCCCAGGTTTCCGAGCACCACCAGCAGGCCCAGCGCGATGACGGAAATTCGCACCGCGTTCTGGGTGAGTGTCGTGGCGGGAAGGGCGCCCGGCCATCGCGCCGAGCGATTCGCGATCACGCGGGTGAGGAACGCGGACAGGGCGAGCGTCACGGAGAAGAGGAAAGCGGCAAGTGCCAGGCGATCCACCCTTGCCACGACAGCCGCACCGGGGTTCGCGTAGCGCACGCTCGCGATCACTCCCAGCGCCAAGCACCAGAATGGGAATTGGGGTGCCACCGCGCCGAGGAGAGCGTCGTCCAGGTCTGTCCGCGAGCTATGGAACAGCCTCGCCAGCCGGCCTGCGACCAGGCGGCGCACGGTCCAGCCAAGAAGGCCACTCGCAGCAGCCAGGGCGGCCGCGACAACCCACCTCACGACGTCCTCGCGAATCAATCCAGGCCCCTTTCCGCTCGAGTTTCTCGATCACCGTCGGGTCCCTCCTGGCTCGCGCTTGCGCGAAGTATCGGAGGTCCCGGTCACCGACCTTGGGGGTCTGGCCATGCGGCCAACCCCCTTCCTTGCCCCTCGGCCGGGCGCGACCTCGACTTCGATAGCCGGGACGGGGGCCGACGACTCGAAAGACTGGATGAGTCCAACCATTGCTCGAAGCGTCGCGCGGGGGTTGACTCGCTCCGATCCTTGGCCATCCATCGAAGCCCGAACAGACGCAACACCCGACACCGCGCCGAAGAGCAATTTCGCGACCTCCAGATCGTTGAGACCCCGAGGCGCGCGCGCTGCCGGGTTCAGCGAGAGCACCTGAGCGAGCCCCGTGAGGTACTTGGAGAGCGCGCCCCGGAGTGACCGGGATTCGAGAGCATTGAACTTCAGCAGACCGCGCACCTGGTGAAAGATGCGCATCAGGTCGGGGTTTTCTTCGAAGAACTCGAGATGTGCCTCCGCCACTCGCGCGATGGCGTCCTGACGGCTCACTGCCCCCTGGGTGGCTCGATGGATTTGGCCGAGGAGTTCATTGAAGCCGTTCGTCACCACGGCCTCGATCAATTCCTCCTTGTTCGCGAAGTAGAGGTACAGCGTCCCTTTTGCGATGCCGGCCTGCCGGCTCAGGTCCTCGATGCGGGAGTCGTAGAGCCCCTTCTCGGCAAAGAGCCTTCTGCCCGCGGCAAGGAGTTCGCGCCTCGTGAGGTGCTTGCGATGCTCTCTACGCCCTCGAGGTGGCGCATCCGACGTTGGCTTGCGTGCTGCCATGGCACCTCCATCCGAATGTTCACTGACCTTGTGGTCAACTTTACATCCCCCTCCGAGGAAGATCAATCGGTTCACACGTGATCGACTTCGAGTGGCGGTCTTGCTGACACCTTGCTACATCGAGTTGACGCAGAATCCGTCGATCGATCGCGACCATCGTCGCGCACTCTACGAACATTGGCCTGACGGTCATCTTGTCCGTAGTTTGGAAGTGCGTCGCGTGTGGTCTGAGCGGCCTCGGCCCACCCGATCCTCAGGGCGCGAAGGAGTACGTCACGAAAGTCCACGGACCCGTCCTCTTCGTCTCCGACCTGAGAACCAACAGCGACTCGGCCCTTCGTGAAGCTGCGACTCATGCGTCGAGCGCGCACGCAGCGCTGGTGGCCTGCCACGTCCTCCCCGAATTCATCGGGTTCCGTCCGCTGTTCGCGCAGTTGCGCGTGTTCGACCGCGAGCAGGTTCGACTGGTGAGCGATTGGGCGATGCGGCTTCTCGACGACCAGGTCGCGCGTGTGATCTCGAAGGACGAGCCGCGCCCCACGCTACGCCTCGAGTCCGGATCGCCCCCTGTCGCCCTGGTCGATCTTGCGGATGAACTCTCGGCCGGACTGATTGTCGTTGGCGGGAGCCCCGAAGGCCGCGGCGACGCGTCGCCCGTGGCTCTGGCCGAGAAGATCTCTCGCCACGTGTCCTGCCTGGTTCTTCTGTCGTCGCCCGAGTCCGGCAGGACGGTGCTGAGCGCTCTGGACTTCTCGGACCCTGCGCTGCCGGCCGTCCATGCCGCGCTGGAAGAATCCGAGCGGCTCGACCTCCCCCTGTACGTCCTGCATGCGGTCGACCCGGATGTGTCGATCATCGCCGCGCCGGAAATGGGTTTCGTGGCATCGCTTGGAGCACTCGTGAGCTCCTATGTTCCGACATTCATCGAGGCCCGCCGTGCCGAGGCCGGCCACCTGCTTGAGGATCTCTCCAAGAGCCTTGGGAAGGGCTTCGTGCTGCTGCGCGACGGGCCCACGGTGGACGCCATCCTCGGTGCGGCCGAATCCGTGGACGCGTCGCTCATCGTCGTGGGGACTCACGGCCGCGCCGGGCTCCGACGGCTCGCGATGGGCAGCGTGGCCGAAGGCGTAACCAGGGGCACAAGGCGATCCACTCTCGTCGTCCCACTGCAACGGGGACGGGCGTCAGGCTGACCGGGAATCTGCCGCCTCGGTGACCCGCAGCCACTCTTTGAGAAACGCCGACACCGCCTCGCAGGAGGGCAGGCGGCCCTGAGCGATGGTGGGCTCGTTGGTCGGGCCCACCCGGACGCCGAAACCCCAGTCGCGCACGACGTCGAACGCGTCTTCATCGGTGACGTCGTCGCCGATGAAGACGCCCAGGGTTCCCGGAACCGCCTGCGTAAGCAGAGTCAGCGCGACCGTTCCCTTGTTGCCCTCCCGGGCCCGCAGTTCCACACCGCCGTCGATCCGGTCGATGGCCACGCGGCGGTCTGCGAGCCTCTCCCACGTGCGAGCGCACTCGTCCTGGAGTTCGTGCGCCCGATCGTCGGGGAGCCCTCGCGTGTGGAGGACGACGGCCGATCGCTTGCGCTCCAGCAGGTCGCCCCACCCCGCTGCTTCGGCCGCTGATGTTGCCTCCGCAATCGTCGTCCCTACCGAGGTGTCGAGCGGACGGCGGATGATCTCACCGTGTGGTTCGCGTCGCTCCCAGCCGTGCTCCCCCACGAAGACCGCGGGCAGGTCGCCGAGAAATCCCTCCACCTCCGCCAGTGGCCGCCCCGAAACGATCGCGACACTCGTGAGCGTCATGGAGGCGATCTTTCGCAGCAACGAAAGGGCTTCCGGCACCGGAACCGCCTTGTCCCGCTCCTCCACGAATGGAGCGAGCGTTCCGTCGTAGTCCAGCATGAGGAGACGGTGCCGTGCAACGGCCACCATCCCCCACAAGGTCCCGGGAATGCCTTCAAGTGCTTCGCGAGTCGCCATCGTCACAACCTCCTGCCACCTAAAGTTGACCGTCAGGTCATATTTGACTATGCTGACCTCGTCGTCAAGGAAGCAGCGGGGGCCAAGAGCGGCGCGGTCGGCCGACTGGCGCGCATCGCACCGCGGAGCCCGGCCCCGGGAGGTGCACATGGAACTCCGAGAGCGAGCGCGCGCTGCACTACATCGGGCGGCGATTCGCACGCAACAGCGAAGCGAAGCACCGCCTCGCACGTCGCGTGAGGACCTTGTGGCGTGGGTCAAGGCACACCTCCCGGGACGAAGGCTGGTCGTCGTGTCCAATCGCGAGCCCTACTCGCACCAGCACGAGGGCGAGGGCATTCGCGTGGTGCGGAATGCGGGCGGGCTCACGGTCGCGCTCGACGCCGTGATGCAGGCGCTGGGAGGAGTCTGGGTGGCGCACGGCAGCGGCGACGCGGACCGTGAGGTCGTCGACGCCCGCGACAAGATCGCCTGCCCGCCGGACCACCCGCGTTACTCGCTGCGCCGGCTCTGGCTCTCACACGAAGACCACGACCGCTACTACTCCGGGTTCGCCAACAGCGCTCTGTGGCCGTTGTGCCACGTGGTGTACGTGCGCCCCCGGTTCCGGCTGACGGACTTCGACTCCTATCGCGACGTCAACCGGCGGTTCGCACGGGCCGTCCTGGACGAGGTCGGCGACGAACCCGCCATGGTGTTCGTCCAGGACTACCACCTCGCGCTTGCGGCCCGGTTCATCAAGGAGCGGCGACCGGACGTCCAGGTGGCGATGTTCTGGCACATCCCCTGGCCGAATCCGGAAGTGTTCCGAGTCCTGCCCTGGAAGGAGGAGATCCTCGAAGGCATGCTCGCGAACGACTTGGTCGGCTTCCACATCCGACGCCACGCGACCAACTTCCTCGACACGGTGGCCGAGACGCTGGAAGCCCGAGTGGACTTCGAGCGTCTGGCCGTGGATCGCGGGGGGCGACGGTCCTGGGTGCATCCCTTCGCGATCAGCATCGACGCCGACGAGATCGCAGCACTGGCCGAGAGTCCTGAGACCCGACGCGCGGAGACACGCATCCGCGAGGAACTCGGGCTCCAGGGGTGCGCCATCGGCCTTGGCGTGGACCGGCTCGACTACACCAAGGGGATTCCGGAACGCTTCGACGCGCTCGAGCGCCTCTTCGAGAAACATCCCGAATGGCAGGGGCGCTTCGCGTTCATTCAGATCGGCGTGCCGTCCCGCATCGAGCTGCGCGAATACCGCGATGTGCAGATCCGGGTGCACCGCTGGGCCGACCGTATCAACCGCCGCTATCCCCGGGCGGCGGGGCCCACGGTGCCCCTGATCGAACGGAACCTCGACTTCCGCGAACTGGTCCCCTACTACCGCATGGCGGACCTGTGCGCGGTGACCTCGCTGCACGATGGCATGAACCTGGTAGCCAAGGAGTACCTCGCGGCGTCCACGGACCTTGCGGGTTCGTTGGTGCTCTCGCCTTTCACGGGCGCGGCACGCGAACTGGAGCGAGCCTGGCTCGCCTCACCGTACGACCGCGAGGGCCTCGCCGACACCTATCACGCGGCACTTTCCGAGCCTCGCGACTCTCGTCGCCAGCGCATGGGGGCGCTGCGCGAGATCGTGATGCGCCGAAACGTCTACGACTGGACGCTCGAGATCCTGGATGCGTTCGTGGGCCTGGATCTCCGGACGCCCACCCGGGACAACACGGGCATCCCCGCCCCGAATGCGGGGCCCGCGACCGACTAATTCCGGTCGCTTCTCGGAGGTGATGCCATGTCGCGCATGATGCTCATCGGATCGGAACCCTGGTCGAGCTTGCTCACCCGGCTCGAAGAACTCGCACGCGCGTCCGGTCAGGGAGCGACCAACGTGATTGCGGCGGTCGTTGTGATGCTGCTGGGCTGGGGCATCGCCGCGATCGTGTCGCGCGTCGTGCGCAGCCTCCTGCGAGCTGCGCGGTTTGATGACGGCGTCCGGAGGGTACTGGGTCCACGCAGCACGTCGCGGCACGAGCCCGCAGGCGTCGCCGCCTGGATCGCCTACTGGACCGTCATGGCCGGCACCGCATTGATGGCCCTCGAGGTGCTGGGCTACAGCCTCGCCGGGTCCGTTGCCTCCCGGCTCGGCGAGGTGCTGCCGCGCATCGTGACCTCGGCGGTACTGTTCGCGGTGGGATCGCTGATCGCGCTCCTGATCGGCAACATCGTCCGGCGCTTCCTCGAATCCGCGGACATCCGCGCGGCTCGTCTGCAGGGGCAGGTGATCTCCGCGGTGTTGACCGGCTTCGCCGCACTGCTCGCACTCGAGCAACTCGGCTTCGCGGCGCAGTTCGTGATGGGGGTCGGCATCGTCGCGGTTGCCGCGACCGGGCTGGGCCTGGCGCTCGCGTTCGGCCTGGGTTGCCGTGAACTCGCACGCGACTTCCTGGTCGAGTACCTCCGGTCACTCGAAGACGACGGCCCGAAGAGGCCGCACTGATGCCGGGGAGCGCCGTCTTCGAGCTGCGCGGCGTCGTTCACCTCGTCCGGCCGTGGGGATCGCCGGCCCGGGACCTCGACCAACTGCTCAGCGGCATCGCCTCCGCTCCCGCCGAGGTCGTATTCCGTCATGCCGTGCAACACCTGCTGCGGCATCCCGGAGCGGAGGAACTTGCTCCGGACGACTTCACGTCGTGGATTGGCGGCGTAGTGCAGGATGCCGAAACCGCCGAGCGGCTGTCGTTCGAGGTTCAAGGCGGGCACTCGACTCCCGAGGCTCTTCGGTCGGCGCTGGTGTCGGTGCTGGAATCAATCCCGGGCAGGAAACGTCTTGAACGCGACGCCCCCGAGGGCAGCGCGTTCGGATTCCTGTCCGCGACCTCCTTGAGCTTTCCGACCGGCGTGGAAGTGAGCGATGCCGGGAAGCTGATCGATGCGTTGATGTCCGCCGATGCTGGTGTCTGGTTCTTCCACCTGATCGAACAGCCGTTCCTTTCCGCGGGTGAAGCCCCGCTCCTCGACTGGTTGTCGTGGGAGGGGCACGAGCGACTGGCATGTTGGCTGGACGAATCGGCTCACGCGGGGCTGCCGATCGACATAGCCAGAGCCCGGCTCCTCAAGCGCTGGAGGCAGAGTCATCTCGGCAGGCGTGTCGCGGAGGCGGCCCAGGTTCCCGAGGACGCGCGCCGCGAGGTCGCACGGCAGGCGATGGCGAGATTTCTGCGCCGCAGACACTCCGAGGGTAACTCGTGACCCTCGTGCGAACGAGCGCCGGCAGCGCTTCGCTGATCGAGGGCTATCGAGCCGTGGTGGGCGACGGCCCCATGCGATCGCTCGAGGCGCTGGCTCGCTCGCTGCGTGGTCACCGCGTCGTGATGGTCAACTCGACGGCGACGGGCGGGGGCGTCGCCGAGATCCTGCACCGCATGGTGCCGCTGCTCGAGGAACTCGGAGTCCCGACGACCTGGGAGGTGATGCCCGGCGACGCCCGCTTCTACGAGATCACCAAGACCATCCACAATGCCCTGCACGGCGCACCGGGCACACTCGACGACGAGGAGCGCGCATACTTCGTCGAGACCAATCGGCGCGCCGCCGCGCAACTGGCACTCGATGGTGACCTCGTGATCATCCACGACCCGCAGCCCGTGGGGCTGGCGCAGCTTCGCCGCGCCCGGGGCCAGCGCTGGCTCTGGCGATGCCACATCGACCTATCGCGGGCGAATCGGGAGGTGCTCGACTTCATCGTGCCCCGCGTCGAGCAATACGACGCCGCTGTGTTCTCGCACGTGGCGTTCGTGCCGCCGCTGACCACGCCTGGGTTCCTGGCTCCACCGTCGATCGACCCGCTCTCCGACAAGAACCGGGAGTTGTCCGAAGCCGAGATCGACGCGCTTCTCGCGCCCTTCGGACTGCCCGCCGAGACGCCACTGGTGACCCAGGTCTCCCGCTTCGATCGACTCAAGGATCCCGTGGGCGTGATCGACGCATTCCTCATGGCCCGGCGTCGAGAACGGGCGCACCTCGTGCTCGCCGGCGGCACGGCTGATGACGACCCCGAAGGGGCTGCAGTGCTTGCTGAGGCGCGGGAACGGGCGTCCGGCAGGCGAGACATCACGCTACTGTCGCTGCCGCCCGACGCGCACAAGATCATCAATGCACTCCAGCGTCGCTCTTCAGTCGTGCTCCAGAAGTCCTTGCGCGAGGGCTTCGCGCTGACGGTCTCCGAGGCGCTCTGGAAGCGGCGGGCGGTCGTGGCCAGCGCCGTCGGCGGGATCCCCCTGCAGGTACTCCACGAGCGCACCGGGCTTCTGGTCCGTTCGGTGGAGGGCTGCGCGCTGCAGATCGTGCGATTGCTTCGCGACGGCGCCCTCCGCCGCCGGCTCGGACGCGAGGGACGCGAGCACGTCCGGGACAACTTCCTGCATCCGCGCGAGGTACGCGACTACCTCGCGATCTTTGCTCACTTGTTGCAGGAGGCCGAGCGTTGGCACGCCGCGTGATTGTCGGCGTCGAAGCCGGGAGCATCTCCCCCCGGCCAGCAGGGAACTCGACAAGCCCGTGTTCAGCTCCGTGCTGGAGCCCTGACCCAGACCATTGGAAATGGAGGGACGAATGGCGAACAAGGTCCGTCGCGTGATCGCGCTGGGCGCCGCGCTGCTGTGCGCGTCGACGCTTCCGGTGAGTTGCGCGAAGAAGTCCATTCAGGCGCGTCCGCAGCCTGTCCCACCAGCGCCGGCCCCGCATGCGGAATCGACGCAGGCACCCGATCCATCGCTCACTACGACCCCCGCTCCGCCACCTGCCGCGAAGGCGTCGGACTTCCGGGATCTCTACTTCGCGTACGATCAGTCGAACCTCGACGAGGTCGCGAGAGCGGCCCTCGATGCCAACGCCAAGCTCCTGCGGGATCACCCGGAACTCCAGATCACGATCGAGGGGCATTGCGACGAGCGTGGGACCGTCGAGTACAACCTCGGCCTCGGCGAGCGAAGGGCGAGTGCCGCGCGTGACTACCTCACCGCCGCGGGTGTGAAGGCCACGCAGATCCACACGATCTCGTTCGGTAAGGAACGTCCGTTCTGCTCGGAATCGAACGAGACCTGCTGGGCCAGGAACCGCTGCGGACACTTTGTCCTGCGATGACCTGGTTGCCACCGGACAAACCCCAGGACGAGGGCATCGCGCAGCTCATCCGTACCGGCGTGCTCCCGCCAGGTCGGCAGCGCAATCCGAATTCGCCGCCTTTGCAGGGGCGACCGTGAGTCCGATCCGCCGAATCGCTCACGAGGCCCGACGGATGGAGCTCCACTCGGTCGGCCGAATGGTCGCGCTGAGTTCCCTGCTCGGCGGCGTCGCGGGGCTTGGGGCGATCGTCTTCCAGTACCTCTGCCAGATCTGCTCTCGACTCTTTCTCGATCAGCTGGCGGGCCTGCGCATGGAGAGCCCTGCCGGCGAGACGGCACTCGTCCATCCCTCCCACTCGGCGTTTCATCCGTGGATGCTCCCGATCGTCGCGGGCGTGGGAGGCCTGCTCACAGGCCTCATCGTGCAGCGATTCGCGCCCGAGGCCGCGGGGCACGGAACGGACGAAGCGGTGGACGCCTTCCACCGACGTGGCGGCGTCATTCGAGGACGTGTCCCGATCGTCAAGACGATCGCTTCCGCGCTCACCCTCGGTTCGGGCGGTTCCGGTGGTCGCGAGGGCCCCATCGCGCAGATCGGCGCGGGTTTTGGGTCCTTCCTCGCCACTCGTCTCGGCTTGAGTGAGCGAGAAAGGCGCATCCTGCTCGCCGCCGGTGTCGGCGCCGGCGTCGGAAGCATCTTCCGCGCACCACTGGCGGGCGCGTTGTTCGCCGCTGAAGTGCTCTACTCCGATCCGGAGTTCGAGCCGGACGCGATCATTCCCGCAGCGATCTCGTCGATCGTCGCGTACTGCGTCTTCTCGTTGAAGTTCGGGTTCGGAGCGCTCTTCGACACGCCGCGGTTCTCGTTCCATTCCGCTGCGGAGCTGCTCCCCTACACGCTTCTGGCGGTCGTCGTGGCGATGGCATCGGGACTGTTCGTGAAGGTGTTCTACGGAACCCATGCGGTGTTCAACCGCCTTCGACTTCCCAAGGCGCTGAAGCCGATGATCGGCGGCATCCTCACCGGCGGCCTGGCGCTGCTGTCGTACTACGGCGCTCACGATGCGCGTACGCTCGACGTCCTGTCGTTCGGCTACGGTTCGATTCAGCACGCCCTTCGCGGCGAGGTGTCGCTCCTGGTCCTCCTCGTGCTCGCGATCGGCAAGATCCTCACGACGTCCGTCTCCATCGGCTCAGGTGGCTCCGGAGGCGTCTTCGGCCCTTCGATGGTGATCGGTGGCGCGCTGGGAGGCGCCGTCGGCCTGCTCGCCCACCAATGGATGCCAGGCGTAGTGACGCAGCCGGGAGCGTATGTGGCCGTGGGCATGGCCGGCTTCTTCGCTGCGGCGGCGAACACACCCATCTCGACGCTGGTGATGGTCTCGGAGATGACCGGGAACTACCAGCTTCTGCTGCCCTCGCTCTGGGTGTGCGCGATCTCGTACCCGCTCGCGCGTCGCTGGACGCTTTATCGAAGCCAGGTCGCCAGCCGCCTCGATTCGCCGGCCCATCGCGGGGCCATCTTTGGCGGTCTGCTCAAGTCGTTGCGCGTCGGGGCGGTCCTCCGAGGCCGCCCCATGCACACGATTGACGAGACCGCCAGCATGAGCGAGGTGGTTCAGAGTTGCATGACCTCTTCGCAGCACTGCTTCCCGGTGGTCAATCGAGAGGGCGAGATGACGGGCCTTATCACGCTGGCTCAAGTGCGCCAGTTCCTCGACGACAAAGACGAGAACGGGCCGGCCATCGCACACGATCTCGCCACGCGCCCGCGTTCGCCCCTTTCTCCCGACGACGACCTCGATCGCGCGCTCCAGCGACTCATGGCGCTCGATGTCGAGGAGCTTCCCGTGGTGGAGGCGTCGAATCCCCGGCATGTGCTCGGCATCCTCTCGCGGCGCGACATCATCGCGGCCTATGCCGGGAGTCGACTGGGCTCGGGCCCCGTGATCCCCGATGGAGTCGTCCACACTTGACCGAACCCTACGCCGGGACCACTGGTTCTCATTTCCCGGCGGATCGAGATACGACCTCACGGGAACGCAGTTCATCAACCTTGCATCGGGTACGCACACGATCGAGCTGTCCGCCGAAGTGTTGGACACGGGCGTGTACGCCCCGCCCGAGGTCGGCGGAAGCGGGCCGTCCATGCCTCAGTTGATCGTTCAGGTGATCCCGCAATGATGAGCGCTCTCGACCTGCGCTGATGTTCGTCGAGTGAGGCGAAGGCGGAACCTGAATCGAACGTGCTGACGAGGTCGCGCAAATCCGACGCGCGGAGGAATGGTCACTCTCGCAGGGAACGCCTCGGCCTCACCGCCCCGCCGCCCTCCCCCGCCACCGTCCCGCTCGACCACGCCCACTGGAAGTTGATGGTCCGCTTCCAGACTGAAGTTCACGGTGCACGGTTTTCGGCCGGAGCGGGTCACTTCCGCCAGACCTATCCCCGCTTCGTCGCTTCCTTCAGCCGAAAGGACACCTCATACAGTCTGAGGTCGACGTTCGAGACGGCATCGAGCGCGTAGTGCTGGACGGCTCGTCCTCGTGAGCCACGATCAGCCCGTCAACTCGGTCCCCGTCGCGCGCGAGGTGCTTCTTGACCCATCCCACGTAGCGGAGCACCTGTCCGACGGTCTGGTCGCTCGTCTGCTGTCGCTTGAGCTCGACCACGAGCCACCTCGCGTCGGTCTTGTGCTTGGCGAGCAGGTCGATGCGGCCGATGTCGGTCGCGTACTCGTAGCCGGCGTCGGCATCGCCGTCCTCCTCGAAGATCCGCCACTCCTTGCCGAGGTCGGTGCGCTCCCAGTTGTCGCGAAGGAACTCGTGGAGATGACGCTCGAGCCCGAACATCTGGCTCCCCGACTCGATCGCCTCGGGTTCCGAAGCAGGCGTGGAGCCGACATCGAGATCACGATCGTCACTTCCCGGAGTCCGCGAAGCCGAGGTCATTCGCCACCACAGCGCATCGAGAAGCCAGAGATCGACGTTGAGCGCGGAGGCACAGCGCAGGATCACGTCGTTCACCTTCGCGTAGCGCGTTCCGAGTCCGGCCGGCCGCGGCAAATTCGGCCAGACGCCCGCACCGTGCATGCCCGCTTCGGTCGTGTTGTTCCACACGCCGTACTTGTCCGGGTGCATCACCAGCAAGATCGGCGTCAGAATCGCCTTTCCCAGGTGAGGCACGTAGCTTTTTCCCCGGGCAGGGACCAGTTCATTGAGTCGCTCCTCAATGGGACGACCCTCGTCGAGCAGGATGGCGAGGGCCCTTCGCAATCGCGGCATGTCTGCGCAGATGGAGGGCCCTTTGCGCTGAAGCGCGGCCCAGTGGCAGTTGTTCTCGAAGACGAGGAACTCGCGAAAGGCTTCGGCGGTCAGCCGCGACAGATTCTCCGCGGCGAACACGGGCTGGAAACGTGCGAGAACTCCATCGCGCGCGGCGACCAGCTTCTCGAGCTTCGGGTCGGTGAGCGAACCATCCGCTCTGCGGGTCAACGCCGCCCGCATTTGAGAGGTCGCGATTCGAATCCGGGCTTCGTCCATCGAGTGCTCCCTCGGATTACTTCAGGAACCGCTCGTCCATGTGCCATTCGAGCCACTGCCGGCTCGGGTGCTCCGACTCGGACGCTGGAAGGTGGATCGTGGATCCGTGATGCGGGTAGTAGCTCTTCCCGTTCGAGAAGTCATCCTTCAGTCGCGGGCTCACAACGAAGCGGTAGTCGGGCGTGACGCCGACGTAGCCCCTGTCGAACAGCCGGTGGATGTCGCTGCGCAGCAGGAGACCATTCGAGACTTCGTGACTTCCGCCCTCGCCGTAAGGCCGGATGTGCGCGGCTTCGAGCGCGGGCACCGAGTGTTCCCGCGTGACCGCGCACGCGCGACGGTAGGCTCCGGTGACTGCGAGCCGAAAGATCCCCTGACCGAGTCGCGGCTGCACGAGCGTTCCGGGTCCGTAGCGCGCTTCCCCGAGCTCTCGAGCGATTCCCGGTTCCGCGACTCGCTCGCGAGCGAACAACCTCGCCTTGAAGGCTTCCCAGATTCGCTTGCCCTCGCCCGAATCGAGCTCGTAGTCCTTGCGCTTGACGATCTCGTCCGACCAATCCTCGGGGCCCTCGATCCACTCCGACGCGGCGAGGAACACGGGCTCCGCGAGCATGATGCAGCCGATGACGTGGCCGTCCAGTGGTGCAACCGTCTTCTTCAACTTGCGCAGGCGACCACCGATCAGACGCTTGAAGCTCGCGTAGTCAGGCGTCCCGTTCTTCTGGCCGAACGCTTCCCACGCGAGCCACACCTCGCTCGATGAGAAGCTCGCGAAGAACCCTACTCCGCAGATTCCGCCGCCCTGCTCCTTGTGGTGCTTGAAGAAGACAGGCGTGCCGACGGACAGGCCCTTCGGCGGCCTCGGGCCCGCCGGCTGCCAGAAGTTCACCTCGTCGATCGAGGCCTGGCGCGACAGGAACTGGAACCAGTTCCAGTCCGTCACGAGAACCATGGCTTTCATGGATTGGCAGGGTAGCGCAGGTGCGGGAGTGGATCACTGCAAGAGGGGCGATGCACATCACCACGGAGATTTCCTCGACCGCGAGCCGCGCCTGCAATGCATACGGCCCCGCGGTCCGCCGGCCCCGCGTCCTCCGGGTGTGGTTCCGCGCCTACTCCTTCACACGCGTCTGCAAGTCACCAAGAATGCTCTCGACCTGCTCCAGCGCCGAGCGCAGGTCGTCGGCGATCTCCTGCGCCAGCACGTGCGGCTCAGGAAGGTTGGCGCTGTCCTCCAGGCTCTCGTCGCGCAGCCACGTCAGGTCGAGGCTCACCTTGTCGCGGGCGATCAGCTCGTCGTAGCCGTACGCGCGCCAACGGCCGGCGGGGTTCTTCTCGCTCCACGTGGGCTTGCGCTTCTGGCGCTCGCCGGGCTTGTAGCACGCCACGAACTCGTCGAGGTCGGCCCGCGTCATGCGGTTGGTCTTGAGCGTGAAGTGCGTGTTCGTGCGCAGGTCGTAGACCCAGAGCTTCTTCGTCCACGGCTCCTTCGCGCCGGGCTTGCGGTCGAAGAACAGCACGTTCGCCTTGACGCCCTGCGCGTAGAAGATGCCGGTGGGCAGCCGCAGCAGCGTGTGGACGTCGCACTCGTGCAGGAGCTTGCGCCGCACGGTCTCGCCGGCGCCGCCCTCGAACAGCACGTTGTCGGGCACCACGACGGCAGCGCGGCCATGGATCTCCAGCAGGCTCTTCACGTGCTGGACGAAGTTGAGCTGCTTGTTGGACGTCGTGGTCCAAAAGTCGGGGCGGTTGTAGGTGAGCGATTCGCGGTCGGTCTCGCCCTCTTCGTTCACGATCGTGATGGACGACTTCTTCCCGAACGGCGGGTTGGTGAGCACGACCGGGAAGTGCTTGCCGGGCTCGTCGCGCAGCGCGTCGTCGGTGCGCACGGGCGGATCGTACTCGTCGTCGTCGGGGCCGACGCCGTGCAGGAACAGGTTCATCGCGCACAGGCGCGCAACGCCGGGCACCAGCTCCACGCCACGCAGCGCGTCCAGCCGCAGGTGCTTCTTCTGCGAGCGGTCGAGCTTCTCGCCGAACTCGCGCGTGATGTAGCCATGCGTGGCGAGAAGGAAGCCGCCGGTGCCGCACGCGGGATCGATCACGGTCTCCCCCGGCTGCGGCTGCACGCATTCGACGATCGCCTCGATCAGCACGCGCGGCGTGAAG
>JBGAOA010000046.1:0-33742 GCA_044222065.1 Candidatus Eiseniibacteriota bacterium
GCCCGGCCGCGCCGCCCGCCGCGCCGCCCGCGGCCGACCTCGCGACGCGGCTCGGCGCGCTGACGCTCGCGAACCCGATCCTCGTCGCCTCGGGGACGTTCGGCTACGGCGACGAGTACGCGCACGTCTGCCCGCCGTCCGAACTCGGCGCGGTGATCACGAAGACGGTCACGGTCGAGCCGCGCGCGGGCAATCCGCCGGCGCGCATCGCCGAGACCGCGGGCGGCATGCTGAATTCGATCGGGCTCGAGAACGTCGGGCTCGAGCGCTTCCGCGCGGAGAAGCTCCCGAAGCTCGCGGCCCTCGGCGCGACGATCGTGGCGAGCTTCGGCGGCGAGACGCCCGAGGAACTCGTGACGCTGCTGCGCGCGCTCGGGCACGAGCCCGCGATCGCCGGCTTCGAGATCAACTTCTCGTGCCCGAACGTCGCGAAGGGCGGCGCGCGTTACTGGGCCGATCCGGCGCGCCTCGAGGACACGGTCGCCGCGCTGCGCCCGCTCACGCGCGGCCTGCTCGTCGCGAAGCTGTCGCCCGACGTGACGTCCGTGCCGGAGCTCGCGCTCGCGTGCGAGCGCGGCGGCGCCGACGCGATCACCGCGGTCAACACGTTCGTCGGCATGAGCCTCGACCTCGCGCATCGGCGATCCCGGCTCGGCCGTGCCACGGGCGGCGTGAGCGGCCCCGCGATCAAGCCGATGGCGCTCGCGCGCTGCGCCGAGACCGTCGCCGCCGTCGCGATTCCCGTGATCGGCTCCGGCGGCATCGTGAGCGCGCGGGACGCGCTCGAGTTCCTGGCCGTCGGTGCGGCGGCCGTGCAGATCGGCACCGCCTCGTTCGTGCGGCCGCGCGCCGCGCTCGAGATCCGCGACGGCATCGCCGCGTGGCTCGCGGCCGAGGGCCTTGCGAGGCTCGACGACTTCCGCGGCTCGATGGCGCTCGCCTCCGGCGGCTGCGGCACGAGCGCGCAGGGCGCCGCGAGGCCGCGCGCCGAATCCGAACCCGAGAAGGAGCCCGTGTGACCGAGATCGCGATCGCGTTCGACGTCGAGACGATCGAACAGGCCGTGGCGCTCGACGAGCGCCTCGGCGAAGGCCCCGAGTACGCGAAGGTCGGGCTGCAGCTCTTCACGGGCGCGGGCCCGGACGCCGTGCGCGCGCTCCAGCGCCGCGGGCGCCGCGTGTTCCTCGACCTGAAGCTGCACGACATCCCGAACACGGTCGAGGGCGCCGCGACCGAGGCCGCGCGGCTCGGCGCGGCGCTGCTCACCGTGCACGCGACGGGCGGCGCGGACATGATCCACGCCGCGGTGCGCGGCATCGAGGCCGCGCGCGGAACGACGCGCGTCGTCGCGGTGACGCTGCTCACGAGCCTCGATCCGAACGACCTGCCGCCCGGCTTCTCGCGCCCGTTCGCGCTGCACGACACGATCGCGGCGCTGCTCGAGACGACCGAGCGCGCGGGCGGCGCCGGCATCGTGTGCTCGGCGGCCGATCTCGAGGGCGTGCGCGCGCGCCACCCGCGGCCGTTCTTCGCCGTCACGCCCGGGATCCGTCCCGCGGGGGGACCTGCGCAGGATCAGAAGCGCGTCGCCACGATCGCGGACGCGGTCCGGCTCGGCTCGGGGCTCGTCGTGCTCGGCCGCGCGGTGACCGCCGCGACGGACCCGCACGCCGCGCTCGCCGCGGCCCGCGCCGAACGCGACGCGGCCTCCGCGAGCGCCGTGCGCTGAGCGCCGGCCGCGCCGCCGGGCGCTGCTCGAGGCGTCTAACCTCGCGCGTCCCAACGCGCTTTCGCTTGACAGTGCGCGGCCCGGCCTGTAGCCGTCCCGTGGAATGAACGCCGCACGCGAGCGTAGTCCGTACGTGGAGCCGGGCGAGGAAGCCGCACTCGTCCAGGCCGCCCAGACCGGAGATCAGGCCGCCTTCGCGGAAATCGTGCGTTGCTACCAGCGCCCGATCCACCGCGTGGCCTACGGCCTGACGCGCAACGCCTCCGATGCCGACGATCTCGCGCAGGAGACGTTCGTGCGGGCGTGGCAGGCGATCGGCCGGTTCCGGGTCGGCGAGCCCCTCTATCCGTGGCTGTCGAGGATCGCAGTGAACCTGGCCTTCTCGCTCCACCGGCGGCGCAAGCGCCGTCCGGAGGAGTCCATCGAACCCCACACCGACGCCGGGAGGCAGTGGGGCGTCGAAGACGACCCGGCCGATCACGCGGAGACGAACGAACGCGACCGGCAGATCGAGTCGGCGTTCGGCGAGCTCAAGCCCGAGCACCAGGCGGTGCTCGCGCTGCGCGCGGTCGAGGACCTGTCGTACGACGAGATCTCGCGCGTGCTGAACGTGCCGATCGGCACCGTGATGTCGCGGCTGTCGCGCGCGCGCGCCGAGCTGAAGGAGCGCCTCAAGGGGCGCACGGGAGAGAGCGGATGAGCCACCTGACCGCGGACCAGCTGAGCGCGCTGCTCGACGGCGAGCTGAAGGGCCCGGCGCGCGAGCGCGCCGAGGACCACCTCGCCGCGTGCGAGGCGTGCCGCGATGCGCTCGGTAACCTCGCCGCGAACGACGCGTCGCTCGGCCGCGCGCTCACGCACGACCCGGGCGAGGAGTACTTCGCGGGCTTCGCCGACCGCGTCTCGGGGCGCATCAAGGACCTCGGGCGGCCGAAGCCGGTCGTGCGCACCGATCCGCTGACGCGCTTCCTGTCGAGGCCGCGCAATCTCGTCGTGTGGGGCTCGGCCGCGGCGCTGGTGGTCGCGGCCGGCGTCGTGTTCCTCGCCGCGCGCGACGCCTCGCACGACGTGATGCGCAATCCCGCGCTCGAACGCGCGACGTCGCAGACCGCGCCGCCTCCGGCCGCGAGCACGCCGCCCGCCCCGGCCGCGGTCCCGGCGCCCTCCGAAGCCGACACGCGGGCCGAACGCGCGCCCGCGCCGCTCTCGGAGGCGGCGCCCGCGCCCGAGTCGAAGGTCACGGCCCCGGCGACGCCCGAGCGCGCCGCTTCGCCCGCGCGCGCGATGCGCGTGCAGAAGAACGAAGCCGGCGAGGACGTCGCCGTGGAGCCCCGGCAGAAGGCGCTCGCGCGCCCGCCCGCTCCGGTGGCGCAGGCGCCCGCGGCCGAGAACCCGATCGTCGCGCTCAAGCGCAAGCTCGCCGCGCAGCCGCTCGCAGGCGAGCGCGGGGCCGCGGCGCCGGGCGCCTCGACGCCTGCGACCCAGGGCTTCGCCGTGCCGCCGAAGCCGGCAGACGAATCGGCGGGGAAGACGCTCGCGGACTTCGAAGGAGCTGCCGAAGCCGGTGGAAGCCGTGCGCCGCGACGAGGCGGCGAACGCGATCGAGACGCCGCCCGCGCCGGCCGCGGGGCTCGGCGCGAGCGAAGAGCGCGAGGCTGCCGTCACGACGCGCGCGCGTGCGGGCGTGCGCGACACCCGGGGCGCCGGTGCGAGGTGCGACGATCGTGATGCTCGGCCACGGCACGACGGCCGTGACCGACGCGGACGGGCGCTACTGCATCGACGGCACGGTCGGCGCCGACTCCGTGCTCGTGAGCGTCGTCGGCTTCAAGCCGCGGCGCGCGCGCGTGCAGGTCACGACCGCGGGCGCCCTGCCGGCGCTCACGGTCGAGCCCGTCGGCGCGCTCGCGAGCGGTCCGCTCGCGGTGCGCGGCGGCAGGGCCGGCGAACAGTCGTTCGACGTGAAGGGCCTCGCCTCGCGCGAACTCGCCGCGTTCACGGGCTCGGCGCGCACGCTCGCGGGCGTGGCCGAGGCGAAGCTCGAAGCGGCGCGGCTCGAGAGCAGCGCCCAGCGCTACGACGCGGCCGCGGTCGAGTGGGCGCGGCTCGTCGGCTCGGGGCTCGGGCCCGAGGCCGACCTGATCGCGCGCGAGCGGCTCGCGGAGTCGCGCTACTCCGCGTGGCAGCTCCAGCCGACGCCGAAGCGCGCCGAGCACGCGATCGAGGCGCTGACGGGCTACCTGACGCGCGCGCCGCAGGGCGCCTCGCGCCAGCTCGCCGTGCAGCGGCTCGACCGCGTGCGGCTCGGCAAGCAGTAGGCCGGGCGCGAGCGCTCGCCCGCTCGCGGCGTCGCGCTCGTCGCCGGGGCGTTCGGCTCCGCCACAATTCGCTTGCCGGTCCGGGGCCGCCTCCGTCACCTTCGCGGCGCTTCTCATCGCTCTCCCGTCCGGCGCCGCCGCACGCGCGCCGGACCCGCGTCCCGCCGCAGCGCGAACGCTCCGAGGACCGAACGTGGCCACCGAAACGGCTCCTGCCGACAAGAAGCTCACGCCCGAACAGATCGAGCGTCACTGGTACGAGAACGTCTACGCTGGCGACCGCATGCCGCAGCTCACCGTGCGCGCCGTCGTGATGGGCATGCTGCTCGGCGGCGTGATGTCCACGTCGAACATCTACGTGGGGCTCAAGGCCGGCTGGGGGCTCGGCGTCGCGATCACGAGCACGATCCTCGCGTTCGCCGCGTTCCAGACGCTGCACCGGCTGATGCCGAAGCTGTTCCCCGAGTTCAGCATCCTCGAGAACAACGCCATGGCGTCGTGCGCGTCCGCCGCCGGCTACATGACCGGCGCCGGCATGGTGAACGCGATCCCGGCGCTCATGATGCTCAAGCCCGAGGCGGTGCCGCCCGCGTGGGTCGTGACGCTGTGGGTGATCCTCATCTCGATGCTCGGCGTGTTCCTCGCCGTACCGGCGAAGCGTCAGATGATCAACATCGAGCAGTTGCGCTATCCGAGCGGCATCGCCGCGGCCGAAACGCTCCGCAGCCTGCACTCGAAGGGCGGCGAGGCGATGGTGAAGGCGCGCGCGCTCGGGCTCTCGGCGCTGCTCGGCGCGATGCTCACGTGGTTCCGCGACGCGAACGCCACGTGGATGAAGTTCACCGACTGGAGCGCGCAGGGGCTCGGCTGGGTGAAGCTCCAGGCGCCCGCGCCCGCGTGGCTCCAGTGGATCCAGTACCCGCGCATCCCCGCGCGCTGGCTGCCGGGCGACCCCGCGATCGGCGCGTACAAGCTGCGCACCGACCTCACGCTCGCGTTCGAGGGTTCGCTGCTGTTCGTCGCGGCCGGCGCGATCATGGGCTTCCGCCAGGCGTGGAGCCTGATGCTCGGCACGGTGCTCAACTACGGCGTGCTCGCGCCGATGTTCCTCGCGAGCGGCGACATCGCGGGGCCCGGCTTCCGCAAGATCTCGTCGTGGAGCCTGTGGATCGGCGTCCCGATGATGGTGACCTCGGGCCTGCTGCTGTTCTTCATGCAGTGGAAGTCGGTCGTGCGCGCGTTCAGCACGATCACGGCGATGTTCCAGCCGAAGGAGAAGCGCACCGACGACCCGATGGACCGCATCGAGGTCCCGGGCTCGTGGTTCGTCGGCGGGTTCGCGGTGCTCGGCACGGCGATCGTGATCGCGGGCGAGCTGTTCTTCCACATCCACTGGTGGATGGGAATCATCGCGCTGCTGCTGACGTTCCTGCTCGTCGTCGTGGCCGCGCGCTCCACGGGCGAGACGGACATCACGCCGACGGGCCCGCTGAGCAAGATCACGCAGCTCAGCTTCGGCGCGATCGCGCCCGGCAACATCTCGACGAACCTTCTCACCGCGAACATCACCGCGGGCTCGTGCAGCCACGCGGGCGACCTGCTCACGGACCTGAAGAGCGGCTACCTGCTCGGCGCGAAGCCTCGCCAGCAGTTCATCGCGCAGTTCTTCGGCGTCGTCGTCGGCGGACTGGTCGTCGTGCCGGTGTTCTTCGTGCTCGTGCCGAACGCCTCGGTGCTCGGCACCGAGCAGTGGCCCGCGCCCGCCGCGCAGGTGTGGCGCGGCGTGGCCGAGCTGCTCGCGAACGGCGTCGGTGCCCTGAAGCCGAGCGCGCGGCTCGGGCTGCTCGTCGGCGCCGTCGTCGGCCTGATCCTGCCCGTGCTCGAACTCACGTTCCCGAAGCACAAGAAGTTCATCCCGTCCGCGACGGGGCTCGGCCTGGCGTTCACGATCAACGGCTTCAACTCGGTCTCGATGTTCATCGGCGCGCTGATCGCGCTCGGGCTTTCCAAGTCGGCGCCGAAGGCGGCCGACCGCTACATCGTGCCGGTGTCGTCGGGGATCATCGCGGGCGAGAGCCTGATGGGGGTCGCGATCGCGCTGCTCGCGGTCGCGGGAATCCTGTCGCCTTAGGGCGCCGGGCCGACGGCGCAGCTTGACCCGACGCGCGGCGCGGGCTTCACTGCCGGCGCCGCGCTCCCGTCTTCGAGTCACGGAGGACTCCGATGATCGCCCTCGCGTCGCTGTTCGCCCTCACGCTCGCCGCGCCGCCGGTCGCGCCGCCCCCGTCCCTCGCGCTCGACCGCGTTCCCGACGAGCAGCGCGAGCGCTACACCCGGCTCGCCTCCGAGCTGTGGGCGGTGTTCGACAGCACGCGCGGCGGCTTCGTGACGAAGGGCGGCGTGCCGTCCGAGAGCGCGATCGAACTCGCGTTCCGGCTCGGCGCCGAGCCCGGCGGCGGCCCGTGGCGCGCTCGCGCGCTCGCGACCACGCGCTGGACGATGGCGCTGCTCGACACGGTCGGCGGCGGCTTCGTGCACGGCGCGAAGGACGCCGATCCGAGCCACCCGGCGTTCTCGAAGTGGACGACGGACAACGCGCGCCGGATCGAACTCGCGCTCGAGGCCTCGCGCATCACGGGAGACCCCGCGTTCCGGAAGATCGCCGAGCGCGCGGTGCGCTACGCCGACCGCGTGCTGCTCGACGGGCGCGGCGGCTTCGTGCACGGGCAGGTCGGCGACCGCCAGCTCGTGCCCGAGTCGAACGGCCCGATGATCCTGACGTGGCTGCGCTTCGGCGCCGAGACCGGCGACGTGCGCTACCGCGACTTCGCGTGGAAGAGCCTCGACCGCCTGTGGAGCGAGTGCCGGCGCGAGGGCGCGGGCATGATCCGGCGCGGCGTGTTCGGCGAGCTGACGACGTACCCGAAGCTCGCCGACCAGACCGAGATGGTCCGCGCGTACGCGCTCGCGGCGCACGTCGCGGGCCGCGCGCAGGACCTGGAGCGCGCGCGCACGCTCGCCGACCAGCTGATCTCCTGGATCCAGCCCGGCTGCGGCCTGCGCTCCGAGGCGCGCCCGAACAAGCAGGGACGCCTGCGTGCGGGACCCTGCCGCTACGAGGAGAACTCGCGCGCGGCGCTCGCGCTCGCCGAACTCGCCGCGATCGCGGGCGAGTCGCGCTACCGCGACGCCGCGAAGCGGCTCGTCGAGGACTTCGACGAGGCGCTGCGCCGCGACCACGGGCTCGACGGCGCGGACTGGGCGCTCGCGCTGCGCGCGATCCGCTCGCCCGAGCTGCCCGAGCGCGCGACGTGGCGCGCGGCTCCCGCCGAGTCCCCGCGCGAGACGCGCTTCCCGGCGAAGAAGGGGAAGAAGTGAACGGATCGCGACGCTTCACGGGCCGCCCCTCGCGGAGCTGAGGCCGTGTGCGGAATCGCGGGCGTCTACCGGCTCGGCGAGGCCCCGCCGTCGGCGGCCGAGCGTGACGCGGACCGCGCGCTCGTCGCGCGCATGCTCGAGGTCATCGCGTATCGCGGGCCCGACGATCGCGGGCTCGAATCGCTCGGCCGCGCGACGTTCGGCGTGCGGCGGCTCGCGATCCAGGACGTCGAGGGCGGCCACCAGCCGCTCGCCGACGCCGGCGGCCGCGTGTGGGCGATGCAGAACGGCGAGATCTACAACTACCCCGCGCTCGCCGCCGACCTGAGGTCCCGCCACGCGCTGCGCACGCGCACCGACACCGAGGTGCTGCCCGCGCTGTGGCTCGAGCGCGGCCCCGATCTCGTGCACGCGCTCGAAGGCATGTTCGCGGCCGCCGTGTTCGACACGCGCGACGAACGCCTGCTGCTCGCGCGCGATCCGCTCGGCGTGAAGCCGCTGTACGCCGCCGAGCACGCGGGCCGGCTACTGTTCGCCTCGGAGCTCAAGTGCCTGTTGTGCGACCCGGACCTTCCGCGCGACCTCGACGAGTCGGCGATCGCGCGCTACCTCGCGCTCGGGTTCATCGCCGGACGCGCGACGCCGTTCCGCAGCGTCCAGAAGGTGCGGCCGGGCGCGCGCGTGCTCGCGACGCCGCGCGGCTGGGCGAGCGAGCGCTGGTGGGCGTGGCCGCGCTTCGGCGGCCGCGCGGCGGCGGGGCTCAGGCGCGAGGGCATCGTCGAGGAGCTCGGGCGGCGGCTCTCGGAGTCCACGCGCGCAATGCTGCTCTCGGACCGGCCGCTCGGCGTGCTGCTCTCGGGCGGTGTGGATTCCAGCGTGCTCGTCGGCTCGCTGCCCGAGGACGTGCGGCGCGAGACGCGCACGTACGCGATCGGCTTCGAGGACGGCGGCTACCACGACGAGCGGATGTGGGCGCGCAAGGTCGCCGGACACTTCGGCACGCGTCACCACGAGAGCGTCGTGCGGCTCGACGTCGCGGCGGAGCTGCCGCGCGTCATGCGCTTCTTCGACGAACCGTGCGCCGATCCCGCCGCCGTGCCGGCGCACCTCGTCGCGCGCGCCGCGAGCGCCGACGTCACCGTGCTGCTCTCGGGCACGGGCGGCGACGAGCTGTTCGGCGGCTACAAGCGCTATCGGCTGGGCGACTGGCTCGCGCGGCTCGCGTGGCTGCCGCGCGGGGCGGCCGCGGCCGGCGAGCGCTTCCTCGGCGAGCGCAACCTGAACCGGCGCACGCTGACGGCCGAGCGCTTCGTGCTCGCGCGGAAGCTTCTCGCCGCGCGCTCGCGCGCGACGCCGTTCGGCGCGTACCTGTCGGCGTTCGAGCCCGCGAGCCCGTGGCGCTGGCGCGAGGCGCTCGAACGCCCGATTCGTCCCGAGGACGTCACGGCGCCGCTCTGGGACGAGCTGCTCGGCGAGACGGGCGAGGCGCCCGGGGACCTGGAGCGGCTCGCGTTCACGACCGACCACCTCTTCTATTTGCCCGACGACCTGCTGCTCAAGGAAGACCGCATGACGATGGGCGCGTCGGTCGAGGGCCGCGTGCCGTTCCTCGATTCGAGCCTCGTCCGCTTCGCGGCCGAGCTGCCGGTGGAACTGCGCTTCGCGGGCGGCGAGTCGAAGCCGCTGCTGCGCGACCTCGCGCGCCGCTGGCTGCCGGCGGACGTCGCGACGCGGCGCAAGCACGGCTTCTCGACGCCGCTCGAGGACTGGCTGCGCGGTCCGCTCGACGCGCTCGTCGGCGACCTGTTCGCGTGCGAGGGGAGCGGCGTGTTCCGCCGCGACGTGCTGCGCCGCTGGCACTCCGAGCACCGCGCGATGCGCGACCGCTCGGGCCCGCTGTGGGCGGCGTTGTGCTTCGAGCTGTGGTGGCGGGAGGTGGGGCAGCCGGCCGCGCGGCAGGCGGTCAGATGAACCGGCGGCCGCGGGCGCGGAACTCGCGCACCGCGGCGGCGTCCGGGAACGAGAAGTAGCTCGCGCGCGACAGGTCCATCGGCACACGCGGGGCGTCGCCGCGCTCGATGAGCTCGATCGCCTCGACGAGCAGGTGCATGCCGAATCCCACCTTCGAGCGCGCGACGAGCGAGTGAACGGTGTCGTCCGGTTCGATCGCGACGCGTTTCTGCAGAAGCACGTCGCCACGGTCCAGCCCCTCGTCCATCCAGTGCACCGTGACGCCGGTCTCGCGCTCGCCCTTCGCGAGCACCCAGAACGAGGGCAGCATGCCCTGATAGCCCGGCAGCAGCGCGCCGTGCAGGTTGATGCAGCCGAGTCGGGGCAGCGCGAGCAGTTCGGACTTGAGGCGCTGCGGGCACGCGATCGAGACGATCAGGTCCACGCCGCGCTCGCGGAGCCGTGCGAGGAACGCCGCATCGTTGACGTTCGGCACGTCCTCGGCCGGGACGCGCGCGCGCCGCGCGGCGCCGCGAACCGACCAGCTCTGCGGCATCGGTACGACGCGGCTCGCGAAATCGAGAGCGCGGTGGCGGACGAGGTTCAGCGACTGGAGCGCGAAGTCGCGCGGTCCCATGAGGCGCAGGTAACGCCCGACGCGGCCGGGCTGCAGTTCGCCCGGGACGATGCCGACGCCCGCGACGTCGCGCCGCCGCGCGAGCAGGTGGTCGAGCACGCGCGGGATGTAGAACGCGTCTTCCTGGGTGAGAACGTAGGGGCGCATCGGATCAGTCGGCGCCGATCTCGGCGCCGAACACCTCGCCGAGCGTCGAGAAGCGGAAGTCCGCGAGCAGCCGCCGGGTCTTGCCGCGGGTCGTCGCGAGATTGTGGTAGTGCGTGAACTTCGGGAACGCCCGCGGCATCGGCACGTCGGGCTGTCCGGTGTCGTACTCCCACGGGTGCACGTAGAACACGAGCGGCGCGTGCTCCGAGGCGTGAAGGCGGCGCACCATCGCGCGCGTCGCGGCGTAGGGGTAGAGCCGGAAGTACCCGCCGCCTCCGAGCGGCAGGTTCACGCCGCGCGCGGCTCGCGCTCCGGGCCAGCGGAGCGTGCTCAACGGGATCTCGAACAGCCGCGCGCCCGAGGGCGTCGTGATCCAGCCGGCCTCACGGCCCGCCCCCGGGATGCCGTAGCGGTAGTTGAGCGTGGGGAAGATGCTCGAGTCGTAGCGGAAGCCCTCCTCGACGAGCACGTCGAGCGCCCACAGGGACTCGCTCGTGATCGAGAAGAACGGCGCGCGAAAGCCGGTCACGGGCTGGCCCGACAACTCGCGCAGGAGCGCGCGCGAGCGGCGCAACTCGTCGCGGAAAGCGTCGGGCGTGAGCCGGTAGACGAAGCGGTGCGACCAGCCGTGCGAGCCGATCTCGTGTCCCGCGCGCGCGAGGCGGCGCACGACGTCCGGCGTGCGCTCGGCCTGCCAGCCGAGCACGAAGAACGTCGCGCGCACGCCGGCCTCCTCGAGCAGTTCGAGCAGCGGATCGAGCCCGTGCGAGAGGCGTGGCGCGTACGGGCCCCAGTCGTCCATGTCGATCTCGAGTCCCTGGTACCAGTCTTCGAGGTCCACGGAGAACGCGTTGAGGGGTGCTGCGGCCGAACGATCGATCGTGCGCATGTCTCGCACCGTGCCAGCGGCCTTCGAGAGGGTCAAGCGTCGCGCGCTCGTTGACCCCTCGTCGGGGAACCCCTACTTTTCGCGCGCTCTGAACGATTCTTCCATCGAAACGAGGGCACCATGCGTCGCGTACTCGTCACCGGCGTCACCGGATTCGCCGGCAGCCATCTCGTGGACTACATGCTCGAGCGCGGGGACTGCGAGATCTACGGCATCCAGCGCTGGCGGAGCCGCACCGAGAACATCGAGCACTTCGCCGACAAGATCACGATCCTCGAGTGCGACCTGCGCGACGCCACGTCCACGCGCGACACGCTCGAAAAGGTGCGCCCGGAGTGGATCTTCCACCTCGCCGCGCAGTCGTTCGTGCCGACGTCGTGGATCGCGCCGACCGAGTCGCTCACGACGAACGTGCTCGCCCAGGTCAACATCTTCGAGGCCGTGCGCCACATGAAGCTCAACTGCCGGATCCAGCTCGCGTGCTCGAGCGAGGAGTACGGCATGGTGCTGGCCGACGAGGTGCCGATCCAGGAGACGAACCCGCTGCGCCCGCTCTCGCCCTACGCGGTGAGCAAGGTCGCGCAGGACATGCTCGGCTACCAGTACTGGATGTCGTTCAAGGTGGACAGCGTGCGCACGCGCGGCTTCAACCACGAGGGTCCGCGACGGGGTCCGGTGTTCGTCGCGAGCGACTTCGCGAAGCAGATCGCCGACATCGAGAAGGGGCGCAAGGCGCCGGTGCTGTCGGTCGGGAATCTCGACGCGAAGCGCGACTTCACCGACGTGCGCGACATGGTGAAGGCCTACTGGCTCGCGCTCGAGAAGGGCGAGCCCGGCGAGGTCTACAACATCTGCCGCGGCCAGTGCTGGACGATCCGCGAGACGCTCGACATGCTGCTCGGCATGACGAAGGCGAAGATCGACGTGCGCCAGGATCCGGCGCGCCTGCGCCCGAGCGACGTGCAGATCCTGCTCGGAGACAACTCGAAGTTCTGCGCGCGCACGGGCTGGAAGCCGACGATTCCGTTCGAGCAGACGCTGCGCGACATGCTCGAGTACTGGCGCGCGCGCTGACGCTCGTGCGGCCGTGACGCTCGAGCGCGTCTTCGTCACCGGCGCCGGCGGCTTCGTCGGCGCGCACCTCGCCCGCGCGCTCGCCGCGCGCGGCGCTTCTACGAGCGGCTGCGGACTCGAGGCGGGTCCGCGCGAAGCGGTGTTCGACCGCTGGCGCACGCTCGATGTCTCGAACGCCGGCGCGCTCGCGGACGCGCTCGCCGACGCGCGGCCCGACGCGGTCGTCCACCTCGCGGGACAGAGCAGCGCCGCGCGCTCGTTCGCCGATCCGCAGGGCACGTTCCGCGCGAACGTGCTCGGCACCTGGGGCGTGCTCGAGGCCGTGCGCGCCGCGGCGCCGAAAGCGCGCGTGCTCGTCGTCGGCAGCGGCGAGGTGTACGGGCCGCAAGATCCCGACACGCGCGCCGCCGAGGACTCGGCGTTCCGGCCCGTGAGCCCGTACGCGCTGTCGAAGGCGGTCGCGGACGAACTCGCGTGCGAGTACGCGCGCCATCACGGGCTCGACGTCGTGCGCACGCGCTCGTTCGGACACACGGGCCCCGGTCAGGCGCCGACGTTCGTGATTCCGAGCTTCGCCCAGCAGATCGCCGCGATCGAACGCGGCGGATGCGAACCGGTGCTCAAGGTCGGCAACCTCGACGTCGTGCGCGATCTCTCGGACGTGCGCGACGTCGTCGCGGCGTACGTCGCGCTGCTCGAGCGCGGCCGCGCGGGCGAGGCCTACAACGTCGGCGCCGGGCGCGGCGTGAAGCTGTCGGACGCGGTCGCATCGCTCGCCGCGCTCGCGCGCGTCGCCGTGCGCGTCGAGGTGGACTCGGAGCGCTTCCGCCCGGCGGACGTGCCGTACCTCGTCGGCGACACCTCGAAGCTCGAGCGCGAAACGGGCTGGCGCGCGACGCACCGCACCGACGACACGCTGCGCGACGTGCTCGAGGAGTGGCGCGGGCGAGCGACGTGAGGCGCCGCTACTCGAACCGGTAGGGCGTGACGTCCGCCGGATCGAACGCCGCGCCGCTCGTCTCGATCGCCTGCGTGTACTCGAGCGCCTCGTAGCCGTGCGCGATTCCCGTCGCGACGCGCACGAGATCGCCGGCCGCGAGTTCGAGCCCGACCTGCTCGCGCGTTTCGGGATCGGCGAAGCGCGCGCGCAGCCGGCCCGTCACGACGTACAGCGCCTCGCTCTTCTTCGCGTGGAAGTGGTTCCCGCGCGAGAGACCCGGCTCGTGCCTGAACTCGAGGTAGGCGACGAAGCGCACGTCCTCGCCGTTCGAGACCTGCGCGAACTCGCCCGCCGGCATCCGGATGCGCCCGCCCGTCGTGATCGGCGTCTTCGGCGCCCCGTCCACGACCGGCAGCCGCCGCACCGTGACGCGCCCGCCGAGGAACCCGCGCGTGTCGAGCCCGGGATCGCTCACCCGTTCCTCGGCTCCCAGACGTGCTCGAGCACGCAGTTCCACGTGAACTTGAATTCGTCCGCCGGGTCGTAGACGTGGCTCTGGAAGTTCACGACCAGCACCTCGGGCGGCGTCAGCGCTTTCCAGCCGTGCATCACCCCGGGCGGGATCTTCATGAGCCGCGGCTTCAGCGTGCCGAGGAACACGCTGTTCACGTGTCGGAACGTCTTCGAGTCCTCGCGCAGGTCCACGAGCACGACCTGGAGCTTGCCGCGCGAGACGGTGAACTGGTCCGTGTGCACCGCGTGCAGGTGCCAGCACTTCACCACGCCGTGGTCGGTCGCGCTCTGGTAGGCGTGCTCGGCGCGCACGAAGCCGTCCTTCATCCACGGCGCGCTCCACAGTTCGGTCACGTCGCCGCGCCCGTCCACGTGCGCCGTCAGCTCGCGGATCTGTACGCCTTCGACCGTGACCTTGCCCGCCGGCTGCACCTCGTAGGCGAGGCCCTTCAGCCACTGCTCGGTGACGTCCTTCGGGTGCATGACCCTTCCTTTCGGTGGCGATCGGAGCGCGAGCCGCCGCGTCCGCGGCGCCGTTCGCGAGCCCGCGTTTCTTAGCAGGTCGCGCGTCCCGGAAGCAACCGGCGTGCGTTCGTTTCGCGCGCGCGCGCGCACGCCGCCGTACGTTGACCCGGACGCGGGCGACCGCCTACCCTCCCGCGTCCTCACCCGGCACTCTCCGCCCGGGCGCCTCCCGCGCCCGGCTCGTCGCACCGCAGCGAAAGGAACCCCGTGTACACCATCACCGTCGTCGGCACCGGCTACGTCGGTCTCGTGACCGGCGCCTGCCTCGCGGATTTCGGGAACAAAGTGGTGTGCGTCGACAGCGACGCGAGCAAGGTCGAGCGGCTCCGCCGCGGCATCCTGCCGTTCTTCGAGCCCGGCCTGCCCGAAATCGTGGCCCGCAACGTCAACGAAGGGCGCCTGACGTTCGCGAGCGACCTCGTCGAGGCGCTGAAGGGCGCGAAGGTCGTGTTCATCACGGTCGGAACGCCGCCCCGCGCCGACGGCTCGGCCGACACGAGCGCGATCTACGCCGTGGCGAAGACCGTGGCGCAGAACCTCGACGGCTACCAGCTCGTCGTGCAGAAGAGCACGGCCCCGGTCGGCACCGCGCGCGACCTGTACCGCTGGATGAAGAAGTTCACGAAGCGGAGCGCCGAGTTCGACGTCGCCTCGAACCCCGAGTTCCTGCGCGAGGGCTCGGCGATCGAGACCTTCATGCGCCCCGACCGCGTCGTGATCGGCGCCGAGTCGAAGAAGGCCGCCGACATCCTCAAGAAGATCCACGACCCGCTGTTCCTGATCGAGACGCCGATGGTCGTCACCGGCCTCGAGACCGCGGAGCTCATCAAGTACGCGTCCAATTGCTTCCTCGCGACGAAGATCTCGTTCATCAACGAGATCGCGAACGTGTGCGAAGCGCTCGGCGCCGACGTGCAGACGGTCGCGAAGGGCATCGGCATGGACCGCCGCATCGGCTCCAAGTTCCTGCACTCGGGGCCCGGCTACGGCGGGAGCTGCTTCCCGAAGGACACGCACGCGCTCAGCGCGTTCGCGCGCGCGGCCGGCGAGAAGGTCGGCATCGTGGACGCGACGATCGAGGCGAACGAGCGCCAGATGCAGCGCATGGTCGCGAAGATCTGCGATGCGATCGGCGCGCCGCGCGGCAAGACGGTCGGCGTGCTCGGGCTCGCGTTCAAGCCCAACACCGACGACCTGCGCGCGGCCCCGGCGCTCACGATCATCGCGGGCTTGAAGAAGCGCGGCGTGAAGGTGCGCACATTCGATCCCGTTTCCATGGACGGCGCGAAGCGCCTCCCCGGCCTCAAGAACGTCACGTTCGCCGAGGACGCCTACGACGCCGCGAAGGGCGCGCACGCGCTCGCGATCGTGACCGAGTGGAACGAGTTCCGGAACATGGACCTGAAGCGGCTCAAGCGGATCATGAAGAAGCCCGTGCTGTGCGACCTGCGCAATCTGTACGACCCGAACGAGGTCGAGAGCGCGGGCTGGGTGCACGTCGGCGTCGGCCGCGGCCGGCCCGAGATCGCGCCCAGGAAGAAGACCCGGCGCCGCTGAGGATCCGGCCCCTTTCATGACCGCTCCACTCTCGCTCGACGGCGCCCGCGTGCTCGTGACGGGCGGAGCCGGGTTCATCGGCTCCAACTTCGTCCATCACTTGCTGCGTCGTGCGCCCTCGGCGCACGTCGTGGTGCTGGACGCGCTCACGTACGCGGGCCGTCGCGAGAACCTGGACGGCGTGCCGGAACGCGCGCTGACGTTCGTGCACGGCGACATCCGCGACCCCGAGGCCGTGAAGCGCGCGATGGCGGGCTGCGACTTCGTCGTGAACTTCGCGGCGGAGTCGCACGTGGACCGCTCGATCGAAACGCCGGGCGACTTCATCCAGACCGACGTCTACGGCGTGTTCGTGCTCGCCGAGGAGGCGCGGCGCGCGGGCGTGAAGCGCTTCGTCCAGGTCTCGACCGACGAGGTGTACGGCGAAGTGCTCGAGGGGCACTCGACCGAGGACTGGCCGCTGAACCCGCGCTCGCCGTACGCGGCGTCCAAGGCCGGCGGCGACCGGCTCGCGTACGCGTACTGGGCGACGTACGGCCTGCCGGTCGTCGTGACGCGCTGCTCGAACAACTACGGGCCGCGCCAGTACCCCGAGAAGCTCGTGCCGCTGTTCGTGACGAACGCGCTGTGCGACGAACCGCTGCCGGTGTACGGCACGGGGCTCAACACGCGCGACTGGCTTCACGTCGAGGACCACTGCGCGGCGCTGTTCACGCTGCTCGCGCACGGAGGCGTCGAGGGAGAGACGTTCAACATCGGCGCGCAGCACGAGCTGACGGTGCTCGAGATCACGGACACGCTCCTCGATCTGCTCGGCAAGCCGCGCACGCTGATCCGCCACGTCGAGGACCGGCCGGGCCACGACCGGCGCTACGCCGTGGACTCGGGCAAGATCACGCGCGTCACCGGCTGGCGGCCCGCGATCCTGTTCGAGGACGGCATCCGCCAGACGGTCGAGTGGTTCCGCGCGAACGAGGCGTGGTGGCGCGCGATCAAGAGCGGCGAGTTCCGGGCCTACTACGAACGCATGTACGGACAACGGAAGGTGCTCAAGGAGGTGAAGGCGTGAAGACGATCGGCCTTCTGGGCGCGCTCGGCCTGCTCGTCTGCGCCGCGTCAGCTGCGGCTCAGGGACTGCCCGCGGGCGTGCCCGACGGACTCGAGGCGGCGCGCGCCGCCGCGGGCCGTGCCGCGATGCAGGGCGCGGCGAAGTCGTCGGCCGCGCCCACGGTCGCGCTGCCCGGCGCGGTGGATCCGCGCGAGTACCGGCTCGGCCCCGGAGACGCGCTGTCGGTGACCGTGTGGGGACGCGTGACGCGCTCCGAGGAACTACTCGTCGGCCCCGAGGGCTACGTCGTGCTGCCCGACGCCGGCACGCTCAAGGTGGACGGCCTGACGCTCGAGGAGGGCCGCGACCGCATCCTCGCCGCGCTCCGGCGCGAACTCGTTCACGTCCAGATGGACGTGCGGTTGTCGCGCCCGCGCCGCTTCGTCGCATACCTCACGGGCCAGGTGCGCGAGCCGGGTCCCGTCGAGGCGCTGGGGACGACGCGCGTGTCGGACCTGCTGACGACCGAGCGGCTGCTCGAGAACTCGTCGCACCGGCGCATCGAGGTGCAGCGGCGCGACGGCACGTGGGCCTACGCCGATCTCGACCTCTTCCTTCTCACCGGCGACCTCACGCTCAATCCCTACGTGCGCGACGGCGACGTCCTGCAGGTGCCGGTCGCGACCGAGTTCATCTACGCGAACGGCGCGCTCGCGCGTCCCGGCCGGTTCGAACTCGGCCCGCGCGACAGTCTGTTCACGCTGCTGCTGCTCGCCGGCGATCCGGCGCCCTCGGCGTCCGCGGACCGTGCGCTGCTCATCCGCTGGACGGAGCCGTTCCGACCGGACTCGCTGTGGCTCGCGCTCGGCGACATCTACTCGCGGCGCGTGAATCCGCCGCTCTCGGACGGGGACCGGCTTTACGCCTACTTCGTGCCGCGGTATCACGAGCAGCACGAGGTGGTCGTGGAAGGCGAGGTCGCCCGGCCGGGCACCTATCCGATCGTGCCGGGCGTGACGCGCATCAGCGACGTCGTGCGCGCGGCGGACGGCTTCCTGCCCGAGGCCGACCTCTCGGCGATCCGCATCCTGCGCGCGAACCCGTCCGCGAACGAGAAGGATCCCGAGTTCGACCGGCTGCTCCGGCTGTCTCGCGCCGAGCTGACAAGTTCCGAGTACGAGAAGCTCCGCACGAAGCTCGCCGCGATGCGCGAGGAGTACCGGGTGGATTGGAACCGCGTCCGATCGGAGAAGTCCACGGTCGACCTGCTCATGCTGAACGGCGACGTCGTCCGAGTTCAGAAGCTCGTGACCTCGATCCGCGTGGACGGCGAAGTGCGGCACCCCGGGACGCTCGCGTTCCAGCCCGGCCTCAAGGTGGACGACTACATCCGCCAGGCGGGCGGCTACTCGAACCGCGCCTGGCACGGCAAGGTGCGCGTCACGCGTTCGATCACCGGGCAGACCCTCTACGCCCGCGACGTCACGTCGCTCGGGCCCGGCGACTTCGTGTGGGTGCCCGAGAAGCCGGACCTCAACCTGAGCCAGGCGGGTCTCTCCGTGCTCGCCGCGGCCGCCTCGATCGCGACGATCGCGCTCGCGATCGTCACGCTGGACAACAACAAATGAGCGCGAACGAACCGGCGTCCCGCGGGAGCACCGGAGTGAACCTCGCACCGTTCCTCGCGATGTTGTGGGCGAACCGCGCGCGGCTCCTCGGTGTCACGTTCGCCGCCGGGGCGCTGACGCTCGCGATCGCCTTCGCAATGCCCAGGTGGTACCGCTCGACGGCGGTCATCCTGCCTCCGGACGAGAGCGACCTGCTGTCGAACCTCTCGCTCGCCCAGCGCGCGCTGACGAAGTTCCCGACGATGGGCGTGCTGCCCGACATCTTCACGCCGGCGGACATCTTCAAGGCGATCCTGCAGAGCCGGACCGTGCAGGAGGAGGTCGTGCGGAAGTACGACCTGAAGGTCGTCTACCGCCAGAAGAGCCTCGAGAAGACGCTGCGCAAGCTGAAGGACAACACGCGCGTGAAGCTGAACGCCGACGGCACGATCTCGATCAGCGTCGACGATCGCGATCCGAAGCGCGCCGCCGCGATGGCAGGCACGTACCTCACGGCGCTCGATCGCTTCAACGTCGAGAAGCGGAACACGCAGGCGCACCGGACGCGCATGTTCCTCGAGCGCCGGGTCTCGGAGGTGGATTCCGCGCTCCAGATCGGCGAGGCGACGCTGCGCCGCTACCAGGAACGCCACTACACCGTCACGCCGACGAACGTCGCGTCCGCCGACGTGCACGCCGCCGCCGACCTGCTCGCGCGGAAGATCATGCTCGAGGTGCGGCTCGGCGTGCTGCGCGGCTACCTGCGCGAGGACAACGAGCAGATCGAGCAGACCCGCCTCGAGCTCGATCAGCTCAAGGGCCGGATCGCGACGCTGCCGGCGCTGCAGGACGAACTCGGACGCCTGATCCGCGACGTGAAGATCCAGGAGCAGCTCTACCTGCTGCTCACGGCCGAACTCGAGCAGGCGCGCATCCGCGAGACGATGGACACCCCCACGGTGGCGGTGCTCGATCCGCCGGCGGTCCCCGAGCGCCACGCGCGGCCGCGCCGTCTGCTGCTCGCGCTCGCCGGCGCGTCGCTCGCGTTCGTCGGCGCCGTCGTGTATCTCGCGATGAACGAGCGCGAACGGCCCGAGGCGGCGTGAACCCGCCGGCGCCGCGCCGGTCGGGGGACGCGGCGCGGTCCGGTGCGGAGCGCCTCGGCGGCGACGTGATCGTCCGCAACACGGCGTGGATCGTGGCCGGGCGCGTCGCGTTCATGCTCGGCTGGGCGATCGTGACGCCGTACGTGCTCTCGCGGCTCGGCACGGACCGCTTCGCGTTCTGGGCGCTGCTGTTCGCGCTCTCGGGCTACTTCGCGACGTTCGACCTCGGCATCTCGCAGGCGCTCGTGAAGTTCGTCGCGGAGTTCACGGCGTCCGGCGAGGCGGGGGCGCTGCGCGCGGTCGTGCGCGTCGCGACGCAGCTCTACGCGGGGCTCGGCGCGCTCGCGGTCGTGCTGCTCGTCGCGTGGCGCGGGCCGCTGCTGGACCTGCTGCGCACGCCCGACGCGCTGCGCGACGAGGCCGGCTGGAGCCTCATCGGCATGTCCGCCGTACTCGCGATCGCGAACCTCGCCGGCGTGCTCGTGGCCGTGCTGAACGGCCGCCAGCGCATGGACGTCACGAGCCGCGTGCTGCTGTGGAGCACGGCGACGCAGCTGGCCGGAACGCTCGCCGTGCTGTCCCTCGGCGCGGGCCTGCGCGGCCTCGTCGCGGTCGCCGGGCTCGCGCAGATCGTCGCCGCGGTCGGCTACGCGCGGGGAACGCGGCGCCACGTTCCGGAGCTACGGGTCTCGCACGAACCGGCGCCGCCGGGCCTGCTGCGGCGCGTGTTCCGCTACAGCGCGGCGCTTCAGGTCACGAACCTCGGCACGCTGCTGCAGTTCCAGCTCGACAAGGTCGTGCTCGCGCATTTCGCCGCGCTCGCGCCGGTCGCGTGGCTCGAACTCGGCGTGCGGCTCACGACCGCGGTGTGGGTGCTGCCCATGCTGCTGCTGCCGCCGCTCGTTCCGGCCTTCGCCGCGCTCGCGGCGCACGGCGAACGCGAGCGGCTGTCACGCCTCTACTGGCGCGCGACGCGCTACCTCGCCGCGCTGTCGCTGCCGCTGACGGGTTTCCTCGTCGCCGGCGCGCCCGCGCTCGTGACGGCCTGGCTCGGCCCCGGACACCCCGAGGTCGCTCGGGCGACCGCGGCACTCGGCGGCTTCCTGTTCGTCACGGTGCAAACCGGCGTGTGCACCGCCGCGTTGCGCGGACTCGAGCATCCCTGGCTCGAAGCGCGCTACCACCTGCTCGGCTCGGCGCTGCACATCGGGCTGAGCCTGTGGCTCGTTCCGCGATTCGGGCTCGACGGCGCGCTCACCGCGCTGCTCGTCTCGGGCGCGGTCTCGGCCGCCTACCTCGTCGCCGCGTTCCACGCCTGGATCCGCGAGCCGCTGGTCCGCTGGCTCTCGGTGCTCGGGTGGCCGACGGCGCTGACCGCGGCCGCGCTCGCGATCGGCTGGCGGTGGCCGGGGTCGGGGTGGCACGCGCTCGCCCCGGCCGGCCGGGGCGATGCGCTCGCACAGGTCGCCGCGCTCGCCGCCGTGTTCCTCGTCGTGGTCGGAGCCGGCTACGTGCTGACCGGGTTCCTGCCGCTCGCGGAGGTGCGCTCGCTCGTGCACCGCGCCGCCCGCCGCGCCGAGTCCGCGGCGCCGAAGGAGCTGCCGAGGAGCCAGTAGATCAGGAAGTGGTAGTGCAGCCCCTGGAACGTCGGCTCGAACAGGCAGTTCAGCATCGCGATCGCGAACGTCAGCTGGAGCACGTACCCGATCGCCGTCGTCGAGGGGTCGCGCACGAGCGCGCGGATCCGGCGCCACACGAGCACGATCGCGAACACCCACAGCACGAGCCCCACGAGCCCGAGTTCACCGCCGATGACGAGCCAGTAGTTGTGAGGGTCCTCGGTTCCGAGCCGGTCGATCGTCGCGATGCCCTGGCCGAGTCCCATGCCCCCGGGCCACGCGTGGACGAGCCGCCGCCAGCCTTCGCGGTAGTAGAGGAAGCGGACCACGATGCTGCCGAGCTCCTGTGCGTCCGTGAAGCGCGCGAGGAAGCGCGCTCCCGCCGGGCTGAGCGCCGTCGCGAGTGCGACGACGCCGACCGAACCCGAGACGGCGAGCACGCTGCGAGCGGCGCGCTGGCGGAACACCGAGAGCAGGACGATCAGCAGGACGAACAGCACGCCGCCGCGTGACGCCGAGACCATCATCACGAGCGCGGCGAGCGGCAGCGCGAGCCACGCGAGGACGCGCAGCAGCCGGCTCGGATTGCGGAGTGCGACCTCCATCGCCGAGGGCAGCATGACGACGAGGATCGCCGCGATGTAGTTCGAGGTGCCCCAGCCGACGTCCGTGCTCAGCTTGCGGTCCACCCAGCCGGCGGTGTTGAGCGCGCCGGACTGGATCGCCTTGAGCATCGTGTACGCAGAGAGCCCCCACACCGTCGCGGTCAGTCCGACGCGCATCGTCTCCCACGAGACGAAGCGCGCGAGCCTCCACCCGGTCCACAGCGCGAGCAATCCGATGCCCGTCTTCCGCACGCCGAACGCCCACCACCACGTGCTCTCGCTCCAGAACCCGGTGACGACGCCCCACAGGAACAGCGCGAGGAACGCGAGTTCGATGCGGTCGAGTCGCGTGAGCCACGGCGCGCGCGTGCGCCAGCCGTGGACGACGAGCGCGACGGCCACGATCACGAGCCCGAGTTCGTGCGCGAACACCTTCGCGAACTGCGGCGGCAGCATGAGCACGGGCAGCATCCCGGCGAGCAGCTCCGGAGCGGACCAGAGCAGCGCGCCGACGACGGTCGCCGCGAGCGCGGCGAGCGCGAACCAGCTCCACGGCGGCTCCGAGGCGGAGCCGGCGGCGACCGCGCTCGCCGCGAGCGCGATCGCGATCCACGGCGCGAGCCCGCGGAGCCCGGAGACGCGTGCGCGGGGACGCGCGAGCGAAGCCGCAGTCGTGTGCATGGGCGGCGGACACTAGCCGCGCGAATCGGGCCGAGGCAAACGCATCGCGCACGCGCGTGCGCCGATTGACAGGACCCCGGAGCGTTCCTAGCTTCCCGCGCATGACGTCGTCCGTTTCTCGCGGTCCCGCGCAGGATCCCATCTCGGCGATTCTCGTGACGTTCGAGTCCTCCGGGGTGATCGGCGAGTGCCTGCAGAGCCTCGCTCGTGCCGCGCCGCGGCGCGGACTCGACATCCGGGTGGTGGACAACGCGAGCAGCGACGACAGCGCCGCGATCGCGGCCGCGGCGATCGGCGAGCGCAACGTGCTCCGACTGGCCGAGAACCGCGGGTTCGCCGCCGGGGTGAACGCCGGACTCGCCGCCTCGCCCGGCCGCTGGATCGCGATCCTGAATCCCGACACGCTGATCGCCGAAGGCGCGCTCGACCGGCTCGTGGACGTGCTCGAGGCGCACCCGCGTGCGGGACTCGCAGGGCCGCGGGTGCTCGACGGAACGGGGCATCCCGAGCTCACGGTCGGCCGACAGCCCACGCTCGCCCGCGAGTGGGCGCACGCCTACGGTCTGGATCGGTTGCTCGGACTGGAGGGGCGTCGCACGCGGTTCCCCGATCGGCTCGCGTCGGTGGACTGGTTGTCGGGCTGCGCCTGGATCCTTCGCGCCGACGCCGTGCGGCAGGTCGGTCCGCTCGACGAGCGCTACTTCATGTACTACGAGGACGTGGACTACTGCCGACGGCTGCGCGACCGCGGCTGGGACGTGCTCGCCGTGCCGGACGTGGCCGTGCGCCACGCGATCGGCCGCGGCTCGCGACTGACGCGCCAGCTTCCGGTGGACGGCGGCGCGGCGTTGCTCCGCTACTTCGAGAAGTTCCATCCCGCCGCCGAGCACGCGCGCGCGCGACGCGTCATCGAACGGGGCTGGCGGTTGCGGCGCGGTTTCCGCCGTGCGCTTGCACGGCTCGGCCACCGACCCTCGGCGGCGCTCGCGCAGCGCTTCGATCTCGCATTGCGCTCGCTGCCTCCCGCATGACGATCGCCTACGACCTGCGCTACGCCGACGGCCACTACACCGGCGTCGGCACGCACGCGTACTGGCTGCTGCGCGCGCTGCTCGATCGCGACGGGGACGAGCGCTACGTCGTGCTGTGGAGCGCGCCGCGCAAGCCGCGCTACGACGTGAGCGCGATCGCGTCCCACCCGCGCGTCGAGTGGGTCGAACGGCCGATCCGCACGATGCACCCGCTCGAACCGCTGCGGCTCGGCGCGTGGCTCCGGGAACGGCGGCCGGACGTGTTCCTGAGCCCGTTCTACTGGATCCCGCTCGGCGCTCCGTGTCCGTGCCTGCTCACGATCCACGACCTGTGGCCGCTGCGCCTGCCGCAGGACCAGGACGCGCTGCGCCGCTTCGCCCTGCGCGTCATCGTCGAGTTCTCGCGGCGCGCGCGGAGGATCGTCACGAGCAGCGAGTTCAGCCGCCGCGAGATCTGCGAGCTGATGCGCCTTCCGGCGGAGCGCGTGGCCGTGGCGCGGCTCGGCGTCGTGCCGCGCGCGCCGGTCGAGCCGCGCCGGCCGCCCGGACTCCCGGAGGGGCGGTTCGCGCTCGTCGTCGGCGACAACCGCCCGCGCAAGAATCTCGAACTGCTCGCCCGCGTGTGGGCCGCTTTCGGAGACGATCCGCCGCTGCGGCTCGTCGGCGTGGGTCCGGCGAATTCGCGCTTCCCCTCGCTCGCCGCGCTCGCTTCGCGACACGGCGCGCGCGGCGTGCACGATCTGGGGTGGGTGCCGGAGGATCACCTCGCGTGGCTCTACGCCCACGCCGAGCAGCTGCTGTACCCGACGACGTACGAGGGCTTCGGGCTGCCGCTCACCGAAGCGTTCGACCGCGGCGTGCCGGCCATCGCCTCGGACATTCCGGTCCTGCGCGAGATCGGAGAGGGGGCCGTGCGGTTCGCGTCGCCGTCCGATCCCGGCGCCTGGCTCGCGGCGGTGCGCGAACTCGCATCGTCTTCCGCCGAGCGCGCCCGCCTGCGCGATGCCGGCCTCGAGCGCGCGGGCGAACTCACCTACGAGCGCACCGCCGAAACCGTGCTCGGACTCGTGCGCGAGGTCGTGAAGGAGAGCGGCCGGACGTGAGGATCCTCTACCTGAGTTCGCGGTTTCCGTACCCGCCGAACCGCGGCGACCGGCTCACGGGCTATCACCTGATCCGCACGATGGCGCGCCGGCACGCCGTGACGCTCGTGTCGTTCGTGGACGGCAGCGAACCGGACGAGGCGGCTGCGGTGCTGTCGCGCTGGTGCGAGTGGGTCGAGACCGTGCACCTCTCGGCCGCCCGCTCGTGGTTGCAGGCGTGGCTCGGACTGTTCTCGCGAACGCCGTCGCAGGTCGCGTACTACCGCTCGAAGGAGATGGAAGCGCGCGTGCGACGCGTCGCGGGCGAGGGGCGGTTCGACGCCGTGTTCGTCCAGCTCTACCGCATGGGGCAGTTCGCCCGCGCGCTCGACCATCCGAAGAAGGTGCTGTTCTACCCCGACTCGTTCTCGCTCAATCTGCGTCGTTCGAGCCGCTTCGCGCCCGCGTGGCGCGCGCCCGGAATCGAGTGGGAGGCCGCGCGGGTCGAGCGCTACGAAGCCGAGATCAGCCGCGACTTCGCCGAATCGTGGATGCTGTCGCCCGAGGACGCGCGGGAACTCGAACGCCAGGGCGGGCAGCGCGTCGCCGTCGTGCGGCACGGCGTGGACGAGTCCCTGTTCGATCTGACACGCGAGCCGGAGGCGAACGCGGCGGTGTTCCTCGGGAACCTGAGCGTGCCGCACAACGTGGACGGCGCTCGCCACGCCGCGCTCGCCGTGTGGCCGCTCGTGCGCCGGGAACTCGCGGACGCGCGGCTGCGGATCGTCGGCGCGGACGCCGTGCCGTCGGTCACCGCGTTGAACGACGCGCCGGGCGTGGAGGTGGCCGGCTTCGTGCCCGACCTGGGCGCGATCTGGAAGCACGCCGGGCTGATGCTCGCGGCGCTGCGCTACGCGACCGGCATCCAGAACAAGGTGCTCGAGGCGATGGCGGCCGGCGTGCCGGTCGTCGCGACCCCCGGCGTGGCGGCGGCGCTCGACGCGCTCGACGGCGTGCATCTGCGCGTCGGCGACACCGAGCGCGCGCTCGCCGACGCCGTCGTCGAGACGATCCGCGATCCGTCGGCGGCCGCGGCGCGCGCCGAGCGGGCGCGCGCCCACGTGCGCGAGCACTTCAGCTGGGAGGATCCGGTCCGGCGGCTCGAGCGGCTCGTGGCCGCCGCGCCGCCGGCTCCCGTGGCCGCGCCGCGTTGAGCATCGCCCGCCGGCACGGAGCCGCCGCCCTCGCGCTGTTCGCGATCGCGCTCGCCGCGTTCGCCGCGCCCGCGGCCGCCGCGTGGCGTCCCTCGGGGTTCCTGATCGGCGGTTACCACTACACGCGCGATCACGACCCGGCGAGCCGCTTCGACGCGCGCCCGCTCGTCGAGCTGGACGCCGCGGGGCTCGACCTCGTCGTGAGCGGCGGGCACTACGACTCGACCGAGGCCCGATGGACCGTCCGCATGCTCGATTCCCTGCGTGCGCGGCGCCCCGGGTTCCGACTGCGGACGATCGTGCACTACATGCTGCCCTGGAACCCGGGCATCGTGAGCGTGAACCCTGCGGTTGCCTCGAACGCGCCCGCGATCCGCGCGGCGCTGCAACCGGAGTGGGGAATCAACGGACCTTCGGTCGAGGGCTACATGGTCTGGGACGAACCCGTGCGCCCGGAACACTTCGAGAACGCCGGCCTGCTCTCGGCGCTGATCGACACGCTCCCGGCGACGCGCGGCAAACTCGCGTTCGTGAACCTGCTGCCGATCTACGCGCACGGGCAGCCCGCCTACGACGCGTCGTTCGGCCCGGACAAGGTGCCCGCCTACGAACGCTACCTCGACCGCTACCTGTCGCTCTTCGACGCCGCACCCGATCCGGCGCCGCTCCTCTGCGTGGACCACTACCCGTTCGAGACGGCGCCCGAGCGGCGCGACTTCTACCTGAACCTGCGGCTCATGCGCGAGGCGGTGGAACGCCACCGGCGGCCGGACGCGGAGACTCCGATGTGGCTCGTGCTGCAGATCGCGCCGGCCCGCACTCCGTCGCGCGCCTACGCCACGTCGCCGACGCTCGCGCAGATTCGCGCGCAGGCGAGCGCGGCGCTCGCGTACGGCGTGAAGGGGCTGTTGTACTGGACGCTCGTTCCGGGCGTCAGCGACCACTACGGGCCGGGCCTGCTCGACGAGCGCGGATCGCGTTCATCGAAATTCGCGGGGCTCGCGCGGCTGAACCGCGATCTGCACGCGCTCGGTCGCGAACTCGCGAAGCTCGATCCCGTCGCGGCGTACCACCAGGACGTGCGCGGCGAGGAGGGGCTCGAGCGCGATGCGCTCGCGAGTCCCGAGCGCTCGCGCGAACTCGTCGCGGACGTCATGGGCGGCGCCGGTCGGGGCCTCGTCGGCTGGCTGCGGGAGCGCGGGACGGGGACCGACCATCTGTTCGTCGTCAACAAGGACCGTGCGCGCTCGCGGCGCTTCACGGTCGCGCTGACGCCGCGCGTTCGCGCGGTGACGCGCCTCGGCACGGCGCGTCCGGAGCCGGTGACGCTCGGCGCCGACCGCCGGACGTTCGCGACGCCGCTCCTCGCGCCCGGCGCCGGCGCGCTGTTTCGAATCGAGCGCTGAGCCGCGAGCTCGCGCCCGCGTTTGACCGGCGCGGGGCCGCCTCGCATCTTGTGCCGCCATGACCGCCGTTCCGCGCCCCCGCCAGCGCATCGTGCCGTTCAAGTTCACCCACTTGCGGCGCCGTTTTGGTTCCCGTCCGTTCCGGCTGCTCGACGTCGGCGCCGGCAACCACTCCGCGACGCTCGCGAAGGCGTGCTTCCCGGCGTGCCGGTATTCGGGCATCGACCGGCAGCGCGCGTACAACAACGACGCCGCCGACTTCGACGCGATGGACGAGTTCTTCGAACTCGACCTGACGACGCTCGAGTTCGGCGCGATCCCGGACGGCGCGTACGACGTCGTGATGCTCGCGCACGTGATCGAGCACCTGCACAACGGCGACGACGTGCTTCGCGCGCTCGTCCCGAAACTGGCGCCCGGCGGGATCCTGTACGCGGAGTTCCCGGGCCCGCGCAGCCTGCACCTGCCTTCGATGCGCGGCACGCTCAACTTCCACGACGACGACACGCACGTCCGCGTGTTCACGGCGCGGGAAGTCGCGGGCGTGCTCGAGGGCTCGGGGCTCACGGTGCTGAAGAGCGGCACGCGCCGCGACTGGCGCGGCATCGTGCTCCTTCCGCTCAAGATCGCGCACGCGTACTGGCGCTTCCGCTACATCCCGGGCAGCGCGTTCTGGGACGTGCTCGGGTTCGCGGACTTCGTGCTGGCGGAGCGCCGGAACTGACGGCGGTGCCCGCCGGCCTCGGGGCGACGCTCGTTGCCCTCGGCCTCGCGCTCTCCTAACTTCCCTCCGTGCTCGCCCGCCACCAGCAGCTGTTCGCGACCGCGATCTTCGTCCTCGACGGCGTCGTGCTCGCGCTCGCGTGGCTCGCGGCCTACTGGACGCGCTTCCACTGGCCCGGCTGGCAGGCGCCGCTCGGCGTGCCGCCGCTCTCGCTCTATCTGTGGTTCGGCGCGGTGCTCACTCCGGTCGCGCTGCTGATCCTGCGCACGTTCCAGCTCTACCGCTCGTCGCGCACGGCGCGGCTGTCGCAGGAGCTGTTCGCGCTCGTCCAGGGCGTGGTCGCGGTGACGGCGCTCGCGGCGCTCGCCTCGTTCTTCGCGCGCGGCGAGCTGTCGCGCACCGTGCTCGCGCTGTTCGCGGGCTACGCGATCGTGGCGCTCGTCACGACGCGGCTCGTCGTGCGCCTGCTGCTGCGCACGGCCCGCCGCCGCGGCTACAACCTGCGGCACGTGCTCGTCGTCGGCACGGGCGAGCTCGCGCGGCAGGTCGTCGAGAAGCTCGGCGCGCATCCGGACTTCGGTCTCGCGATCCGCGGCGTCGTCGCGGTGGACGCCGCCGAGGTCGGCGGCTCCGTCGCGGGCCACACAGTCGTGGGCTCGATCGCCGACCTGCCGCGGCTCGTCGAGCAGAGCGGCATCGACCTCGTCTACCTCGCGCTGCCGCGCGCCGAGTTCAAGGCCGAGGAGGACGCGCTCGACCGGCTCGGCGACTCGACCGCCGCGGTGCGCCTCGTGCCCGATCTCGCGCGCGCGTTCACGATCAACGCGAGCGTCGAGGACCTGGACGGCACGCCGGTCGTGCGCGTCGCCGAGACGCCGGACCAGGGCTGGAACGGCGTGCTCAAGCGCGCGTTCGACGTCGTGTGCTCGCTCTTGGGCCTCATCGTGCTGTCGCCGGTGTTCGCCGCACTCGCGCTGTGGGTGCGAAGTGACTCGCCGGGGCCGGTGCTCTACCGGCAGGAGCGCGTCGGCATGAACGGCCGGCGCTTCGCGATGCTCAAGTTCCGCACGATGCGCCTCGACGCCGAGGCGCAAGGTCCGGGCTGGACGCGTCCCGACGATCCGCGCCGCACGCGCTCGGGCGAGGTGCTGCGGCGTCTGTCGCTCGACGAACTGCCGCAGCTCTGGAACGTCTTGGTCGGCGACATGAGCCTGGTGGGGCCGCGCCCCGAGCGCCCGATGTACGTCGAGCAGTTCCGCGGCACGATCCCGCGCTACATGCTGCGGCACCACGTGAAGGCGGGCATCACGGGCTGGGCGCAGGTGAACGGGCTCAGGGGCGACACGCCGCTCGACCAGCGGATCGAGTACGACCTCTACTACATCCGCAACTGGTCGCTCGCCTTCGACGTGCGCATCCTGTTCCTGACGCTCGCGCGGGTCTTCCGCGACGCGAACGCGCACTGAGGCGCGTCGGGGGCGCGCTCTCGGGCGGTCCTCGCGATGTCGTCGGGCAACTTCGAAGCGACCGTCGCGGTTCACGATCGCGTTCTTCGGCTTCGAGCCGGCCGACGGGGCACCGTGCTTCCCCGGCCGACCCTGCCCGGCCCCGAAAATGATCGTCCGGGGAAGCACGGTGCCCCGTCGGCCTCCGTCGGTGGGATGAACGGGCTCGGCCTTCGGGTGGCGGTCCATTCGGACCTGCAGGACGAAGACGTGTTCGGCCGACCCCGCACCGCCCCGAAAAATGATCGTCCGGGGAAGCAGGTGCCCCGTCGGCCTTCGTCGGCGAGGCGACATGAACCACGCGTCCGGCGTCCCCGGTCCATTCGACCCGCACGGGCGAGCAGGGCGCTCTCCGGGACGATAACTTTTGGGGCGGGGGAGGGTCGGCCCGGAGAGCACCTGCTCGCCCGTGCGGGTCGCGCGAGGTTGAGTGGACGAGGTCGCGCGGCCTCGGGCGTTTCGAAGCGCGCCCGACTCAGACCGCGGCGCGTTTCTCGCGCTTCATCATCCACACCCGAAACGTCCCGCGCAGGAGTGCTGTGAGCGCGACGAACGGGCCGATCAGCGCGACCGGCAGGAACGCGGGCCCGAAGCGCCACTTCGCCCAGAACACCGCGGCGCCGAGCGCGTAGGCCGCGATCGGCACGATCGGCGGCACGCGCAACAGGCCCGTGAGCGCGAACGGCGTCGCCGCGGCGCCGAGCGTCGCGAGCCACGCCGCGCGCACGAGCGGCCGGCGAACGACGAGCGGGCCCACGCGGTGCACCTCGATGCGCTCGCGGAAGCGCTCCGGATCGCGGCGCTGGAGCAGCGGGTCCATCTCGAGGCGCGTCGTCCAGCGCAGCGCGCCCATCGGCGTCGCGTGCTCGTCCGGATGCGTCACGCGCACTTCGGGCGCGCGCACGACCCGCGCGCCGCGCGCTTCGAGCCGGAAGCCGAAGTCCGAGTCCTCGCGGAAGTAGACGCGCGTGAGCGGGTCGTAGAAGTCCTCGCAGTAGCCGTTCATCGCCGCGAACGTCGCGCGCTTCACGAACAGGTTCGTCGGCACGTAGTAGGGGAAGCGGTCGGAGGCGCGGTGGAGCGGCTTGCCGCCGGGCTTCGTCGTGCGGCCCTCGAGCGCTTCGGCCTCGGGATCGGTCGCGAGCCGCAGGAACGCGGCCGCGAGCCAGTCGTCCTCGGGCAGGCAGTCGTCCTCGGTGAACGCGAGCCACTCGGCGCCCGCGTGCGCAGCGCCGAAGTTGCGCGCCGCGCCGGGGCCGCGCGATGCCGTGCGCCGCACGAGTCGCGCGCCGAGCGCGTCGGCCGCGGCGCAGATGCGCGCCGTCGGCTCCGCCGCGCCGAGCACGACGATCGTCTCGAAGCGCTCGCGCGGCAGCGTCTGGCGGGCGAGGGCCTCGAGCAGCTCGGGCAGTCCCGGATCGCGCCCGATCGAGGGCACGACGACCGAGAAGAACGGCGCGGCGCTCATCGCGGGGGAGTCGCGGCGCGCGCGTCAGGCGCGCGGCGCCGGGGCCGCGCGTTCGGCCCGGTACCACTCGATCGTGCGGCGCAGGCCGTCCTCGAGCGAGGTCTTCGCGCGCCAGCCGAGGAGCGCCGCGGCCTTCGTCGTGTCGAGGCAGCGGCGCGGCTGGCCGTCGGGCTTGGACGCGTCCCACGCGAGCCGGCCCTCGAAGCCGACGAGCCGGGCGATCAGCGTGACGAGATCCTTGATCGAGATCTCGCTCCCGGCGCCGAGGTTGATCGGCTCGCTGCCCTCGAGCTTCGAGAGCGCGCGCACGATCGCCTCCGCCGCGTCCTCGACGTACAGGAACTCGCGCGTCGCCGAGCCCGTGCCCCACACCTCGATCACCGCATCGCCGCGCTCCTTCGCCTCGAGGCACTTGCGGATCAGCGCCGGGATCACGTGCGAGGACTCGGGGTCGAAGTTGTCGTGCGGTCCGTAGAGGTTCACGAGCATCACGTTCGAGGCGTCGTAGCCGAACTCCTGCCGGTAGGCGGCCGACTGGACGAGCAGCATCTTCTTCGCGAGCCCGTAGGGCGCGTTCGTCTCCTCCGGATAGCCGTTCCACAGCTCCTCCTCGCGGAACGGCACCGGCGTGAACTTGGGGTACGAGCAGATCGTCCCGACCGCGAGGAAGCGCGGCACCTTCGCGAGCCGCGCACGCTCGAGGAGCTGCACGCCCATCATGAGGTTCTTGTAGAAGTACGTGCCCGGGTACCGGCGGTTCGCGCCGATGCCGCCGACGACGGCGGCGAGGTGGACGATCGCCTCGGGCTTCAGCGCCGCGATCATGCGTTCGGGGCCGTCCTCGTGCGTGAGATCGAACTCGCTCGATCGGAACGTGACGGCGTTGCGGAAGCCCGCGGCGGCGAGCGCCGCCAGGACGTGACGGCCGAGGAAGCCGTGACCGCCGGTGACGACGATGCGCGAGTCGGAGTTCATGCGGGACCCTCTCTAAGACGTGCGAAGCGGCAAAGTACGGCCGGGCTTTCGAAAGGGCAAGACTCGGCGCGGGGTGCGCGCGCCGCGCGCGCTCGCCAGCCCGACCGATTCATGAACGCGCGGCCTGTGAGCGCGATCTGCGCAGCATCCGCTGCGGGAATCGGCCGGCCGCTTCCTCGACGTGTATCCAACACGACTCCGTCGCAGCCGGCCGATTCCCTTGCGGGTGCCGCACCTCTCGCGCTCTCGGCTCGCGGTTCGTGAATCGGTCGGGCTAACATGCGGCCGTGACCTTCGCACCGCTCACCGCTCCGCCGCGCGCGCTGCCGACGCGGCTCTACGACTGGCTGCGCGGCGTGCGCGCCGACTGGCGCGCGGCGCGCGCGCTCGCCGACCACGCGCGCGCGCCGTCGGTTCCGCCGCCGCACGCGCTCAAGGTGAGCGTGCTGCGGGACCTCGCCGCGCGCTTCGGGCTGCGCACGCTGGTCGAGACCGGCACGTTCGAGGGCGAGATGGTGCGGCGCTGCCGCGGCGCGTTCGAGCGCATCGTCTCGATCGAGCTGGACCCGGGCTACGCGGCGCGTGCGGCGCGGCGCTTCGCGGGCGACGCGGGCGTCGAGATCTGGGAAGGCGACAGCGCGGCGGTGCTGCCGGCCGTGATCGCGACGCTGCGGGGGCCCGCGCTCTACTGGCTCGACGGCCACTTCTCGGGGCCGGGCACGGCGCGCGGAGACTCGGACACGCCGCTCGCCGCCGAACTCGACGCGATCGTCCGGCGCGGCGTGCCCGGCGACGTCGTGCTCGTGGACGACGCGCGCGAACTCGGGCGCGGCGACTACCCGACGCTCGAGGACCTCGCGCGCCGCATCGCCCCGCTCCATCCCGCGGGCTCGGTCGAGGTGCGCGACGACATCGTGCGCTGCCTGCCGGCCTCGCGCGCTTGACCGGCCGCACGCGTTCCGCGAGGCTCGCGCGCCACTTTCGAAGGAGGACTCCGCGATGGCGCTGCGACTCCACGTCGGCTGCGGCACCGTGTATCTGGACGGCTACGTGAACATCGACGTCGAGGTGAAGGGCTACTCCGTGCTCGCGAGCGAGCGGCCCGATCTCGTCGAGGCGAACCGCACGACGGTCGACCGCTACTACAAGCACGAAGAATCCCAGGCGACGCTCGAAAAGGGACCGGGCCGCGTGCAGCACTGCATCGTGGACCGCTACGCGACCGTGGACCGGTTGCCCTACGAGCCCGGCGTCGTGGACGAGATCCGCACCGTGCAGGTGCTCGAGCACATTCCGTATCCCGACGTGCCGCGCGTGCTCGCGCACTGGCACTCGCTCCTCAAGCCCGGCGGCGTCTGCCACGTGGACGTGCCGGACTTCGAAGAGACCGCGCGCCAGCTGCTCGCGCAGCCCGACGAGCCGAGCAAGGACTGGTACTACCGCCTGATCTACGGCAGCCAGAAGAACGCGTACGCGTTCCACCGGAGCGGCTTCAGCCCCGCGCGGCTCGAGCGCCTGCTCAAGGACGCGGGCTTCCGCGAGGTGCGCCACGTGCCGAACGCGATCCACTTCTATCCGGTGTGCATCGCGGAGGGGATCAAGTGACGCGCGGCGCGCGCGCCTGACGCGGCCCCGGATCGCGAGCGGCCCGTGCGCGTCTTCCTGACGATCCCCGGCAGTCCGAACCCGGCGTTCCCCTCGAGCCTGTGGCGCGCGAACCTGCACGATCCGCTCGTCGCGATGGGCCACGACGTCGTCGCGTTCGAGGACGGCGTGCAGCCGCTGTTCGACCTCGACCCCGCGGCCGAGGCGACGCGCGAGCCGCGCGCGCGCTTCAGCGCCCGCTGGCTCGAGGCGCTGAAGGCCGCCGACGCCGCCGCGCGCGTGGACCTCGTGATCACCTACGTGAGCGGCGCGCACCTCGAGCCCGCGACGGTCGAGGACGCGCGCACGCGCATCGCGCCCGTCGTGAACTTTTTCTGCAACAACGTGCACCAGTTCCACCTCGTCGAGC
>JBGAOA010000001.1:0-169500 GCA_044222065.1 Candidatus Eiseniibacteriota bacterium
CGTGTGGATGAAGAAGCGGGCGAACTAGGCGCCGTCTCGTGAAGCGTCGCCGTCTTCGGCACGGCGGCGGGCCTCGGACAGGTATCCGGGCTTGAGATCGAGCAGGTGGGCGAGTTTGCGCGCGAGCTGGGTCTCGTGTTCCGAGAGTCGGCCGTCGGCGCCGATGACACGCCACATCAGCTCGGCCAGCACCATCCGCTGGCCCTCGTCGTACTGGGCGCGCACGACTTCCGTGAACTGGTGCAGGTCGACGGACTCGCGACGCGCTTCGTCGGCCACCGCGATCAGCTCCCGTGCGCCGGCCTCGTCCAGGTCGAAGTGCCGCATCGCCACGTCCTCGACGAGTCGCCGCTCCTCGTCGCTGAACTCGAGGTCGGCGTGAGCGAGTTCGAGCAGCAGCGCACAGGCCGCCAGATGGAGCGGGTTCGGACTCGTGACGGCATCGGGGGCCGTCGCAGCGGTGCGCGCGAAGAGGCTCTTGAGGGCGTTGAACATGGGGCCGCAGTCTGGCCGTTCCCGCCGACGGACGCCAGTCGTCTCGGCGAAGGCCCGCGACGCTGCGGGACCTGCTGGCCTCGCCGTCCACGCCGCGCGGATCCGCCCCTCGCCGGAGCCGCGCGCGCTTTGCGCCGCGCGCCCCCGCGCCGCTACCCTTCGTGCCCCATGGACGCTCTCTCCGCCTTCCGCCAGACGTTCGGCGCGCCCCGCGCGCTCATCGGCATGATCCACGTTGGTGCGCTTCCGGGGACCCCGGCCGCGCACCACTCCATCGACAAGCTCGTGCACGACGCCGTGGCCGAAGCTCGCGTCTATCGCGACGCGGGCTTCACCGCGCTCGCGATCGAGAACATGCACGACCGGCCGTACGTGAAGGCGCCCGCGGGCGCCGAGATCGTCGCGGCGATGACGGCCGTCGGCCGCGAGGTGAAGCGCGAGGCCAGCCTGCCGCTCGGCGTGCAGGTCCTGGCCGGCGCCAACCGCGAGGCGATCGCGGTGGCGCACGCGTGCGGCGCCGAGTTCGTGCGCGTCGAGGGCTTCGTGTTCGCGCACGTCGCCGACGAGGGCGTGATCGAGTCGGACGCCGGCGAACTGCTGCGCTACCGCCGCGCGATCGGCGCCGAGGGCGTGCGCGTGTTCGCCGACATCAAGAAGAAGCACTCGGCGCACGCGCTCACGGCCGACGTGTCGCTCGCCGAGACGGCGGAGGCCGCGGCGTTCTTCCTCGCGGACGGCGTCGTCGTGACCGGCGCCGCGACCGGCAAGCCCGCTTCGCCCGCCGACGTTCGGGCGGTGAGCGCCGCCGTGGACGTGCCGGTGCTCGTCGGCTCGGGCGTCACGCCCGCGAATGTCGCCGACTACGCCGAGGCCGACGCGTTCCTCGTCGGCTCGTCCGTGAAGCGCGGCGGCGCGTGGTCGAACGCGCTCGATCCCGCGAAGGCGCGCGCGCTCGCGAAGGCGTTCGCGGCGGCTTCGCGCGCGGGCCGCAGGACGCCGCGCGCGTGAGCGGTCCGCTCGATGCGCTCGCCGCCGCACGCGGCGGCGGGCCCGACCTCGTCATCCTGGGCAACCTGCTCGTGGACGACATCGTGTGGGCCGACGGACGCTCGCTGATGGGCGAGCCCGGCGGCGCCTCGACGTACGTCTCGCTCTCGGCGCGGCTCTGGGGCGTGTCGGTCGGCATCGTGAGCGTGCACGGCGACGACTACCCGCGCGCGATGCTCGAGGCGCTCGAAGCGCGCGGCGTGTCGCTCGCGGGCGTGCGCGAACTCGGCGGCAACGGCGTGCGCGCGTGGCTGCTCTACGAGCGGCTCGGCCGCAGGATCGTCCACCAGCTCGGCTGCCCCTCGCACGAGGACGTGAGCCCGCGGCTCGACGACCTGCCGCGCGCGTGGGCCGCGCCGAAGCTGTTCCACGTCGCGCCGATGCCGTTCGCGCGCCAGCGCGAACTCGTGCGCGGGCTCGCGTCGCACGCGGGTTCGGCGCTGACGCTCGATCCGCACGAGCCCGTGCGCGAGGACAACCTCGCCGAATGGCGCGACGTGCTGAAGGACGTGGACGCGTTCTTCCCGAACGAAGACGAGCTGCTCCTGGACGGCGTGGCCGACGATCCGCGCGCCGCACTCCGGCGGCTCGCGGGCGGGAGGCTGCGCTTCGTCGCGTACAAGCGCGGCCGCGAGGGCGGTCTGCTGTTCGACGCGAAGGCCGACGCGTTCGTGGAGTGGCCCGCGGTGCCGCGGCTCACGGGCGACGCGACCGGCGCCGGCGACTCGTTCGCGGGCGGCTTCCTCGCGGGGCTCGTCCTCGGGACCGGCCTCGAACGCGCGCTCGAACAGGGCGTCGTTGGCACGAGCTTCTGCCTCGAAGCGCTCGGACCGCGCGGGTTGCTCGAGGCGACACCGGAAGAGGCGCGACGCCGGCTCGATGCCTGGCTCGACGCCGGGAGTCACGCATGAACGAACTGTTCGAACTGTCGTCGTTCGTGGACGCGGCGCTGCGCGCGCACCGTCCGGTCGTGGCGCTCGAGACCACGCTCGTCACGCACGGCCTGCCGCATCCGCGCGGCGTCGAGGCCGCGACGGAACTCGAGAGCGTGGTGGTCGCGCACGGCGCGGTGCCCGCGACGATCGGCGTGCTCGACGGCCGCGTGCACGTCGGCATGCCGCTCGAGGGCCTGCACCGGCTCGCGACCGCGAGCGAGACGCGCAAGCTCAACCTGAGCAACTTCGCCGCCCAGGTCGCCGCCGGCGAGCCCGGTTCGACGACCGTCGCCGCGACGATGTTCGTGGCCGCGCGCGCCGGCATCGAGGTGTTCGCGACCGGCGGCATCGGCGGGGTGCACCGCGGCTCCGAGGCGACCGGCGACGTGTCGGCGGACCTCGAGGCGCTCGCCCGCTACCCGGTCGCCGTCGTGTGCGCGGGCGCCAAGGCGATCCTCGATCTGCCGAAGACGGTCGAGCGGCTCGAGACGCTCGGCGTGCCGGTGTTCGGCTTCGGCACGGAACGCTTTCCGGCGTTCTACCGGCGCGACAGCGGCCTGCCGGTGGATCGGCGTTTCGACACGGTCGAATCGCTCGCCGACGCCGTGCGCGCGCACTTCGTTCTGGGGCTCGGCACGGGCGTCGTGATCGCGAACCCGATTCCCGAGACCGACGAGATGCCCGCCGATCTCTACGAGCGCACGCTCGCGCGCGCGCTCGAGGACGCGCGCGCCGCGGGCGTCGCGGGGCGCGACGTGACGCCGTTCCTGCTCGGGCGCATGGAGGCGCTGACGTCGGGGTCGAGTGTGGACGTCAACCTCTCGCTGCTGCGAAACAACGCCGCCGTCGGCGCCGCGCTCGCCTCGGCGCTCGTGCGCTGATCCGGCCGTTCCGTTCCGCCGCGCTCCGCCGTTCGTCCCGCCGAATGCGCCGTTCGTCGGGCCGCGCGCCGGGCGCCCGGCGCGTTAGCAACCTTCCGGGCGCTCGTCCCGTCGAAGCCCACGTCCGCACACCTCCGTCCAACCCGGAAGCCAAGGCCATGCGACAGCTGCTTGCCCTGTTCTCGCTCGCGCTCGCCGCTTCGACGGCGGCCGCCCAGGCGCCGCCATCGTCACTCCCGCCCGTCCGCGCCGTGCGCGCGAACGCCCCGATCCTGATCGACGGCCGGCTCGACGAGGCCGCGTGGCAGACCGCGCCGCCGGTCGGCAACTTCAAGCAGCGCGACCCGAACGAGGGCGCGCCGGCGAGTCAGCGGACCGAGGCGCGGATCATCTTCGACGACGACGCGATCTACGTCGCGGCGCGCATGCACGAGGCCGCACCCGATTCGATCATCGCGAGGCTCGCGCGCCGGGACGACGAAGTGCCCGCCGACTTCTTCGCCGTGTACCTCGATCCGTTCTTCGACCGCCGCAGCGGCTACTACTTCGCCGTCAACGCGGCCGGGGTCCTGTACGACGGCACGGTCTCGAACGACGGATTCGAGGACAACTCGTGGGACGGCGTCTGGCAGGGGCGCGCGCACGTCGACGAGAACGGCTGGACGTGCGAGATCCGCGTGCCGTTCTCGCAGATGCGCTACGCGGGAGGCGCGGCGCCGGTGTGGGGCGTCAACTTCGTCCGCAAGATCCAGCGCCTGAACGAGACCGACTACGTCGTCTACACGCCGAAGAACAGCTCCGGGTTCGTGTCGCGCTTCCCGGAACTCCAGGGCCTCGAGAACCTGCGCCGCTCGAACTCGATCGAGATCACGCCGTACGTGACGAGCAAGGCGAAGTACCTGCAGCACGACGCGAACGATCCCTTCAACGACGGCTCGAGCTTCTCGGGCGACGCCGGCGGCGACCTGCGCATGAGCGTCGGGAGCAAGCTCAAGCTGAACGCGACGGTGAATCCGGACTTCGGCCAGGTCGAGGTGGATCCGGCGGTCGTGAACCTGAGCGACGTCGAGTCGTTCTTCCAGGAGAAGCGGCCGTTCTTCGTCGAGGGCATCCAGAACTTCCGCTTCGGGAACGAGGGCTCGAACAGCTACTGGAACTTCAACTGGCCCGAACCGATGTTCTTCTACAGCCGCCGCATCGGCCGCGCGCCCCAGGGCTCGACGCCCGACACGACGTTCGCCGACGTGCCGCTCGGCACGTCGATCCTCGGCGCCGCGAAGCTGACCGGAAAGCTCGGCGAGCGCTGGAACTTCGGCACTCTGCACGCACTCACGGCGAGCGAGCAGGCGAAGATCGCCTTCGGGCCCGAGCGCTGGAAGCAGGAGGTCGAGCCGCTCACCTACTACGGAATCGCGCGCGGCCTGCGCGAGTTCAAGGACCGGCGCTTCGGCTTCGGCGTCCTCGGCGACGCGGTCGTGCGCGACTTCGACGGGCCCGCGCTCGAGGACGCGCTCAACTCGCGCGCCTACGTCGGCGGCGTCGACGGCTGGGCGTTCCTCGATCCGAAGAAGGTGTGGGTCGTGTCGGGCTGGACCGCGATGTCGCGCGTCGAAGGTTCGACCGCGAGGCTCACCGACCTGCAGACGAGTTCGCGGCACTACTTCCAGCGCCCCGACGCCGGTCACGTCGAGGTGGATCCGAACGCGACCTCGATGACGGGCTGGGGCTCGCGCTACTGGCTCAACAAGCAGGAAGGCCGCGTGATCTTCAACGCCGGGCTCGGCGCGATCAGTCCCGAGTTCGAGGTCAACGACCTCGGCTTCCAGTCGCGCACGGACGTCGTCAACGGGCACGTCGCGACGGGCTACAAGTGGAACAAGCCGACGAAGACCTACAAGAACAACGCGGTCTACGGCGCGCTGTTCGGGAGCAAGAACTTCGCGGGCGACAACACCTGGCTCGGCGCGTTCCTCGGCGGAGACACCGAGTTCGCGAACAACTTCAGCCTGAGCTACAGCAGCGCGTACAACCCGCGAACGAAGAGCGACCGGCGCACGCGCGGCGGGCCGCAGACCGAAAACGCGCCCGGCTACGAAGTGAACGTGTATCTCGACACCGACGGCAAGCGGTCGCGCTTCTACTACGTGAGCTACTACGGGTACACGCAGCCCGAAGCGGACTCGTGGAACTGGAACGTGAACCCGGGCGTCGAGTTCAAGCCGGTCTCGAACCTGTCGCTGAACATCGGGCCGTCGTACGAGCACGTCCACGAGGACGCGCAGTACCTGAGGACCGTCGAGGACCCGCTCGCGAGCGCGACCTACGGCTCGCGCTACGTGTTCGGCGTGCTCGACCAGAAGACGTTCGCCGCGAGCGTGCGGTTCAACTGGGCGTTCACCCCCGCGCTGAGCGTCCAGATGTTCGCGCAGCCGCTCGTCTCGTCGGGCTCGTACACGGACTTCAAGGAGCTGGCGCGGCCGGGCGGATACGACTTCACGCACTACGCTTCGTCGGGCGGCACCTACGATCGCGACGCTGGCGTGCTGGACCCCGACGGCGCGGGGCCGGCGCCCGCGTACGGACTCGACAATCCCGACTTCAACTACAAGTCGCTTCGCGGGAACGCCGTGCTGCGCTGGGAGTACGGTCCGGGCTCGACGCTGTTCCTCGTGTGGACCCAGACACGCGAGGACTCGGAGACGCTCGGCGACTTCCGCTTCCGCAAGTCGCTCTCGCGGCTCGTGGACCAGAAGCCGGACAACATCTTCCTCGCGAAGGTGACCTACTACTTCACGCCGTAGTCGCGGCCCGTCGCGGCGCGAAAACGAGAGGCCCGGCGATCGAGAGATCCGCCGGGCCTTCTCGCGGGCAGGGGCCCCTTCCGACGATCAGCGCGCGAGCGTGATGCGCCGCGAATACGTCCGGCCGTCCCCGGGCGCCTTGAGCCTGAGGAAGTAGAGGCCGTTGCGCGCGAACGAGCCGTCGTTCTGCCGGCCGTCCCAGTACGTGCCGTGCGTTCCGGCGGAGCGGAAGCCGTGCAGGATGCCGCGCACCTGCCGGCCCTGGACGTCGAACACCGCGAGGTCCACGAGTCCGCCGCGCGCGATCGTGAAGTCGATGCTCGTGCACTTCACCATCGGGTTCGGGAACGGGGCATCGAGCGCGTTCGTGAGCTGGAGCGGGCTCGGGTGGCTCGGCACGTCCACGTTGCTGCCGTAAGTCGTGCTGTCGACCGCGGTGAAGATGAAGTCGCCGGAGCCGACCGAGACGCCGTCGCCGTTCGAGGAATTGCCGGCGGCGAAGAAGTACACCTTGCCGCTGTCGCCTGCGGGCGCCTTCCAGTTCACGACCCACTCGACCGGGCTCGAGGCGCCGTAGCGGGTCGAGCCGTCGGGATCCACCGGGTTCGTGACGTCGCGCGTGTGCGAGAGGTACCAGCGCTTGTTGTACGCGCCGACCGCGGGTTTCTGAAGCTTGAAGGTGTCGGGCGGGGTGTTGGCCCCGCGCACCCAGAAGCCGGCGCTGTCGCCCGTGGCCTTCGCGACCGCGGTGATCTCGAAGCCCCAGCGCAGCGGCTGCGGCGGCAGCGGGCTCCACGCGTGCGTCAGGCGAATCCGGATCGGGTAGATCGCGTTCGCCTCGTACTGCGCGGGCACGCCGAGAAGCTCGAGCCGGCCGCTCGGATCGTTGAGCGGACTGCCCGTGTGGCACAGCGTGCAGTTCGATTCGGCGGCCTTGTTCGCGACCGCGAAGGCGCCCGTGCGGCTCGCGGGCGGTCCGGTGGACAGCGCCCATGCGAGGGTCGAGCCGGTGAGGAGGGTGCCGACGATGGCGGCCCGGACGAAGACGTGGCGCATGATGCGAACACCTCGAGGATTGGGGGATGGAGGCGAGGGTCGGGCGCGAAAAGGATAGCGAACGGACGCGCGCCCGCGCATGGATTTCTTCTCGAATTCGAGACGTTCGGGCGGCGAACCGCGCCCGCGTGGCGACGCGATCGCGGGCCTCTCGTTTCGACAACGTCACGACGGCCGCGCGGAACGCGGCCGCGCTCGACCCTCGCGCGAACGCGTCGCTATACTGCCGCCGAATCTCGCCGCGGGTCCCCTGGACCCGCCCGATCCACCGGGGAACCCACGATGATCTCGACTTCTCGCACCCACGTCCGGGAGCTCCGGCTGCGCGATCCGCTCGTGCGGGCCGCCGGCCAGAAGCTGCTCGACGGGGGCCGCCTCACCCAGGAAGAGGGCGTGCGGCTGTTCGACGCCGACGTGCTCGAACTGGGGCGGCTCGCGAACGCCGTCGCCCGCGACCTCCACGGCGACCGCGTCTACTTCACGGTCAACCGCCAGCTGAATCCCACGAACGTGTGCGTGCTGTCGTGCAAGTTCTGCGACTACGCCAAGCGCCCCGGCGCCTCCGACGCGTACACGATGACGAAGGACGAGATCCTCGCCCACGTGGACCCCGAGATCTCCGAGATCCACATCGTCGGCGGGCTGCACAACAAGTGGCGCTTCGACGACTACCTGAACGTCGTGCGGTGGGTGAAGGAGAAGAAGCCCACGCTCAGCGTGAAGGCCTACACGGCGGTCGAGATCGACTTCTTCTGCCGGCTCACGAAGATGCCGGCCGAATGGGTGCTCGAGCAGCTTCGCGAAGCGGGCCTCGACGCGCTGCCCGGCGGCGGCGCGGAGGTGTTCAGCGAGCGCGTCCGCCGCGAGCTGTTCCACCAGAAGATCGGCGGCAACCGCTGGATGGAGATCCACGAGATCGCGCACCGCATCGGCATTCCGTCGAACGCGACGCTGCTCTACGGTCACATCGAGACGCGCGCCGAGCGCGTGCAGCACGTGATCTCGCTGCGCGACCTGGAAGACCGCGCGCCCGGGTTCTTCGCGTTCATCCCGCTCGCGTTCCAGCCCGGAAACACGGGGCTCGTGCGGCGTCAGGCGAGCGCGATCGAGGACCTGAAGACGATCGCGATCTCGCGGCTCGTGTTCGACAACGTGCCGCACGTGAAGAGTTACTGGGTGATGCTCGGCGCCGACACCGCGGCGATCGGGCTGAACTACGGCGCGAGCGACCTCGACGGCACGATCGGCGTCGAGAAGATCGCGCACGCGGCGCAGGCGAAGAGCCCGGTCGGGCTCGCCGAGGCCGCGATGGTGCAGACGATCCGCGAGGCCGGCAAGACGCCGGTCCAGCGCGACGCCCTCTACCGCGTCGTGCGCGAGTACGCGCGCCGCGAGGAACCGGCGGCCGCGCTCGCGGCGGGCGCGCGTTGAGCGCGCCGGCGGCGAAGCACCACGCACCCGGGTTCCTCGCGCTCGTCGCCGACGCGAAGTCGCGCGTCCGCGAGGTCACGATCGAAGAGCTGCGCGCGCGGCTCGCCGCGGGTGAGGGCTGGGTGCTCGTGGACAATCGCGAGGACCGCGAGTGGGACGCGGGACATCTGCCCGACGCCCTCCACCTGAGCAAGGGCACGATCGAGCGCGACATCGAGCAGGCGATCCCGGACAAGAACGCGCCGGTCGCGTGCTACTGCGGCGGCGGATACCGCTCGGCGCTCGTGTGCGACAACCTGCAGAAGATGGGCTACACGAACGTCGTGACCGTGGCCGGCGGCTATCGCGGCTGGGTCGCACTCGGCCTGCCGGTGACGAAGGACTGAAGAACGGGCGGCCGCACGGCCCCTACATTTTTCCGTTGATACGTGACCAAATGGTCACGTAATGTCCCCGCCATGGAAGACGTCTTCCGCGCCCTCAGCGACCCGAGCCGACGCCTGCTCCTCGACCAGCTGTTCCGCAAGGACGGTCAGACCGTGACCGAGCTGGACGCGGCGCTGCCCGAGGTCACCCGGTTCGCCACCATGAAGCACCTGCGGATCCTCGAGGCCGCCGGACTCGTGGTGACGCGCCGGGTCGGACGCGAGAAGCGGCACTTCCTGAATCCCGTGCCCATCCGCCTCGTGCACGACCGGTGGATCCGGAAGTACGCCGAACCGATCGTCGGGGCGATGAGCGAACTCAAACGCACGCTGGAGGCAGAGGACATGAACGCACCGACGCATGTCTACGAAGTGCTCATCCGCACGACGCCCGAGAAGTTGTGGAAGGCGCTGACCGACCCCTCGTTCACGCAGAAGTACTTCTACTCGAGCCGCGTCGTTTCGACGTGGAAGCCGGGAGCCGCGATCGAGTACCTGCTCCCGGGCGACGTGAAGGCGATCGAAGGCACGCTGATCGACGTCGTGCCGAACCGGAAGTTCTCGCACTCGTGGCACGCGCTCTGGGACGAGAAGATCCGCGCCGACGCGCCGAGCAAGGTGACGTGGGAGGTCACGCCGATGGGCGGCGTGTGCAAGCTCACGGTGACGCACGAGGACCTGGGCGCGGAGACGCGCCGCCAGATCACGGGCGGCTACGTGAACATCGTGAGCGGGCTCAAGTCGCTGCTCGAGACGGGCGAGCCGCTCGTCATCGAACAGATGTCGTAGTCCGGAGACGGGCGGCCCGCGGTGCGCACGCGCCGCGGGCGCCGGCTCCGTCCGCTCGGCTCAGGCCGCGCGGCGATCCGGCGGGGCTTCGGCCGCCGCCGCCCGCGTCGCGGCGCGGTCGCGCCAGGCGAGCGACGGCATCACGTGGACGACGTGGGCCGCGACGGACGCGAGCCACACGTCGAGCGCGCCCGCGCCGGACCAGGGCAGGATCGGCAGCCGCACGACGAGGCACGTCACGACGGCGAGGAACCCCGAGAGCAGCGCGAGCGAGACGAAGGCGCGCGCCTGCACCGCCTCGTGCGGTTCGGCCGCCGTGACCGACCAGGCCTCGGGACCGGGCGTGCCGTCGTCCGCGAGCAGCGCCGCGTGCGACGCGAGCGCCGACGCGCGCCACTCGCCGAGCGCCGACTCGAGCCGGCCGAGCGCGCGATCGAACTCGAACAGCGAGGCGGCCTCGAGCGCCGTGAGTCGGAACGACCCGCGCACGCCGTCCGTGCGCGCCCACGTCACGAGCAGCGCGTGCGTGCGCACCCAGCCGGGCGGGCCGTCCACGCGCTCGACCGCGAGCAGTTCGTCCGCCGCGAGCGCGAACGACACGCCGTCGCCGCGGTAGCGCAGGCGCGCGCCCTCGAACGTGATCACGCCGACGTCCCAGTTGTAGAACCCCTCGTACACGCGCGGCCCCGCGTGCGGCGCGAGTCCGACGAAGTGGCGCGGCGAGCCCTCGGGCCCGGGATAGCGGGCCTCGAGCGCCGAACGCAGCCGCGGGAACGCGGCGATCGCGAGCCGTCCCGAGAGCAGCACGAGCGCGGCGAGCGCGGACAGCGCCGCGAGCGCGAGCGCGCCGAGCCGCGCGAAGCCTCCGAGCTGCGCGACGTTCACGATCCACGCGCACAGCGTCGCGACCGCCGTGCTCCCGAACAGCAGCAGCCACGCGTTCCGGTACAGCGTCGCGTGCCTGTAGGGCGTCGTGAACGCGCGCACGTCGCCGGCCACGACGGCCGGCACCGCGTATCGGTCGCCCGCGAGCGCCTCGCCCGCGAGCAGCGGCGCGATGCGCTCGGACGCGAGCAGACCGCGGGCCGCGAGCGCGCGGGCGCGCGACTCGACCGAGGGGTGCGTGAGCAGCATCCCGGTCCACCGGCTCCAGCGCACGGGCAGCCGGGCGACCGACGCCAGCTTCACGAGTCCGGCGATCAGCGCTTCGCCGTCTCCCGAGAGCGCGACCGCGCGCCGGTCCGCGTCGAACTCGAGGTGGCGCCGATGCGCCATCGAGACGTACCAGCCGGCGAGGAGCAGGCCGAGGCCCACGAGAGAGGAGGGCAGCGCGAGAACCGCGACGATTCCGGGCACGAGCGCGAGCGTGCCGACGAGCGACAGCCGGCGGGGATGTCCGCCGGCGAGATGGCCGACCTCGTGGGCGAGCACGGCGTTCACTTCGCGGCGCGTGAGCCGCTCGAGCAGCAGGTCCGTGAGCACGACGACGTTGCCCTGCACGGCGAACGCGTTCGCCATGCGCGAGCGCTTCATCGGCACCACGTAGAGCTGGCGGAAGCGCACGCGCGCGCGCGCCGCGAGCCCGAACACGGCTTCGCGCAGTTCACCTTCGTCGGCGGCGTGCGGCGTGTAGCCCACGCTGCCGCGCCAGCGGCTCGCGCAAAACACCGCCGCCGCGACCGTCAGCACCGCGAACCCGACGGCGAGCGTCCACTGGAGCCGCGTCGCGGACACGATCGCGTTCACGAACGCGAACGACGGCACGGCGAAGAGCGCGAATGCCCACGCGCGCTCGCTACGCGTGTCGGCTTCGGCGCGGTCCGAGACGCCGAGCTTCCGCGACAGTTCGCCGAGCGCGGACGTCGCCGCCGTCGTCGCGAGCAGGAGCGGCGCGAATGCGACGCCCCAGAGCGCCGGGCCGAGCGCGGCGTGCGGCACGCCGCGGAACCAGTACCAGGACAGCGGCGCGTGGCCCGCGGCGCCGAGCGCTCCGAACCACGACAGCCACATCGCGAGGAGCGCGAACTGCGTCACGAGCAGTTGACCGAGCCACAGGCTCGCGATCGGATCGTCGCCGGGGACGCGGGCCGCGCGCGGCGAGGCGGCGCGACGGAGCACGACGGCGCGCGACAGCGCGATCGCCGCGAGCGGCAGCGCGAGCGCGCCAGCGAGGTCGGCGAGCGCCGCGACGTCCCGCGGCACGAGGGTGAGCGGCCCGACGGAGAGCATGCGGCCGTTATCGGCCCGCGCCGCGGACCGCTGAAGCGCGCGAACGGGGCGGTCCGCGCGGCCGCGCGCGTGCTATCGTGCGCGCCCGCCTCGCTCCGCCGCTCCCGTCCATGGAGGGACCCGTGCTCGAATCCACCGCCCCGCTCTTCCACGCGGCCAAGTACTCGGATCCCCAGGCGGTGCTCGAGGCGATCTTCGGTTACCGCGAGTTCCGCCCCGGCCAGCGGAAGATCATCGACGCGGTGCTCGCGGGGAAGGACTGCATCGGCGTCATGCCGACGGGCGCGGGCAAGTCGCTCACGTTCCAGGTCCCGGCGAAGATCCTGCCGGGCGCGGTGCTCGTCGTCTCGCCGCTGATCTCGCTCATGAAGGACCAGGTCGACGCGCTCACGCGCTACGGCTTCCGCGCCGCGGCGCTCAACTCGACGATCGAGTTCGAGGAGCGGCGCGCGATCCTCGCGTCGTTGCGCCGCGGCGAGATGGAACTCGTGTACCTCGCGCCCGAGGCGCTCGAAGGGGGGCTGCGCGATCTCATCGCCGGCTGCCCGATCGCGCTCGTCGTCGTGGACGAGGCGCACTGCATCAGCCAGTGGGGGCACGATTTCAGGCCCGCGTACCGGCAGCTGCGCGACTTGAAGTCTCACCTCGGCGACATTCCGGTGCTCGCGCTCACCGCGACCGCGACGCGCAAGGTGGTCGGCGACATCCTGCGCCAGCTCGGCATGAAGAAGCCCGACGGCTTCAAGGGCTCGTTCTTCCGCGCGAACCTCGTCATCACCGCGCAGCGGAAGGGTGGCGGCCGCAACAGCCGCAAGGACCTGCTCGGCGTGATCGCGCGACACCGCGGCGAGAGCGGCATCGTGTATTGCATGAGCCGGCGCAGCGTGGACTCGACGACCGAATGGCTGCGCGCGCGCGGCGTGAAGGCCGCGCCCTACCACGCCGGCATGCCCGACGAGGAGCGCCACCGCTCGCAGGACGCGTTCGCGCGCGACGAGGTGGACGTCGTCGTGGCGACCGTCGCGTTCGGCATGGGCATCGACAAGAGCAACGTGCGCTTCGTCGTCCATCGCGACATGCCGAAGAGCGTCGAGGCCTGGTACCAGGAGATCGGGCGCGCCGGCCGCGACGGCCTGCCGAGCGACTGCGTGCTGTTCTACTCGTGGGCCGACGTGATCGGCTACGACTCGTTCCTGAACGACGTGACCGACGCCGCGGTGCGCGAGGACACGCGCCGGAAGACCGTGGACCTGTTCCGCATGGTGGACGGCGGCGGCTGCCGGCATCAGGCGCTCGTGCGCTACTTCGACGAGGCGATCGAGCCGTGCGGCGGATCGTGCGACGTGTGCCGCGGCGCCACGCTCGACGACCTCGTCGTCGTGACGCGGCCCGCGAGCCTCGGCCCCGCGCGCCGCGCCGACCCCGACGACGTCGCGGACCCCGAGCTGTTCGACCGGCTGCGCGCGCTCCGCAAGCAGCTCGCCGACGCCGAGGGCGTGCCCGCGTACATCGTGTTCAGCGACGCCGTGCTGAAGCAGATGGCGCGCTGCGTCCCGACGACGCGCGAGGGCCTCGCGCTGCTCTCGGGGATAGGACCCGTGAAGCTCGAACGCTATGGGGAGGCGTTCCTCGAGGTGCTACGCTCCGCGCGCTGATCCGACCGGGCTCGCTCCAGTTCGGAGGTTGGGTGTGAGGCGGTGGCCAACCGCAATCGTGAGCGGCGTCCTGCTCTTCCTGCTCGCGCCCCGTTCCTCGAGCGCCGCGCCGATATTCGTAGAGGCCCTGCTCGGCGCGGGGGCCGGCGCGCCACCGAGCGAGGCTTCCTCGATGGGACTGCTCACGCTCGAACTCGACGGCACCGTGGGCTGGTACGCCGACGATCGAACGACGTACTCCGCGACGCTGAGCGGAATGGAATGGCCGTGCTTCTGTGCCACGATTCCCGAAGCCACTCTTCTCGAGTCCGAGAGCTGGAGCGTCGTGATTTCGCGCGAGTGGGGCGGTCGCCCCGGAAGAGCGCGAATGCTCTCGGTCGGGCTCGGCGCCGGTCGGATCCGCACCGAGGGGCACGTCGCCCTCGATCCGCCCGCCGTCGGTCGCAGGGACGAGTCCCGTCGCGAGGTCGGCCCTGCCCTCGCGCTGGAGTTCGGACAGCGCTGGCTTCCTCGTCCGGGTCCGATCGGACTCGCGGTGCGCGCTCGCGCTCACGCCGTGGTCGCGCGGCACAGCAGCGTCTGGGGGGCGACGATCCTCTTCGGACTGGCCGTCCATCCGCAGGGGCCACGGACGCTGAATCGCTAAACTGCCCACTTGTGCACCGCGCCCGCGCTCGCTAATTTCGCGGCCGTGCGCGTCGAGTACCGCATCGAGCCCTGCCGGTCGGCCCTGAACCGCGTCAGCGGAATGGGCTTCGAATGGTCGCTCAACCCCTACATGGGCTGCGCGCACCGCTGCGCCTTCTGCTACGTGCGCGGCTTCGAGCGCCGCGCCGAGCGGCCGGCCGACGACCGCTACGGCGCGAGCATCCGCGTGAAGGCCAACGTCGCCGACGTGCTCAAGCTCGAACTCGCGCGGCCGTCTTGGAAGCGCGACTCGGTCGCAGTCGGCACCGCGACCGATCCGTACCAGCCGGCCGAAGGGAAGTTCCGGATCACACGCGCGTGCCTCGAGGCGCTGTGCGCCGCGCGCAATCCGTACGGCCTCATCACGCGCGGGCCCCTCGTGCTGCGCGATCTCGACGTGCTGCAGGAATCGTCGCGGCGCGCGAAGGTCGGCGTGAGCGTGAGCATTCCGACGCTCGATGAGCGCGTGTGGAAGACGACCGAGCCCGGCACGTCGCCGCCGGCGGCGCGGATGCGCGCGGTGAAGGCGCTCGTGAGCGCCGGCGTGCGCGCCACGGTCGCGATGGCGCCGATCCTCCCGGGACTCTCGGACCGGCCTGAGCTCCTCGCCGACGTCGTGCGCGGCGCGCGCGAAGCCGGCGCGTGCGGCATCTGGGTCGGCGTCGTGAACCTGCGCGAAGGGACGCGCGAACACTTCTTCGAAGTGCTCGCGCGCGAGTGGCCGGAAGAGCTGCCGCGCTACGAAGCGATGTTCGGCGCGCGCGCCTACCCCGCGAAGGCGGTCACGCGACCGATCGAGGAGCGCGTCGCGGCGCTCAAGCACGAGCACGGCGTCGCCGACCGCCGCGCGCTCCGCTGGACGCCGCCCGAGGACGCGGTGCAGATGGAGATTCCCGGGTGGAGGTGAGCGGGCGAGGGCGGTAGGGTTCGCGCCGGCGCGAGGCCGCATCGCACGGCCCTCCGCGCCGTACCTCCCACCCCCGGAGGCGACATGCCCCGACCGCTCTTCGCCCGTGGAGCGCATGGATTCCTGATCAACCGCCTGCAACAGTCGCTCGCGACCGACGGCCACTACACCGGGAACCTCGACGGCGACTTTGGCGGCGGCACCGAACGTGCGGTCGCATCGTTCCAGCGCACGTCGCGTCTCGCCCCGACGGGCCGCGCCGACGACGTGACGTGGCGGCGCGTGACGCACACCTCGATTCCGTCGCTGTTCGAGCGCTGCCTGCAGCTAACGGCGAGTCTCGAAGGCCACGGCTTCGGCATCGTGCAGGGCAACTTCGACGGCGCTGGACTCACGTGGGGACTCATCGGATTCACGCTGTCGAACGGCGAGATCGCGCGACTCGTGCTCGCCGCGCAGGCCGCGCAGCCGGTGGTCGTGCTGCGCGCGTTCGGCGACCGGACGACCGAACTGCTCACGCGCATGCGCCAGCCGCTCGCGCGCCAGGTCGCGTGGGGCGATTCGCTCAGCTCCGGGCGCTACAAGACGGTCGTCGCCGAGCCGTGGCGGAGCGCATTCGCGCGCTTCGGCGCGGAGCCGCTCGTGCAGACGCTTCAGATCCAGCGCGCACACGACGTGTACTACGCGAACGCGGTCGCGCTCGCCGGCACGCTGGGTCTGGCGAGTGAGCTGGGGGCGGCGCTGTGCTTCGACATCGCGGTGCAGAACGGCGGCGTGCGTACGGCGGCGAAGTCCGAGATCACGCGGCGCTGGGCGGCGGCGCGGCCGAAGCGCGAGCCCGCGCTGCGGCTCATCGTCGCCGAGGCGGTCGCGAACGCCGCGAAGGCGCGCTGGCGGTCGGACGTTCTCGAACGCAAGGGCGCGATCGCCCGCGGCGAAGGCTCGATCCACGGCGCGGCGTACCGGCTCGAAGGCCTCGGGCTCACCGAAGCGCGCGCGGAGTTCTGACGCGGCCGAGCCGCCGCGCTGGAAGTACGTGAACGTGCGGCGGCGGTTCGTATTCGTCGAAGCTTCGCTCGATTGAGGTACGCGGTGGGCGGTGTTCGAGCCGAATGGGGCGGCGTGGTCAGCCGCGCTTGCCCCCGAGCCGCGCGATGCTCGCGATGCCGAACGCGGGACCGAGCGCGAGGATCGGGAACGCCCACGCCCAGCCGAGCCGCTGCGACAGGACGGGGACGAGCTGGATCGTCGCCATCGTCAGCAGGAAGCCGAGCGAGGTCTGCAGCATGAGCGCCGTCCCGACGGCGTGCGGCGGCGCGACCTCGGTGATCAGCGCGCTGAACTGCGCCGAGTCGGCGACGACGAAGAAGCCCCACACGCACACGAGCGGCACGAGCAGCCAGGGCGAGTGGCCGAACGCGAAGCCGGCGCCGACACAGCACGCGCCCGAGATCGCCATGCACCACGTGACGACGCGCGCGTAGCCGAGCCGCGTCGCGACGAGGCCGGCCCACACGCAGCCGAGCGCGCCGCTCGCGATCGCGACGAAGCCGTAGAAGTCGCCGAGCGCCTGTGCGATCCCGGGTGACGTGCGCTGGAAGCTCGCGGTGAGGAACGCGGGCAGCCACGTCCACATCGCGTACAGCTCCCACATGTGGCCGAGGTAGCCGCCGAGCGCGAGCCGCGTACGCCGCTCGCTCACCGCTTCGGCGGCGAGCGTCCAGTGGAACGGCCGCCGCGCGAACGGGAACGGCCCGTCGCGGTAGAACGCGCCGACGGCGATCGCGCCGAGGAGCGCGAGCGCGGACGCGAGCGGGGCGATGTCGCGGCCGGGACGAGCATCGAGCGTGTGATAGAGGTACGGCCCCGCCTTGCCGAGCGTGAGCGCGCCGACGAGCGTGCCGATCGCGAGGCCGCGCCGCTCCTTGAACCACGTCGCCATCATCTTCATGGCCGGCGGATAGACGCCGGCGAGGAAGAAGCCCGTGAGGAAGCGCGTGACGAGCGCGGCGCCGTAGCCGGGAACGATCGAGAGCGCCGCGTTCGCGAGAGCGGCGAGCACGGCGGAGACGGCGAACAGCGCGCGCCCGGGCACGAGGTCGCCGAGGTTCAGCAGCGCCGACAGCGCCGTGCCCGCGACGAAGCCGAGCTGCACGACCGCGGTGAGCCAGCCGGCGGCGTTGGCGTCGAGCGACCAGCGCTCGCGCAGTTCGGGCAGCAGCGCCGAGCCCACGAACCACAGCCCCATCGCGGGGAGCGTCGAGAGCGAGACGAGGCCGAGCGCGCGCCAGCGGCCACCGTCGGAGCGAGTCGAGGAGGTCACGGTGCCGGGAAGTTAGCGGCGCGGGGGAGCCGCGTCGAACGCGAGGAACGCGTCGGCGCGACCAATTTCCGCGCGGTCGAACGACGCGAAATGCCGGGGCATGCCGCCTCGACGCCCCCGATCGCCGGCGCTATCTTCCGGCCCGCGATGACCCCGCCCGCCTCGAAGCTCACGACCTCGACGATCGCCGCGCGCATCCCGTACGCGAACGCCGCGCCGTTCTACGCGCTGTGGAACGACGCGCCGTTCGCGGTTCGGAACCTCGTGCCGCGCGACCTCGGCCGCGAAGCGGAATCGGGCGGCGTGGACATGGGGCTCATGGCGACGGGCGACTACCTGCGGCTGCGCGAGCAGTTCGAACCGATGGAGCCCGCGATGGGCGTCGCGACTCGCGGCGCGGTGTTGTCGGTGCTGATGTTCTCGCGCCGGCCGGCCGCGGCACTCGCGAACGCGATGGTCTCGGTGACGCCCGAGACGAGCACGTCCATACGCCTGCTGCGGCTCCTGCTCGACGTGCGCCGCGGGCTCGAGGGCGTGCGCTACGTGCGCGGACTCGAGCCCGCGCAGGCGGACGCACTGCTCGTGATCGGCGATCGCGCGATGCGCATGCGCGACAAACGGCCCGAGGGCTTCACGCACACGCTCGACCTCGGCGCCGACTGGCTCGAGTGGACGGGGCTGCCGTTCGTCTACGCGCTGTGGGTCGTGCGGCGCGCGCTCGATCCCGAGATCCGTCACGAGCTCGGCCAGTTCCTGGAAGCCTCGCTCGCGGCGGGCCTCGCGACGCTGCCCGAAATCGCTCGCCAGCAGACCGAGCCGGGCTGGAGCGCGCTCGAGACCGAGTCGTACCTGCGGCGCTTCAACTACCGTCTCGGTCCCGAGCACCTCGAAGGCATGGCGCGCTTCGACGCGCTGCTCCAGCAGCACGGCCTCGTCGAGCAGGGCTGAGCGCGCGACTCGCGCGCGGGACTAACCGCGGCGCGACCTTGCCGTGACCGGGCGCCGCAGGCTTCCGGACGTTCCGCGCACCGTGCCCGTGACGTTCTCGAAGCGCACGTCGCCGCCGCCCGTCGAGACCCGGCCGTCGAGATCGGAATCGGTCACCTCGATCGAGCCGCCGCCGGTGCGCAGGTCCACGCGACCCTTGAGCTGCCGGAGCTCGAGGCTCCCGCCGCCCGTCGTGCCCTCGATCTCGCCGCTCACGCCCTCGATTTCGATCGAGCCGCCGCTCGACTCGAGGTGCACGTCGAATCGTCTCGGCACCATGACTTCGATCGTCATCGAGCACGAGTGGCTGTTCCCGGTGTCCGGACGGTAGTCCGACGTCACTTCGACGCCGCGCTCGGTCGCGTTCACCTCGACGTCGGCGTCGGGGCAGTCCTCGATGTCGCGATGACAGACGACGCGCACCTCGTTGCGGTCCCAGGCGTGGATGACGACTCCGCCACCGGACTCGAGATCCACTTCGAGCCGCTGGCCGGGCCGGACCGTCTCGGTGCGCGAGAAGTCCTGCGTTCCGGCGCTGCGGTTGCCCGCGCCGGCGAAGGCGAGCGCGGGAACGAGGGTCAACAAGGCGGCGGCGGGGGCGAGGCGCATGGAGTCCTCCGAGGATCGAGCGAGTGGCCGACGGAGTGCCGGTCTCCCGGCTTCGACACCGGCGGCGGTCGGAACGTTGGAACGCGCCGCCGGGCCCCGAGAAACGCCGGGACGACGCCGGGAGAATCGTCTACCGTCCCCGCGTTTTCGACGCCGCGCCGCCGCGGATCCTCCGGCCCCGGGGGCAACCGCGCGGCCGGCAACTTACGTAGAGAGCATCCGAGTCGCCCGAAGGTCCGCGAACGCGGACCGCGCGGCGCCGAGAGGAGGACGGACGTGGCGCAGATGCACGAGATCGACTACCAGATCATTGGCGAGGACATGCAGTTCGTGAAGGTCGAGCTCGATCCGGGCGAGGCGGCGATCGCCGAGGCCGGCATGATGATGTACATCGAGGACGGCATTCAGATGGACACCGTCTTCGGCGACGGCTCGGCCCAGAACAAGGGCTTCATGGGCGCGCTGATGGGCGCCGGCAAGCGCCTGCTCACCGGCGAATCGCTGTTCACGACCGTCTTCCACAACGAGTCGCAGGCGAAGCGCAAGGTCGCCTTCGCGGCGCCCTATCCCGGGCGCATCATGCCGGTGCACCTCGCCGAGATCGGCGGCGAGCTGATCTGTCAGAAGGACTCGTTCCTGTGCGCGGCGAAAGGCGTCGCGCTCGGCATCGCGTTCAACAAGCGCTTCGGCGCCGGCCTGTTCGGCGGCGAGGGCTTCATCATGCAGCGGCTCACGGGCGACGGCTGGGCGTTCGTGCACGCGGGCGGCATGCTCGAAGAACGCGTCCTCGCGCCGGGCGAGACGCTGCGCGTGGACACGGGCTGTCTCGTCGCGCTCGTGCCGACGGTGACCTACGACATCCAGTTCGTGGGCGGCTTGAAGACCGCGCTGTTCGGCGGCGAGGGTCTGTTCTTCGCGACGCTGAGGGGCCCCGGCAAGGTGTGGCTCCAGTCGCTGCCGTTCAGCCGTCTCGCGAGCCGCATCTACGCCGCGGCGCCGCAGACCGGGCGCGGCGGGCGCGAGGAAGGCTCGATCCTCGGCGGACTCGGCAACCTGCTCGACGGCGACAACTAGACGCTCTCGCACCGCGGCCCCGGCGGCGACGCCGGGGCCGCGCGTGTTTTCGGACGCCGCGCTCAGCGAACGCCGAGCGCCGCATCGAGCGCCGGGTCGCGCGCGGCGCGGAAGTCGGACCAGCGCAGCGGCACGCGCACCTTGGGCTCGAGCAACGGCGGGTCGCCGCTCACGGCGCGGAAGTAGCGGGTCGAGTGCGTCACGATCAGGTGCGAGTTCGGAAGGCGGAACGACTGCAGCTCGCCCCACGTGTTCGGCCGCCCGCCCGAGGGTTCGCCGACCAGCACCGCCCGCAACTCTCCGCGCAGCTCGATCGCGTTCAGTGTCGCCGACGAGCACGTGCGCCGTCCGATCAGCGCGACGAGTCGTCCGTCGCCGCGTGCGAAGCCGCGGCGCTTCAGCCCGTCCATGAGCGGCGACAGGAGTCGCGAAGAGCCCCCGGGATTCGCCCGCAGGTCGATCACGATCTTCCCGGGGCGGTGGTCGTCCACCCACGCGAGCACGTCGCGCGTGAAGGCGTCGAAGGGGAGCGACGCGTCGTCCACGGCGCGGTTGTAGCGGATCAGCAGCGCGCGCGCGTCCGGAATCTCCGCGAACCAGTAGTTCGCGTTCGGCCGGCGGCGCGCGAGCGCGGGCTCGGTCCCGCGGGCCCGCTCGTACGTCGTCCAGTGCACTGTGCTGTCAGCGACCGCCTCCACGTCCACGTCGCGTCGCGCGCCGGAGTCGTCCGCGAGCGACAGCGTCACGCGCGCGGGGTCCGCCGGAACGCCGGCGGCGGCGAGCAGGGCGGGGCTCGTCATCGCCGTGCCGAGCTGGGCGAGCAGCCACCACGAGGTGTCGTGCGGGATGAAGGGTGCGAGTCGGCGCGCAACCTCCTCGATGCCGGCGCCGCCGATGGCCGTGACGCGCGAGCCGACGAGTTCCATGAGCGTCGTGTCCGCGGCGAACACGTACCAGCCCTCTTCGAACCTCGAGAGCGCGATCGGCAGCCGGGGGAGCGCCGCTTCGGATCCGAGCCAGACGACGCCCGTGTGGGCGTCCGTCATCGCGCCGGCGAGCACGAGCCCCGTCAGGAACTGGGCGTCCGTGAGCGTCGCCGCCGAGCGATCGAGCGAGTCGAGTACGGAGTCGAAGCGCTTCCGGTCCACGAGCGTCGCAAATCCCGGATGACGCTTCGGCAGCTCCTCGCGCAGGAAACGGACGTCCTCGCGCCAGTGCGCGACGCGGACGTCGGGCGAATCGCCGGCGGCGCGGGTTCCGCTCGGCGCGACCAGCCCCGCGAGCAGCGCGAGGCCGCACGCGATTCGAAGCCGGGAGGAGACGATCACCGCGGCATCCTCGCCGCTCGCGCGGGGGTCGCGCAATGCGGGCGCGGGTTCCCGCTCGCGCCCGCTCGCACCTCGAATCCCCGCATTCGTCGGGAAGACGTCCGCTCCGGGCTGGCCCGCGATGCACGCGCCCGGCTACTGTCCTGCGCGCTTCGACACGCCCACACGGGCCGACCGCCCTCCGCCACCTCCCGCACAGGAGTTCCCCATGATTCGCCCATCGCGCCTCCTCGCCGCGCTCGCGCTCGTCGCGCTCGTGCCGGCCTCGGCGCTCGCTCAGCAACAGAACACGATCAACAAGGGTTACATGGACCCGTCGTGCTCGCCGTGCAAGGACTTCTATCGGTACGCGATCGGGGCGTGGATGGACACCGCGCAGATCCCGGCCGCCTACACCGGCATCGGCGCGGGACGCGAGATGGCGGACCGCAATACCGCAGCGCTTCATCGCGTGCTGGAGAACGCGGGAAAGAACGTCGCGACGGCGAAGGACGTCGACGTGAAGAAGCTCGGCATCTTCTACAACACGCTCATGGACTCCGCGCGCGCCGACCGCGAGGGCGCAGCACCCCTTCAGCCGTATCTCGCGCGCATCGAGAAGATCGCGAGCAAGGCCGACCTGCAGCGCGCGTTCGAAGCGAGCGTGCTCGACGGCGTCGGCGCCGGATTCTTCGCGAGCGGGCTGCCGTTCCCGATCGGCCCCGAAGCGGATCCCAAGGCGAGCACGCAGACGATCGCGCAGCTCTTCCAGGGCGGGCTCGGCCTGCCGGAGCGCGACTACTACTTCCGCACCGACGGCAAGTCCGACACGCTGCGCCGCGACTACGTCGCGTTCATCGGACACATGTTGCAGCTCGCGGGCGAGAGCGAGGCCCAGGCGACCGCCGACGCCGACAAGATCATGAAGCTCGAGACGGCGCTCGCCGAGTCGTCGCTCACGCGCCTGCAGATGCGCGATCCCGAGAAGCTCTACAACAAGCTGACGGTGAAGCAGCTCGGCGCGATCGCGCCCGCCATCGACTGGGCCGGCTACTTCAAGGCCGTCGGCGTGCCTTCGCTCGCGAACGCGGACGCGCAACTCGACGTCTCGGTGCCGATGTTCCTCGCGCAGGTCTCGAAGCAGATCGAGGCGACGCCGCTCGACACGTGGAAGGCGTACCTCAAGTACCACTACACGCGCGCCGCGGCGCCGTGGCTGTCGCAGAAGTTCTTCGACGAGTCGTTCGCGTTCCAGGCCAAGATCCTCGGCACGCCGCAGCCTCTCCCGCGCTGGAAGCGCGCCTCGGGCGCGATCGACCGCGCGATGGGACACGCGCTCGGCAAGGCGTACGTCGCGACCGAGTTCCCGCCGTCGTCCAAGGCGCGCATGAACGAGCTCGTCGACAACCTCATGGCGGCGCTCGACGAGCGCATCGCCTCGCGTCCGTGGATGAGCGACGCGACGAAGAAGCAGGCGCACGCGAAGCTCAAGGCGATCGCGCGCAAGATCGGCTATCCCGACAAGTGGATCGACTACTCGAAGCTCGCGGTGGACGAGAAGTCCTACGGCGTCGAGCTGATGCGGCGCGCGACGGAGTTCGAGACGCGGCGCCAGCTCGCGATGATCGGGAAGCCGGTGGATCGCACCGAGTGGGGCATGACGCCACCGACCGTGAACGCGTACTACAACCCGTCGTTCAACGAGATCGTGTTCCCGGCGGGCATCCTGCAGCCGCCGCAGTTCAACCCGCTCGCCGACGACGCGATCAACTACGGCGGCATCGGCATGGTCATCGGCCACGAGATCACGCACGGCTTCGACGACGAGGGCCGCAAGTACGACGCCGCCGGCAACCTGCGCGACTGGTGGACGGAGGAAGACGGCAAGAAGTTCGAAGAGCGTGCGCAGAAGGTGATCGAGCAGTACGACGGCTTCGTCGCGGTCGACACGCTGCACGTGAACGGCAAGCTCACGCTGGGCGAGAACATCGCCGACCTCGGCGGCATCACGATCGCCTACCACGCGTACCTGCGTTCGCTGAAGGGCAAGCCGGCGCCGGTGATCGACGGGCTCACGGGCGAACAGCGCTTCTTCCTCGGCTACGCGCAAGCCTGGCGGCGCAAACTGCGCGACCAGTTGGTGCGGCTCGCGACGCTCACCGATCCGCACTCGCCGGCGAAGTGGCGCGTGAACGCGCCGCTTTCGAACTTCTCGGAGTTCGCGAAGGCGTTCGGCTGCAAGGAGGGCGACGCGATGGTAAACGCGCCCGAGAAGCGCGCCGAGATCTGGTAGCGGCGGCACTCGACGCCGCTCGTCGCACACGGACCGCGCTCGTCCCGAGAGGGGCGGGCGCGGTCCAACCTTTCGAGGCGAAGGCCGTGTCGAAGCGTCGTCGCCGCCGCGCTCGCCGGATCCGCCGTTCGCGCTCGGCCGGCCGCGAAAGGAGCCGCCCATGAGACGCCTGAGCGGTCGCGCCTCGCTCGCGACGCTGATCGGCGCGCTGTTCCCGCTCGTGGCACTGGCCGCGGGTCCGGCCGCCCCGAATCCCGAGCGCCTCGGACGCGCGATCGACGCGTGGGCGAAGCCGCTCGTCGCTTCGGGACAACTCTCGGGCAACCTGCTCATCGCGCACCGAGATCGAGTGCTGATCGAACGCTCGTGGGGATTCGCGAACGCGGAACTCCGCGCGCCGAACACGCCCGAGACGCGCTTCTGCGTCGCCTCGATCACGAAGCCGATGACCATCATCCTCGCGCTGCAGCTCATGGAGGAGCGCAAGCTCGGCTATCGCGACCCGCTCTCGAAGTGGATTCCGGACTTTCCGAACGGCGACAGCATCACGGTCGAGATGCTGCTGCGGCATCGATCGGGCATACCGCACCGGGTGACGACCGACGCCGAGCAGACGGTGCCGCACTCGGCGGCCGACATGGTCGAGTTCGCCAGGAAGGCTACGCTCCAGTTCCGGCCCGGCGAGCGCAACGCCTACAGCTCCGGGGGCTTCTCGGTGCTCGCGCGCGTTCTCGAACTCGCGAGCGGCGAGCGCTACGACGATCTGCTGCGCCGCCGGTTGTTCGAGCCGCTCGGCATGAAGCACTCCTCGCACTGGAGCTCTCGCGATCTCGTTCCCGGCCGGGCCGCGAACTACGTGCCCGAGCTCGGCGGCGTGAGCAACCCGCCGTACGAGGACCTGTCGTACCTCGTCGGCGCGGGTTCGGTCGTCATGACCGCGCGAGACCTGCTGAAGCTGCTGTGGGCCGACGCGAGCGGAGCGCTCGGCGAGACGCAACGCCAGTCCGCGCTGCGCGGCGACGGCATTCGGTGGAACGGCAGCACGAACGGCTTCCGCGCGTTCGCGGACTTCGACACGGCGACACGGCTGTCGGTGATCTGGACGGGCAATCTGCACACGGGTGCGGTGGATCAGCTCCAGCGCGCCGCCTGGAAGTTGTTGCGCGGCGAGACGCCCGAGCCGGCACGGCTCCCGGTGACGCGCGCGGCGTCCGTCCCCGAGACGAAGCTGCGCGAGTGCGAAGGGCTGTACGACATCGCGAACAACCCGCGGCTCGAGGTGCGCGCGAAGCACGGCGGTCTCGACGTGAACGGCTGGGCGCTCGTTCCGACCTCGGACAGCACGTTCTTCTCGCTGCGCGATTACGGCGAAGTTCGCGTCGTGCGCGGCGCCGACGGGCGCGTCGCGAGCTTCGACTGGAAGGTCGGCGGCCAGAGCTTCCCGTGCCCCAAGGTCGCCGAGCTGCCGGCCGGCGGGGGCGACGGGGCGGGTTCGCGTCGCTGAACGGAAGCGCTCGTGCGCCGCGCGGGCGGGCAATGAGTGCGGGAGCGAGCGCCGTGGAGGCCTTAGGCTGCGTCATCCGACCGCACCCGAACCCCCGTCCTTGGAGCCCCGCATGCGCATTCCAGGATCCCTGCTGATCGTACTCGCCGTGCTCGCCGTCGTGACCGCCGCCGCGCTCGCGCAGAGCAACTGGGACAAGGTCCAGATCAAGACCACGCCGCTCGCCGACGGAGTCTGGATGCTGCAGGGCGCGGGCGGGAACATCGGCGTCTGCGCCGGGCCCGACGGCGTGCTGCTCATCGACGACCAGTTCGCCGAGCTCAACGACAAGCTCGAGGCCGCGGTGATGGCCGTGTCGAAGTCGCCGATCCGCTGGGTGCTCAACACGCATTGGCACGGCGACCACACCGGGGGCAACGAGCTGCTCGCGGCGGCCGGCGCGACGATCGTCGCGCACGACAACGTGCGCACGCGCCTCGGCAAGGACAGCAAGGACGAGATCTTCGGCTGGGAGAGCAAGGCGGTTCCGTCGCGCGCGTGGCCGGTCGTCACGTTCGAGGACCGCGTGACGTTCCACCTCAACGGTCACGACATCGAGTGCTTCCACGTGAAGGACGCGCACACCGACGGCGACGTCGTCGTGTGGTTCAAGGACCTGAACGTGATCCACGCGGGTGACGTGATGTTCACGAACATGTACCCGGTGATCGACGTCGCGACGGGCGGCTCGATCGACGGCATGATCGCCGGTTGCGATCGCATCCTGAAGCTCGCGAACGCAGACACGAAGATCGTCGCCGGGCACGGCGCGCTCGCGACGCGCGCGGACGTCCAGGCCTCGCGCGACATGATGGCGGTCGTGCGCGACCGCGTGCGGAAGCTCCAGAAAGCGGGCAAGACGACCGACGCGATCGTCGCCGCGAAGCCGCTCGCGGACCTCGAGACGAAGTGGGGCGGCGGCTTCGTGAAGGCCGACCAGATGGTGAAGCAGGCGGCGGCGCGCTGAGCGCGGCGTCCCAGGCTCCGTTTGGAAACTCGATCGCCGCCTTGCACTCGAGTTTCCAAATGAAGCCTAGTTCTCTCCCCGTCCCACCCAGCAGCCCGCGCGCCGGAACGTGATCGCGGGCGCGCCGCCCGAGCGCCTCACGATGCGCATCGGGCGGGGGTCGCGCGTGAAGCCGGGATCCTCGCTCGTGAGCGTCGTGCTCCAGCGCCGCGCGGCGGGCAGCTTGAGCCGTGCGAGGTCCACGCGCATCGCGCCGTCGAACACGAACACGGCGACGAGCGGCGTCACGCCCTCGGCCTCGCGCGTGAGCACGAGCGCGTGCCGATCCACGACGCTGCACGAGAACGTCGCGCCCTCGATCGCGCGCAGCGCGGGCTCCTTGCGGCGCAGGTCGATCAGCGCGCGGTAGTAGCGCAGCAGCGACGCGAACGGCTCGGACGTCGGCTCGTCCCAGTCGAGGCGCGAGGCCACGAACGTGTCGGGCGACTGCGGATCGGGAATGCGCGCGCGTGATGCGGCCGAGCGCAGTCCCGGCCACGAGGCGAACTCGTTGCGCCGCCCCTCGGTGATCCGCGCGCCGAGCCGGGGCCCGTGATCGGTGAAGAAGTGGAACGGCGTCGAGGCGCCCCACTCCTGGCCCATGAACAGCATCGGGGGCTCGGGCGCGAGCAGCAGCAGGGCCGTCGCGGCGCGCTCGACCTCGGGCTTCACGAGCGCCGACATCCGCTCGCCGAACGGCCGGTTTCCGGTCTCGTCGTGCGTCTGCGTGAAGAACAGGAAGCGCTTCGGCGGGATGCCGCGCGCGCTCGTGCCGCGTTTCTTCCCGCCGTGGTACTTCGACGGCTGCCCGGTGTAGAGCCAGCCGTTCTCGACGATCGTCGCGAGATCGCGCAGCGAGCCATTGAAGTCCTTGAAGTAGCTCGCGCGTTCGCCCGTGAGCATGCGGTGCAGGTGGTGGTGGAAATCGAACGACCAGTCGGCGTCGATGCCGTAGCCCCCGTCGGCCGCGGGAGTGATCACGGTGTTGAGGTTGCGGCCGTCCTCGGCGATGAGCACGACCTCGCGGTCGGTGATCGTCGCCTCGACCCGCGCGGACAGCTCGCGCAGGAAGTGCGTCTCGCTCGCGTCGTGGATGGCGTGCGTCGCGTCGAGGCGCAATCCGTCGAAGCGGTACTCCGTGAGCCAGTGGAGCGCGTTCTCGACGAAGAAGCGCCGCACGTGTTCGCTTCCGGGCGCGTCGAAGTTCAGCGCTCGACCCCACGGGGTCTTGTGACGGCGCGAGAACATCTGCGGCTGGAACGCCGCGACGTACGCGCCGTCGGGGCCGAGGTGGTTGTAGACGACGTCGAGGATCACGGCGATGCCGGCGCCGTGCGCCGCGTCCACGAGGCGTCGCAGGTCGTCGGGCGCGCCGTAGCAGCGTGCGGGGGCGAACAGCGCGCCCGCGTCGTAGCCCCAGTTGCGGTCCCCGGGGAAGTCGTGCACGGGCAGCAGCTCGATCCCGGTGACGCCGAGGCGCTTCAAGTGCGGAAGCTTCGCGATCACGCCCGCGAACGTGCCCTCGGGTGTGAAGGTCCCGACGTGCAGCTCGTAGAGGATGAGCGTCTCGAGCGAGACCCCGCGCCAGTCGAGGAACGTCCACGAGAACGCGTGCGGGTCCACGACCGTCGAGGGACCGTGCACGCCGCTCGGCTGGTGGCGCGAAGCGGGGTCCGGGAACGGTCCCCGGCCATCCACGCGATAGCGGTAATGGTCGCCGGTGCGCACGTGCTTGAGCGTCGTTTCGAACACGCCGTCGCCGCGGTTCGCGAGTTCGACGATCGTGCCCGCGGCCTCGCCGGTCTCGACCAGCAGCTCGACCTGGGCCGCTCCCGGGGCCTGAACGCGGAAGGAGGTGCCGAAGCGCGAAGGCAACGCGCCGAGGGTCAGGAACGGTTCCACTCGCGTGCGGCGCGGCATTCGATCCTCGATCGGGGGCTCACGGGGTCGTGCGAAGCCGCGAATTCACCACGCCGCGAGCGAATCGCGCAAGCGCGCGGATCCGGGCAAGAAACGCGACGGCCCGCCCTCACGGGGGCGGGCCGTCGCTCTGCGGGATCGCTCGCGGCGCCCGGACGGACGCCGCGGACGGTCCGCGTCGTCAGTTCTCGAGCACGCTCACGCGCGCGAACAGCGTGCGTCCGAGCGCTTCGACGCGCGCGAAGTACAGGCCGGGCTTCACGGCCGAGCCCGAGGCGTCGCGCAGGTTCCACGACGCACGGAGCGGCCCGGCGCTCGCGTGGCCGCGATACGGCGTCGCGATCTGCCGTCCCTGGACGTCGAACATCTGCAGCGTCACGTCGGCGTCCTCGGGGAGCGACAGTTCGAACCGGGCCTCGATGCGCACCGGGTTTCCGAGCAGCGCGAGCTGCAGCTTCGTCGCCGTGGGGGCGGACTCGATCACGATCGGCCCGAGAACGGCTTCGGTGCCGGCGCACGAGCGGGCCGCGAGCCAGTAACGGCCGCCGGTCGCGCCGGAGCGGTCCACGAAGCGGAACGTCGCCTCGCCGTTCGCGCTCTCGAGGCTCGCGTCGTTGCCGACGAACACGAGCGCGCCCGCGGCGTCCTCGCGGTACACGTTGAAGCCGTCCACGTGGTCGTTCTCGCCCACGGTCCAGACGAGCCGCGGGCCGATCGGCAGCGGCGCGCCTTCGACGCGGCGCAGCGTCGAGAGCGGGATCTGCTTCGCGATCGCCTCGGCGTCGAGCCGCTCGGCGTGAACGTGCCCGTCGTGCTCGTCGTGCAGCGCTGCGGTGAACGCGTCCACCGAGCCGTCGATCGCCGAGACGGGCGCCTCGAGCGCGGCGGCGACGGCCGCCGCGACGTTCCGGTCCACGTCCGAGGCGATGAACATCGGCGCCGTGCCGCTCGTGTAGTCGTACTCGAACGCCATGTAGTCGCCGCGGCACGTGTAGCTGCCGGCCGCGCGCGTGCTGCCGCGCACGCGGAAGCGCACCTCACGCGAGGCGGACACGTAGTTCGCGGGCGTCGACGTGGACCACGTCTTCGTGACGTCGGTCGTGCTCACCGTCCCGCTGTTGATCTGGTCCCACACGCTCGTGGCCCAGTTCCACAGGTACAGGTACTGGGTGCGCGAGACCGTGAAGTTGCCGTCGTACGTCACCGTGAGGTTCAGCGGCGGGTGATCGAGGAACGCGTAGCCGTACCAGTCGGTCACGTACGCACTGCTCTCGACGCCGGCGCCGACGGAGACGCGCACCGCGTCGTTCACGGCGAGCCGCGTGTAGTCGCCGGTCGTGATGCTGCCCTTCAGCATCGTCATGCCCTCGGCGACTTCGGTCGTGTGGATCGGCGGCGGCGGGGGCGTTCCGCCACCGTTGTAGTACGTGTCGGTGAAGCCGGAGCCCGCCACGGTGTACGCGGCGCCGCTCTGCCAGTCGGCCTGCACGACGATCGTGCCGCCGACCTTGTCCCACGACGGGTCGGGCGTCGCGCCCGCGCCGGTCTCGGTCCAGTAGGTGTGGACGCCGTGCGCGTGCAGCCGGCCGAGCGCGCTCGCCGTCGGATGCCCGTAGGAGTTCCCGTTTCCGCACTGGATGATGCCGACCTCGGGCGTCACCGCCGCGAGCCAATTGTCGTTCGACGAATACGCCGAGCCGTGGTGGTGGACCTTGTAGATCTCGACGTCGCCCGTCTCGGGTCCGATCGTGGTCTCGACGTCGTTGTTGTTCGCGACGCTTCCGGTGAGGTCGCCGCCGATCACTTCCTGGAAGTCGCCGTAGCTGACGAGGTACACGGCGCTCTTCGCGTTCTCGTCCGAGCCGCTCACCGAGTAGACGCCGGCGCCGTTCAGGTCCACGCACTTGATCGTGACGGGGTGCGCCGAGGCGGCGTCGAGCGTGACGACCTGGTCCTTCGCGATCGTCGTGCGCTTCGCTCCGAGCGTGTTCACGTACGCCGTGTACGTGCCACTCGAATAGGAGAAGCCGCGGTCGTAGCCCGCGGTGCCGATCGTGATGCCGATCGCGGCGAGGTCGTCGATGCAGCCGAGGTGGTCCGAGTGGTAGTGCGACATGAAGTGGTAGTCCACCGTCGTCACACCGAGGCCCTGCAGGTAGGTCTTGATGCCGGTGCAGTTCAGGTAATTGCCGTCGTCGAACAGCGCGGTCTGGCCGTTCGGCGAAATCAGCAGCATGCCGTCGCCCTGGCCGACGTTGACGTGGTGGATCTGCAGGTGGCCGTTGCCGGCGATCGCGAACGCGACGGCGGGAGCGAGGAGGACGGCGGTGGCGGCGCACGCGACGCGCCGCAGGGTCCGGAGAACGGGGGGCATTCTCATGCGGGGGGCCTCTGCCTTGAGGTGCTGGCCGCGGTTCCTTCCGCGAGGTGTCGTGCTCGATCCCACGGCCGGGAGGTCGCGGCGTGCGTGGGGGCGCCGCGCGTGAGCGACGTGCTGCTGAGCGTGGTTATACGCCTTCCCGGATCGCGAGTCGCGGGAAAAATCAGCGCGCGTCGGGCGAACCCGGGCCGGAGGAGTCGGCGGCGGCGTCCGGTTCGATCGGCCGATACAGGAAGCGCGGCGTGCTGCCGTAGCCGTCGAGCGCGCGGAGCGAGGGCTCGAGCGGCAGTGTGTCCGCGAGCCGGTAGGAGAACCGCAGCGAACGCCAGTAGGGGCCCGAGCGGTCGCGGAACGAATCGAGCGGCACGTCGGTGAACAGCACCGGGCGGCCGGGGCCGCGGCGCAGCGGTTCGAACAGCTTCGCGATGAACTGCGGGTCGCGCTCGAGCAGCGAATTGCCGTGCGAGCGCAGGATGTCGTCGATCGGCAGCAGGCTGATCGAGGGTCCCTTGCCGGCGAGCGTCGTGTACCAGCCGTGGTACGGCATCAGCACGGGGCCGGGCTCGGCGGCGAGGCGCGCGACCCACGCGGCGCGCGCCTCGCGGCCGTCGTCGCGGCGCACGTGCCCGGCGAGCGGGTGGTAGAGGATCGCGAGGAACTGCAGCGCGAGCGCGCAGCAGGCGAACGCTTCGCCGCGCCAGCGCGCCGTCGTCTCGCCCGCGATCAGCAGGCGGTGGATCGCGATCGGTCCGGTGATCGCGAGTGCGGCGAGCACCGGCATGAGCACGTGGAAGTACTGGTACGGGTCGAGCGTCGCGAGGAACCCGCAGCCGATGCCGCCGAGTCCGGTCCACCACCAGAAGCTCACGGGCTCGTTCCACAGCTTGCCGCCGCGCGCGAACGCGAACAGCGCCGGCAGCGTGAGCGGCGAGAACGACCCGAGCAGCCGCAGCTGCAGGAAGTCGAGGATGCGCACGCGGTCGAGCTGCGACCAGTGCGACGGGACGTCGTAGACGTAGAAGCGGAACCACGGGCCGAGCCACGCCGAGAGCACCGCGAAGCCGCCGCCCGCGGCGGCCGCGAGCGTGAGCAGGTACGGCAGGAAGCGCTTCCGGTCGCAGAGCAGCAGCCACGGTAGCGGGGAGCACGCGAGCACGAGCCCGTGCTGCTTCGTGAAGAACGCCGCGGCGCCGAGCAGGGCCGCGAGCACCGCGCTCGTCGCGCCGCGGCCGTAGCGCAGCACCGCGAGGCCGAGGAACGCGAAGAACAGCATCGGCGGGTCGCTGCGGATCAGGTCGTAGCCGCCGGCGATGAGCCCCTGGCCCCACAGCCAGATCGCGCCCGCGGCGAATCCGAGCAGCTTGCTGCCCGTCTCGCGACGCACGATCCAGAGCATCAGCAGCGCGAGTCCCGTGGCCGCGCCCATCGCGACGGCGCGGCCGACCCAGAACTCGAGCCCGAGCACGCGTGACAGCAGCCCGACGATCGTCGTGTAGAGCGGCATGTACGCGAACGGCGTGAACCCGAGCGACGGCTCGACGTAGAGCGGCTGGCCGTGGGCGATGCGCGCCACGTGGTCCATCATGAGGCCTTCGAGATTGCCGTTCTCGACCGCGCACGGCAGCCGCCGCAGCCCGACCCAGAAGAAGGCGGCCCACACGAACGCGCTCACGAGGAACAGCGCCGACTTGAAGAGGCGCGCGATCACGGAGCGGAGGTCGCGGACGAATCGCCCGCCGCGGCGACGGCGCCGCGCGGCGCGTACCACGTGCCGAGCGGACCGCGGCGCACGGGCTCGAAGCGTTCGTCGAGCAGGCGTCGGAACGACGCCGAGCGTTCGAACACGGGCGGATGGTCGAGCGTGAAGTCGCGGTGGATGAACACGTACGCGGGGCGCGAGTCCACGAGCGCGCGCGCGCACGCTTCCCATTCGGGCGGCTGCATGAAGTCCATGAGCATCGAAGGATTGCGCGGCCCCGCTTGATCGCGGCCCGCGAGGTAGGTGAAGAGCGGGTTTCCGATCTCGAAGATCGGCCCGGGGCGCGCGCCGGGCTCCGAGAGGAACTTCACCTCGTCGAGCACCTTGCCGTAGACGCCGTCGCGGCTGAAGCGCAGGTGCGAGCGGTGCTGCGCGCTCGCCGTGCGCAGGAAGCCGTCGTGCACGAAGTAGAGCGCCTTCGTCGCGCCGGCGATCACGGCCCAGCCGCACACGAGCGCGACGAGCACGCCGACGCGCAGGGAGGCGCGGCGGTCGCCCGAGCGCTCGAACGCATCGCGCAGCACGTCCACGCCGCGCGCGGCGAGCGCGCCGAGCGGCACGACGAACATCATGAAGTGGTACTGCCAGTAGGAGAATCGCTGCACGAGCAGCACGCCGGCCGCCGCGACGAGCCACAGCGTGAAAGCGATCGTCCAGCGATCGCGCCGCACTCCGCGCGCGAGGCCCAGGAACGCGAGGCCGAGGACCGGCGCCCAGCGCGGCGCGAACCACAGGAAGCCGTCGAAGAGCGTCTTGAAGCGCACGCCGCGCATCTGCGAGAACACCGAGCGCGGGTAGTCCACGTAGGTCCACTTCGCCTCGGCGAGCGTGCCGTCGCGCACGAAGGTGGCGACCACGAACGCGAGCACGGCCGCGAGCCCGACCGCGACGGCCGCGGCGTTCGTGAACGCCGGCGGCCAGCCGCGCGCGCGTTCGTCGTCGCCGGCCTCGGCGCCGGGCCACAGCGCGACGAGCCACAGCAGTCCGACGAGCGGCAGCAGCGCGAGCTTGAACACGAGCGCGACGCCGCCCGCCAGCCCCGAGAGCAGCGCCCACGGCAGCGAGGTGCGCGACGCGCCGCGCGCGCGCATCGCGGCCGCGAGCGCAACGAACAGCGGCAGCCCCGTGAGCCACTCGACCTGGCTCAGGTGGCTGCCCTCGGCGAAGGCGTAGCCGTAGCCGATCGACAGCAGCGCGGCGACGGAGGCGAGCCAGCCGCGTCCGAGCCAGCGCGCGAGCCCGGCCCGGAGCGCGATCGCGAGCGTTCCCATCCACACCACGTCGAGCGCGCGGATGCCGATCTCGCGGAACCCGAACAACCGGCCGCCGGCGAGGAAGAACCAGAACAGGCCCGGCTGCTTCACGTCCCAGACGTCGCGGTAGAGCTTCGCTCCGGCGGCGAGCTTCTTCGCGCACAGCGTGAAGAACGCGCCGTCCCAGATGAACGGTTGCCCGAGGTTGACGACGGCGAGCCCGAGCACGGCCGCGAGCAGCAGCGCGTCCGGCCACGACGCGCGGGGGGCGGAGCGCGGGGCGTCGGTGCTCGCGGCCATGGATCGGGGTCTCCGGGTCGTGCGAAGGGTGCTCGCGTGCGCGTGCGCGGGCGGTCGAGCGCGAAGAAATAGCACTCGCCGCCGTGTCTGTCGCCCCGAATTCGCGCGCCTCAGTGCGGCTCGCTCGCGCGTCCTTCCCACAGCGTGACGGGCGGAATGATCCAGCGCCGCCCGTGCGCGGCCGCGGCGATCGCGCGCGCCTGCGCAGCACCGGCTCGCGTCACCTGGTCGCGCGCGACGCGCGCGCGATCCACTCCGACGCCCCACCACGCGGCGCCGCCATCCACCTCGCGCGCGAACGCGGCGGTCGTGATCCGCGCCGACACCGGGATCTCGAGGCCGCCGTCGAAGTACTCGGTGCCGCCGTCGCCGAGCAGCAGCCGATGGCGGCCCGCGGGGTCGTAGTAGAGGGCGGTGAGGATCGAGTGCGACTCGGCGTGCACCACGAGGTCGCCGGGCGCGCGCATCGCGGCGAGCCGCGCGAGCGACGCGCGCAACGCGACGCCTTCCGGGAACGGCGGCGCCTGCCAGCTCCAACGCGCGGCGAGCGCGACGAGCACGGCGGCGAGCGCGAGGCGGAGCCCTCGGAGCGGGCGGCCGTCGACGCCGGCCGCGACGAGCGCGAACCAGATCGGCGCCGCGAACAGGAACTCGTTCGGGAACGACACCGGCAGCACGCGGATCGCGAGCGGCGGCAGCAGCACGAGCGTCCACGCGATCGCGGCCGCGCGGCGGCGCGCGCGGTCGAAGAGCGGCACGAGCGCGAGGATCGCGAACGCGGGCAGGAGCGGCGTGTGACTCAGGCACAGCTTGCGGATGTAGTCCGCGATCTCGTGGGGGCGGGGGAACTTCGCGAGCGACAGCGTGCCCTCGCGCGCGAGCTGCTCGAGGAACACGGGCAGCTGGGGCAGGAAGCCGGCGAGGATCGCGAGGTGCAGGAGCAGCAGCGAGCGGCGCCGGCGCGCGTCGCCGCGCAGCGCGACGAGGCCCCACGCGAGCAGCAGCGCCTGCACGGCGAGGAACGCGTAGTGCGTGTAGAGCGCGAGCAGCGACGCGGCCACGCCCGCGATCGCGGCGCCCGCGCGGTCGTTCTCGAGCCACGCGGTCCACGCGTCCACGACGACGAGCGCGAGCAGCCACTGCACCGGGTACATGCCGACTTCCTGTCCGTAACGAACGAGCGCGAACGCGACGGCACTGAACGCGACCGCGAGCAGCGCCGCGCGCGTGCCGAACCAGCGCCGGAACAGCCGGAACGCGAGCGGCAGGCACGCGAGCGTCAGCGCGATGGAGAAGCCCTTGTTCCAGGCGGCGCCGTCTCCGCCGAGCCGGATCCACGCGTGGCGCACGAGGAAGGCGAGCGGCGGGTGGATGTCGCGCGAAGCCGTCGTCCACACCTCGTGCGCGGGCCGGCGCGACAGCAGCACGAAGTAGATCTCCTCGAACCAGAGCGGCGAGCGCAGCGCGAGATGGACACGCAGCGCGCCGGCGACGAGCACGAGCAGCGCGAGCGCGGCGTACACCGCGCCGCCTTCGCGCGCGCGGGCGGCGGGGGCCGCCGTCGGGCCAGCCGAGTCGGGACTCATGCGGGGCGGAACGCTACTCCCGGGGCGTCGCGGTGTCGAAACCGCCGCGCGTGCGCACCGCTCGACGCCCGCGCGGCCGCGCCGCTATCATCCGCCGCACTTCTCGCCGCATTTCGAGGCTTGGACTCCGTTGGAAGACCCGAGTGCAAGGCGGCGAGGGAAAGTGGAACGAGGTGTATCCGCAGGATACTCCGCAGTGACGAGTGACCGAGCCAACGCGGCAATCGGGTCTTCCAACGGAGTCCAGCCGAGGTACGTCCCCGTGTGGTCCCAGATCGAATCGAAAGTCGCGAACGGTGAGCGCCTCACGTCCGAGGAGGGCGTGTTCCTGCTGACCGACGCTCCGCTCACCGACCTCGGCGCGCTCGCGAACGAGATGCGCAACCGCAAGAACGACCCGAAGGTCGTGACGTACGTCATCGACACGAATCCGAACTACACGAACGTCTGCACGGTGGACTGTCACTTCTGCGCGTTCTACCGCAAGCCGGGCGCGAACGCGTCCGACGCCTACACGCACGACGTCGAAGGCGTCATGAAGATGATGGCGGACGCGGACCGCCTCGGCGCGACGACCGTGCTGCTGCAAGGGGGGCTCAATCCTGCGATCGCGTGGGAGTTCTATCCGGCGATCGTGCGCGAGGCGCGGCGCCGCTACCCGCACATCACCCCGCACTTCTTCTCCGCGCCCGAGATCCACCAGATGGCGGAGGTGTCGGGCCTGACGATCGAAGGTGTGCTGAAGGCGCTCTACGAGGCGGGCCAGACGACGCTGCCGGGCGGCGGCGCCGAGATCCTCGCGACCCGCGTGCGCAAGCGGATCTCGGTGAAGAAGGGCGGACCCGACGCGTGGCTCGACGTGCACCGCGCGGCGCACCGCGTCGGCATGGTGTCCACGGCGACCATGATGTACGGCCACGTCGAGACGCCCGAGGAGATCGTCGAGCACCTCGGCTACGTGCGCGCGCTGCAGGACGAGACGCGCGGCTTCACGGCGTTCGTGCCGTGGAGCTACAAGCGCGGGAACACGCCGATGGAGTCGAAGGTGAAGCACATCGCGGGGGCCTCGATGTACCTGCGAGTGCTCGCCGCGAGCCGGCTGTTCCTCGACAACTTCGATCACGTGCAGGCGTCGTGGTTCAGCGAGGGCAAGAAGACCGGCCAGATCGCGCTGCACTACGGCGCGGACGACTTCGGCGGCACGCTGTTCGAGGAGAACGTCCACCTCGCGACCGGGCACGTGAACAAGACCACGATCGCCGAGATCGAGACGCTGATCCGCGAGTCGGGCTACACGCCCGCGCAGCGCACGACGCGCTACGAGATCCTGCGCGTCGGCGAGGGTCCCGAGGCGCTCGCGAGCCTGAGCGCCGACGTGCCGCTGTTCGTCGAGAGCCTGCGCGAGCTGCCGGCCGAGTACCCGGACGTGATCGAAGGCGAAGAGTCCGCGCCGGCGAACGGCGGGCTCGTGATGCCGCGCTGACGCGCGGGAAACGACACGGCGCCCCGGAGCTCGCCGCTCCGGGGCGCCGTCGTTTCCGGTCCGCGACGCGTGCGCCGCGGCGAACTAGGCCGTGTGCGTCGCCGCCTGCGCCGGGACTTCGGCGGGCGCTTCGACGCGCCGACGCACCGCGGTCGTCTGCTCCTGCGCGCGCCGCACTCCGGCGAGCGCCGTGCCCAACAACGTGAGCAGCGCGCCGACCCACACGAGGTTCACGAGCGGCTTCACGCTGAAGTCGATGATCGCCGTCGGGATCGCCGCGCCGACCGAGGGCAGGAGCACCGCGATGCGCGCGTTGTCCGCATCCATGCGCGACAGCATCAGCTTGCCGCCGCCCGGGAAGTCGGCCGGGATCGCGTGCGAGCCGTGTTCGTCGGCCGTCACCGCGGGCGACACCGTGAAACGCTCGCCGTCGCGCTCGACGTCGATGTCGGCGTAGGCCATGAACTGCTGCGCCTCGTGGTCCATGCGGAAGCCGCGGAACGTGTAGCGCGCGCCGCCGACGTCGGTGGACTGGTTCTTCGTGAGCCACACGGGCTCGGCGTGCCCCTGCGCTTCGGTCGTGCCGACGTCCACGGGCGACACGTAGAGATCGCGCACGAGGTCGAGCGCCGGCGTGTGCATCATGCCGTCGCCGCGCGGGGACGGCATCATCTTCGGGAGCGCCGTCATGCTCCACTTGCCCTTCTCGACCTTGATCTCGAGCGCGCGCGTGTCACGGGGCAGCATCTTCGCGCCGGCATAGGTGACGCGATAGCCGAGCACGTCCTTCACCTCGCCGGCGTCGAGCTGCAGCCGCTCGGTGCGGCCGAAGCCGGTCGAGACCGCGATGCCGACCGCCATGATGGCGACGCCCGCGTGGCCGAGGTAGCCGGCGCCGTACGTCCAGCCGCGGCGGAACAGCTTCGCCGCCATCCACACGTTGACGCCGAGCATGAGCCCGGTCGCGAACAGCAGCGCGAGCCACAGCGGATCGCGCAAGCCCGCGAAGAACGACGTCGCGAGCAGCGCGACGCCGGCGACGAGCGCGGCCGGGAGGAACGACGTCCACGACAGTCCCTGGCGCGACGTCCAGCGCAGCGCGGGCGCGACCGCCATGAGCAGCAGGATCGCGAGCGCGAGCGGCATCGTGACGCCGTGGTAGAACTCGGGGCGCACGCTCGCGGGCTTGCCCGCGAGGCCCGTGAGCAGCGGCATCGTCGTGCCGGCCGCGACGAGCACCGCGAGCGCGACGACCGTCATGAGGCCGAGCCACAGCGCCGACTCGCGGCTCGCGCTCACCCACTCCACCTTCTTCGGCTCGATCGCCACCCAGCGGAAGGCGAGCAGCGCGCCGCCGATGAACGTGAAGCCGAGCAGGAACGTCGTCAGCGTTGGCCCGAGGCCCGTGTCCGCGAACGAGTGCACCGAGAAGTCCGACAGCACGCCGCTGCGCGTCAGGTACGTGCCGCCGACCACCGTCAGCCAGCCGAGTGTGGCGAGCAGCAGGTTCGTGCGCGTCATCGCGCCGAGCGTGCGCTGGATCAGCAGGCCGTGCAGCATCGCGACCGCCAGCAGCCACGGAACGAGCGACGCGTTCTCGACGGGATCCCAACCCCAGTAGCCACCCCACCCCAGCACCTTGTACGCCCAGATCCCGCCGAGGACGATCCCCGTCCCGAGGCTCACCACCGCGAACAGCGACCACGGCCAGACGCGCTTGTTCCACTCGTCGTACTCGCCACGCACGAGCGCCGCGGCACCGAGCGCGAACGGCACGAGCATCGCCGCGTAGCCCACGAACAGGACCGGCGGATGCGCGACCATCCACGGGTCCTCGAGCAGCGGATTGAGTCCCGCGCCGTCCGCCGGCACGACCGGCGTCGTGACGAACGGGGACTTCGCCATGAGCAGCGCCATCATGAAGAGCTGCGAGAGCCCGACGAACGTCATCGCCGGAGCGCTGAGGCGTCCGGGCTGAAGGAACAGGAACACGCCGACGAGCGACCCGAGCGTCGCCCACAGCAGGATGCTGCCTTCCTGCCCGGCCCACAGCGCCGCGAGCGTGAGCGCCGGAGAGAGCGCGCGCGAACTGTTGTGCGCGACGTACTCGAATTCGAAGCGATGATTGAGGAAATAGCCTGCGAGCAGTCCGAGCGCGGCGAGGAGCGACATCGAATGGAGCGCGAAGACGATGTTGCCCGCCGAAGAGCGCTCGCGACCACGGAACGTCGTGGCGTAGATCCCGGTCGCAGCGAGCGCGAGCAGGAATGCGAATTTGAGGAGCAGGTCCCCGGTGAACATGAGAGTGACCTCCGCGAGTGTCGGTGACAGTACGTCGCGGCCGTTCACTGCGAGATTCGTGCCCTCCAGCCGTGCACGACGCCTCGTCGCGGGCGTCGGGCGCGCGATGCCCTCGCGCCGGACGCCGTGACGCGGGGCGCACACGGACACGCCGGTCACGCGTTCGCGATCCACTAGCGCGGTGAAACGCGTGGGCTTGCGGCGCGGGCGCGCCCGGCCTCGACGCCCGCGCGCGGGCGAATGTTCGAGAGCGCAACCGCACGACGCGAGACCCGGATCTCGGATCGCAGACCGGCGAGACCCGATCACCGGCTGCACTCGACTGCGAGAGCGCCGCGCTCGGCGCGGCAGGAGCCGCTGTCAGGCTGGCAGGTCGGCCCGGGTCGGACCGTTCGCCGACCGACTGCCATTCAGGCAACTTCAAATTACGCTTCTCGTTGAGAGACAGCGGCTTCGGCCATCCCTGCGTAATCCTACGGATGTTTGTGAAGAATGGCACAAGCGTTGCCGTCTGCGTGCTCGGTGCGGTGGATGTCCGCATGCGCGCCATGGAAGGCGCGGGTTGCCACCCGATTGAGTCGACTTCCGAGGAGCACTGCAGGTGGTTGGTCACGAAGCTCAGATCCGCAGCGGACACACGGTCCGCGACGCTCGAACGCCGGAAGCGGCCGCCGGGCGGGGTCGAGCGCACACCTCGAAGCTCCTCGCGCCCGCGACGCTCGTCTTCGCTCTCACGCTCGCCGCCTTCGCTCGCGAGGCTTCCGCGGCCGAGTACGGGGAGCCGGCGATCGACTCGTCGCACGTCATGGCGATGGCCCACCGCGGCCAGTCGTTCGTGCGGCCGCGGGCGATCGTCGTGGACGCCGCCCACCAGGAGATCGCGGTCGCGAACACGGGCCTCGGGCGCATCGAGTACTTCGACTTCCGCACCTGGCCGCGCGGCTACTTCACTCACGTCGTCCCCGACCCGAACGGTCGCGGGCGGGCGGGCGAGCCGTTCGCGCTCGCGCTCGATGGGCAGGACCGGCTCTTCATCTCCGACCTCTACGTGTCCTACGTGGACGTCGTGGACTTCCGCGGGCGCTCGCTCGCGCACCTGACGCTGCCCGCGCCGGACGACAGCGCCTCGGGCGAGACGGGACCGGGAGCGCTCGCGATCGCGCCCGATGGCCGGATCCTCGTCGCCTCGCGCGGCAAGCACGGGCGCATCCACGTCTTCGACTCCGAACTGCGGCACGTGAAGACGTTCGGAACCGCCGGCAAGGACCCGGGCGAGCTCTCGGTCATCACGTCGCTCGCCGTGGATGCGGGTGGACGGACGTACGTCGCGTGCGGCGCGACGCAATTCGCCGTGCAGATCTTCGACGCCGACGGCCGCTACCTCTCGGGCTTCGGCGTCCACGAAATCGGCCCGGGCAACTTCTCGTTCCCCTCGGCGGTGACGCTGACGGCAGACGGGAGGGTCTGGGTCGCTGATGCCATAAGACAGCTCGTTCAGGTCTTCGACCCGAATGGGAAGTACCTCGGGGCAGTGGGTGGAAGCGGGAACAAGCCTGGCGAGTTCACCGAGCCAAGCGCTCTGGCCGGCGATGGACACGGCATCCTGGCGCTGACCGAAAAATCGGGCGGTCGGTTCCAGGTGATGTGGACGCGCTAGCGGAGATCTCCGTCCGACGGGACGGCACCTGGGAGGTGATAAAGACCCCATCCGCAGTACCTGACTACATCGGGCCCGATTCACTCATACACGCTTCAATCTTCTAGAGGAGTTTCCCAATGAGACGCCTGATCGTTCTCCTGACCGTCGTGCTGACGATGGGTGTGGGGGCGTCTGCTCTGGCGGGAGATTTCCACGTCGGTACGAACCTGGTCTGCAGTGACTGCCACATCGCGCACTACAGCCAGACTCACAGCTACTCCGGCAGTGGAACCGTGTTCCCGCCTCTCGGCGCCGGCGGTCCGTTCACCAACCTGCTCCGTGACGAAGAGGTGAAGATGTGCCTCGCCTGCCACGACGGGCAGTCGTGGGCGCCGGACGTCTTCGGTGCCAGCGCGACCAACAACCGTCGTCTCGCGGGTGGTCTGAACGCCGCCGCGGGGCACGGACTCACCAATGACGCCGGTTACGACGAGATCGACGGCCACACGATGTTCTCGACGGCGATGCCTCCGGGCGGCACCGGAACCGCGTACGTTCCGGGCGGCGAGGGGCTCATCTGCACGAACTGCCACGCTCAGCACGGTTCGGCCTCGCAGTACCGCAACCTGCTCAACCGCGGGATCTTCGCGGGTGACACGCTGAACTACGCGATCGGCACGAACGACCTGACGAAGGCCGTGTTCGAGCGCAGCGCGGCTTCGTACGTCGAGACGGACGTCGACTTCAACGAGCCGAATCCGACGAACAGTCACTACGGCGCCTGGTGCCAGAACTGCCACGTGGACTTCCACGGCTCCGGCGGCGCGGCGAACATGGGTGGCCAGTCGGGCGGCGTCACCGCGGCCAACACCAACCCGTGGAAGCGTCACCCCGTCGCGGACGTCAACATCGGCACGCCGGGCGCGACGTTCATCAGCAGTCTCGCGCGCTTCAATGGCCTCACGAATCGCGTGAAGGTGATGGACTCGCAGGGTCTGTGGAACGGCACGACCGCAGACAACACCGTCACTCCGTCCTGCATGAGCTGCCACAAGGCTCACGGCAACAAGAACACGTTCGGTCTGATCTTCATGATCGGTAGCGGAACGCCGACGGAAGACGGCGACGGTGGTGTGTACAAGGACCTGTGCCGTCAGTGCCACGTGCAGGGCGCGTAGCTCGCGCACCGGCTTCGTGAGCTGATCGGTTTCGAGAAGTCGAAGCACGTCACCGAAGGGTGCGGGTCATTCGATCCGCACCCGACGGTGCCGAAGGGGCGGAGGGGAGCATGAACGAGCGCAGACAGCCGGGCCGCGACCGGCCGGGTCCGAACGCGCCCGTGATGCGGCTCGCCGCCTTCGCGCTGCTCGGTGGCGCCGTGATCCTGCTGTGCGCCGCCGCCCCGAAGTTCCGCGCGCCGCGCTCGGCGAAGGCGATCCAGGAACTGATGGCCGACGGACCGCACGCCGCCGATTGCGACCCCTGCCACTCCGCGCACGGCGAGGGCGCGACGCCGCAGGAGAACCTGCTGCTCGGCCCGAACGACAACAACCTGTGCCTCGACTGCCACACGGACCCGTGGACGAACGGCAGTTTCGCGGGCGCGCCGCTCTACGCCGGTTCGGCGCACGGCGCGGGCACGAACAACACGTGGCCCGGCCCGGATCCGCCCGCGCGGCTCGAGCCCGGCGCCGGCGGCAAGTGCGTCAACTGCCACGACCCGCACGGCTGGACCGACACGAACGGCCGCATCCCGCTGCTCGCGCTCCAGCGCGAAGAGAAGCTGTGCCTCACCTGCCACGACGGTGCGCCGGCGACGACGCAGGTGATGGCGGACTTGCTCAAGCCCTTCCGGCACCCGACCACGGACTTCACCGGACGCCACACGGGACCGGGCGAGATCGCGCCGACCGACTACGGTCGCTCGCCGCTGAACCGGCGCCACGCCGAGTGCGAGGACTGTCACAACCCGCACGTCTCGCGCGCCGACGCGCCGGGCGGCCCGTCCGGCAGCGACGCGTCGCTCACGACGCTCGGCACGAGCCGCGTGATTCCGCTCAACGGCATCTCGGGGAGCGTGCCGCTCTACACGTTCGTGCCGGCCTCCGACACGCTCACGGGACCGGTCACGGAGTACCAGTTGTGCTTCAAGTGCCACAGCTCGTGGACCACGCAGCCCTCGGGACAGACCGACTTCGGGCGCGTGCTCAATCCCGCGAATCCCTCGTTCCACCCGGTCGAAGACCTCGGCAGGAATCCCGGCATCGCACCCGGCGCGTTCACGAGCGGCTGGTCGGCGGCCTCGCTCACGCGCTGCGGCGACTGCCACGGCTCCGACTTCGGCCTCACGAGCGGCCCGCACGGTTCGATCTACCCGGGCCTGCTCAAGGCGCCCTACGACCCGTCGCCGCTCGAGCGCTCGATGGGCTCGGACGAACTGTGCTTCCGCTGCCACAGTCACGAGGTGTACGCGGACCACAACGCGCCGTCGTCGGTCCTCGAGGCGTCGCGATTCAATCCGCCCCGCGGCGAGGAGGGCCACGCGGAACACGTCGGCAAGGAGCAGATCCCGTGCGGCGCGTGCCACGCGACGCACGGCTCGACCACGCTGCCGTTCCTGCTCGTGACCGGGCGCAACCCCGGCATCAACTCGTACACGCGCACCGCGTCGGGGGGCACCTGCGCTCCGACCTGCCACGACTCCGAGTCGTACACGGTGAACTATGCGCGCTGAGGTCCGCGCCCGCGCGCTGCGGATCGCGGCGCTCGCGTTCACGGCGCTCGCCGCGTTCGCTCACGACGTCCGCGCGCAGTACGTGACGGGCTACCTCAAGGGCCAGTTCCAGGTGTTCGAGGACCAGGCGCTCGTTCCGAACGGCGACGGCACGTTCCGCACCGACTGGAAGCGCACGGAGCGCTGGACGCAGACGATCGAACTGCAGCACGTCGCGCAGCCCCGTTCCGACCTGCGCGTGATGTCGAACTTCCGCTACACCGATCTCTCGTACTCGAAGCTGCCCGACGCGAGCCGCTCGCCGCAGGGGAGCGTCCAGGTGACGCACCCGTGGGCGAGCCTGTTCGCCGCGTATCGGCCGTCCACGGTGACGGGCGGCCTCGGCGCCACGGGCGTGAGCGCGGGCGACTCCGCGCGCGCCGGCGCGATCACGGCGCGATCGCAGGAGACGATGCTGCTCGGGCAGATCGCGCCTCCGAACCTGCCGCGGCTCGACGTCTCGTGGAACCGCCGCCATCGGAACGCCGACGTGCTCTCGCCCGAGGAGGCGGGCGTCAACCGCAACGCGCGCCTGTCGTGGACGCGCGGCGCGCTGTCGAGCTACGCCTCGCTCGGCGACCAGTCGATCGACCACCCGGCCCAGAACACGCGCGGGACGACGCAGCGCACGGGCGGCGCGGGTGCGGCGCTCCACCTCACGCCGACGCGGCAGACCGCGATGGACCTGCAGTACGACTTCGCCGACGCTCGCAGCGGGAACGCGACGCTCACCGCCGGCTCGTCGCGCTCCCACAACGCTTCGTTCAACGGCACGCTGCAGCAGCGCGCCGACATGGCCTGGAACGCGAACTGGATGTTCCGCCGCTCGCAGGCGCGCGGTCCGCGCACCACGACGCTCGACGACCACGAGGCCGCGCTCAACTGGTCGTTCGATCCGCGCGGCCCGCTGCGCCTGCTCGCCGCCGGCGGCACCCGCACCGCGCGCACCGTCGCGGGCAGCGGGCTCTCGGAGTACGCCTCGGCCGTCGCGTCGCTCGACGGCGACGTGCGCCCGGGCTGGCGCGGCACCGCGACCGCCTCGCACGTCACGAACTGGGATCCCGGTCACGGCACCTACTCCGTGGACGCGGGCCGCATCGGCTCGCGTCTGCGGCTCGCGCGCGGCCTCGAAGCGAACGTGGACGCGTCGGTGACCGCGAACGGCGACACCGGCGTGCGCGACTCGCGCGTCGTGAGCGACGCCTCCGGGCGGCTGCGCGCGACGCCGCTGCGCAGCCTCAACGTCGGGCTGTCGGCCCGCATCTATCGTTCGGGCCCGACGCTCGCCGACGGAAACTCGCGCGCGCGCTCGATCCTGTGGGACGTGCGGTGGCGGGTCGTGCCGACGCTCGAGCTGACCGGTTCGAGCTCGATCACCGGCGTGCTGCCGAACGACCGGCCGCGCAACACGACGCGGCTCGCCGGCGCGCGCTGGAATCCGTTCGCGCGCGTGCAGCTCGCGGCCGACTGGTCGAAGAGCGACCAGTCGCGCACCGACAGCAGCGCGCAGCCGGTGAGCGGGCGCGAGATCGCATCCGCGCACCTGCTCGCGTTACTCTCCCGCTCGCTCCAACTCGATGCGTCGGGGAGCATCGCGGATCGCGGCACCGCGCGCGAAAATCGTCAGATGAACGTTTCGTTGACCTGGGCCCTCGGGAGATGACCATGTCCGCAGCGCTGCTCCGACTCGCGCGACTCGGCGGCGCGACGCTCGCGCTCGCGACGCTTGCCTCGTGCGGGGCGTCCCCGCGGCTGTTCGTGAACAAGCAGGCCGATCTCGGTTACTACAAGAAGATCGCGGTAGTCCCGTTCGCGAACCTCGCGCAGGAGCCGAACGCGGGCGAGCGAGTGACGCGGGCGTTCATGACCGAACTCGTGATCGCCGAGCGCTTCCAGGTCGTGGAGCCCGGGGAGTTCTACGAGCGGCTCGACCGCATCGGCGGCGTGCCCGACGCGCAGGGGCACGCCGATCCGCAGAAGCTCGTCGACGCCGCGACGGCCGCGCAGGCGAATGCGATCATCCGCGGCGCCGTGACCGAGTACTCGCTCCAGCGCAACGGCTCCGACGAGTTCCCGCTCGTGACGTTCGAAGCCGAGATGCTCGACGTCGCCACGAAGCAGACGGTCTGGCGCATCACCGTGACCGAGAAGGGCAAGGGCCGCGTGCCGCTCGTCGGCGGCATGGGCGAGCGCAGCTTCGGCGCCGTCACGCAGCAGGCGTGCAAGCGCGCGGTCGCGGTCCTGAGGCGGGAGGCGTTTTGAGTCCCCGCGCCCCGATCCGGCCCGTGCGCGGCGCCGCGCTCGCGCTCGGCGCCGCGCTCCTGCTCGGCGGCTGCGCCGCGAGCGTCCCGCCGCCGATGCCCGTCGGCGCGCTCGCGAACCTGCCGCGCGTCGCGATGATGCCGCTCGAGAACCTGTCGGGACGCCCCGAGGCGACCGAGCCCGTGACGCGGATCTTCCTCGGCGCCCTCGGCGAGACGCGGCAGTGCCAGACGATCGAGCCCGGCGACGTCGAGGGCGTGTTCACCGTGCTGCGCATCCGCGACGCGACCGGACTGACCTCGGACCGGGTGCCCGAGGTTGCATCCCGGCTCGGGGCGCGCTATCTCCTCGCCGGCACGCTGCTCGAGTACGGGTCGGTGCGCTCGCCGGACGGGGACGTGCCGACCGTCGGCGTGTCGCTGCGGCTCATCGACGGGAAGAACGCGCGCGTCGTGTGGAGCGCGATGCGCGTGCGTTCGGGAGAGGATCGCGAAACGATGTTCGGGTGGGGCCGCGTGAGGAGCGTGGATCAGCTCGCCGATCGCATCGCGCGCGAGCTGCTCCGGGATTTCCGGTTGCCGGCGGAAGGGGATTCCGCGGCAGTGGGAGGGGGAGGACGATGAAGGGACGAACGGGAAGCGCGATGGGTTTGGCGGTGGCGTTCGCGATCGCGACGGCCGCGTGGGCGCACGGCGCCGCGCCGGCCGCGCCGCCGAAGGGCGCGCCCTCCGCGGCGAACTCGCCCGCGGGCGCGCCGCTCAAGTTGAAGACGGTGTCGCTGATGATCGGTCATCGCGCGTTCACCGACTTCCGCGACGACGTGTCGGTGCGCCCGCACACGCTGTTCCGCGTCGGCGACACCGAGTACTCCGCGAAGGTGGTCGAGTTCCAGCCCGACTTCGCCATGGACGTGAAGAAGCACAAGATCACCTCGCGCTCGAACGAGCCGAAGAACCCGGCGGTGAAGATCGTCGTGTGGAAGAACGGCGCGGCGGACGACACGTCGTGGGCGTTCCTCAACATGCCGCCGCACTTCATGCGCAAGTCCATGCTCGCGTTCCGGCTCGTGAAGCTCGAGTTCGAGAACGGCCGCGTGATCGAGGCTCCGAAGGACACGACGGCGGTCCGGACCGGGAGCGCCCATAAATGAACCGCGCTCCGCGCCGCGTCCTCCGCTTCGCCGCCCTCGCGCTGCTCGCGCTCGCGGCGTTCACGCTCGTGCCCTCGGCCACGGCGTTCGCGAAGCCGAAGGGACAGGCGCGCAGCTGTTACGACTGCCACACCGAATCGAAGAAGGCGTACGCGAAGAAGTTCGTGCACGCGCCCGTCGCGAAGGTGAAGTGCGAAGCGTGCCACCTGAGCCACGGGTTCCAGCAGAAGCTCGTTCTCGTGAAGCCGGCCGAGCAGCTGTGCTTCGACTGCCACGCGGACCTGCAGAAGCGTCCGGCGCCGAAGTTCCCGCACGCGGCGTACGCGAAGGGCGAGTGCTACGGCTGTCACGATTCCCACGCGAGCGACACGCCGCACCTCGTGCGCGACGGCGGCCCGGCCGCGTCGTGCTTCAAGTGCCACGAGGCGACGGCGAAAGAGACGAAGCTGGCCGTCCAGCACGCGCCGTTCCTCAAGGGCGCGTGCGGCGATTGCCACGCGCCGCACGGCGGCGCCGAGGCGAAGCTGCTCACGGCGGCGCCCGACGCGCTGTGCGCGAAGTGCCACCCGGCCGCAGCCGTGGACGCGAAGCACACGAAGGTGCAGCGCGGCGGACTCGCGTGCCTCGACTGCCACGCGGCGCACGCCTCGAGCGCTCCGAAGCTCGCGCGCGCCGGAGCGCACGCGCCGGTCGCCGAGGGCGACTGCGCCTCGTGTCACGTGATGGAAGCGGGCAAGGCGGGCAAGAAGCTCGTCGACAAGGTCCCGGCGCTCTGCCTCTCGTGCCACGACGACTTCGCGAACCTCGCGCAGCGCAAGTTCCCGCACGATCCGGCGGCCGAGGGCGACTGCCTCTCGTGCCACGACCCGCATCGCGGCGGCCCCGACGGCAAGCTGCTCAAGGCGTCGCAGAACAAGCTGTGCGCCGAGTGCCACTCGGACACGATGGACGAGACGAAGCGCCCCGCGGTCCACAAGGCGTTCGCGCAGGGCGAGTGCTCCTCGTGCCACAACGTGCACGGCTCCTCGAACGAGCACCTCGCGAAGACGCCCGACGGCGCGATGTGCGCGACGTGCCACACGAAGGTCGCCGAGAAGATCGCGGCGCCGAAGGGCGTGCATTCGCCGGCCGGCAAGAAGGACTGCCTGCGCTGCCACACGCCGCACGCCGGCAAGCAGAACGCGCTGCTCGTCCAGGACGAGCGCACGCTGTGCCTGACCTGCCATGCGAGCACCGCGCGCAAGGTCGCCGGCAAGGGCGCGCATCCGCCCTTCAACGGCGGCAACTGCACCGCGTGCCACGATCCGCACCAGTCGAACCAGGCGAAGCTGCAGCGCGTGCCGACCGCCGAGCTGTGCGGCCGCTGCCATCCGGGCGTCGAGCGCCAGCTCAAGGCCGAGCACACGCACGACCCGGCGAAGCAGGGCGACTGCCTGTCGTGCCACGGCGCGCACGGCGGCGAGGGCAAGGGATTGCTGATTTCGAAGACGGCGACGCTGTGCGCCGACTGCCACGACGACATCGCGAAGAAGGCGGCGGGGCCGGGCGGACACACGGCGGCGGCGACCGGAAAGTGCATCGCCTGCCACGAACCGCACGGCGGCGCGAAGCCGAAGCTGCTCAAGGCGAGCGGCGGCGCGCTGTGCAAGAGCTGTCACGCCGGCGTCGGCCAGGAAGGCGACGCGAAGCACGCGCCGGTGGAAGAGGGCGACTGCCTCACGTGCCACGATCCGCACGGCGGAGTCGCCGCGCCCGCGCTCAAGAAGCCGCCCGCGACGCTGTGCCTCGAGTGCCACGACACGGCCGATGCCGACATGAAGACGAAGCACCAGAACGGCGACCTCTCGGGCGGCCGCTGTCTGTCGTGCCACACGCCGCACGCGTCCAAGTCGCCCGGGCTGATCGGCGCGAACGCGCATCCGGGGTTCGCCGACAAGAACTGCACGAAGTGCCACGGCCCCGGCGCGCCGGCGGCGAAGAACCTGATCGCGGCGCCCGAGGCGCTGTGCGTGCGCTGCCACGACCAGGCGAAGCCGAAGGCCGAGGGCGCGCGCGTGCACGACCCCGTCACGAAGGGCCGCTGCGTGGTGTGCCACACGCCGCACGCGTCCGACCGCAAGGGCCTCGTCACCGCGCCGCAGGAGCGGCTGTGCGCGACGTGCCACGCGACGGTCGCGAAGGACGCGGCGATGTCCCACGGGCACGCGCCGGTCGCCGACGGCCAGTGCGCGTCGTGCCACGATCCGCACCAGTCGCCGTGGCGCGGCCTCGTGAAGAAGAAGCCGTCGGACCTGTGCGCCGACTGCCACAAGGACCTCGCGAAGCGCATCGCCGAAGGCGTGCCGCACGCGCCCGTCGGCCGCGGCATGTGCCTGAGCTGCCACGCGCCGCACGGCTCGGACAAGCCGGGCATGGTGCGCAAGGAAGGCGCTGCGCTGTGCTCGGGCTGCCACGATCCCAAGGGCGCGAAGCTGATCGCGAAGCACCCCGGGATGGCGATGGAGACGACGAAGTGCACGAGCTGCCACGATCCGCACGTGCAGGGCAAGAACCGGACGGGGCTCATCCGCCCGTTCCCGCACCTGCCGTTCGCGCGCGGCGAGTGCACGTCGTGTCACACGGCGAAGGGCGCGAAGACGCTCGTGCTCGACGAGAAGGACCTGTGCGTGAAGTGCCACGAGGCCTCGAAGAACTTCGCCTCGAAGCCGTTCCCGCACGCGGCCGTCACGTCGGGCGAGCGCTGCATGAGCTGCCACGAGCCGCACGCGGGTGGTGCGAAGGGGGTCCTCAAGCGCTCACCCGAGAAGCTGTGCTTCGACTGCCACGACCGTTCGGCCTTCAAGGGCTCGAAGCGCCACGAGGCGCTCGACGACGGCTGCAACGAGTGTCACGCGCCGCACGGCGGCGAAGGCCCCGGGCTGCTGAAGACGAAGACCGAGCGCGAGACCTGCGCGACGTGTCACACCGACCTGTCGAAGCACTACCACCCGACGCAGAGCGACAAGCCCGATCCGCGCACGGGACGTCCGATGACGTGCTCGAGCTGCCACCGCTCGCACGCCGCGGACTTCGACGGCCTGCTGCAGTTCGATCCGAAGCGCGAGCTGTGCGTGCAGTGCCACGATCCGTCCATGGCGCCGCCGCCGAAGAAGAAGTAGTTCGCCGTCGCTCTCGCCGTCGCGCCGCGCGGACCTTCGGGACCGCGCGGCGCGCCCGTTCGAGGCGCGCGGCGCGGTCCCGCGACCGGTCCGGCGCTCGGACCGGGCCGGAGCGGCCGTTCACCGCCCTGCGACACCCCGACTGAATTCTCGATCCGTGGCGCTAAACCCGCGACTTTCCGCTGGGATCGGCCGGCGGCGGGGCCTAAACTCGTTCGCACTTTCCGGACAGAGACCGGAACTTCACGAACCGCAGGAGGGTCCCCATGCGCCTCGTTTCTCCCCGCTCACTGCTTCTCGCCTCCGCCTGCCTTCTCGTGACGGCCTCCGTCGCGAGCGCGTGCCCGAATTCGAAGGCCGCCGCCACGAAGTCCGCGGCGTGCGCCGCGAAGGCCACGCAGACCGCCGCCGTCGCTCCGGTGCCGAACGTGATCGTGCCCGGGCTCTGGGCCTACCTCGATCCCGAGACCGGAACCCTGACGGGTTCCGTGACGGACCTCGTGGCGCCGAGCGACCTCGTGACCCCGCCGACGACGCTCGCGCTTCCCGAAGTGCGGCTTCCCGACGGGTCGTACATGGTCGACCTGCAGGGTCAGTTCATGGAGAACGTCGTGATGCACGTCGATCCGTTCGGCATTCGCAGCTTCGTGTGCGGCCGCGGCGTCAACGTGAACACGCCGGTCGCCGCGCCGAAGGCCCAGGCCCTCGTGCGCATGCCGTCCACCCTGGAGCCGGTGCCCGCGCCGGTGGAGGAGTAACCCGTGCGACTCCACGACACGCTGCGCGGTCTCGCCGCGCTCGTCCTCGCGGGCGGGCTCGCGCTCTCTGCCGCCGTCGCCGACGCGGCGACGATCATCATCGTGAACAACGACGGCGCGGGCGAAGGCTTCAACGATGCCACGGCCGTCGCCCCGGTCGGCGGGAATCCCGGCGTCACCCGCGGCCAGCAGCGCCTGAACGTCTTCACGACCGCGGCCAACATGTGGGGCGCGATGCTCCCGAGCGCGGTCACGATCTCGGTCGCTTCGACCTTCGATCCGCTCACCTGCACGGCCACGAGCGCGACGCTCGGCAGCACGGGTCCGCAGACCGCGCACCGCGACTTCGCGGGCGCGATCTTCCCGGGCACGTGGTACCACCAGTCGCTCGCGAACAAGCTCGCCGGCGTGGACCTGTCGGCGAACCCCGACATGACCTCGCGCTTCAACTCGACGCTCGACGGCGGAACGTGCCTCGGCGGCCTCGTCTGGTACTACGGCTACGACGGCCTCGAAGGGGCGAACGTCGAGCTGCTGCCGGTCGTGCTCCACGAGCTCGGCCACGGCCTCAACTTCAGCACCCTCACGAACGGCTCGACGGGCGCGTACTTCAACCTGTTCCCGTCGGTGTTCGATCAGTTCCTGTACGACAACACCACGGGTCTGGTGTGGTCCGCCGAAACCGCGGCGCAGCGCGCGGCGTCGGCCATCGCGCTCGACAAGCTGGCGTGGAACGGCAACGGCGGCCGCTACGTCGCCGCGCACTTCCTCGCGAAGCGCAAGCGCATGGTCGTGAACAGCCCCGGCGGCATCGCGGGCATCTACGGCGCGAACGTCGCGGCGTTCGGCCCGCAGAACTACTCGGTGACGGGCAACGTCGTGCTGGTGGACGACGGCGTCGCGCCGAACAGCGACGGCTGCACGCCGCTCGTGAACGCGGCAGCGGTGGCCGGCAACATCGCGCTGATCGACCGCGGCACCTGCACGTTCGTGTTGAAGGCGCAGGCGGCGCAGGCCGCGGGCGCGATCGCGGTCATCATCGCGAACAACGCGGCCGGCGCGCTCGCGCCCGGCGGCACGGATCCCTCGATCACGATCCCGGTCGTGGGCATCACGCTCGCCGACGGCAACACGCTCAAGGCGAACCTGCCGGGCGTGAACGTCACGCTCGACGCCGACCCGGCGCTGCTGACCGGCGCCGACAACTCGGGCCGTCCGCTCATGTACACGCCGAATCCGTTCACGAGCGGCTCGTCGGTCTCGCACTTCGACGTCACCGCGACGCCGAACGCGCTCATGGAGCCGGCGATCAACTCGGACCTCCACACGAACGTCGACATGACGCTCGGCGTGTTCTCGGACGTCGGCTGGCTGGACTACACGGTCTCCACGACGCTCGCGACGTTCGACGCGACGAGCGACGCCGAGGGCATCCGCATCCACTGGGTGTTCTCGGATCCGAGCGACGTCCGCGTCGTGACCGTCGAGCGTGCGACGAGCGACGCCGGCCCGTGGGCGCCGGTGGCGGTCGAGATCCTCGACAACTCCTTCGGCACGGTCGCGCTCGACGCGAGCGCCGCGGAAGGCAAGACCTACTACTACCGCCTGCAGGTCACGGACCGCGCCGGCAACACGCAGGTGCAGGGTCTCGCGACGGCGCGTCGCGAGGCGACGTTCCGCGGCGCGGCGGTGCTCATGGCGCCGCGTCCGAACCCGGCCGATCGCGGCACGGCGGTGACGTTCCGCCTCGGACAGCCCGAGTACGTGCGCCTGTCGGTGCTCGACGCGAGCGGCCGCCTGATCCGCACGGTCCACGACGGCATGCTGTCGCCCGGCGAGCACACGAAGCAGTGGGACGGCATGAGCGACGGCTCGAAGCAGGTGCCCGCCGGCCTCTACTTCTTCGCGCTCAAGACGTCGAAGGGCACGGTGACGCAGCGCATCGCCGTCGTGCACTGAGTCGACAGCCTCACCGCTGAAAGATGCGGCCGCCTTCGCGAGAGCGAAGGCGGCCGTTTCGTTTCCGGCGCGCGGGCGCGGTCCGCGTCAGGCGCGTCCGGGCTCGAGCGGTCCCAGTTCGAGCCACACGAACGTGAAGCCGTCGGCGGACTCGAACACCCGCACGTGCGACACGTTCCACTCGGGCCGGCTCGGCGCCTCGCCGGGGGCGCGCATCAGTTCGTCCCAGCCGGGCCACGCCTTCGACGGTTCGCGGAACGCGAGCAGCACGTGGCGGAAGGGACGAAGCCTGCGGCACGCATCCACGTCCTCGGGCGTGAGCGCGAGGTGGACGACCGGGTGGCGTGCGAACCACGCGAGGTTCGGCCCGAGGTTGCTCATGACGGGCTCGTCCGCCGGGATCTCGCGATCGAGCTGGATCGAGATCTGGAACAGCGTGAGCGTGGACGGCATGCCGCGCGTCGCGGCCGCCGACTCGGCCTCGGCGAGCCCGCGGTTCGTGAGCCACGCGCCCCAGCCGAGGAACAGCGCGAGCGCGATGCCGGCGAGCGCGCGCACGTTGCGCTCCGGCGAGCCGTAGCGGCCGAGCCGCCACACGAGCGCGAGCGTCGCGATCGTGCCGCCGACGTCGGCGAGGATGCGCGCCGGGTACAGGTAGCGGAGCTGCGGCACGCCGAACGCCGCGACCACCAGGTTGAGCGCGAACGCGGCGAGCAGCGCGAGCGCGGCGACGCGAAGCACGCGCGGCACGTCGCGCAGTGAGGCCGTGAGCGCGAGGCTCGCGAGCGCGAGAACGCGAACGCCGCTGAACGCGTCGAGCAGCAGCCGGGGCGCGTTGTGCGCGAACTTCGCGAGCAGCAGCCGCGCAGCCTCGGCCCCGTGCGGAACCGCGGGCGGAGCGGTGCCGTGGACGAGCGAGAACCACGTGCGGCCCTCGACGCCGTCCCACAGCGCGAGCGCCGAGAGGTCCCAGCCCGGGTTTCCGAACGCGGACCACTTGTAGAGCCACCACGGCGAGAGCACGAGCGCGTATCCCGCGAGCGTGAGCAGCGCGACGCGCACGCGCCGGCCGCGCGGCGCGCCGCTCGCCGCGGCGGTCGCGAACATCGGGGCGAGCCACAGCATGTTGCCGCGGAAGAGCCCGGCGACGCCGAGCGCGAGCCCGAACACGAACGGCCGGAGCGGCGCGACGCCGGAGGCGAGCAGCAGGAACGCTCCCGCGAGTCCGAGCGTGAACGGCATCTCGGTGAATCCGCCGGTCGCGAAGTGCTGGGATTCGGGGTCGAGCAGCAGCACGGCGGCGGCCGCGCCGCACGCGAGCGAGCGCATCCACGACGGCAGTTCGGGCGCGTGGATGAGGAGCAGCTTCACGAGCCCGAGCGCGAGCAGGCACGCGGCCATGAGGTACGACGTGAAGGACAGCGTCAGCACGAGCCATTCGCGCTGGTCGGCGCGGCGGAACTGCGCGACGTCGTGCGAGCCGATCCGCACCCGCTGCGGCGCGAGCTTGAACAGCGCGGCCTCGGCGAGCACGAGCCCGGGCTGCACGACCGAGAGCGGCCAGGGCGGCGACGGTTGGCGCGCGAGGTCGATCGGCAGCGCGAACGTGGTGCCGAGGCGCCCGGACTGCGCCAGCTCGCGGGCGGCGAGCGCGTACTGCGCGGCGTCGAAGTTGAGCGCCGGCGAGCGCCGGCCGACGTCCCACGCTTCGGCGTGCAGCATCCAGAGGCCGGTGCCGAGCACGCCGAGCACGAGCAGCATCACGAGCGCGCTGACCGACTTCCGTGTCGCGTCCATGGCCGCACCCTAGCCCGGACGTTCGTCCGACGCCACTGCGGAACGGACGCCGCCGCGCGGCGGAGCCTAGACGACGTCGAAGCGGGGGGCGCTCGGAATCGCGCCGGCCGCCACCGCGCGTTCGTACAGGCGCGCGATCGCGCGGCGTCCGGTCTCGCCCATCTCGAGCGTGAGTTCGTTCACGTACATGTGCACGAACGTCTTGCCCTTCTCGACGTCGAGCCCGCGGCCGAAGCGCAACGCGTAGCGGATCGCGTCCTCTTCGTGGTCGAGCGCCGCCTGAATGCTCGCGCGGAATCCCGTCGAGACCGCCCGCATGAGTTCGGAGCCGAGGTCGCGGCGCACGACGTCGAGTCCGAGCGGCACCGGCAGGCCGTCGCGCTCCTTCCAGATCTCGCCGAAGTCGAGCACTTTGACGAGCCCTTCCTCGCGGTAGGTGAGCTGGCTCTCGTGGATGATCACGCCGGCATCGAATTCGCCCGCGGCGACGCGCGCCGGAATCTGGTCGAACATCACTTCGACCGGCGTGCACTCGGGGCACTCGGTGCGCAGCAGCAGCGCCGCGGTCGTCATGGCCCCCGGGATCGCGACCCGCGCTCCGCGCAGCGATTCGACGCTGCGCGCGCTGCGCGCCACGACGACGGGGCCGTACCCGAGCCCCATCGAGGCGCCGCACGCGAGCACCGCGTAGCGGTCGGCGAGGAACGCGTACGCGTGCGCCGAGACGGCGGTGATCTCGAGGTCGGCGCGCTCGAGCGCGCGACGGTTCAGGCTCTGGATGTCCTCGAGCACGTGCTCGACGTGACAGCCCGGAATGGACGCGAGCCCCTCGTGGAAGCCGTAGAACATGTAGGCGTCGTCCGCGTCGGGACTGTGGCCGAAGCGCAGCGTGCGAAGGGCGGAGGCGGTGTCCATCGGAACTCCCCGGCTGAGGTCGAAAGCGGACGCGGAGAGTAGCGCAGCGGCCCGCCGAGCCGAAACCCGGCGGGCCGCGCGTCGCGAGCCGAACGCGCCGCTACATGCGGGCGTCGAAGCGCGCCTCGCCGAGCACGACGTCGGCGAACGCGCAGTAGATGCGGACCGCCGTGATGCCCTTCGCGTACGACGGCAGCGCGATCGAACGGTTCACGCGGTCGCCCGCGACCTTGAGGCGCTGGAGCAGGTACGCGTTGCCCATGCCGTCCACGACCTGCCAGTGCGGATCGGGCGCGTCGGGAATCGTGACGTCGTTGCTGAGCGTGAGCACCTGGGTCGAGCCGTCCATCGACAGCGTGACGTTGCCCGTGCGGACTTCGGGACCCATGAAGGTCGAGCTCATCTTGCTGGCCATCGTCTGCATGTGCGTTCTCCGGGTTCGTGGTGGTGGTGTTCGCGGGACGCCCGATCGAATGCGCCGGCGCGCCCGAGGGTTCCCTGGATTCAGCGCTTCGCCATCGCGTCGAACGTCGCGCCCGGGACGAGCATCCGGAGGCGGTAGAGTCCGGTGCGCGCGGTGAAGTACAGCGAGCGTCCGTCGGCGCCGCCCCACGCCATGTTCGCGGGCAGTTCCGGTCCGCCGATCTTCCCGAGCGCCTTGCCGGACGGGGACACGACCCACACGCCGCCGGGTCCCGAGCAATAGACGTTGCCGCGCGCGTCCACCTTCAGGCCGTCGAGCGCCTCGTCGCCCGCCGCGGACGTGAGGTCGAAGAACACGCGGCCGTTCGCGAGCGAGCCGTCGCGCTGCACGTCGTAGCGGCGGATCACCTTCGCGCGCTCGTCCCAGTTCGCGACGTAGAGCGTCTTCTCGTCGGGCGAGAACGCGAGACCGTTCGGACCGCGGAAGTCCTTCGACACGACGCGCAGCACGCCGTCCTTCAGGCAGAACACGCCGCTGAAGTCGAGTTCGCGCGCCGGGTCGTCGTGCGCCTTCGGCAGGCCGAACGGCGGATCGGTGAAGTACAGCGCGCCGTCCGAGCGGTAGACGAGGTCGTTCGGGCTGTTGAGCCGCTTCCCCTCGTAACGGTCGGCCAGCACGGTCACGCTGCCGTCCCTCTCGATCCGGGTCACGCGGCGGTTGCCGTGCTCGCACAGCGTGAGGCGGCCCTGCGAATCGAACGCGAGGCCGTTCGAGCCCGGCTGGTGCAGCCGCCCGACGTCGGCGCCGTCGTACCCGCTCTTCGAGCGGAACACGTCCACGGCGCCGTCCGCACCGTAGCGGTAGACGACGTTCGTGTTCGGGTCGCTGAAGAGCAGCGCGCCGTCGGGCGACCACACGGGACCTTCGGCGAACTGGAAACCGTCGGCGAGCTTCTCGAGCCGGGCGTCCCGCGCGAGCAGCGCGTCGAACGCCGGGTCGAGGCGTTCGATCACCGGCGACGTGCCCGCGAGCGCGAGCGCCTGCGGACGCGGCCGGTAGACGTCGAGCGTTGCGCCGCGAATCCAGATGTAATTGGACGGCGAAGCCGAGATCGGACCGTTGATGCCGAAGATCGCGATCGTGATGCGCTGGCCGGGTCGCACGCCGCGTCCGACGACCACGCGGTTCGGCGCGTTCCAGCCCGCGACGACGCTGCCGCCCGTCTGGCCGAGCGCGCGCGCGAGCGCGCCGTCCACCCACACCTCGGCGTAGTCGTCCACCGTGGTCTCGAGCACGAGCGTCGCGCCCGTGGGATCGAGGCCGCCCACGCGGTCGGGCACGGTGAGCGTGAAGCGATACCAGTTGAAGCACAGCTTCCCGGTCGAACGGCGTGCGGCGAGAGTCGTGGGGTCGAGCACCGGCCACGACGAATCGTCGAAGCCGGCGTCCCCGGCGTGCGGCGCGAAGTCGTACGTGCGGTTCGGCGGGCCGGACGGCTTGAGGTCGTGCCCCACGGCGCGGAAGTCCACTTCGGCGATCCGCGTGTCGCTGTAGCGCCAGGCGCCCTGGACGGCGGCGACGCCCTCGCGCGTCGCGAGGTCGAGCCGGGCGTCGGGCGTGCCCGACGGCACGGGCTCGGCGCCGGCGTTCGCGGCGAAGGCGAGCAGGGCGGCCGCGGCGAGCGCGGCCTGCGGAAGACGGAACGCGCGCGTCACGGCTTCACCTCCGATCGCACTTTGATCGTGTAGTAGAGCACCGGCGGCGCGACGTCCTTGAACCAGTGCGGCGTGCCGGCGGGGACGACGATCACGTCGCCCTTCGCGAGCACGCGCGTCTCGCCGCCCTCGATCGCTTCGCCGCGGATCTCGTCCGCCGCCGTGTTCTTCGGCGCGCGCACGACGCCGCCCGTGACGAACGTCGCCGAGCCCTCGAGCACGTAGATGAGATCGGTGTCGCGCGTGTGCACCTCGGCGAGTCCCGGAGCGGTGCGGCGGCTCGTGTGGATCATGTACGGGGCGTCGGACTCGGCGTAGAGCACGGCGCCCTCGGCGAACGACTTCGCCACGTTCTCGGCGCGCCAGTAGCGCACCGGCCTCGTCGCCGGCGGATCGTCGGCGCCGTAGGTCCCGGCGAGCGCGAGCGGGGCGGCGAGACCGAACGCGAGAGCGAACGGCAGGGCGCGCACGACGGCGCGCCGGGCGGAGACGATTGCGGTGAATGCGTTCATGGATCCTCCCTCGCTCGCGGCGCTCAGCGCGCGGCCGCGAGACGCTCCCAGTTGGCGACCGCACCGCGCGCGATCTCTTCGTCCTGCTGCGCGCTCGCGGCGCCGCTCACGCCGATCGCGCCGACCACGACGCCGCCGACGGTCACGGGCACGCCGCCCTGGAGCGGCGTCATCACGTCCACGCCGAGCAGCGCGAGACGGCCGCCCTTGATCGCGTCTTCGAACGCCATCGTCGGGCGGCGGAACGTCGCGGCCGTGCGCGCCTTCTCGATCGCGACGGTGGCCGCCGCGGGGAACGTGTGGTCGAGGCGCTCGAGGTAGAGCAGGTGGCCGCCGTCGTCCACGATCGCGAGCGCGCCGCCCGGGGCGCCGAGGCGCCGTGCTTCGTCGGCCGCCGCGCTCGCGACGCGCTTCGCGCCCTCGAGCGTGAGCGCGGGACGCGACTCGGTGGCGTCGGCCGCGTGGGCCGACCGCAGGGGCGCGGCGAGCAACGCCGCGGCGAACGCGATGCGAAGGAGCGTCATGATGGAGCCTCCGGTGGAGCGGCGCGACGCGCGGTCGGGCCGGATCGTCAGCGTGCGGCGCGGGCGGGTCCCGCGCGTCCGCCCGCTTCAATCGCGCGCGCGGCGCGGAAGTTCCCGCGCACCGCGCGACGGCTCACAGCTCGTTGCGCCGGATGATCTCCGCGAGCTTCTTCGCGCTCTCGCGCGGCGTGCGTCCCTGCGTCGCGTAGTCCACTTCGATCAGCCCGAAGCGACCGCCGAACCCGTCCGCCCACTCGTAGTTGTCGAGCAGCGACCAGTGCAGGTAGCCCGCGATCGGAACGCCCTCGTCGAGCGCGCGCGCGACCTGCCACAGGTGCAGGAACAGGAACGTCCAGCGGTCGTCGTCGCGCGAGGTCGGCAGGCCGTTCTCGGTGATGAGGATCGGCCGCCCGTAGCGCGCGTAGGCTTTGAGGAAGTGCGCGAGGCCCTCGGGGTAGATCTCCCAGCCGAGTTCGTTGCGCTTGCCGATCCGGCCGTGGTGCTCGCGGGTACAGAGGTTGCCGACGAGCCCCGGCAGCGAGAAGCCCGTGTTCTGCACGAAGTCGCGCGTGTAGTAGTTGAGCCCGATGAAGTCGAGCGTGTGCGCCTGCGGCAGCCGTTCCCACAGCAGGCCCGGCACGCGCAGCGCGCCGGTGTGGAGCGCGTCCAGGAACAGGTGGTTGAAGAGGTACTGGCGCACGCGCACCGACAGCCGGTCGAGCACGCTCTTCGGATTGCACGGCGAGAGCGCGAGCGCGTGCTTCGCCACGCTCACGAGCGCATCCGGGCGGCGCGCGTGGATCGCGTGGTAGGCGCGCACGTGCGAACGCAGCAGCGTGCGCACGACGCGGATCGCGCCGGCGAAGTCCTGCGTGCGGCCGGGCGGCCACTGGCCGAGCACCCAGCCCTTGAACGCCTGCACGACGGGCTCGTTCAGCGTGAGCCACCAGCGCACGCGGTCGCCGTACTCGGCGACGACGCGCGCGGCGAAACGCTCGAAGCGGTCCTCGAACTCGGGCGCCTCGAGGCCGCCGCGAGCCGCGAGCCACTGCGGGATCGTGTAGTGGAAGATCGTGACGACCGGCTCGATGCCGCGCGCACGCAGCGCGTCGATCACGTCGCCGTAGTGCCGCAGGCCCTCGGCGCTGAAGGTGCCGTCCTCGGGCTCGATGCGGCTCCACTCGAGCGAGAAGCGATGGGCGTTGTGGCCGAGCGAGCGCGCGAGGTCGAAGTCCTCGCGGAAGCGGCGGAAGTGGTCGGCCGCGAGGCCCGACGGCTCCTTCACGCGGCCCGACTGCTCCCACGCCCACCAGTCGTTGTTCGTGTTCCGCCCCTCGACCTGGTGCGCGGACGTCGCCGCGCCCCACAGGAATCCGTCGGGGAAGCGGAAGTTCGCCGAGTGGATGCCCGGACCTTCCGCGGCGTCGTGGGCGTCGTCGCCGTGCGGAGTCACGCCGGGCATCGCGGGGGCGCTCACGACGCGACCTCGAGCGCGGGCTCGGCGTCCGCGTGGAACTGGACGATGTCCTTCGTGAACGCGAGGTCGAGCGTCCAGTCGAGCATCACGCGCAGCTTCTTCTCGAGACGCGGCAGCTTCGCGAGGTACACCGTGCGCCACAGCCACCACGCGAAGAAGCCCGACACGTTGCGGCCGAGGATGCGCGCGACGCCCGTGCGGCGGCCGAGTGCGGCGAGCTGGCCGAGGCCGCCGAAGCGGAACGGCCGTGGCGACTCCCCGCGCAGCACCGCGACGAGGTTGCGGCCGAGCCGCGCGCCCTCGCGCAGCGCGTGCTGCGCCGTCGGCGGATGGAGCCCGCCCGTTCGCACGTCGGGCACCTCGGCCGTATCCCCGAGCGCCCAGACGCCGGGCCAGCCGGGAACGGCGAGCGTCGGTTCGACCGGGATGCGCCCGCGCGCCGACACGAACGGCAGCCCGCGCACGATCGGGTGCGGCTCGGTGCCGGCCGTCCACACGAGCGTGCCGGCCTCGATCCGTGTGCCGTCCGACAGCGCGACGACGCCGTCGAGGAACGATGCGACGCGCACGCCCGTGCGGATCTCGACGCCGCGCGAGGCGAGCTTCGCGCCGGCGTAGCCGCCGAGCTCGGGGCCGAGTTCCGGGAGCACGCGCTCGCCCGAGTGCACGAGCACGACGCGCAGTTCGGACTCGGCGAGGCCCGGGTAGTAGCGCAGCGATTCGCGCAGGAAGTCGTTCACGCCGGCGATCGTCTCGACGCCCGCGAATCCGCCGCCCGCGACGACGCAGGTGAGCAGCCGCGCGCGCAGCGCCGGATCGTCCTCGGCGTCGGCCTGCTCGAGGCGGCCGATGAGGCGGTTGCGCAGGTGGATCGCGTCCGGGAGCGTCTTCATGCCGAGCGCGTGCTCGGCGAGTCCCGGGACGCCCGCGAAGCGCGTCGTCGAACCGAGCGCGATCACGAGATGGTCGTAGGGCAGTTCGTGGGTGTGGAGGTTCTCGCCGTGCGCGATGCGGACGACGCGGCGCTCGAGGTCGACGCGCTCGACGTCGCCCTTGAAGAAGCGCACGCGGCGGAGCAGCTTGCGGATCGGATTCACGATGTGCGTCACGTCCAGCTCGCCGGCCGCGACCTCGTGCAGCATCGGGGTGAAGAGGAAGAAGTTCTCGCGGTCCACGAGCGTGACCTCGGCGAGCGGCTCGCGGGCGAGCGCGCGCTCGAGTTCGAGCGCGCAGTAGAGGCCGCCGAATCCGGCGCCGAGGACGACGATGCGCGGCTTCGTGCCGGCCATTCGAGCTCCCGCGAACGGTGGGGCGCGCGCCTCGCGCCCGGACGGCGCGGGTCCGCCCCGCGCGACCCTCCGAATGCACGCGCGCGCCGGCGGGTTCCCGGGCGGCGGGAAGGAGGTCAGCCGCGCGCGGCGGCGGCCGTGCGCTCGCCCGCGCGCGACCACAGCGACTCGCGCAGTTCGGCGAGTCCGAGCCCGCGGCGGGCCGAGACCGTGAAGCAGCCGGGGTAGCGCACCCGCAGCCCCGCGAGCGTCTCGTCGTCCAGCAGGTCGCACTTGTTGAAGACGAGCACGGTCGGGCGCGGCGTCTCGAGCAGGTCCTCGAGCACGCCGTCCACCGCCTCGATCTGGCGGTTGCGGTCGGGATCGGCGGCGTCCACGACGTGCAACAGCAGGTCGGCTTCGATCGCCTCGACGAGCGTGCTGTGGAAGGACGCGACGAGGTGGTGGGGGAGCTTGCGGATGAACCCGACCGTGTCGGTCAGCAGCGCGACGCGCCGTTCGGGGCTCACCATCTGGCGCGTCGTGGCGTCGAGCGTCGCGAACAGCCGGTCCTCGACGAACACCTGCGCGCGCGTGAGCGCGTTGAACAACGTGCTCTTGCCGGCGTTCGTGTAGCCGACGAGCGCGGCGCGGAACTCGCGGCGGCGCCGGCGGCGCTGCGTCTCGCGCTCGCGCTCGACCGCGCGCAGGTCGTCCTTCAGGCGCGCGATCCGCTCGCGCACGAGGCGGCGGTCGGTCTCGAGCTGGGTCTCGCCCGGTCCGCGCGTGCCGATGCCGCCCGCCTGCCGTTCGAGGTGCTTCCACATGCCGGTGAGGCGCGGCAGCGTGTACTCGAGCTGCGCGAGCTCGACCTGGAGCCGCGACTCCCGCGTGCGGGCGCGGCGCGCGAAGATGTCGAGGATCAGCTCGGAGCGGTCCACGACCTTCCGGGCGAGCGCCTTCTCGAGGTTGCGGACCTGCGGCGGCGACAGGTCGTCGTTGAAGATCACGACCTCGGCGTCGTGCGATTCGGCCGCGTCCTTCACTTCGCCGATCTTGCCCTTGCCGATGAAGTGCGCGGGATGGATGTCGCCCCGCCGCTGCACGACGGTCGCCGCGACGCGCGCCCCGGCCGTGTCGGCGAGGCGTGCGAGCTCCTCGAGCGAACGCTCGAGGTCGTCGCCGTCGCGCTCGGCGTGGCCGACGAGCACGCAGCGCTCGGTGCGCGGAGGCGGGACGACGTCGTGCAGGGGGCGGTGACGGGCGCTCATCCGCGCGGAACGACCTCCATTTCGACGGGGAACTCGGTCAGGTTCTCGAACGTGCCGTCGGCGCGCGCGACCACGAGATCCTCGATGCGCACGCCGATGCCGCGCTCGGGATAGTACAGCCCGGGCTCGATCGTGATCGCGTGACCGGGCGCGATCGTGGCGGTGTTCGAGGGCGGGCCGCCGAGGCTCGGCGCCTCGTGCACCGCGAGCCCGACGCCGTGACCGAGGCCGTGCACGTAGCCCTCCTCGGTGCCCGGGTGCGAGAGCGGCGTCCGGTGCCCGCGCGACTCGAACAGCGCACAGGTCTTCTCCTGGTACGAGCGGCAGCGCTCGCCGAGCGCGAGCGTGTCCATCGCCTGCCGGAAGGCATCGTGCACGTCGGCGTACGTGCGGCGCAGCTCGTCGCTCGCGGGGCCGACGCAGAACGTGCGCGTCATGTCGCTGAAGTAGCCGCCGCCCGCCTCGCCGGGGAACAGATCCACGATGATCGGCGCGCCCGGGCGCACGACGTCGTCGTCGTTGCCGCGGTTGTGCGGCACGCCGGCGTCGCGGCCCTGCGCGATGATGCCGTCGCCCGACTCGGCGAGCCCGTGCGCGAGGAACGTCTCGCGCACGATCTGGCGCAGCCGTCCGAGCGTCACGAGGCCGCCGCCGTGGACGACCTTGTCGCCCGAGATGCGCGAGTGTTCGAGGTACTCCTTCACGTGGCGCATCGCGTCCACGGTGCCGAGCGACGCCTTGCGCATGCGTGCGATCTCGTCGGCGTCCTTCGTCGCGCGCGCCTGCTGCAGCAGGTCGGGCGTGGCGTCGTCGATCTCGAGCTCGGGCAGCTCGCGGCGCGCGCGCGCGATCATCTCCCACGCGCGGCCCGCGTCCATCTCGCCGTGGAGCGCGATGCGCCCGCGCATTCCGAGCAGCGCGCAGGTCTCGCCGATCCACCGGCCGTAGACGCGCGTCATCGAGCCTTCCTCGGCGAGCGCGACGCTCACGCGGTGCTGGCCGAACGAGGACATCTCGCATCCGGCGCGCGCGGCCTGATCGCGTTCCATCGGGTCGTGGATCAGGTGAGCGCGGCCGTCCGCGGCTCGGAAGTACAACGCGTGGTGCAGGTGCTGGCCCGTCGAATAGAGCAGGGCCGGTGCGTAGCGGTCGGCGGCGACGATGACGAGGCCGGCGAGGCCGCGCTCGCGCATGAGGCGGTCGAGATCCTGTCGCACGGGGAAACCTCCGGGGGATGAAGGTTGCGAGGGGCCTCAACGTAACGCACTCGCGCGTCCCGGCGGGAGTGCGTCGCGACGGGCGCGGCGGCGGCGGCGGCGAGCGTCACGCGCCGCGGCGCGCGGGGGTGCGTCCTACGGCTCGACCCAGGCGTGCGATTCGCGCTCGCGGCCGCGGCCGCGGCCGAAGACCGCCATCGCCGCGAGCCCGAACGCGAAGCCCCCGACGTGCGCCCACCACGCGACCCCGCCGCCCGCGCCCATGCCGAGCGCGAGCGAGCCGCTCACGAACTGGAAGACGAACCACAGCCCGAGCACGACGACCGCGGGCAGGGCCCACACCTGGATGAACACGAACAGCGGGACGAGCGTGAGCACGCGCGCACGCGGGAACGCGACGAGGTAGCCGCCGAGCACGCCCGCGATCGCGCCGCTCGCGCCCACGGTCGGCACGGGGGAGGCGGTGTTGGCGAGCCAGTGGGCCGCCGTCGCGCACGCGCCCGCGGCGACGTAGAAGGCGAGGAAGCCCACGTGCCCGAGACGGTCCTCGACGTTGTCCCCGAAGATCCACAGGTACCAGAGGTTGCCGACGAGGTGCGCCCAGCCGCCGTGCAGGAACATCGAACTCAGCACGCTGCCGAGCACGGGCGCCGCCGCGCCGTCGCCGCCGAGCGCGAGCGACAGGCGCGCGGGCACGAAGCCGAACTGGAACACGAACGTGCGCAGCCCGGGGCCGATCGCGAGCTCGTACAGGAACAACAGCACGTTGAGCGCGATCAGGCCGCGGGTCACCCACGGCGTCGTGGCGGATGGATTCTCGTCGCGAAGAGGGATCATGAAACGGTCGGAACCTGCCGATGCTGTTGCGGAACCTCGCGGGTGCTCCCGAGCATTGACGCTTCGAAACGCGGTTCCTATGCTGCGCGGGCTCTTGGGTCGGTCGTGAATCGGTCGAACTCGCCCGGCATCGAAGGGGCGTTCGAGCGAAGAATACTAGGGTCTGAAGGGGGTTTCGAAATGGGCAATGCGATCGCGGTGACCGAGCAGAACTTCACGAACGAAGTGCTCCAGTCACCGACTCCGGTTCTCGTGGACTTCTGGGCGGCGTGGTGCGGACCGTGCCGGCACATCGCGCCGGTCGTCGAGGAGCTCGCCGCGGAGTACGCGGGCCGGCTCAAGGTCGTGAAGGTCGACGTGGACGAGAACCAGGACGTCGCCATGCGCTACGGCGTGCAGAGTATCCCGACGCTCATGCTCTTCAAGGGCGGCCAGGAAGTCGTGAAGATGATCGGCGCGTTCCCGAAGCCGCACATCGTGTCGAAGGTGACGCCGCACCTGTGAGCGGCCCGAAGTGACGACGGCCCGCGCGATCCGCGCGGGCCGTTTCGTTTCGCGGGGCGATCAGCGGGCCGTCCGTCCGGCGGGCGTGTCGCGCCGCCGCTCGAGCGCCTCGAGCGACTCGGGCAGCGCTTCGAGCACGTCGCGCGCCGCGAGCCCGAGCGTGCCTCGCGCCGCGCGCGCGCGATCGCCCGCGAGGCCGTGCACGAACGCGCCGAGACGCGCGGCGTCGTAGGCGTCGAGTCCCTGCGACAGCAGCGCGCCGATCGCACCCGCGAGCACGTCGCCGGTGCCCGCGGTCGCGAGCCCCGGGTTCCCGGTCGGGTTCACGGTCGCCCGTCCGTCCGGCGAGGCCGTCACGGTCGGCGCGCCCTTCAGCACGACCACTGCGTTCCAGCGCCGCGCCCACTCGATCGCCGCGTCGATGCGGCGGCCTTCGAGCGCAACCGACGTCTCGCCCGTGAGCCGCTCCATCTCGCCGAGGTGCGGCGTGAGCACGAGCGGCTCGCCGGCGCCGGCCTCGAACGGCTGGCCCGCGAGCGCCGAGAGTCCGTCGGCGTCGAGCACGGTCGGCCGCGTGCGCGCGGAGACGAGCGCGCGCACGAGCGATGCCGACTCGTGATGGCGGCCGAGCCCCGAGCCGAGCACGAACGCGTCGGCGCGTTCGAGCAGCGCCTCGATCGTGCCGCGCGCCGAGAGCGCGAGCGCGCGAGGACCCGCCTCGGGGCACGGCACGGTCATTTCCTCGGTGAGCTTCACGGCGAGGATGTCGTGCAGGCTGCGCGGCACGGCGCAGCGCACGTAGCCCGCGCCCGTGCGCGTCGCCGCGTGCGCCGCGAGCGCGACGGCGCCCGTGAGCCCTTCGGAGCCGCCCGCGACGACGACGCGTCCCACGGACGTCTTGTGCGCGCGCGGGCCGCGGCGCGGAACGAGCACCGCCATGTCGTCCTCGGTCGCGAGCGACACCGGGCAGTCGCGGGCGGCGGCGGGTGCGACGAGCCCGATGTCCACGACCTCGACGCGGCCCGCGAACGCGCGGCCCGGCCACAGCCAGTGGCCGCGCTTCGGGTGCCCGAACGTCACGGTGAGGTCGGCACGCACCGCGCGGCGCGCGATCGCGCCCGTGTCCGCGTCCACGCCGGTCGGCAGGTCCACGGCGACGATGCGCGTGCCCGATTCGTCCAGCTCGCGCGTCACCTGCACGCACGCCGCGACGAGGCCCTCGGGCTCGCCGCGCGCGCCGGTGCCGAGCAGCGCCTCGATCGTGCCGCGCGCCGAGAGCGCGAGCGCGCGAGGACCCGCCTCGGGGCACGGCACGGTCATTTCCTCGGTGAGCTTCACGGCGAGGATGTCGTGCAGGCTGCGCGGCACGGCGCAGCGCACGTAGGTGCGAAGTCCCACGGCGCGCCGTCCTCGATCTGACCCCGCAGCGCGGCCTCGTCGGCCGCGACGCCCGGAACGCCGGCGGCGGAACGCCGGCGGCCTCCGCGCGCTCGAGGTGCGCGAGCGCCTCGCCCGCGACCCGCTCGCGCGGCGCGACGAGCACGAGGCGCGGCAGCGCGCCGCGCTGGAGCAGGTGGCGCGCGGCGACGAAGCCGTCGCCGCCGTTGTTGCCGGGGCCGCACAGCACGAGCACGCGCAGCGCGAGCGGCGGACCGAACGCGCGCTCCATCGCCGCGACGACGCCGGCGCCGGCGCGCTCCATGAGCGTCTCGCCGGACGCGTGCCCGCCCTCGATCGTGAGCCGGTCGAGCGCGCGCATCTCGGAGGCGGTCAGGAGGAGCATGGTCAGTGCACCGTGAAGCGGAACGGCATCTCGACGCGGAAGCGGTACGTGACGCCGTCCTTCACGTACGGCTCGAAGCGCGACGCACGCGCCGCCGCGAGCGCGGCGTCGTTCAGTTCGGGAATGCCGCGGAACACGGCGGCCTCGATCACGCGGCCGTTCGTGTCCACGAGCGCGCGCACCCACACGTTGCCCTGCACGCCCGCCTCGCGCGCGGCGTCGGGGAACTGCGGCTGAACGCGCTCGACGAACGGCGGCGCGAGGCGCGAGGCCGGAGCGTCGGGCCGGGCGAGCACGAGCGTGTCCGGCAGCACGAGCGGCTCGCGACGCTGCGAGGCCGCGACCGCCGGCGCGACGGCGCGCGCGGGCGACGCGGTCTCGACGTGCGGAACGATCGTGGCGTTCATCGCGGACGCGCTGCACGTCAGCCGCACGTCCGTGTCGCGCTTCCACGAGCAGTCGCTGCGCACGCGCGAGCGCTCGGCGCAGCCGCGGTGGAAGCCGCGGCGCGTCAGCTCGTCGTTCACGTAGTCGAGGTGGCGGCTCGACGGCTTCGGGACCTCGATCACGACGCGCACGAGCCGGCCGCGCTTGAGCGCGAGCTTCGCCTTCGCATCGATGCCGAACCACCGCAGCGCGCCTTCGCGCGCGGCCTCTCCGCGCACGGTGGACTTGATCGCGGTGAAGCTCCCGAACTGCGACAGGCGGTCGAGGCCCCAGCCGAAGCGCAGCGGCGTTCCCGTGACGCGCACGGAGGTGTCCGCGCCCGCGGCGCCCGCGGGCACGACCGCCTCGACGTCCTCGGTCGTGTCGGCGTCGGCCGCGGAGCTGTCCGCCGCAGGGCTCGCGTCGTCGTCGTGGCCGGGGGCGTCGCCGGCGAACGGCGTCGCGAGCGACGGCAGCGCCGCGAGCGCGACGAGCGCGACGAGGCCTGCGAATCCGCGCACGAGGCTCAGCGCCTCCGTACGCGCTGGCGCGCGTCCGCGCTCAGCTCCTTCGCGAGCCGCTCGCGGTACTCGGCGTCGCGCGCCGCGCGCGCGACGAGGTCGGGATCGGTCGAGACGAACGGCAGGTCGAACAGCTCGGGCTCGGCTTCCTGCACGGTGTAGATGCGCTCCTGTTCGCTGCGCTGGTACTGCACGGCGCGCTCGATCGTGTCGTGCGCGCGGTGCGCGTCGAGGAACGTCTGGTGGAAGACGTCGAACGTGTAGACGTGGAATTTCCCGTCGAGCCCGCCCGTGCCCGCGGGCGGCGAGTACACCTTGTACTTCGCGGCTTTGACCTTCCCTTCCAAGGGTTCCCTCCCGTGCGCGTGCGCGGCCTCAGCGGCCGGCCGCGGAGTCGGCGTTCAGCCGGTCCACGATGCCGACCAGCTCCCAGATGTCGTGGATGTCGTGGTCGGCGCCCGACTCCTGCGTGCCGAACGTGTCGCCGTAGCGCGCGAACACCGTCTTCATGCCGAGGCTCTTTCCCCCGACGACGTCGCGTTCGGCCCAGTCGCCGACCATGAGCGAGTTCGCCGGCGCGACCTCGAGACGCTTCAGCACCTCGCGGAACGGCGCCGGGCTGGGCTTGCGCTCCTGCGTGTCGTCGAACGTGACGACGGCGTCGAACACGTGCTGCAGCGAGAGCGAACAGAGCCGCAGCCACACCTGCATGCGCGGCGCGTCCGAGACGACGCCGAGCCGGATGCCGCGCTTCGAGAGCTCGAGCAGCGTCATCTGCACGTGCGGGTAGAGCACGAGCGTGGACTCGCGCGCGCGGCGGTAGGCGACGATGCCGGAGGCGAGGATCTTCGGATCCACCTGCCCGAACTCGCGCACGAGCAGTTCGTCGAAGACCTTCTGGAACTCGAGCCCGAGCTCCAGGTAGATCGCGTCGATGCGGCGGCGCAGTTCGTCGCGCGGGATCTTGAGGCCGGCGTCGATCATGCCGTCCATCGCCGCCACGATCGCCGCGTCCTTCATGCGCATGAAGTCGGTGAGCGTGTTGTCGAGATCGAAGACGATGGCGCGGATCACGCGCGCTCCCCGGTCGTGCGGTGAGCGGCGCGCGTGAGGCGCCGGCCCGCGAGCGAGACGAACCGATTCACTTCGTGGACTGGCCGATCGTGCGACCGATGCTGATTTCGCCGTTGTCGATGCGAATGTTGAAGCCGCACGCGGGGTTGTTGCAGACCCAGGCCTTGTAGGTGATGGGCGCGCCGTCGCGACCGTAGTCGGACAGCGGAAGGAGGACTCCGTCCTCGCACTTGCAGCAGTCCGGAAAGCGCATTTCCATCCCAAACCCCTCCCCTCGAGATTCCAGACGAGCCTCGGGGGCGGAGTGTACGCGAGGGGAAGGGAGGGCGAAAAGGGCGCCGCGCGCGGCTCGGGCGCCCGGACGCCGCGGCCCGAGCGGGCGAAAACGCCCGCCTACCGCATCCCGATCCCCGCCGTGATCGGCCACACCGTCACGTTCCCGACCGCGACGTGCTCGGGCGCGGTGCAGATCCACGCGACGAGCGACGCGATCTCGCGGGGCTCGAGGTTCTGGTCGCGATCCTTCGACCCGGGCTGGATCGCGCGCCCGGCGGAGTTGATGTTGTGGGGATAGACGAGACTCACGCGCACGCGGTTGGGTTTGAGTTCGAGCGCCGCCGACTCGAGCAGTCCGCGCAGGCCCCACTTGCTCGCGGCGTACGCCGCGGAGCCGGGCTGGCCCGTGAGCGCGCCGAGCGACGCGATGCCGACGACGGTGCCCTTGCGTTGCGCGGTCAGCCACGGGATCGCGGCCTTGAGCGCGAGGAACGCGCCCTTCAAGTTCAGGTTCAGCAGAGAGTCCCACTGCTGCTCGCTCGTCTCGGCGATGGATGCGCCTGCCCACGTGCCGGCGTTGAGCACGAGGATGTCGAGTCGTCCCCAGTGCTCGACCGTGGCCTTCACCGCGGCTTCGACCTCGGCCGCCTTCGTCACGTCGGCCGGCGCTGCCATCGCGCGCCCGCCGCCGGCCGAGAGCTTCGCGACCGCGGCGTCGAGTTCGGCGCCCGGCCGCGCCATGACCGACACCGCGCAGCCCTCGGCGCCGAGCGCGGTGCCGATCGCGAGTCCGAGTCCGCGGCTGCCGCCCGTGACGAGCGCCACCTGTCCGTCGAGCTTCATGCGTCCTCCTTCGCGGACGGCTCCGCGAGCAACGGGGTGTGATCCGTCCACGCGCCTTCGCACGGACGGCCGTCGAGATGCCAGTAGCGCGCGTCGCCGTCGGCGAGATACACGGCCGACGCCGACACGGTCGCCATTCGTCCGTCGTGAATGCAAACCTCCGGGACGCGGTTCCCGTCGCCGTGCGTGCGCAGCAGCGCGAGCAGTTCGTCCGCGGTCGCGCGCGGATCGCGCGAACCGACGCCGCGCAGCCGCTCGATCAGCCACGCCGTGCGCGGTTCGCGCGCGTCGTCGAGATCGGCGTGCGTTACGACGTGCCAGCCACGGCCGATCGCGTGGGGCCCGCGCGTGGCGCCGGGCCCGCCGTAGGCGATCCACGAACCCTCCGGCGCGGCCCACAGCAGCGAGAACGGCGCGTAGCTCGATTCGGTGACGAGCGAGCGCAGCCGCGATGCCGCGTGACGCGACAGCGTGCCTCCGTCGCCGGGAACGAGCGAGGCGGCGTCGAGCGCGAGCAGTCCGCGCGAGCGCGCGAGCAGCGGCGCGGGGGCGGCGAGCGCCTCGGCCGGCCGGCGATTCAGCAGCGCGACCGCCGCGCGGCGCTCGCGGATCGCGAGCCAGGTGCCGCCCGCGACCGCGTCGCGGCCGCCGGCCACGCGCGGGGACGCGCGCAGCACCTGCGGACCCTCGCTCTTCCGGAGCGGACTCTCGTCGCGGTTCCCCGCGAGGATCACCGACCCCGGACGCACGACGTCCACGCCGAGCAGGACCGTGCACATGCGCGGCACTCTAGTGGCGGGCACGGGCCGGGTCCACGGCGCCGTTCGACACGCTCCGCCGGGCGTTCGTCCCGACCCCGGTTCGGCGCGCGAGTCCGTCGTTGTGCCCGACGCGGCCGCACTCCTATTCTTTCCGCTCGCCGGCCGTCCCCCACGGCCGCCTCGAACGTCCGACTCGCTCTCCCGACATGAAGAAGACCCTGCTCGCCCTCGCGACACTCGCGTCCCTCGTTTCCCGCCCGGCCTTCGCGGTGCTGGACGTGAACGATCGCGGGCCCGTGCTCAATCGCGGCAACTTCAACCTGCGCGTCACGAACGCGGGCATCCTCGGGAATCCGTTCCTCGACAAGGGACTCTCGAACGATCCGTCGTTCGAGTCGCCGCCGGGCTCGGGCTTCGAGCTGCTGAACTACGCCGCGCTGTGGGTCGGCGGCGTTCCCGACGGCGGTTCCGCGCGCGTCTCGGGCGGGCCGCTGCTCGAGTTCCGGCCCACGCTCGACAGCGCCGACCACGTGTGGCTCGGCGAGTTCGGCCGCCTCGGCTCGAAGCGTTTCTACGACGACGACAACGACGGTCGAACGGACGAGGAGATCCTCAACAACAAGGACGACGACGGCGACTTCGAGGTGGACGAGGACCTCGGACTCTTCTGCCAGCAGACCGCGACGGCGGACTACGTGGACGACCGCCCGGAGGCGGTGCAGTTCGTCTATCCCGGCGGTGAACAGCACCGGCCGCTCGGACTGTCCGTGCACCAGGAGGTCTACGCGTGGGCGGTGCCGGGCTTCGATCGCGCGGCGGGCGTCACCTACACGATCACGAACCACGGCGACCACGCGGTTCGCGACGTGTACCTCGGCGTGCTCGTGGACGGGGACTCGAAGCTGCGCAACGACCGCGCCGGGCACTTGAACGACGTGATGCAGCGTTCGCGTTACTCGCGCACGTACTACGCGGGCTGGGACAGCATCACGCTCGGCGGCGTGATCCCGTGCCAGCGAAGGCCGTGCCCCCCCGGGTTCCCGTGCTACACGACGCTCGCTCAGTCCTTCCCCGTGATCGGCGACGGCCTGCCGGGAGCCGAGCTGCCTTACGTCGCGGCGGTCGGCCTGCATCACAAGACCGATCCGATCGCCGGGATCTTCGGCGCGGGGCACCCGTTCGCGCGCGCGCCGCGCAACGTGAACTTCCGCTACTTCACGTTCGCGAACGGACGCGTGCCGGGCCAGGGCGGGCTCCCCGTCACCGACGTCGATCGCTACGTCGCGATGCAGGGCGGCTTTCCGCAGGCGAACACGAGCACGCCCGACGACTACGTCGTGCTGGTCTCGTGCGGCCCGTTCCCGCTGATCGAACCCGGCGGCAGCGTGGACTTCAGCATCGCGCTCATCGCCGGCGCGACGCTCGACAGCATCGCGGTCGAGGCCGGGAACATGGCGATCCTCGAGGACGGCGTGCGCTTCAACCGGCAGCCGGACAACTACCGTCAGCCCTGGCCGCGCGACTACGACCGGCGCGAAACCGGGATCAACGGCCACGAGGCGTGCGTCGAGCCGCCGCCCGGGGTCGAGTTCGACCTCGATCCCGACTGTCCTCAGAAGTTCGCGAACGAGTTCGACAGCGGCCCCACGCCCGTCCCGCAGCACTACGAACACGGACGCTGCATCTGGACCGACGCCGACTGCGACCGCTGCACGGGGAACGACGGCTGGGACACGTTCTTCCGCTGGGCGGATCCCGGCATGCAGCCGCCGCCGCCGTCGTTCCGGCTCGCGCCGAAGGACCACGCGGTCGAGATCGCGTGGGACAACCGCCCCGAGATCCTGCTGCAGGCGAACCTCGCGGGCGGCAGCGAGACGAAGTTCGTCGGCTACTACATCTGGAAGCTGCAGGACTGGCGTGAGCGCGAATCCCTCGTGCCGCCGCGTCCGCGCTGGGCGCTCGTCGCCGCGTTCGCGCTCGACACGCTGCTCGGCGCGAACCTGCTCTCGGACTACACCGACCCGTCGCTCGACTACGAGCGCATCCTGTACGAGCAGCCGCTCTACCCGGTGGGGCGTTACCGCTACCTGGACCCGGACGTCCTGAACGGCTTCGATTACCTGTACGTCGTGACCACGGTGTTCGACGTCGCGGTGCGAGACTCGAACGGCTACATCTCGCACCGCATCGCGTACGCGCCGATCGCGACCGAGTTCGCGCAGCGTGTCGTACCGCGCACCGAAGCGCGCGCGAGCGGCAACGAGGTGTGGGTCGTGCCGAACCCATTTCGCGCGAACGCCGATTGGGACCGGCCGAGGACGCTCGGCGACGAACTGACGCGACACATCGACTTCATGGGACTGCCGCGCGCGCGTGTGACGATCAAGATCTGGACGGTCGCGGGGGACCTCGTCGCGCAGCTCGACCACGACGGCAGCGGCGGCGACGGCCAGGCCGCGTGGGATCTCGTGTCCCGCAATGGGCAGGACGTGGCCTCGGGCGTCTACCTGTTCACGGTGGAATCGGCGCTCGGGCACCAGACCGGCCGATTCGTGGTGGTGCGGTGAGGCTTCGCGCCGTGCGCCGCGTGCCGCTCGCCGCGCTGCTCGCGATCCTCGCGCTCGCGGGCTGCGGGAAGAAGGCCGAGCAGCTCGTCGCGCCGCCGCCGCCGCCGCCCAGCGTCACGGGAGTGTTCCCGGTGGCGCGCTCGACGCGCGTGCCCTACGACACCGAGATCTACGTCGAGTTCGGCGAGGCGCTCGACACGACGACCGTGAACACGGACAACATCTTCCTGAAGCTCGACACGCAACGCTATGCGTTCGAGCCGCGCTACGACGCGGCGCGCAGGCGCCTCACGGTCGTGCCGCTCGCGCCGCTCCGGCTGAGGCGCACCTACACGATCGAGATCACGAAGCGCGTGCGCACCGCGAGCGGCCGTGCCCTCGGCGACCCGTTCTTCTGGCAGTTCACGACGACGAGCCTGCGACGGCTCGAGCATCCGTCGCCCGGGGACGCCGCGACGCACGAGTCGCCGTTCGCGGCGCTCGTGTGGGACAGCACCGAGGCGGAAGCCGGCCTCGTTCAGTACACGGTCTGGGAGGGGCTCGACTCGGCGACGGTCGCCGCGCGCGGCGCCGACGGTCGGTCGCTCTACGAGTGGTGGTACCTCTCGCGCTCGCGAACGCCGCTCTCGGCGCGCCGCTTCTGGGCCGTGCGCGCACTCAACCGAGACACCGGCGAGACGGCGGACAGCCCCGTGTGGCGCTACGACGTCGTGCCGCCGGGACTGCCCGTGGACACGGTGTGGGTGCCTTGCCTGGACTTCGGCTATTTCACTCCGAGCAGCACGGGCGGGCGCAGCGTCTGCCGGGGCGGACCCTGGTCCGGGCCCGGCTACAACAACGGGCTGTGGTGGCGTATTCCCCAGCGCACGGGCGGCTGGCGGCTCGCGGGACAGGACCTGCTGCTCGCCTACTCGTTCTTCGGCGGCACGCAGCTGCCGGGCGTGTCGCTATTCCCGACGAGCGGCGCGTTCGACCCGTGCCGCGTGACGCTACAGTCGCCTGCGCCGACCGCCGCGGAGGCGGCGAGCGGGCTGAGGGTCGGAACGCGCGACGTGCTGCGCTACCGCTCCGACTACTTCGCCGCGCATCTCGAGGCGTCCGCGCGCTACCACCGCGTGACGGGCTACACGATCGTGTCCACGAACTGGCTCGTGAGCAGCGCGACGACCGGCGTGGACACGACGCGCGGCACGCTGCAGCTCTTCGCCTACCGCCTGCCGCCGGCGGTGATCGAGGCGAACGAACGGCTCGAGGCCGAATCGTCGGCGCGCCGCGAGGCGGACCGCCTGCGCGGCACCGCGCTCGCGCGCCCCGCGCCCGAGCCCCGCGCGCGCATCGGCGAACGCCGCGCAGGATTCACCGCGCATTGACGCTCGCCGGGCACAAGCGGCTTGACCCGCGCGCGCCGATGCCTTTCAACTGAGCCGATGCGCCTCTCACTCCCGTCCGTTGCGATCGTCTTCGCGTCCTGCGCGCTCGCCGCGCTCGCCGCCGTCCCCGCCGCGCGCGCGCAGGAGGTGCGCCCGTGGATCCCACCGTTCGCCGACTCGCTGTCCGCGTGGGGCGCGGAAGCGCGCGCCGCGTTCCAGACCAACAGCGGCGACTCCGTCGGAGGCTCGAACGGCCGCGCGTACGAACTCGTCGGCCGGATGTCGCGCCGGCTGCTGCGTTCGCTCGGCCGCGCGAACTTCACGCAGGCGGCGGCCGTCGAGGCGATGCTCGACTCGCTCGGGCTCGACACCGACGTCGTGATGGACCCCGCGCAGAACGCGTTCGCGCTCGTGATGGTCCACAACCCCTACCGGCCGGGAGCGAACGGCATCGGCTTCCTGCAGTGGTGGAAGGGCAACGACCTCCGCCTGCAGGGCATTCGTTTCGAGGGCGGGCGCGACGCCCGCATGCGCGTGTGGTGGAACGGCACGACGGACGCGCCCTACCAGGCGGCGATCGTCGAGGGCCGCCGCGGCGATCCGACGAAGCGCGTGCTCACGGTGCTCGCGCTCCAGCCGAACGGCTCGGCGTGGAACGTCGTGCAGCACGAAGGCACGATCGCGCTGCCGCCCGCGACGGCCACCGAGTTCACCGATCTGAACCGCGACGGCAAGCCGGAACTCGTCGTGTGGGGGCCGACGACGGTGGATTCGACGGTCGTCGGGTGCCGCGAGTGTCCGGGGCTGCTCGGCGAGACGACGTTCACGCTGCGCGACGGCCTGTTCGAGGTGTACGACACGCGGCTCATGCCGTCGCCGCTCGCGACGTTCTCGCTGTTCGTGCGGCTGCTCGGCGAGTCGAACCGCGTGGCCGCCTCGCGCCTGTTGCGCGAGCCGTCGAAGCTCGACGAGGCGATCCGGCTCGGCTTCGGCGCCGCGCGCTCCGGGAGCGCGTGGAAGGTCGAATACGCCGAGGAGCGCCAGAGCTGGCCGCGCTGGCTCGCGCTGCGCCACCTGGCCGGCAAGGGGCAGCCGCTCTACATCGTGCACTTCACGCAGCGCGACGGGCGCTGGGTCATCCTCGACTGGGCGGTGCCCGTGAAGGCCGCGCCGCCGCTCGCGCCGCCCGGCGCCAAAGGCAAATCGTGACGCGGGCCGGCCGCACCGCGCTCGCGGCGTTCGCGCTCGCGGCATTCGCGCTCGCCGGCTGCTCGCGGCAGCGCTACGAGCCGATCTCGGCGGACTCGACTTCGACCGCGCCGGCCGACTCGTTCGGGCTCGCGATCCGTGCGGCGACCGAGGCGTGGGACTCGGGCGTCGCCGAGCGCGCCGCGGAACTCACCGCCGGCCTCGTCGCGCGCGATCTCGAGACGCGCGGCCTCGACGCCACTCCCCAGTCGTGGGGCGACCGCGCCGAGGCGCTGCTCGACTCGCTCGGCTTCGGCCTCGAGCAGGCGTCGAGCGGAGGCGCCACGGTGGTCAACCTGTTCGCGCGCTCGAACCCGCAGTCGGGCTCGTGGCCCTACCTCTACTGGAGCGACGGCGAGCACGTGCGATTCCAACGCGTCGAGGGCTCGGGACTGCGGCTCTCGACCGTGGCCGCGCGCGGGCTCGAATCGCTGCGCGCGGCTCCGCCCGCGAAGCCCGCGGGGAAGGGCGCTGCGAAGGCGTCCGCCCGGGCGGCGCCGGCGCGGCCGGCGGCGGGCGTGGCGGCGCTGTTCTCGCGCCGCGCCGCGCTCGGCGCGCAGCCGACGCTGCTCGTGTGGCGCGCCGGCGCGAAGGGCGAGTGGACGCTCGCCCAGTCCCTCGGTCCCGATTCGCTCGGCCGGTTCGGCACCGCCGAGTTCGCGCTCGTCGACAGCGCGACCGAACTCGTCGTGCGCGCCTACGGTCCGACGCCGCGCTTCGACGAGTGCGCGACGTGTCCGCACGTCTACTGGACGCGGCACTTCCGCTGGGGGGATGCGGGCTTCACGCGCCTCGACGAGGTGCTCGTGCCGTCGCCGTACGCGACGTTCGTGAGCTTCGTCACGGCGCTCGCGGTGCGCGACGACGATCTCGCGCGCGCCCGCGTGAGCGATCCGAAGCTCGTCGAGGAAGCGCTGCGGCTCGGGTTCGCCGAGGCGCGCGGACTGTGGCGCGCGGCGCCCTCCACCGACGAGAGCGCGCGCGACATGGTGTTCCTGCGCGGCAAGCAGGAGGCCTATCACGTGACGTTCGCGGCCGCCGGCGACGAGTGGGTGATCGACGGCATCGCCGCCACCACGAGCGTGATCGAGTAGCTCCGTCCGCCCTCGCGGCCCCGAAATCCGCGATTGCCGGCCCACTGCACAGGTGTATACTGCGCGCCCCGCGCCCGACGGAGGCGCCCGCCCGACGCTTCGCTCGAGGCTCGCACCGATGCAGCCACGCCCCTCCCGTTTCCTCGACCTGCCCGATCCGCTCCGCGACCACGACGCGCCGTTCGTCGCCTGGCTCGCCGAGCACGCCCGCCGACCCGAGAACCGCGGCGCCCTCGTCCACTGGGAGACGCTGCCCGCCCGTCCGGCCCGCCACGGCGAACTCGGACTGCCGCTGCCGCCCGTGATCGCGGACGCGCTCGGTCACCGCGGCATCGAGCGCCTCTACACGCACCAGGTGCAGGCCATCGACGCGCTGCGCGGCGGACTCGACACCGTGATCGTGACGGGCACGGCGAGCGGCAAGAGCCTCTGCTACCACCTGCCCGTGCTCGAGCGGCTGCTCGCCGAGCCGGACGCGACCGCGCTCTACCTGTTCCCGACGAAGGCGCTCGCCCAGGACCAGTTGAAGGGGCTCACGCGCCTCGCCGCCGGTCACGCCGACCTCACGCGCGCGCTGCGCGCCGGCGTGTACGACGGCGACACGCAGGCAACGACGCGGCGCCGGCTGCGCGACGAGGGCAACGTGATCCTGTCGAACCCGGACATGCTCCACCAGGGCATCCTGCCGTCGCACGCGAAGTGGGCGCGGTTCTTCCGGGCACTTCGTTTCGTCGTCGTGGACGAGTTGCACGCCTACCGCGGCATCTTCGGATCGCACGTCGCGAACGTGCTGCGGCGGCTCGAACGCGTCGCGCGCCACCACGGCGCCGAGTTCCGCTACGTGCTCTGCAGCGCGACGATCCGCAACCCGGGCGAACTGGCCGGGCGGCTCACCGGCCGCGACGTGACGGTCGTGGACGACGACGGCTCGCCGCGCGGCGCGAAGCACTTCGTGTTCTGGAACCCGCCGTTCCGCGACGAGACGCGCGTCGAGCGCCGCTCGTCGAACGGCGAGGGCTGCGCGTTGTTCGCGGGACTGCTCGAGCGCGGCGCGCAGACGCTCGCGTTCACGAAGTCGCGCGTGGCGGCCGAGCTCGTGTACCGCTACGCGCGCGAGCGGCTCGAGCGCGCGAAGCCCGGGCTCGAGCGGGCGATCCGTCCGTACCGCGGCGGATACCTGCCCGAGGACCGCCGCGAGATCGAGCGCCAGCTCTTCAGCGGCGAGCTGCGCGGCGTCGTGAGCACGAACGCGCTCGAACTCGGCGTGGACATCGGCGGGCTCGACGCCGTGGTCATGGTCGGCTCGCCGCCGACGCTCGCGAGCGCCTGGCAGCAGGCCGGGCGCGCGGGCCGGCAGGGCGGCACGTCGCTCGCGGTGCTCGTCGCCTACAACGAGATGGTGGATCAGTACCTCATGAAGCGGCCCGAGTGGTTCTTCGGCCGCTCGCCCGAGGCGGCGTGCGTGGATCCGCACAACCCGTACATCCTCGCGCAGCAGCTCGCGTGCGCGGCGTACGAGCTGCCGCTCGAGCCCGCCGACGAAGAGGCGTTCGGCGCGCAGATGGCGCCGATCCTCGAGGCGCTCGAAGAGTCGGGCGAGACGCGCACGATCGACCGGCGCTCGTACTGGGCGAAGACCGAGTTCCCGTCGGCGAAGGTGAACCTGCGCTCGATCGGCGACGACACCTACACGATCCTGAACGCGAAGGACGCGAACGCCGTGATCGGTACGGTGGACGCGATCAGCGCGATGGAGCTGCTCTACCCCGAGGCGATCTACCTGCACGAAGGCGAGACGCACTACGTGCGCGAGCTGGACCTCGAGCAGAAGGTCGCGTTCGTCGAGCCGCGCGAGGTGGACTACTACACGCAGCCGGTGCTCGACACGCAGGTGCGCATCCGCGGCGAGTTGCAGCGCCGCGACTGGCGCGGCGAGAGCCTGCGCTTCGGCGAGCTCACGTACGCGTGGCAGACGATCGCGATGAAGAAGATCCGCTTCCACTCGCTCGATGCGATCGGCTACCACCCGCTCGCGCTGCCGCGACTCACGCTCGAGACCGCCGGGCTGTGGTTCGCGCCGTCCGAAGCGGCGTGGCGCGAGGTCGCCGGCCGCGGCCTCCAGCCCGTGAACGGGCTGTCGGGCGTGCGCAACCTGTTCGTGACGCTGCTCTCGATGATCACGATGTGCGATCCCTCCGACCTGCAGGGCACGATCGACTCGTCGAACCTCGGGCGCCCCGCGCTGTTCCTGTTCGACCGCTACCCGGGCGGGCTCGGCTTCGCCGAGCAGGGCTGGGCGCGGACGGACGAACTCGCGGCCGCAGCCCTCGAGCACCTCGAGGCGTGCGAGTGCGACGACGGTTGTCCGTCGTGCGTCGGGCTCGCGATCCTGCACCCCGCCCAGCAACAGGATCCCGATCTGGGTCACGCGCGTGCGATCCCGAACAAGGAAGCGGCGCGCGTGCTGCTCCGTCACTGGGTGAGCCGCGGGTGATGCACGCGGACCTCGTGCAGGGGCGTGCCGCGTGCTGAACGACCGTCTGCGCGCGCGGCTCGGCGACCTCGTCCGCGAGCGCCGCTCGAACGGCGCCGGCGGGGAAGGCGCGGGCGGCGGCGCGAGCGAACGCGACGCCGCGACACCGGCCGGGCCCGCGAGCGCGCTCAAGCGACGGCGCCGTCGGCGCGTCGAGGACGGCGCCGCGGTTGCCGGCGTCGAGGCGTTCCTGCCGGGGGGCGAATGGCGGGACGGCGAGCACGTCGTGTTCGTGCACGAGCGACTGCGCTCCGAGATGGAGAAGCCGCGCCCCCACTGGGGGCGGCTCGCGCCCGAAGACGGCGCTCCGGACGAACTCAAGGCGCTCGCCGCGGACGGGCTCGAGCGCGTGCTGTTCCTCGACCTCGAGACGGGCGGACTCGCCTCGAGCCCCGTGTTCCTCGCCGGAACGATGCACTGGAACGGCGAGGACTTCGTGCTGCGCCAGTTCTTCGCTCGTCACTACGGCGAGGAGGCGGCGCTCATTCGCGCGCTCGTCCGTTCGGCGCGGGGCTTCGAGTGGCTCGTCACGTTCAACGGCCGCTCGTACGACGTGCCGTTCCTGAGGACGCGGTCGGTGCTCCACCGCGAGGCGTTCAGCCTTCCCGAACGCCACCTCGACCTGCTCCACCATTCCCGTCGTCGTTGGAAGGAGGAGTTGCCGGACTGCCGCCTGCAGACGCTCGAACTGCACGTGTGTCGCCGTCGGCGCACCGGGGACGTCCCGGGAGAGGAGGTGCCGGGGCTCTATCACGATTTCGTTCGAAGCGGCGACCCGTGGCGCCTCGTGCCGGTCTTCCACCACAACCTGCTCGACGTCGTCACGATGGGTGAGATTCTCCACGCGCTCGCTGCGGGGCGCCCGGCACGTCGCGGAGCCGCTGTTTTCGCGGGTAATCGTTGACTCGCTCTTTCGGCGGCTCCTATACTTCGCGCGCACATCGAGTCGTTCTTCCGTGATCCTCCGTGGTGTTCCGTGATTCGTCGCCCGGGTTCTTCCATCATCCGCCGTTCGAGAGTCTTCACCGTCATGTGAGTCGCCCCGACAGCCTGCCGCTGTGCGGGGCTGTCGTGTTTTTGGTGTCCAGAGAGCAGGTCCACGTCAGTTCCCATCGAGGAGGCTCGCGGCGAGCATGGCTAACGGTGAAGACCAACGGATCCAGTGCGTGGACTGCGGGACGGAGTTCCTGTTCACGGCGGGAGAGCAGGCGTTCTACAAGGAGCACGGGCTGACCCACGCGCCGACGCGCTGCAAGGGCTGTCGCGAAGCTCGCAAGGGCGGCGGCGGTGGCGGCGGCGGCCGGGGCGAGCCTCGGACCGCGGACCGCGCGGCAGTGGCGGGGGCGGTGGTGGGGGCCGCGACCGCGATCGCGACCGCGACATGCACGAGGCGGTCTGTTCGAACTGCGGGTCGACGACCACGGTGCCCTTCATGCCGACGCCCGGACGGCCGATATTCTGCCGTAACTGCTACCAGGCTCAGCGCGGAGGCGGTCCGCCCGCGGCGCGTCCCTCCGCGCCCCGGCACCGTGATCCGGCGCCGCCCGCGGGCGGCGTGAGTTCCGGGCGCTTCCAGGGCTCGGTCAAGTGGTTCAACGAATCGAAGGGATTCGGGTTCATTCAGGACGACAACGGTGAGGACGTGTTCGTGCACTTCTCGGCGATCAGCGCCGACGGCTTCCGGACGCTCAACGAGGGCGATCGCGTCGAGTTCGACGTCGTCCCCGGAGCGAAGGGCAAGCAGGCCTCGAACGTCGTCCGCATCTCCTAGCCGCACGAACTGACGGCGTCCGGGCCCTCGCGCCTCGCGCGGGGGCCTCGCCGTCGGATGCAGGGACGCCATGCAGGAAACCATCCGCACCTTCAACGCGCTGGCCGAGGAATACGTCGAGCGCTCGCTGCAGTTCGATCCCGTCGCGGCGACGCGCGCCGGAATCCACGACTATGACGCGCTCTTCCCGAACGACACGCGCGAGGGCTTCCGCGAGCGCGGCCGCTGGCTGAGCGATCTCGACCAGCGCCTCGTCGCGTCGGTGCCGTGGGAGGAGCTGCCGCTCGAACAGCGCGTGGACTACGCGCTGCTGCGCTCGCGCGTCGCGGTTCAGCGCGCCCGCATCGAGGACCAGCGCGTGCAGGCGAGGACGCCGTCGCTCTATCCGGAGACGGCGCTGCAGGGCATCTACCTGCTGCTCGCGCGTCCGTTCGCGCCGATCGAAGAGCGCAAGGAACTCGTGCTCGCGCGGCTCATGGCCGTTCCGGCGTACCTCGACGCCGCGCGCGAGAACCTCGTGCAGGTTCCGGCGCTGCTGCGGGAGGTCGCGAGCGAGATCAACTCGAGCGGCCTCGCCTACGTGGACGACGTCGTGCGCACGCTGCTGCGCGCGTTCCCGGCCGAGGCCGAACGCATCGAGCACGCGGGCGGCACCGCGCGCGTGGGCTTCCTGCGCTTCCAGGAGTTCCTCGACCAGGACCTGCCGGGAATGGAGGGCGGCACGTTCGCGATCGGCGAGCGCTGGCTGAACTACGAACTCGAGCGCGGGCACCTGCTGTCCATGGACTGCGCGTACCTCGCCGACTTCGGCCGCCGCGAGGTCGAGCGACTGAAGCTCGAACTCGAGGCCGAGGCACGCCGGCTCGACCCGTCCAAGGACTGGCGCACGCTGCTCGCCGAGTCGCGCCGCCGCCACCCGGAGCCGCTGCGCGTGCGCGAGGCGTACGTCGCCGAGATGGAGCGCGCCCGGCGGTTCGTCGAGGAGCGCGGGCTCGCGCCGATGCCGGACTGCCGGCTCGAGATCGTGGACACGCCGCACTTCGAGCGCGCCGTGACGCCCTACGCCGAGTACCTCGGCCCCGCGCCGTTCGACGTCGAGCGCACGGGCTACTTCTTCGTGACGCCGGTGGACCTGTCGCGCGGACGCGAACGCGTCGAGGCGCAGATCGGCGGGCACAGTTACGCCTCGATCTCGCTCATCGCCGCGCACGAAGCGTACCCGGGACAGCACCTGCAGCTCTCGCACGCCTCGCGCGAGGGCTCGCGCATCCGGCGGCTGCACGAGAGCGCGCTGCTCACCGGGGGCTGGGCGCTGTACTCGGAGCAGCTCATGCGCGACCAGGGCTTCTTCCTCGACCCGGCGACGCCGCTCGTCCAGACTCGGAACCTGCTGTGGCGCGCGTGCCGCGTCGTCGTGGACGTCGGACTCCACTGCGGAACGCTCACGTTCGCGGAGGCCGTGGACTACCTCGTCTCGAACGTGATGCTCGACCGCGAGAGCGCCGAGATGGAAGTGAAGCGCTACGCGCTGCGGCCGGGGGAGGCGCTGTGCTACCTCGTCGGCCACTCGCTGCTGAGCGAGTTGCGCGCCGAGGCGCAGACGCAGCTCGGCGGCCGCTTCGACCTGCGCTCGTTCCACGGCGCGATCCTTCAGAGCGGCAGCGTGCCGCCGTTCCTCGTCCGCGAGGAGCTGCGCGACCGCCTCGGAGTGGCGTAGTCGCGCGAATCGGGCTCTAGCGCCGCGACGACTTCGCGTGCGCGCCCGCGTGCGCGATCCGCGCGAACACCTCGCTGCCGCGCTCGAGCGCCGCGAGTTCGTCGCGGGTGAGCGTCGCGAGCCGCGCCTCGAGCGCCTCGAGCCGGCGCCGCCGTCCCTGTTCGAGCAGCCGTCGCCCCGCGGCCGTGGGCTCGATCCAGACGCGCCGCGCGTCGTCCGCATCCGCGCGGCGCCGGGCGAGGCCGTCGCGCTCGAGCGCCTGGACGATGCGCGTCATCGTCGCCGGCCGGACCTGCTCGGCGTGCGCGAGGGCGCCGAGCGTCGAGGGTCCGCCGAACACGAGCACCGACAACGCCGACAGCCTCGCCGGGCCGAGCGACAGCTCGCGATCGACGCTCCGGAGCTGCCGCAGCAGCTGGATCGCCGAGCGGTGAATGCGTTCGGCGAGCGCCGAGTTCGGACCGGCGGGGGCCGTATTTCGCGGTGGACGGGGCGGGCTCACGTCCCTATAGTTAGCACAGCTAACTAATCGCTCGCCACTCGAACCCGAGGGGAACCATGGTCCCGACCCACGCGCTCGCGCTCTCGAGGCTGTCGCAGGTCTCGATGACCGCCCACGATCTCGAACGCGCCACGACGTTCTATCGCGACACGCTCGGCATGCGGCACCTCTTCAGCGTGCCGAACATGGCGTTCTTCGACTGCAGCGGCGTCCGGCTGATGCTCGGCGTTCCGGAAGCCGGCGAGCACGACCATCCCGGCTCGGTGCTGTACTTCGACGTGCCGGACATCCACGCGGCGCACGCGGCGCTCGTCGAGCGCGGAGTGCGCACGATCGGCGAGCCGCACTTCGTGGCGAAGCTCGCCGACGGCGACTACTGGATGGGCTTCTTCAAGGACAGCGAGGGCAACACGCTCGCGATCACCTCGATGCGGCGCGCGTAGTCCGGCGCTCCAAACGCGCGCGGGGCGGGAGTGCGACTCCCGCCCCGCGTTCGTTTCGGCGTCGGCCCGGACTCAGGGCGTCGGCGCGCCGTGCCAGGGGAAGTAGGAGGCGAGCCCCGGCTCGGACTGGAACACCGCCGGATAGAGCGGCGACTCCGGCATCGCGAGCCGCGCGCGATCGGCGCGCAGCGTCATCGAGCCCGAGAGGTCGATCGGGTGGATGGACGCCCCGAACTTGCTGTTCACCGAGGCGATCAGCGCGTTGCAGAGGATGCCGTGCGCGAGGTCGCTCGGGTGCACGCCGTCGAGGCTGAAGAGCCCGCCCGTGATGAACGCGCTCGTGTAGACGTTGCCCGCCACGTTGAAGCCGGTCGAGCGCGCGGTCTCGAGCAGTCCCTTCAGGTCCACGACCGCGAACCCGCGCGCGGTCGCCTCGCCGACGATCGCGGCGTTGTAGCCGTTCGTCGCCGCGCGGATCGAAGCGATCTCCGCGCCCGACAGCACGACCGAGTCCGGAAGCCCGACGCCCGTGCCGGGCACCGGTCCGCCGCTCATGTAGGAGGTCGTGCCGACCGGATAGCCCATGCCCGCCGCGAGCAGCGGGCCGGCCGTGAGCAGCAGCAGGTCCGTGGCGGGATTGACCGGCGTGTTGCCCGGGCCGAGGACCGGAGTCAGCGGCGCGATCGGGAGGCTGTTCGCTCCGAGCACGACCGGCGGCAGCGTGCGGACGAGCGGGATCGTCGTCACGTCCGGCACCGTGAAGATCGCGACCTTCGCGTTCGGCAGCGCGCCCTGCAGCGCGTTCAGCGTCTGACCGAGCAGCACCGCGAACGTGGCCGCGTCCGGAACGACCGTTCCGGCGCCGCGCGAGGCGGGACCGAGCACCTCGTTCGAGCCGTACTCGAACGTGAGGAACGTCGGCTTCGGGTTCATCTGCGTCGCGATCTGGGCGAGCAGCGAACCGCGGCCGCGCTGGATGTTCGTGAACATCACGGGCCGGTACGGCGGGAACGTCGGCGGCGGGATCTGGTAACGCGTCGTGTCGCCCACGTCCACGAGCAGCGAGTACGGCACCGCGAGGTTGTCGAACGGTTCCGAGTTCGTGGAGTTCGTCCACGTGCCGTTCACGCGCCCCGCGTTCGTGATGACGAGCGGGGACAGCGAGACGAGCCGCGTGAGCGCGGGCACGCCGTCGCCGTTCACGGACGGAATCTGGAAGCTCCCGTCGCCGATCGCCTGCGCGAACAGCACCGGGAACGCCTGACGCTGGTGCCGGTCCACGAGGCCGCCCGACTCCCAGCCGGCCGAGATGCTCGTGCCGAGTGCCACGTAGCGCGAGAAGTCCGCGCTGCCCGCGCCGGCCGTCGGCGCCGTCGTCGCCTTGATCTTGCTGCAGCCCGCGAGGCTCGCGAGTGCCGCGAGCAGCAGGCCGATGCGCATCATCGTCTTCATCGCTCGCTCCTTTCGCCCGCTCACCAGCGGTAGTTGAGGCCGAGTCCGGCCGCGTTGACGTAGGACTTGTACTCGCCGTTGAAGCCGTCGCGATTGACGCCTTCGGTGCCGCGGTGCTGAACGAACACGGCGAGCTCGTAGAGGTCGAGCGACCAGCGACCGTCCTTGCCGAACGGGAAGCCGAGGCCGAGCGTGACGCCGTTGCGTCCCGAGTCGGGGAGCAGCGGGCTCATGGACTCGTCCGGCGCCGCGGCCTCGTCGTAGTAGTAGCCGACGCGGTACGTGTAGCGGTCGAGCCGGTGCTCGGCGCCGACGCGCACCTGGAAGGCGTCGTCGTAGTTCTCGGCGATCGCGCTGCTCGCGCTCGAGGTCGTCTGGAAGTGCAGCGGCAGGTCCTTGAACACGGACCACTCGAAGAAGTTGAGATCGGCCTCGACCGTCCAGCGGTCGGTCGGCGTCCACGCGAAGCCCGTGGACCACATCGCCGGGAAGCGGATCACCGTCTTCACCTTCTGGTTCGGCGGCAGCTGCGCCGCGACGCCGGCGTCGAACGTCGAGTTGCCCGTCAGCACCTGCTGGAAGGTCGCGTCACCCTCCATGTGCGTCACGATCTTGCTGCGGTACGTGGCCGCCCACGTCCACTTCGGATCGAGCTTCCACGTCGCGGCCGCGTTCCAGCCGAAACCGGGCGTGAAGTCGGACTCGAGCCCGACCTTCGCCACGTCCACCTGCGCGCCGCCGCCGCCGGGCGCCGTCGCGAGGCGCCGGCGCTGCAGCTCGACCTTGCTCATCGCCATCGCGCCGCCCGCGGCGAGGCTCAGGTTCGGGCGCGGCGCGTACGCGACCACGCCGAGCACCTGCGCGCTCTGCAGCTCGGCCTTCGTCACGATGTAGCGGCCGCTGAACTGGTCGGGATCGTCCCATTCGACGCCGAGCCCGAACGGGAACGCGACGCCGATGCCGCCCGCGCAACGCTCGGCGAAGCGATAGCCGACGTAGGCGGGCAACGTCGGAAAGTTCTGCTTCTTCATCGCCTCGACCGTGCCGAAGCCGGGGTACGGATTGTGACCGGCGAAGCTCGTCACGGGCGAGAGCAGGGTCGGATTCAGGCTGAAGGCGCCGCGGTCGAGCCACACGAGATTCGCGGGATTGAAGAACACCGCTTCGGCGTTGTTCGCGGACGCCGTGACGGCGCCACCGCGCCCGAGCGCCTGCGCACCCTGTTCGAAGATCGAGTAGCCCGACGCGCGTGCGTGCGCGGGAACGAGGATCGTCAGACCGGCCGCGAGCAGCCACGCCGGCCGACACCGAGACATCCGAATCATGCGACTCTCCGCTGGTGGGGGTGGGTGACGCCGTGACTACGCGGCCGGCGGCGTCTCGACTCCGGCATAGAGCTCGTCGATGCGAGCGGCGAACTTCTGGACGATGATCTTGCGGCGAACCTTGAGCGTCGGCGTGATCTCGCCGGCTTCCTGCGTGAGTTCGCGGTTCAGCAGCGCGAACTTCTTCACCTTCTCGAACGGCGCGAGATCGGCATTGAGCCGGTCGATCTCGGCCTGGTAGATCGCCGCGACCTCGCCGCGCTCGAGCAGCGCGTCGCGGTCGGAGACGTCCCAGCCGTGGGCCTTCGCGTGCGCTTCGAGCGTCGCGAAGTTCGGCACGAGCAGCGCGATCACGTAGGGGCGACGGTCGCCGAGCAGCACGGCCTCGGCGATCCACTTGCTCGTCTTGAGCCGTCCTTCGAGCGGCTGCGGCGCGACCTTCTTGCCGCCCGCCGTGACGAGCAGGTCCTTGAGCCGGTCGGTGATGAACAGCGCTCCGTCCGCGTCGAGGTGGCCGATGTCGCCGGTGTGGAACCAGCCGTCGCGGATCGCGGCGCGCGTGGCCTCGTCGTTCTGGAAGTAGCCGCGCATCACGTGGCGGCCGCGCGTGAGGATCTCGCCCTCGTCGCCGATCTTCACCTCGACGTCCGCGATCGCCGGGCCGACGGAACCCGGCTTCTCGCGACCGGGCAGGTTGAGGCAGATGACGGGCGAGGTCTCGGTGAGGCCGTAGCCTTCGACGACCGGGATGCCGACCGCGAAGAAGAACTCCATGACCTTCGGCCCCAGCGGCGCGCCGCCCGAGATGCAGAAGCGCAGTCGTCCGCCGACGCGCTCGCGGATCTTCGCGCCGACGAGACGGTCGGCGACACGGTGCTGCAGCGCGAGCCAGCCCGCGGGCTTGCGGCCTTCGAAGTGGAGGCGCGCGGCCTGCCGGCCCACGCCGAGCCCCCAGTGGAAGATCGCGCGCCGCAGCGGCGGGAACTTGGAGGCGTTCTCGTAGACGCGCGCGTACACCTTCTCGTAGAAGCGCGGCACGCCGGTCAGCACGGTGGGCTTCACTTCCTGCGCGTCGGTCGCGACCGTGTCCATGTTCTGCGCGTACGCGATCGTGACGCCGCACGCGAGCATGGCGTAGAGCCCGGCCATGCGCTCGAAGATGTGGCACAGCGGCAAGAACGACAGCGACGTGTCTCCACCCGTGAACGCGATGCGCTTCAGGCACGAGGCGACGTCGAACGCGATGTTGTCGTGCGTCAGCATCGCGCCCTTCGGCTCGCCCGTCGTGCCCGACGTGTAGATGATGGTCGCGAGGTCCTCGGGCTTCACGGCCTGGGCGCGGCGGCGGAACGCCTCGGGATCCGCGGCGAGCCGCTTCGCGCCGTCCTTGAGCACGGCTTCGAAGTCGTGGTCCATGGGACCGTTCGGCGGCGAAGGATCCATCACCACGACCGCCTGCACGCTCGGAAGCTCGGGCAGCACCGAGTGCACCTTGTCGAGCTGCGCGGGCGTCGAGACGACGAGCACCTTCGCCCCGGCGTTCGCGAGGATGTACTGCACCTGGGGTCCCGTCAGCGTCGGGTAGACGGGCACCGTCACCGCGCCGAGCCCGAGCGTCGCGAGGTCCGTCACGGGCCACTCGTAGCGGTTCTCGGACAGCAGTCCGACGCGGTCGCCGCGACCGATGCCGAGCGCTTCGAGCCCGAGCGCGAGAGAGGCGACGTCGTGGAGCGCGCGTTCGGCCGAGATCGCTTCCCAGGTCTTTCCGCGCCGGCGCAGGAACTGCGCGCTCTTGCGCTCGCGGTCGACGGTGTCGAGGAAAATGCCGATCAGCGTGCCGGCCATGGGGGCTCCTTGAGCGAAGTGGGCCGCCCTCCTGGCGGCCGGTGGGGCGTAGGGGTAACACCCGCACCCGCGCCGCTCAAGAACAATCGGCCACGCGCGCGGCGCCGGGCCGATGCGTTGACAATGGTCGGGACCGTGGGACAGAGTCCGGCCCTCGCATGACCGAACCCTTCGAGTCGCCTCGCGCCCCGCGTCTCGGGCCCCGCCGTCCGCTCCCGTCGATCGTCCTCCACCTCTCGCTCGTCCTCGTTGCGATCGCGGCCGCCGCCGTCCGTCCCGCGCGCGCCGACGTCGCGGCCGAGATCGCCGCCGGCGACGTCGCCTACGCGCAAGGCCAGCTGCCGCGCGCGCTCGCCGCGTTCCAGGCCGCGCTCAAGGAGGATCCGAAGCACTTCTCCGCGCTGTGGCGGCTGTCGCGCGCGGAGTCCGAAGCGGGCGAGGACGCGAAGGGCGAGGAGCGCAAGCAGCTCATCGCCTCGGCGGTCGAGCACGCGCGCCTCGCGACTCAGGTCGCGCCGGACAGCGCGCGCGGCCACCTCGCGCTCGCGATCGCGCTCGGGCGGCAGGCCCTCAAGGAAGGTCCCAAGACGAAGCTCGCGCTCGCGCGCGAGATCAAGTCCGAGGTGGACCGGGCGCTGCAGGCCGATGCCGCCCTCGGGCGCGCCTACCACGTGCGCGCGATGTGGAACCGCGAGGTCGCGAGCCTGAACGCCCTCGAACGGATGGCAGCGAACACGGTGCTCGGCGGCGTTCCGAAGGGCGCCTCGATGGACAACGCCGTGAACGACCTCGAACGCGCCGTCTCGCTCGAGCCCGACTACGTGAACCACCGCCTCGAACTCGGCCGCACGTACCTCATGCTGAAGCGCCGCGACGACGCGCGCCGCGAGCTCGAGAAGGCGGTCGCGCTCGCTCCGACGAGCAACCCGCGCGATGCCCACTACCAGACGGAAGCGCGGGAGCTGCTGAAGAAGCTGAAGTAGTTCGGAAGGGGGCAGGGGATGGCGGTGGGAGGATGGATCCTCGCAGGCACACGGACGCCGTTCGTGAAGGCCGGAGCCGCGTTCCGCAAGGTGCCCGTGTACGAGCTGGGCCGGCTCGCGCTCGCGGAGCTGTTCGCCCGCACGAACCTCGATCCCGCCCGCCTCGACCACGTGTCGCTCGGCAACTGCGCGATGCCGGCCGAGGCCGCGAACTCCGCCCGAATCACCGCACTGCTCGCGGGCGTGCCGCAGTCCGTGCCGGCCGCGACCGTGCACCGCAACTGCGCCTCGGGCATGGAATCGGTCGCGGACGGGCTCTATCGCATCGCGGCGGGCGACGCCTCGATCGTGGCCGTCGGCGGCATGGAATCCATGAGCCGCATCCCGCTCCTCTACTCGTTCGAGTACGGCGACTGGCTCGAGGGCCTGATGCGCGCGAAGACGCCGGCGCAGAAGCTCGGCCAGTTCGCGAAGTTCCGGCCCGCGCTGCTCGCGCCGCGCATCGCGATCGCCGAAGGCCTCACCGACCTCGTGTGCGGGCTCAACATGGGACAGACGGCCGAGGTGCTCGCGCGCGAGTTCCGCATCCCGCGCGAGCGCCAGGACGAATTCGCGCTCCGGAGCCACCAGCGCGCGATCGCCTCGCGTGACAAGCTGCGCGAGGAGATCCTGCCCGTGTTTCCGCCGCCGTCGTACGAGGCCGTGCTCGACGACATCGGTCCGCGCGAGGGCCAGACGATCGAGGCGCTCGGGAAGCTCAAGCCGTACTTCGACCGCAAGAACGGCACGGTCACGGTCGGCAACGCCTGCCAGGTCACCGACGGCGCCGTCGCGCTGCTGATCGGCGGCGAGGCGGCCGCGGCCTCGTGGCCGACGCCGCCGCTCGCGCGCATCCGCGCGTTCGCGTTCGCGGGGCTCGACCCGTCGCGCATGGGCCTCGGGCCCGTGTTCGCGGCGAAGCTCGCGCTCGAGCGCGCCGGGCTCGCGCTGGCCGACATGGAGCTGTTCGAGATCAACGAGGCGTTCGCGGCCCAGGTGCTCGCGTGTGTCGACGCCGCGCGCTCCCCCGAGTTCGGGCGCCGCGAGCTCGGGCTGCCGGGGGCGCTCGGCGAGATCCCGCTCGACCGGCTCAACGTGAACGGCGGCGCGATCGCGCTCGGCCATCCCGTCGGCGCGAGCGGCGCCCGGCTGCTGCTCACGCTCGCGCACGAGCTGCGCCGCCAGAACCTCAAGCGCGGCCTCGCGGCGCTGTGCGTCGGCGGGGGACAGGGCGCGGCGTTCGTCGTGGAGCGCGAGTCGTGAGCGCGTTCCGGATCGAGCGCGGCGCACAGGGCGTCGTCCACCTCGTGATGGACGATCCCGCCCGCAAGGTGAACGTGCTCGACGAGGGCGCGCTCGCGGGACTCGAACAGGCGCTCGCGGAACTCGGACGGCTCACCGACGTGACGGGCCTCGTGCTGCGGAGCGGCAAGTCCGGCTCGTTCATCGCCGGCGCCGACGTGCAGGTGATCGGCGCGATCACCGACCGCGAGCGGCTCGTCGAGATCGTGCGCCGCGCGCACGCCGCGTTCTCGAAACTCGCCTCGCTGCCGTACCCGACGGTCGCCGCGATCGACGGCGCGTGCCTCGGCGGCGGACTCGAGATCGCGCTCGCCTGCGACTCGCGCGTCGCGAGCGAGGAGAAGCGCACGCAGATCGGCCTGCCCGAGACGCTGCTCGGGCTGTTCCCGGCCTTCGGCGGCACGACGCGGCTGCCGCGGGTCGTGGGGCTCTCGGCGGCGCTCGACCTGATCCTGACGGGGCGCGCGCTCGACGCGAAGCGCGCCGAGAAGCTCGGCCTCGTCGCGCGCGCGGTTCCGGCGGCGTGGCTCGTCGAGGCGGCGGAGCGCCGCGTCGGCGAACTGCGCCAGCGCCCCGCCGCCTCGCGCCGCGACCGCTATCGCGCGAAGGGCTTCGTGCCGTGGTTCCTCGACGAGACCGCGCCCGGGCGCGCGCTCGCGATCGGGCAGGCGAACAAGCTGACGATGGCGCGCACCGGCGGCCGCTACCCGGCGCCGATCGCGGCGCTGAGCGTGCTGCGCCACGGCATCGCGGGCAGCGTCGAGGAATCGCTGAAGCTCGAGGCGAACTGGGTCGGCGACCTCGTCGTGGGCCCCGTGTGCAAGAACCTCGTGCGCATCTTCCTGCTCTCGGAGCGCGCGAAGAAGGACGCCGTCGTCGCCGACGCGTCGCTCGAGCCCGCGCCCGTGCGCGCGCTCGCGCTCGCGGGCGCGGGCGTGATGGGCGCGGGCATCGCGGAGCTCGCGTCGCGCAACGGGATCGTGGTGCGGCTGCGCGACGTGCAGCCCGCCGCCGTGACGCGCGGACTCCAGACGATCCGGGGCATCGTGGACGAGCGCTCGAAGAAGCGCCGCGGCGCGGGCCGCGAGCGCGACGCTCAGATGGCGCGCCTGCTGCCCGCGCTCGACCTGGACGGCGCCGGCCGCGCGGACGCGGCGATCGAGGCCGTCGTCGAAGACCTCGACGTGAAGCGCCGCGTGTTCGCCGAACTCGAGGTGCGGCTGCGGCCGGATGCGCTGCTCGCGACGAACACGTCGTCGCTGTCGGTGGACGAGATCGCGCAGGGGCTCGCGCATCCCGAGCGCTTCTGCGGCTTCCACTTCTTCAATCCCGTGCACCGCATGCCGCTCGTCGAGGTCGTGCGCGGCGAGAAGACGTCGGACCGCGCGCTCGTCACGGCGGTCGCGCTGGCGCGCCGGCTCGGCAAGACGCCCGTCGTCGTGAAGGACTCGGCCGGCTTCGTCGTGAACCGCATCCTCATGCCCTACATGCGAGAGGGCCTGCACCTGCTCGAAGAGGGCTACGCGCTCGTCGAGATCGATCGCGCGATGCGCGACTTCGGCATGCCGATGGGGCCGTTCGAGGTGGTGGACGAGGTCGGCATCGACGTCGCGAACAAGGTCGCGGGCGTGCTGTCGAAGGCGTTCCCGGGGCGCATGTCGCCGTCTCCGGTGCTCGAGCGCATGGTCGCGGCGGGGCGGCTCGGCAAGAAGAACGGCCGCGGCTTCTACCTGCATCGCGGCAAGAAGCGCGAAGCCGATCCTCAGCTGCGCGGAGTCCTCGGGCTCGAGCGCGAGCGGCGCAGCACGCGGATCGACCTGCTCGCCGAGCGCATGGTGCTCGCGATGCTGAACGAGAGCGCCCGCTGCCTCGAGGAAGGCGTCGTGTCCGACGCCGGCATGCTCGACCTCGCGATGATCTTCGGCACCGGCTTCCCGCCGTTCCGCGGCGGCCCGCTGCGACACGCCGACACGCTCGGACTCCCGCACGTCGTCTCGCGCCTCAAGGCGCTCGCGGCCGAGCGCGGGGAGCGGTTCACGCCGTCCGCGCTGCTCGCGAAACTCGCCGCCGAAGGCGGCACGTTCACGCAGCCGGTCGTTTCCGGCTAGCCGGAGCGTCGCCGGCGGGAGTAGTCTTTCCGCCGTGGTTCCGCGTCCCTCGAATCCGCGCCACCGCACCGGTCCTTCGCCGGTCGGCCGGCTCCTCGCGATCCTCGCGCTCGCGCTCCTGACGGTTCCGTTCGCGCACGCGCCGGCGTCCGCGGCGTGGCAGACGTTCCACGTCGACAGCACGAACCTCACGCTTCCCGCTCCCTGCCTCGCGCTCGAACCGCTCACGGGCATCGCGCACGTCGGCTATCGCGACAACACGTCGCTGCTCCACGCGTGGGGATCGCCCGGGAGCTGGAGCATCGAGACGATCACGACGGACGGCTCGAGTCTCGACTGGGTGATCGACGGTGCGGGAGTGCCGGCCGCGGCGTACGTGAAATCGGGCGGCGTGATCGCGCTCGCGCGTCCCGGCGCGGGCGGCTGGAGCGAGGACACCGTCGCGGTGCTGCCGGGCTGGGTCCTCTCGTCCGCGCTTGCGCTCGCGCCGGGAACGGAGGAGCCCGTCGTCGCGTGGATGGGGCAGGTGCCTGCCACGTCACCCGTCCGCATGGACGTGATGATCGCCCGACGCGTCGCGGGAACGTGGACGTTCGCGACCGTGGACTCGTTCACGAACGGAATCCGCATGCCGCCCGCCCTCGAGATCGCTCCCGACGGTACGCCACGGCTCTCCTATCTCGCGGGCGTTGCGTCCACGACCGAGCTTCGGTACGCCTCGGCCGCGGGTCCGCTCGGACCGTTCGCGTACGAGACGATCGACCCGCTCGGATTCACTCGCGTCGCGATGGCGCTGGATCCCGCGAGCGCCGAGCCACGCGTCGCCTACTTCAGCTGGGACGACACGCTCGCGACGTTTCTCGTGCGCTACGGCTGGCGCGAGGGCGGCGCCTGGCAGCGGCTGAACGCGGGCGACACGGGCGGCGGCCTGCTGGGCTACCCGGTCTCGCTCGCGCTGGACGCCTTCGGGAGTCCGGCGATCGCGTTCGCGCGCCTGGACCCGATCCTCGAGCAGCCGAAGCGCGGCGACGCGCCGGCTTCGGTGCTTGCCTGCGCGGGTTCCGTCGAATCGGCGACGACCGTGATCGCGCGGCGTGCGGAGGCGACGGGATTCGCTCCGTTCCCGCCCGAATACACCCCCGGCTACAACCAGATCCCGAGCCGGCGTTCGCTCGCGCGCCTGCCGTTCGGCCCGCTGCGCCTGGTCGCGAGCAGCCCGCCGCAGAACGGCTGCACGTATCAGGTCTCCTACCTCGCGGAGACCGGCACGCTCGGCGTGAGCGATTCCGCCGAACCGCCGCTGACGCTCGCCGCGCCGTCGCCCAATCCGTGGCGGCCCGGATCTCCGCTCGCGCTCGAACTCGCACTCGCGACCGCCGGAACCGTGCGCGTCGAACTCGTGGACGTCGCGGGCCGCGTGCTCGCGCGGGCCGAGTTCGGTCGCCGGGGGGCGGGCGCGCATCGCCTGAGTTGGGATCCGGGCGAACTGCCGCCCGGCTGCTACTGGATCCGCGCGCACGCGGACGACCGCAGCGTGCGCACGCGGGCGCTGGTCGTCCTGCGCTAGCGGTTCCGGGCGGCTCTCCTCGCTGTCACGGCGGCGACAAATCACCGCGCCGCGCCGTCGCGTCCGCCTCCGGGGCCAACCTTTCGGACGGCGCTCCTGTCGAAGCTGCACACGATGCACGCGACGCCGAACGACGGGAGGCCCGACGTGAACGCACGACTGAATCCGATCGCCCGCACCGCGATCCTCACCGCCGCGGCGCTCGCGCTCGCGATCTCGACGGCGGCCGAGCTGTCGTCCGACGCGCGGAGCTGGTGGCGCACGGTCGAGCGCGAGCCGCTGCCGGGCGCGGCGCGCTCGACGGCGCTCGTGCTCGCGAACGCGACGGCGGTCCGCCTGAGCGAGTACCTGGCGTGGGGCCGGTTCGGCGCGGCGCGCAACGTGGAAGCGCCGGTGCTCGTGATCGGCGTCGATGCGAAGGCGCCGCTCGCACCGATGCGCGTGCTGCGCAAGGTCGAGTGCGCGGGCTGCGGGATCGCGCCGGCGATCGAGGTGCGGCGAAGGACGATTTCGACGAACGCTTCGTGACGGGGCGTTGACCGGGCGAGAGGACCGAGCTCGACCGGTGGATGCGGGGCGCGGGAGCGACCGGACTGAGCGGCGGCCAACCGGATCGCGAACGCGCCTCGCTATTTTTTCGTCGCGCCGCGTGCCGGGCTCGTGACGAGCGCTCGCGCGAGCGGGGCCTGGCTCGGAGCGGTCCCGCCCGGCGGCCCCCGGACACTCGATCGAGCGCCCTGCGGGGCTCCGCCCGGCCCCGTCGCCGCCGTGGCGGCCGCTCGCGGGGCGCGTGTCCCCCGCTCCTTCGGGGCCCAAAACAAAAGGCCCGATCTCTCGGACCGGGTCCTTCTGCTGGGTACCGGAGCCTTGCCCTACTCCGATCGCCCCGTCTCTGGAAGACCTCGACTGGTTTGGAGGTCGCATCGCCACGCGTTCGCATTCACGTGACGCCTACATAGACGACGTGAGGGGGCGGAAAGTTGCAAGACCGCGGTCAAGAGCGGCGGAGCGCCGCCGGGCGCGGCGAGAGGGGAAACGAACGAGGCGCCGGTCGCCCGGCGCCTCGTGATCACAAAGGACCGCTCTTCGTCAGGCTGGACGCGGTTCGGGCGGCGGCGCGCCGAACGCGTCGAGTTGCGGCGAGCCGCCTTCGCGCGCGGCCTGCGTGTCGGCCGCCGGAGCGTCGGTCGCATCGCCGTCGCCGCGCTTCAGCGGCTCCAGCGTCTCGCCGCGCAGCAGCCGGTTCATCTCTTCACCGTCGAGCGTCTCGCGCTCGAGCAGCGTGTTCGCGAGCAGGTCGAGCTTGTCGCGGTTCTCGGTCACGAGCTTGAGCGCGTGCTCGTGCGAGCGCTCGACGATCTCGCGCACTTCCTCGTCGATCAGGATCGCGGTCTTCTCGCTGTAGTCCTTGTGGGTGGCGATCTCGCGGCCGAGGAACACCATCTCCTCGGTCTTGCCGAACGTGAGCGGGCCGAGCTTCTCGCTCATGCCGAAGCGCGTGACCATGTTGCGCGCGATCTTCGTCACGGTCTCGAGATCGCTCGCCGCGCCGGTCGTGAGATGGCTGAACACGAGGATCTCGGCCGCACGGCCGCCGAGCGCCCACGCGAGCCGGTTCTCGAGCTGCGACTTGGAGTAGTTGTGGCGCTCCTCCTGCGGCGCGATCGCCGTGACGCCGAGCGCGCGCCCGCGCGGGATGATCGTGACCTTCGTCACCGGGTCGGCGCCCGGGCTCAGCCACGCGACGAGCGCGTGACCGGCCTCGTGGTAGGCCGTGACGCGGCGCTCCTCCTGCGACATCACGAGGCTCTTGCGCTCGGTCGAGGTCGCGCATCGTGACGCGCTTGTGGTTGCGGCGCGCCGCGAGCAGCGCGGCTTCGTTGACGATGTTCGCGAGGTCGGCGCCCGACATGCCGGGCGTCGAGCGCGCGATGAGCGCGAGGTCGACGTCCTCGGCGAGCGGAATCTTGCGCGCGTGCACCTTGAGGATGCCTTCGCGTCCGCGAATGTCCGGCCAGTCCACGACGATCTGGCGGTCGAAGCGCCCGGGGCGCGTGAGCGCCGGGTCGAGCACGTCGGGCCGGTTCGTCGCGGCGATGATGATCACACCCTCGTTGGACTCGAAGCCGTCCATCTCGACGAGCAGCTGGTTGAGCGTCTGCTCGCGCTCGTCGTGGCCGCCGCCGAGCCCCGCGCCGCGGTGCCGTCCGACGGCGTCGATCTCGTCGATGAACAGGATGCACGGCGCGTTGCGCTTGCCCTGCTCGAACAGGTCGCGCACGCGCGAGGCGCCGACGCCGACGAACATCTCGACGAAGTCGGAGCCCGACATCGAGAAGAACGGCACGCCGGCCTCGCCGGCGACCGCCTTCGCGAGCAGCGTCTTGCCCGAGCCCGGGGGGCCGAGCAGCAGCGCGCCCTTCGGAATGCGGCCGCCGAGGCGCTGGAACTTCTGCGGCTCCTTCAGGAACTCGATGATCTCTTGCAGCTCCTGCTTCGCCTCGTCGCAGCCGGCGACGTCCTTGAACGTGACCTTGGGCTGCGATTCGAGCATCACGCGCGCCTTCGTGCGGCCGAACTTGAGCGCGGCGCTGCCGCCCGACTGCACCTGGCGCACCATGAAGATCCAGAAGCCGAGCAGCAGCAGCAGCGGCAGCCAGCTGAACAGCACGTTCACCCAGTTCAGGCCGGGCTGGCGCACCTCGACCTCGATGCCCGGGTTCGTCTTCCACACGCGATCGGGCAGCTCTTCGCCCGTGCCGACGATGTTCGTCCGGAACGCCTTGAACGAAAGGTCGCGGCCGCTCACCCGCACGGTCGCTTCGTTGCGCAGCTCGCCCGTGACCCCGTTCTCGAGGATCTGGAGGTTCGCGATGTTGCCCTTCTCGACCTCGGCGATGAAGCGCGTGTACGAGATCTCGGCGCGCGGCGGGGCGCCGAGGTTGCCCTGGTACATGCGGAAGGCGACCAGCGACAGCAGGGCCACGAACACCCAGAAGGCGAGCGTGCGGAACGGCCGGCCGGTCGGCATCGGGACTTGCGGCCGGCGCGAGCCTCCGCCCCCGCCGCGGCGCGAGTCGCGCCCGTCGGGTCCGGAGCCGCCGTCACCTCGAAATGCTTTCACGAATCACGCCTCCTCGAGGACGCCCACGAAGGGCAGATTGCGGTAGCGCTCGGCCGCGTCCATGCCGTAGCCCACCACGAACTCGGAGCCGATCTTCCACCCGGCGTAGTCCACCGGCACGGGGATTTTTCGGCACGGAACCTTGTCGAGCAACGTCGCCACTTTGATGCTCGAAGCCCCCCGGGAAGCGAGGAGATCGAGGATGAACTTCACGCTGCGGCCCGAATCCACCACGCCCTCGCACAACACCACGTGCCGCCCGCGGATGTCGGTGCGCAGGTCCATGATCAGCTGCACGTTGCCGCTGGACGTCGTCCCGGCCCCGTAGGAGGCGACCGCGAGGAAGTCCATCTCGATGTCGAGCGGCGTCGCGCGGGCGAGGTCGCACTGGAACATGCACGCGCCCTTGAGCACTCCGACGTACAGCGGCCGAGATCCGGTGTGGGCGAGGTCGCGCGCCAGCTCGAGCCCCATTTCGCGCACGCGCGTGGCGATCTGGGCGGCGTCGAACAACATGCGGATGGACGGTTCCGTCTGAACGGCGGGCGGCATTTCAGTCATGCGAGCGTCCCATCGGGCGCCGCGAGGCGGCGCGGTGGAAGTGAACCGTGTCGCGGCGTCGCTCCGCCCGAATGCCGTCCGGAAGGAGCACGAACGATCCGCTCCTGCCGTCGGCGACGAGCCGGCACAGAGCGTCCAGATGCTGGTGGGTGAGGCCCGGCCCGGGGCCCGCGAGGCGGCGCCACGCGGCACGCAGCGCGATGCGCCGGGCTGCGACAGGGTAAGAACCGATGCGCCGCGAATCAAGCGCCATTCCCCGCGATTCGACGCGCGCCGATTCGCGCAGCAGGCGGCGCGTCCCGCGCGCGAGCGCGCGCTCGGCCTCGAGCGCCTCGCGCGCCGTGCGCGCCACGCGGCGTGCGAATCCGGCGCGCGCGCGCTCGGGATCGGCGGCGGGATCGAACGCCCGGAGCAGCGCCGGGATCGCATCGAGCCGGAGCCGGTTGCGCGCGTAGTCGCGGCTCGCGTTCGAGACGTCCTCGCGCCACGCGACGCCCGCGGCGCGCAGGTCGGCGATCACGTCCGCGCGCGTCGCGTCGAGCAGCGGCTTGAGCCACGCGCCACGCCGCGGCCGCATGCCGGCGAGTCCCGGCAGTCCCGCGCCGCGCAGCAGTCGCAGCAGCACGGTCTCGAGCTGGTCGTCCGCCGTGTGCGCCGTGGCGATCGCGTCCGCGCCGGCGCGACGGCGCGCGCGGGCGAGGAATTCGCGCCGGAGCACGCGGTAGCCCTCCTGGCCCGCGAGGCCGCGGCGGCGCATGCGCGCGCGTACGTCCCAGCGCGCGGCGACGAGCGGCAGCCCGAGCCCCTCGCAGCGCGCGCGCACCGACTCGAGGTCGGCGTCCGCGTCGGCGCCGCGCAGCCCGTGGTGCAGGTGGGCGACCGCGAGCGACAGCCCGAACTCGGGCGCGATGCGGTGGAGCGCGAGCAGCAGCGCCGTCGAGTCCGCGCCGCCGCTCGCCGCGACGAGCATTCGCGAGCCCTTAGGAAGGGCGCACTCGCCCCGGAGCGCTTTGCGGAGGACCGGCTCGAGCCGGCGGAGTCGTCGCAAGGAGGGCGAAGAAGTGGTGGCGGCGGAGGGACTTGAACCCCCGACACAGGGATTATGATTCCCCTGCTCTACCAGCTGAGCTACACCGCCACGAGGCCAGCCGCTGAAACGGGCGGATCAAGCTACGGGCGGCGGGGGGGCCAAGTCAAACGTCACTCGAGAGCGGTTTCGTCCGCACGGATCGCGGTCGGAACCCCCGTCAGCCGCGCGGCGCCTCGCGCTCCATCCAGCGCCACACCGCGCGCATCGCGAGCAGGTCGTCCTCGTTGTACTCGGCGATCTCGTGGAGCAGGCGGTCGCGCTCGGCGCCGTCGGCGGCGAGCGCCCGGCGGTACTGGACGATGGACCATTGCGAGCCGGCCTCGGGGTTGCGCCACTCGAACCCGGCGAAGCGCGCCACCTTCTTGATCGAGAGCGAACGCAGCGGCAGGCGCACGCACGGCACGATGCCCTCGGCGTGCAGGTCCCACATCGCGCGATCGAGCCGCTCGATGAGCCCGTCCGGGGCGCCAAAGACGTCGGCGTACTTCCGCACCCACGTGCGCTCGTACGGCGTGTAGTGCACCCACACGCAGCGCGGGTGCGCATCGAGGATCGCGGCCGCGCGCGCGACGAACTCGCGCCACGCGGCTTCCTCGCCGTCCGCGCCGCCGCGCGCGAAGATCGCCTCGAACGGCGCCGCGCCGTCGCGTTCGATCGCGAGGCCCCACAGGTACACCGACGAGCCCGCAGCACCCGCCTCGGGCTCGGCCTCGAGGTCGAACCACACGAGCGGCCGGCCCGCGGGCAGCCGCGCCGGTGCGATCCACTCCGCGCGGCCGCCCGCGAACGCGCGCGCCTCGCGCACCATCGAGGCCGCGAGCTTGCCCGCGCCCTTGATCGTGAGCCGCTCGGGGTCGGCGGCGGCGAGCTTCGCGATTGTGGTGAGCCCGAGCGACTCGAGCGCCGGCACGAAGCGCCGCTGCACCGACGGCAGCACGCGCGGATCGCCCGCGCGCTCGGCCGCATCCCAGCAGTGCCCGTAGAACGCGCACTCCTCGCACGTCGAGTGCGCGAGCAGCACGTCGGGCTCGCGCTCGGAGCGCAGCACGGACTCGGCACGGCGGATCCAGTCGTCGAGTTCGCGGTCGGCGATCGCCGCGACCTCTCGCAGGTCACCGCGGCCGTCCACGATCTCGAGCCGCGCCGCGGTGATCCCGGCCGACTCTTCGAGCAGCCGGGCGTAGAACGACAGCTGGATCGCGATCTCGGGATGCGCGCGCAGGTTGTGGGCGGTCTTCGCGTCGAGGATCACGAGGTCCTCGCCGTCCCAGTAGAGGAAGTCGGGCACGCCGACGCGCGACCCGTCCTTGGAAATCACGACCGCCTGGTAGAGCGGCGCGCGCGATTCCGTGAGCCGCCGCACGGTTTCGCGCGCGGCCTCGTCGAACGACACGTCCTTGCGAAGGATCGGACCGACGAGGTTCGTGAAGCGCTCGCGCACCGCCGCCTCGTGATCGCGGCCGCGCTGGAAGCGCTCGCGGTCGAACTCGCTCGGGGGCGAGGCGAACTGCGGCGCGTGCCGATCGAGCCACAGCTGGCGCTCGCACTTGTGCAGGCGGCGCAGCGAGTCCGGGCTCGTGCGACCGGCGAAGCGGCGTTCGCGCGGGGTCTCGCTCACGCGTCCGCCACTCGTGCGGACGCCCGCTCGCTCACCCCGCCGCCTTCTCGGACTTGGACGACGCGTTCGAGCCCGCGTCGGAACCGGGCGTCACGGACGACGCGGTCACGGCGGGCGGCTCGGGCTCGGGGCCGAGCCGGAAGATGCGCGACAGCTCGGAGCGCAGCTCGCCCTCGTCCAGTCCCTGCTGCAGCGTGCCGCGATGCGCGACCGATATCGCGCCGGTCTGCTCGCTCACGACGACGACGACAGCGTCGGACTCCTCCGACAGTCCGAGTGCGGCGCGGTGGCGCGTGCCCATCGTCGCTGCGACGCGCGGGTTCGGGGACAGCGGCAGGATGCAGCCGGCGGCGATCACGACGTCCTCGCGCAGAATCGCGGCGCCGTCGTGGAGCGGCGAGCCGGGACTGAAGAGCGTGACGAGCAGCTCGGCCGACACCTTCGCATCCACGCGCGTGCCGGTCTCGACGAAGTTCCTGAGCCCCACGTTGCGCTCGATCACGAGCAGCGCGCCCTGCCGCCGGTCGGCGAGCTGCTCGGCCGCGCGCACGATCTCGCCGAGCACGCCGTAACTGTCGCCGCGCACGAACGCGCGGAAGTAGCGGGTGCGGCCGAACTGCGCGAGCGCGTGGCGCAGCTCGGGCTGGAACAGGATCACGAACACGATCAGCCACACGGTGCGCAGGCTGTCGGTGATCCACTTGATCGCGATCAGGTCGAATTCGCGCGCAACGACGCCGATCAGCACGATCACCAGCAGCCCGACGTACATCTGCGCGCCGCGCGTGCCCTTGACCAGGATGAGGAGCCGGTAGAAGAGCGTGGCGACGAGCAGGATGTCGAGCAGATCGAGCAGCCAGAACGCGTGGACGGGCGTCATCGGAGTCTCGTGGAAGCGCGAGGGAACGCGCGAATGCTAGCACACGAACGCAGCGCTCCCGCGTTCGCGGAGGGCGTCCGCGCGGCTAGCGAACGACGATGCCGCGGCGCTCGAGACGCTGCTCGCCCTGAGTGAGGCGGATCCAGTAGAGCCCCGAGGCGAGCACGGCATCGAGTCCGATCACGTGCGCGCCCGCGCCAAGCGAGCCCACCTCGCGCTCGAACACCTCGCGCCCGGCGACGTCGTACAGCGCGAGCCGCGCCGGCTCGCCGCCCGTCAGCGTGAACGCCACGCTCGCCCGCGCCCCGGACGGGTTCGGCGCGAACCCGCGCAGCGCCAGCGGCGCCGTGAGCGGCACCTCCACGCGCACCGCCTCGCCGTACGTCGCCACGCCGCCCTCGAACACCCCGGCGCGATACTCGTACGCGCGCCCCGCCCGCACGTCCGTGTCTTCGTACTCCACGAGCCCCGCACCGCTCACGCTCGTGCGCGCGCGCTCGCGCCACGCCGCACCCTCCGCCTCGCGCCGCTCGATCACCGCCGCCGCTCCGTTCCCCTCGCTCGCGTGCCAGCGCAGCGTCACCCGGCCCGGCTCCGCCCGCACGCTCACCAGCGCCACCGCCACCGCCACCGTGCCGTCCGTCACCAGCTTCTGCGCACACAGCCACGCGCTGTCCAGGTTCGACTGCTCCCACACCACGATCGCCCCGCCTGTGCCGTCCGCCACGATGTCCGGATAGTCCGAGCCCGGCCCCGACAGTCGCCATCCGTCCGTCGGCCAGCCCGCTGCCGGCGTGCCGCTCGCGGTCAGGTGCTGCGCGTAGATGTACTGACCCTGGTACGAGTTCGTCCACGCCACGTAGATCCCGCCCGCGCCGTCGCTCGCCATGCCCGCATACGACTGATACCCGGGCGACGTGCTCACCGCGAGTCCGTCCACAGGCCACCCCGGAGCGAGTGCCCCGCTCGCCAGCACGCGTTGCGCGTAGATCTCGTCGCGCGCGCTGCTGCGGAAGTCCCACCACGCCGCCATCACCCCGCCTGCGCCATCCGACTCGAGCAGCGCCTGCGTCTGCGGTCGCGCGGCGCTGCACACGGAGACGCCGGTGGCCGGCCAGCCCGGTGCGACCGTTGCGTCCGAGCCGAAGCGATGGAGCCGAAGATCGTCCACCGTGCCGCTGCCCGCTTCGATCCCGGACGAGCGAAGGACGTAGATGCCGCCAGCGTCGTCGGGCCACAAGTCCCACGGGAACGCCTGCTCGCCGGTCACGAGCACCCCCTGCGCGGGCCAGTTCGCGGCGATCGTGCCGTTGGCGAGCACGTGCTGCAGGCGAACGCCGCCGGTGCCGGCGTTTCCCTCGGCCCACGAAGCGTACGCACCGCCCGCGCCGTCGGGCTTGAGCGCGACCGTGTGTCCGCTGGAGTACACGCTCGTGAGCTGCATGCCTTCGCGCATCCAGCCCGCAGGCAAGCTGCCGTCGCCCGAAACGCGATGGAGATGGAGCTGCGAGGGGGGCGAATTCAGCGGTTCGGAACCCGCGAGCAGGTAGAGTCCGCCGAACCCATCGGCGCTGACATAGACACTCGCGCTCAGGCTGTCGCGAACCACGATGCCAGTGTCCGGCCACCCCGCAGCAGAAGCGCCCATGCCGGTGATCTTCTTCGCATACACAGCCCAGTTTCGACTGTCGCGCCAGGGAACGATCATGCTTCCGAGCCCGTCGGCGAGACATCCTCGAAGTCCTTGGGCTGTGGGCCCAAGTGCGACTCCAAGACCGGCCGCCGGCCACCCGAAGGCGAGGTTGCCATTCGAGAGCACCCGCTGGACGTAAATGTCACCGTTCGTCACTAGTGCGTTCCGCTCGTCACCCCACACGGCAAAGGCCCCACCGGCACCATCGGACGTGGCCAATGGGATGATCGGGTAGCACGGCTGCACGCAGATCTGCGTGCCGTCAGGTTGCCAGGCGGCATGGGACGCATCAGGTACGAGGAGCGCGCCAAGAGCGACGAGCCAGGCGAGAGACGGAAGACATCGCGGCAGATTGATGCACATGAAGCCTCCTCATTCCCGGAGCCGTAAGCGACAAGGACGTTGGCATGACCCGCGCTCCGGGTCTACCGATTTTCTCGATCCGCGCAAGGCGTCCTCCCAGATCGCGCACTGCACCTCCAGCACACCCTCGGGCGTCGCGCGTGACCCTCGGATGGAGGTCGCCATGCTCCGTTCCCACCGCGCGCCGCGTTTGCGTCTCGTCATCACTTCACTCCTCGTCCTCGTCACCTCCTGCTTGGCGCCCACGTTTCGATGCGGCGATGCGGAGGCGCAGTCGCCCCAGAAGAGCGGCCGGTGGACCAGCGCGTCGAACTGGGGCTGGAACGCGATCCACCTCACGTTGATGCCGGGCGACTCGGTCTATCACAGCAAGGTTCTGTGGTGGGGCCGACCGAATGGCGCCTTCACGGGCGGCTTGTTCGGATGGAATCCCTCGACCGATGACCAGTGCGCATCGTGGCCGAGTTCCAGCTTCCAGTCGCTGTCGCTGGCCGCGCCGCCGTACGACATCTTCTGCGCAGGACAAACCGAGCCATCCGGAATCGCCGGGGTACCCGGGCATCTGCTGGTCATCGGAGGAACTCAGTCCGGAACCGGGACGATCAACGGAGTTCGCGACGTGGTCCTGTTCAACGCGAACAGCTCCCCGCAGTGGGTCACGCAGGCCTCAATGAGCGAACCGCGGTGGTATGGGACCGCGATCGGTGCGCCGCGCGAGGGGACGACGTTCGCACTGTCAGGAAGTCGCTCGTTCCACGAGCATTCGTTCGGAGGACGAGCGGCGGGTGCGAGCCAGCCATCGAACTCGCTTCGACGCCTGACCATTGCGTCCACGGCGACATGGAACTCGACGATCACCGGTCCGACGACGGGGCAGAGCACGGAGTGGCCCGAACCGCGAGAGGGGCACACGGCGGTGGTCAGTTCGTCGGTGGCCCTGTTGCCATCGGCGGACGCCTTCGAGCTGGTCTTCGGTGGGAAGAACGCGACGGGCCACTTCAACAGCGTGTATCGAATGACGCGGCCGATTTCGCCGACGAGGGAGGACTTCGGGTATGAGGCGAAGCTCCTTGGGGTCTCGTCCACCGAATCCCCGTCAGGCCGCGCGTATCACACGAGCGTGATGGCGACGAACAACCTGATGATTGTCGTCGGAGGCCAGGAATTCGGTGGAACGGCGAGCGGGGATGTATGGACGGCGGAGGTTGACGCCGTCCAAGGTCAGGTGAGTTGGCAGCGTCGAACCACATCGATCACCGGCACTGGCCCCGGCCCGCGCTTCGGGCACATCGCGCACTACGACGCGCCCCGGAATCGTGTGCTGATCTTTGGCGGTCGCGGCACGGCCGGCGCGCTTGCCAGCATGACGGTCTACTCGCTGGCGCTGAACTCGTCCGGGGTCCCGACCAGTTGGTCAACGCCCACGGTGAGCGGCACCGTGCCCTCTTCACGCTCGCACGTCGCGGCGGCCTTCGATCCCACGACGGAGACCCACGCAGGCGGCGCCTCCACGAAGCTCGTGCTATTCGGCGGTGACGTCGGCACGAGCGAGGGCTCGGCGTACGCGGGTGACCTGTGGGTGCTGTGGATCGCCGCGGACGGTTCGTTGTCGTGGGAATCGAAGTCGCCGACCGGTGCCGCGAAGCCTGCGCCACGCGCGAAGGCGGCCGCCATGGTCGACTGGTACGAGCGTCGGTTCTACCTCGACGGCGGGCTCTATCCCGGCACCTCGACTTCGGACACCGCGTGGTCGCTCGTGGCCACCGAGGCTGTCGGTGGCTACGCGTGGCGGATCGAGACGACGAATTCGACGCGCTACAGCGGGCACACGGCCGTCTTCTACGACTCGTGGCCGACGTTTGCACGCGTGCCGGAGCAGTTCACGACGAACGGCACGCCGGCATGGAGCACGCTGTCGAGCGCGATTCGCTATCACGACTGGTATCCGTTTGCGTTCTTCAGTCCGGGGCTCGGCCCCAACAAGGTGTTCGTTGCCGGGCCTCACGACACGAGCTTTACGCTCGACCTTTCAACACAGCAATGGCAGGCGTTCCCGAACGCAAACACGGGCTTTCGCGGGGGCAGCGCCGTCATGTATCGCCCCGGGAAGATCATGAAGTGCGGCTCGCGACAGACTGACGCGGGCGGGCCTGCCACGGGGGCGACGAAGTGGACCGATCTCACCTCGGCATCGCCCGCCTGGACGAGCACTGCGGCGACGCCGGCCGAGCAGATGCTGGGGCGCGTCTACTTCAACTCGACCTTGCTTCCAACGGGCGAGGTCCTGACGACCGGCGGCATGGACGCGCTGGCGGCGAACGCGCAGCCCGTGAAGCGACCGCAGATCTGGGCTCCGCCCGATGACGATCTCGGACTCGGGGGAGGCAGCGCCGGAAGTTGGAGAGGGGCATCGGGGCCGGACACGCTGAGTCGCGATCCGTTCCAGCGCGACTACCACTCGACCGCCGTGCTGATGCCCGACGGCCGCGTGCTGTCGGCGGGCGGGGAGATCGACTTCGATCAGCGGAAGTACGCCAATCAGTACTGTCCGCCCTACCTGTTCGATCGCGTGGACAACCCCGGAAGTCCGGCGGCGCGCCCGACGATCACCTGCGCCCCGGAAGTGATCGTGTACGGACAGACCTTCCACATCGAAGGACTGCCCGCAGTGCCGGAGGAGGTCCTGCGCGGCGTGTGCCTCGTGCGCGCCTCGACGACGACGCACGGGTTCAATCCCGATCAACGTTTCGTCCCGCTGGAGTTCACCTGCAACGCCTGCGGCGCGGGCCCGCCGGGTTCGCACGGCATCGACGCCATCGCGCCCGCCGACAGTCTCGTCGCGCCGCCCGGCGACTATCTGTTGTTCCTCGTGGGGTGGAACAACAGCACGCCATCGCTCGGCCGCTGGGTGCGACTGAAGCGCGCCGACGACGTGCCGCCGGATCCCGTGCAGCAACTGCAGGCCGAGTTCGTCGCCCCGCAGGCGATCGTCTGGAGCTGGTACGAGACGGGCGACGACGGTCGAAAGGGGCAACCGAGTTCCCAGCAGGCACGCTACTCCCTGAGCGCGATCACCGATGCGAACTTCGGGAATGCGACGCTCGTGGCCAGCAATCCCGATCCGACCTGCGCCGGCACGTACCAGTCTGCGGAGGCGTGCAATCTCTCGAGCTGCACGAAGTACTACTTCGGCGTTCGCGCAACGGACGACGCGGGGCTCGGCACACTGCGCTCGCTCAACTGGGTGAAGACGCTGTGTTCGGGAACCGGCGGCTGTGGCGGTGGCGGCGGATTCAGCGCCGTTCGAGTCCCTGGCGCGGGCGAAGCCGAGGCGGGTGAGGAGGCGGGTTCGAACTCGATGTCCTCACCACCTGCGAGTGACGGGCGCCGCGCTTCGGCGTTCGGCGGGCTTCGTCGCGGCGGCGAGACGGTGCTCGTCGCGGAGTACTCGCCGGGGGCGACGACGCGCTGGCGGATCACGAGGATCGAGCGTGCCCAGGTCGAGGGGCTCGATGCAGAAGTCACTACGGGAATGCTTGTCCAGGACGTGAGTCCAGACGGAGGCTGGACGACGCGACAGCACCTCGCGAATCCCGGCGACGCGATCGGGGTTCGAGCGTTGATTCGCGATGGACGCGTGGTGTTCGTCGACAGCGCCGACGTGGACGTAATCGACACGCAGCCGGCCGGGTACGCATGCGTCGGCGCCACACACTCGACGCTCGGCGCTTTGAGCCCCGTCGGGGGAACGACGCAGATCGCCTCCGCGGCACAGCTCGCGAGCGGCGAGAGCATCGTGCTCGACTTCGATCGGACGGCGGCTGCGCCCCTGGAGGACGCCCTGGATTGCTTCTTCGTCGTGCGGCGCGGCTCCACGCCGTATTCGGGCGCAACGCACAGCGTGCGGGACACCCCGCCGCCACCCAACGTTCCGGCCCGGTTCGCGCTGCATCCGAACACGCCGAATCCGTTCGCAATGCACACCGAGCTCCGATTCGATCTGCCGGCGCCGGCGTTCGTACGACTCGAGATCTTCGACCTCCAGGGACGTCGCGTCGCGCGCGTCGCTCACGGCCACTACCCGGCCGGCTTCCACAGCGTGGGCTGGGATCGCTCGCGTGCTGCCGCTGCGAGGATCGGTCCGGGTGTGTATGCGTGCCGGCTCGTCGCCGGCAACGATCGGGCGGAGCGGAAGTTGATCGTCTACTAGCGCGTCGCAACGCGAGGCCGCGCATTCGTGCGCGGCCCCGCGTCGTCTCAACGCCCCCGCCGGATCGCCTCCGCGATCTCGATCGCGCGCTTCGTCTCGTGCACGTCGTGCGTGCGGACGATGCGCGCGCCCTCGAACACCGCGATCGCGGTCGCGGCGAGCCCGCGCTCGAGCCGCGCGTCCGCGGGCAGGTCGCCGGGCTCCGACAGGAAGCGCTTGCGCGAGAGCCCGACGAGCACCGGGCGCTTCAGGGCCGCGAACGCGCCAAGACGTGCCAGCAGCTCGCGATTGTGCGCCGCGGTCTTGCCGAAGCCGATGCCGGGATCCACGACGATCTGCTCCTCGGCGATCCCCATTCGGCGCGCGCCGCGCAGGCGCACGCCGAACCAGTCGAGCACGTCGCCCGTCACGTCGGCGTAGCGCGGGTCGTCCTGCATCGTCGCGGGCGCGCCCTTCATGTGCATCAGCACGACGCCGGCGCCCGATTCGGCGATGAGCGGGCCCATCGCGGGATCGCGCAGCGCGGTCACGTCGTTCACGACCACGGCGCCCCACGCGATCGCCGCGCGCGCGACTTCGGCGCTCGCGGTGTCCACCGACACGCACGCTCCCGCGCGCACGAGCGGCGCGATCACGGGCGTCAGCCGCGCGATCTGCTCGGCGGGCGGCACGGGGGACGAGCCCGGCCGCGTGCTCTCGGCGCCGACGTCCACGAGGTCGGCGCCCTCGGCCACGAGTTCGCGGCCGTGCGACACGGCGTCCTCGGGATCGAGGTAGCGGCCGCCGTCCGAGAACGAGTCCGGCGTGACGTTCAGCACGCCCATCACGAGCGCCCGTTCGTCGAGGTCGAAGCGCCGGTCGCGGCAGCGCCAGATCACGGCGCTACTTCTTCGAGAGCAGCGCTTCCTTGAGCCGCTGGATCTGCTGCGCGTGGTCGTGCGCGTGAGCGGAGTAGATCTCGAGCCAGCGCGTGGCGCTGTAGAGCCCGGCCTCGCTGTGCCAGCCGTGGCAGAGCCAGTCGTCGTCGGTCATTTCGCTCAGCACCTGCAGCGTCGTCTCGCGAGCGACGCGGAACGCCTCGAGCGCCGGCGCGTGATCGCGCAGGTTGTAGCGCAGCAGGATCGCCCAGCGGTCCTGGTCGTAGCTCTGGATGACCGGGTACTCCTCGGTCAGGAGCTTCCGGAGCCGCGTTGCGGACTGCGTCTCGCTGTCGGCGAGGTGATGGACGATCTCCCGCGCGCTCCACTTGCCGGGGAACGGGTGATGGGTGAGCAGTTCGTCGGGAAAACCCTTGAGAGCCCGCACCACCTCGTCGAATCCCTGCGCGTACCGCTCGATCGCCTGCTTGCGCTCTTCACGCGTCATTCCGTGCCATCTCCGTGGGTTCTTAGGACGCTCGGGTCCGCCGCGGATCGTGTGAAACCGGCTCGATTTCGCCACGCGCCACGCGCGGCGCGTGCGTTGACCTCTCGGGGGGCGGATGGTAGCACTTACCGCCTTGATTACCCGCGTCGGGGCTTGCGGCCGCCGCTTCGAGGCCACCTCCGCCGCTCTGCATTCGCCGCTCGAGACCGGTAGAGAGGAGTGTTTCGCATGTCCCGCATGAAGGGAGCGTTGCTGGCGCTCGCCGCCTTCGCGCTCTGCGCCGCGCCCGCCCGCGCGCAGATCGCCGGCCGGCCGTTCGAAATCTCGGGTGGCGCCGGCTGGTTCAGCCCCGACGAGCGGGCTCGCGTGAAGGAAGGGCCGGCCTTCGGCGGCGCGCTCGCCTACCGCGTGCACCCGGGCTTCACGCTCGAAGCGACGGGCCTGTGGGCGCCGGGCACGAGCGACCGCCCGGGCGAAGCCGACCAGAACTTCTCGCGACTCGGCCTCGACTTCCGCTGGGCGCTGCGCCCCTCCGAAGGCAAGGCGGTGCCGTACGTCACGGCCGGGATGGGTTACGGCCTGAGCCACGGCGGTCCGCTCGCTCCCGAGAAGCAGGAGCGCGGCGCGCCGGCGCTCGGCCTCGGCCTGCTGCTCAACGTGCTCGATCAGCGCACCTACCTGCGCTTCGAGGCGAAGGACGTGATGTTCCGCGACCGCGGCGTCACCGAGTTCAGCAACCACTTCGCGCTCACGGCCGGGATCCAGCGCGTCTACGGCGGCAAGGCGAAGGATCAGGATCTCGACGGCGTGCGCGACTGGAACGACAAGTGTCCGAACACGCCGATCGGCGCGAAGGTGGACGCGACGGGCTGCCCGATCGATTCCGACGGCGACAAGGTGTTCGACGGCCTCGACAAGTGCGAGGGCACGATCCGCGGCTGCACCGTGGACAAGAACGGCTGCCCGACCGACCAGGACCAGGACGGCGTGTGCGACGGCCTCGACCAGTGCGCGGACACGCCGAAGGGCGCGACCGTGGATTCGAAGGGCTGCCCGAGCGACTCCGACGGCGACGGCGTCTTCGACGGCCTCGACCAGTGCGCGAGCACTCCGGCGGGCGCGAAGGTGGACGACAAGGGCTGCCCGATCGACTCCGACGGCGACGGCGTCTTCGACGGGCTCGATGCGTGCGAGAACACGCCGGCGGGTCTCAAGGTGGACGCGAAGGGTTGCCCGATCGAGCTGATCGAACGCGAGACCGAGCTCCTCGACACCGGCATGATCCGGCTCAACAACGTGAACTTCGAGACCGCGAAGAGCGACATCTTGCCCGAGAGCTTCCAGACGCTGGACGCGGTCGGCAACCTGCTGCTGCGCTGGCCGCAGCTCAAGCTCGAGATCGGCGGTCACACCGATTCGCGCGGATCGGCCACGGCGAACCAGAAGCTGTCCGAGGCGCGCGCGAAGGCGGTCGAAACCTACCTGCTCACGAAGTTCCCGGGCTTGAAGGACGCGCAGTACACGCCGAAGGGCTACGGCGAGTCGAAGCCGATCGCGCCGAACACGACCGAGGACGGTATGGCGATGAACCGCCGCGTCGAGTTCGTCGTGATGAACAAGGACGTGCTCAAGAAGGAAATCGAGAAGCGCCGCCTGCTGCAGCAGGGCGAAGCGGCGCCGAGCGACTCGACGAAGAAGTAGTCGAGGTCGCGACGGGTTCGGAACGGGGCGCCGCGCGGCGCCCCGTTCGCGTTTGAGGAGGACGCACGATGGAGTGGACGCGCGGCGAGTACGTGCTCACCGACGCGCGCGAGCGCGCCGACGTGGACGTCGTGCACGGCTACCTCACGCGCTCGTACTGGGCGGAGGGGATTCCGCGTGCGACCGTGGAGCGCTCGCTCGACCACTCGCTGTGCCTCAACCTGTGGCACGCGCCCTCGGGGCTCGACGGCGAGGACGCCGCGCACGTCGGATTCGCGCGCGTCGTCTCGGACTTCGCGACCGTCGCCTACCTCGGCGACGTGTACGTGCTCGACCCGCACCGCGGCCGCGGATTGTCGCGCTGGATGATGGAGACGCTGAACGCGCACCCGCGCCTTCAGGGGCTCCGGCGCTGGATCCTGCTCACGCGCGACGCGCACGGGCTCTACGAGAAGTGCGGCTGGACGAAGGTCGCGCGGCCCGATCGCTACATGGAGCGCTGGGACCCGGACGTCTACCGGCGCTGACGCGAAGCGCGCCGGGGCATTCCGCGCGCGCGGCGCGCAGATTTGCGCACGCGCCTCCGGCGGCCGCTCGCACGCTGCACTTCGGCGACGCACGCGGCGCACGAGGCGGCGAGACCGGGGCCGCGAACGATGCGTCGCCGCTGACGCCGCACGCCGATCCGCAACGTGCGCACGCGCGACTCGCACGGTCGCGCGAACGGCACGCGCGCTGCAGGGCTTCGTGGTGTCCAGCGCCGCACGCGTCCCCTCCGACACGAGGAACCCTCATGCACGTTCGCCCGTCTCGCACACCGGCGGTCGTTGCGGCCGCACTCGCGGCCGCACTCGCCCTCCAGGGCTGCGGCAAGAGTTCGCCGCTCGAGCCCGCCCCCGCGGGATCGACCGCGCCTCACGGCGAGGCCTCGCCGCCGCCGAACGTCCTGCGGGTCGCGCCGGGACCGCTCGCCGAGCCGGGGCAGAATCTCGTCACCCTGCCGCAGCTCCCGCAGCTGCCGCCCGTCGCGCTCGACGCCTGGTACCGCGTCGGCCAGCAGGTCGTGGATCCGGCCGTCGGCGCGCTCGTCGAAGGCGGACGCTGCGATCTCGAGGTGCCGTGCGGCGCGACCGCCGACGCGATGGAGTTCTCGGTCAGCATGCACGACCCGGGACTGCTCGACTTCGAACTCGGGCCGCACGGCACGACGTTCGAGCAGCCGGTCGAGGCCGCGGTGGACTACTCGGGCACGAACGCCGACCCCGACTCGCCGAACTACGACGGCGCCGTGCCGGCGTTCTTCTGGTACGACGAAGCGAGCGGCGCCTGGGTCGAGATGCCGGGAGTCGTCGACGCGCGGAACAAGCTCGTGCGCGTGAAGCTCGAGCACTTCTCGCGCTACGCGACCGGGAGCAAGGCGGGCTGGTAGCGGCGCCGCGCGGAGGGCGCAGGCGACACGGCGGCGCGGACTCCGGTCCGCGCCGCGCGCGTTCCGGCGCCTACGTCCGCTGCTTCTTCTTCTCGGCGGCCGGGAACAGCACGTTGTTGAGGATCAGCCGGTAGCCGGGCGAGTGCTTGAAGCGCGACAGGTCCGTGGGCGGATCGCCGACCATGTGCTGGTAGTCCTCGGGATCGTGGCCGCCGAGGAACGTGAACGTGCCGCGGCCGAACTGGCCGTGCAGGTATTTCACCTCGTCCGTGCCCTCGACCTCGGCGAGCGCGAGCACGCCGCTCCTGAGCTTCGAGCGCCGGAAGCCCGTGCTCTGGCCGAGGAACTCGCGCACCGCGGGCACGTGGTCCTGCACGAGCATCGTCGGCACGGGGTCGTTCTTGGCCGAGAAGTCGAAGAGCGTGAACCACGTGTTCGGTCCGCGCAGCGACGCGTCCATGGTCACGTCGATGTCCGAGAACTTGTAGAGGAACGGATCCAGTTCGAGCGTGAAGTCCTTGAACGCGAGCGTGCGGTTGAAGTCGAGCTTCGACTGCGCGGCCGGGTCGAACGGATCGCCGTCGTACACCTCGCCCGCGATGTCCACGCCGGCGGCGGCGAGCGCGATGTCGTAGGTGTCGGTCGCCGAGCACATGCCGAACATGAAGCCGCCCTTCGACACGTACTCCTTGATGGCGCCCGCGACCGCCGCCTTCAGCTCGGGGACCTTCGCGAAGCCGAGCTTCGCCGCCATCGCGTTCTGGACCGCCTCCTCCTCCTTGTACCAGGGGAACGCGTGGTAGGCCGCGTAGAACTTGCCGTGCTGGCCGGTGAAGTCCTCGTGGTGCAGGTGCAGCCAGTCGTACTTCGACAGCTCGCCCTTCAGCACCTCTTCGTCCCACACCTTCTGGTAGGGGATGCGCGCGTACTCGAGCGCGAGCGTCACGGCGTCGTCCCACGGCGGCGTGTTCGACGGGATGTACACCGCGATCTTCGGCGCCTTCTCGAGCTTCACCGACTCCATGTTCTCGTCGGCGATCGTCGCGCGCAGCTTCGCCTCGTCCGCGCCGCCGATGCGTTCGTAGCCCACGCCGCGCACGTTCGCCTCGCGTTCGATCGCCTCGTCCTCGGGCAAGAGGAACGAGCCGCCGCGGTAGTTGAGCAGCCACTCGCTCACGACGCCGCGCTCGAGCGTCCAGTAGAGGAGGCCGTAGGCGCGCAGGTGGTCGCTCTGGGCGTCGTCCATCGGCACGAGCAGCTTCGCGTGCGCGACGGCCGGCGCGAGCGCGAGCGCGAGCGCGCCCGCGAGCACGAACGCGAGCGGTAGCATCTCGACCACTTCCGCGTACGAGGCGTCGCGCCGCGCGGGCCCGTCGTCCTCTTCGGCACCGCCCTCGCGCGGCGCGCCTTCGGCGCCGACGGTCCGCGGGCGCGGGCGGTACGAGAACGAGCCCGACCAGGTCTTGACGCCGCGCCCGCGCAGCACGGTGAGCGCGAGCGCGAGCGCCGCGAGTCCCGCGACCATCACCGCAACGGCGGCGAGCGCGGTGCCGACGATCACGAACGGCGCGAGCAGCGCGCGCACGAGCAGGGGCGCGCGGCGGGCGCCGCCGAGGCTCGTCGTTCCGTGCAGGTGCCGCGGGTCCATGCGTCTCCTAGAAGCGCCGCTCGCGGCGGAGCTGGTCCACGCGCCGCCGCACTTCGGGCGCGTTCCACGCGCGCGGGTAGCGCGCGAGGCACTCCTCGAACTGCGCGAGCGCGCGGCGCGAGTCGCCCTGCGCGAGCAGCGCCTCGCCCGCGCGCTGGCGCGCGAGCGACGCGAGCCGGTCGCCCGGCAGCGAATCCGCGAGTGACGCGAGCGGGAGGAGTGCGCCCTTCGCGTCGTTCGCGCCGAGCCGCATCTCGCCGAGCCACACCGCGAGCGTCGCCCACACCGGCCCCTTCGGCAGCGCGCGCACGAGCGAATCGGCGAGCGCCGAGGCGCGCGGGGTGTTCCCGCGCCAGCGTTCGTACGCGACGGCGCCGGTCGCGAGCTTCGCCGCCGCCGGAGCTTCCTCTTCGAGCAGGTAGAGCCGCTCGAGCGCGGCGCCGGCGTTCGCGCTCGCGGGATCGGCCGCTGCGCGCGCGTACCACGCGTGCGCCGAGTCGAGCGTGCCGGCGTAGAACAGTCCCTCGGCGTAGCGGAACGCGTGTTCGGGCGAACGCTCGGCCACGGCCTTGAGCGCCGCGAGCGCGCGCGACGGCGGACCCTCGCGCAGGTCGTTGAGCGCGCGCTCGAGATCGAACTCGACGCCGCCGCTCTCGGCGCCGAGCACGTCGCGCGCCTCCTTCGCGCGCCCGCCCGCGCTGAGCTCGCGCGCGACCGCGAGCCGCAGGTCCTCGCCCCAGCGCTCGACGCCGAGATCGCCGAGCGCATCGCGCAGCCTGGGCGCGAGGGCGCGCGACTGGTCGCGCCGCGCGGCGAGGTCCCAGAGCCTTCGGCCCGCTGCGGCTCGGAAGCCGGCGTCGGCGACGCGGTCGGCGGCGATCGACAGGTACGTCTCGATCGCGGCGCTCGAATCGCGCCCGAGGCCTAAGCCGAGCAGCTCCTCGGCGAACGTCGCGCGCAGGCGCGCGCGGTTCGCTCCCTCGGCGTCGGTGAGCGCGGCGAGCCCGCTCTTCAAGTCGTTCGCGGCCCAGTCGCGCCGCGCGGATTCGCGCGCGAGGTCGGCGCGCTCGGGCCGCGCGCGCGATCCGCGCCGAACCGCTTCGCGCACCCCCGCAGCGTCCAGGGCCTCGAGCCGTGCGAGCACGCTGCGCGCCCACGGCTCGGCGGCGGGGGTCGCGGCCCACGCCTCGAGCGCGATCGCCGCCGCGTCGCGCGGACGCTTCAGGCGCTCGAGCGCCGCGACGAGCGGCTCGGCGAGCAGCAGCGAGTCCTTCGCGGCGAGCCGCTCGCCGCGCGCGAGGCGCTCGGCCGCGAGCGCGTCGCCCTTCGCGAGCATCAGCGCCGCGAGTTCGCCCGCGACGAGCGGGTGGTGCGGCAGCTTCGCGAGCAGCGCGGCGTACGCCGCACGCGACTTCTCGGCTTCGCCGGCCGCGCGCAGGCGGCGCGCCTCGGCGAGTTCGGCCTGGCGCTCGGGCGGCAGCGGCGCGAACGGGCGCCGCGGCAGCGCGGGATCGCCGGAGGCGGGAACGAGCAGCGGCTGCCCCGGAGTCGCGGGCGGCACCGTGAAGCTGCGCGGCTGCGCCGCCGCGGCGCCGCAGCTCGCGACGACGGCGGCGGCCGCGAGCGTTCCCGCGAGTCGCCGCCGGATCACTGCCCGCCGCCGTTCAGCGACCGCAGGTAGCGCTCGACGAGCGCGCGATACTGCGCCGGGTAGCGATCGGCCTCCGCCTTGAGCAGCGCGAGCCGCAGGCGGTCGTTCGTGCGGAACAGCTCCGCAGGCAGCGGCGCCGGCGAGGAGCGCGCGACGTCGTCGCCCGAGCGCGACTCGCGCTCGGGATTGAAGTCGCGGCGGTTCACCGAGCGCTGCGCGTCGAGCAGCCGCGACAGGATGCGCGTCTGCGTCTGCTCGAGGTCGCCGTCGGCGTTCCCGCTCTGCAGCGACTCCTCCGCCTGCTGCATGTCCTTCTGCGTCTGGTCGAGGCGGCCGAGCAGCCGGCGCTCGGCCTCGTCCTGCGCCGTGAGCTGCTGCACGCGCTCGCGGATCGCACGCTGCTCCTCGGCGAGCCGCTGGAGCTCGGCGCGATCGTCGGGCGTGAGCCCCTGCGACTGCTGCGTGAGCCGCTGGGCGATGCGCTGCGTCTGCTGGTTCAGGCGGCTCTGCCGCTCGCCCGCCTCGCCCATCATGGACTGCATGCCGGACTTCTGGCCGCGCTGGCCCGAACCCGGGTTCTGGCACATCTGCGATTCGCTGTTGCGCAGCTCGAGCACCGCCTGCGTGAGCGCATCGGCGCCCATGCGGCCAGCCTCCTCGCCGCCCGCGCGGTTGCCTTCGGACATCGCGCGGCCCGAGCGGTCGAGGTTCTGCATCGCGCGCCCGAGCGCCTCGCCGAGCTGGCGCGAGATGAATGGCGTCTTCGCCGCGAGCGCGTACAGCGAGTCGGCGACGCGGTTCGTGCCCTCGGCCAGGTCGAGCTGGCGGTCCGCGCGCTGTGAGGGCGCGCCCTGCGACTGCAGGTTGCCCGACACGGCGCGCTGCAGCGACACGAGGTCCTGCGCCGCGCGCCGCACGGCGGCGAGGTTCTCGCCGCCCTGCGACTGCTGGCGCTGCTGGAGCATGCTCTGCAGCGACTGCTTCGCGCGCGACAGGCTCTGGCTCGCCTTCTGGCCCTGCTGCTGCGCCGCACGGTTCTGCTGGCGCTCGGCCGACTCGGACGCCTCCTGCTGCTGCTGCGCGGCCTGTTCGCCCAGCTCCTCGGCGGCCTCGTCGAGCTGCTGCTGTTCGGCCGAGTTCTGCATCTCGGAGGCGAGCTGCTTCGTCTCCTCGGCGAGCTTGCGGCTCTCGTCCGCCGCCTTCGCCTGCTCCTCGGCGCGCTTCGACGCCTCGTCGGCGTTCGACTGCGAATTCGGGTCCGGGTGCTCCGCGCGGTCGCCGTGCCGGTCGTTCAGCGCGTTCTGGCGCTTCTCGAGCTCCTCGGCCTTTTGGCCGAGCGCGGCGAGCTTCTCTTCGTTGCGCAGCTCCTTCATGAGCTCGAGCGTGCGCTCGAGGTTCTTGAGCAGGTCCTTGTTCTCTTCGCGCCACTGCTGGAGGTTGCGATCCATCGCCTCGCGGTCCATGCGCTCGAGCGCCTGCTTCATGCGCTCCATCGCCTGCTTCAGCTCGGGCGACTCGATCTCCTTCATGAGCTTCGACAGCTCGTCCAGCTTGCGCATCAGCTCCTGGTCGTACGCGCGGCGCTCGGCCGCCTTCTCCAGGCTCTCCTTCAGGTCCTTCGCCGCCTCGCCGAGCTTCTGCGACAGGTCCTGCTGGCGCTCGAGCGAGGTCTTCAGTTCCTCGCGGCGCTCGAACGAACTCGCGTTCGACGGCTGCGCGCGATTCGGCGCCGCCTGGCGCTGCAGCTTGTCGAGCGACTTCTGCAGCTCGCGCGCCTTGTCGGCGAGCGACTCGATCGTGGTCTGCACCTGCGAGTGCTCGCGGTCGATCGCGTCGTAGAGGTCGGCGAGCGAGGGGAAGCGCAGCGTGAACTCGGGGCTCGTCGCGCGTCCGCGCCCGAACGCGTTGTTGTCGTAGAGCGCGAAGCGGAACGTCGCGGATTCGCCGGGCAGCAGGCCGAGGCCCGAGGCGTCCCAGCGCGAGGCGACCTGAGCGTCGCGCGGCGCGCCGGGGAAGTTCGCGAGCGGCGCGCGATGCCACGCGCCGTCGCCCTTCTTCACTTCCAGTTCGAGCGTCGAGAGCCCGAGGTCGTCCTGGCCGAGCACTTCGAGCGGCACGAGCTGCCCCTCGGGCAGGTCGAGGTCGCCTTCCGGTGTGCGCACCGCGAGCACGGGCGGCGCGTCCTCGAGCGCCCGCACCGGCCACGACAGCGTCGCCGAGCCCGACGCCGCGGTCGCGCGCAGCGTCCAGCGCCCGTCGCGCGCGATCGGCACCGCGACGCGCCAGCGTCGCGCGCTCACGGCCTCGGTCGTCGCGCGCGCGCCGCCCGGCAACTGCGCCTCGAGCGCCGTCAGGTCGCGGTCGAACATCACCTCGACGACCGCCTGCGCGCCGCGCAGCGCCGCGAGGTCGCCGCGCGTCGCGCTCGTGCGCTGCACGGGCAGCCGCGCGTACGCCGGCGAGCGCGTCTCGACGTCGAAGCTCAGCGCGCGCGGTTCGCCGGCGAGCGCGATCGTGTAGCGCGGGCTCCGGGTCGTGAGTGCGCGCACGCGGTACGCGCCTGTTCGCGCGTGAGCGAGCCGAGGTCGAAGCGCCGCACGCGCTCGCCGCGAGTGCCGGCGCCTTCCGCGACGGCGGCGAGGTCGGCGACGCGCTCGCGCTCGAGCGCCGGCGCCTTGTCGCTGCCCCACACGCGCGCCCGCACCGACGGCGAGGCCTTGGCGAGATCGTCACGTTTCCCGGTTCGACGACGAGCCGCACGGGCGGGGCCGCGAGCGCGGGATTCCACAACGACCGCCACGCGCGTTCGGTGCGCTGCGGCAGCACGGCCGCGGCGACGAGCAGCGCGGCGAACGCTATGCCGGCGGTCGCGAGCGGACGCAGCGGCGCGACGCGCGGCCGCAGCGATTCGATCGCGACGCCGTCGAGCCGCCGCACCGTCTCGTCCGAGAGCGCCGCGGCGAGCTCGGCCGAGGTGTGCGCCGGGGGCGTGCGTTCGAGGTCGAGCGCGTTGCGGAGCCACGAACGCACGGCGGGAAACGCCGTCTCGACGTCCTCGAGGAAGCGCTCGAAGCCCGGGTTCGCGCGGACGACCGCGCGTGCCGCGCCGAGGGCCGCCGCGGACGTGGCGAGGGCGAACAGCGCGAGCCGAAGCGTCGCCGCGCCGGGCCCCGCGGGGAAGGCGACGCCGACGAGCACCGCGAGCGCGAGCGCGACGGCGGCGATCGCGAAGGCCCGCAGCGAATGTCGCGCGACGAGCGCGCGGCGCAGCGCGTCGTGATGGCGGGCGAGGTGTCGGCCGAGCGAGCCCTTCACGCGGATTCTCCCGCGCGGACCCCCGGAGCCGGTGCGATCAGTGGGTCAGCGCGTACTGGACGATGTTGAGCGCCATCTTCATGGCCGCTTCACGCTTCTCGGCGGGATCCTTGTGGACTTCGGCGTCCTCCAGACCGTCACCGAGGTCGGCGTCGAACGTAAAGAGTACGGCGAGCCTTCCGCCCCGGACAATGCCGAAGGCGCGCGCCGGGCCGCCGTCGTGCTCGTGAATCTTGGGCAGCCCGGATTCGAAGTCGTGAAGCTGATGAAAAATCGGGTGAGTGAAGGGCAGCTCGAGCAGCGGCGAGTCGGGGAAGAGCTTCTTCATCTCGCGCCGGAACGAGGGCTCGATCCCGAAGTCGTCGTCCACCCACAAGAACCCGCCGGCGTCCACCCAACGGCGCAGGTTGGCCGCCTCGGTCGCCGTGAACTTCACGTTGCCGTGGCCGCACGCGAACGCGAACGGGTACGAGAACAGCGCGGCGGACGCGGGCTCGACGATCGCTTCCTGCGTGCCCGCGACGGGAATCGTCGTGCGCTCGCGCACCGCCCGCAGCAGGTTCACGAGCGACGTGCGGTCCTCGTACCAGTCGCCGCCGCCGCCGTACTTGAGCCGCGCGATCGAGAACTCGCGAGCACCCGGGGGCGGCGCGTCCGCGCGCGCGACGTCGATGAGCGCGGCGAGCGAGAGCACGAGCGCGGCCGCCGCGGCGGGCCAAATGCCCCGAAACGGCGCGAGCGCCGCGGTCGGGACCGCGGCGCTCGTCCGGAAGCTCGGGGCGTCGGTGGGATCGCGACGCGGATCGCTCATTCGGCGCGTCCGCTCCGCGCCGCCACCATCGCCGCGTTGCGCTCGGCGATCGCGCGCGCCGATCCGCCCGGGATGTGAAGGACCGAGACCGGCAGGCCGCCGGGCGCCGGGAGCGTCACGCGCTGCGGTCCGGCGATGGGGCCCGGAACCACCACGAGCGCTCCGAGCGGGTAGACGAGGTAGCCGAGGTCCACCGAGAGCACGCCGAGGTCGCCGTAGCTGAACGCGATCATGCGGTTGTTCGCATCCACCGCCGACAGCCGCACGAAGTACGACTGGCCGAAGCGCGGCGCTCGCCGGGCGTAGACGGTCGCGCCGGGCTGGAACAGCGTGTGCTGGTTCGTTCCCGCCGGGATGTAGGCGAGGTAGAAGTCACGCGACTTCCCGACGAAGAGCGGAGCCGGCACCGTGCTGAGGAACTGCTCCTCGAACGTGCGCAGGTCGCTGCGGTACTGGAAGACCTGCAGCCAGTACCCGGCCGCGCCCGCGACCGGCGTCCAGCGGACCGTGAACGCGGTGTCGATCAGGATGCCGGTCGGGACGATCTCGCAGTCGAGGTTCGCGATCAGCGAGTCGCCGATGGAGGCGAGATTCGTGACCGGCGCGTTCGCCGACGTCCGACCGTCGGCCGTCGTGCCGCGCGCCTGGTAGATCGCGGGCGTGGGACGCGAGGGATCCGGATCGTCGAACGCGTAGAGCGCGGTGCCGGTATCGAGCAGTCGCGTCGAGGGCGGCACCGGGAAGTCCTTCAGCTCGCGGAGTCCGCCGCCGTCTTCGCTGCGGAACACCTGGAACGACTCGGCGATCGACTGGTCCACGATCACGCCGTGATACGTGCCCTGAACTCCGGCCCGGCCCAGGTCGGTGCTCGCGAGCTGATCCTCGGGACCCGGCCCGGGGGGCGCGAAGTCGAGGAAGCGGAGCGCGAACGTCTCGAGGTCCGGGTACACGATCAGCTTCGCGGTGCCGTTCGGGTCGCCCTCGAGCGACGTCTGCGACGGATCCACGGCGGTGGTCTTCTTCGCGCAGCCGGCGAGGCCGGCCGCGAGCGCGATCAGGGCGAACGCGGTGATCGCACGGAAACGGGCGGAAGCGTGACGCATGCGGAATCCTTCCCTCATTCGGCCTGCACGCCCTTGCGGCGGTCGAGCCAGATCCAGATGTCGAGCGCGAGCGCGCTGGCGACGTACACGGACGAGTACGTGCCGAAGCCCACGCCGACGAGCATGGCGAACGAGAAGTCGCGCAGCACCTCACCGCCCCAGATGAACAGCGCGAGCGAGGTGAGGAACACGGTGAACGACGTGATGATCGTTCGCGACAACGTCTCGTTCACGGAAATGTCCATGGCGCGCGAGTGGGTCTCCTTCTTGAGCGCCTTGGACCGCTCCCGGATGCGGTCGAAGACCACGATGGTGTCGTTGATCGAGTAGCCCGCGATCGTCAGCAGCGCCGCGACCACGGTGAGCGAAACCTCCCGGCCGGTGAAGCACAGCAGGCCGAGCGTGATGAACACGTCGTGGAACAGCGCGAGCACGGCGCCGAGGGCGTACTTGAACTCGTAGCGCCAGCCCACGTACACGAGGATGCCGAGCATGCTCCACAGGATGGCCATGAAGGCCTTCCCGCGGAGTTCCTTGCCGACCTTCGGGCCGACCTGCTCGGTGCGGCGCAGCTCGACCGTCGTGCCCGCGTGCGCGGACTCGATCGCCTGCTTCACCGGCGGGAACAGGTTCGACTGGTTCTCGACCTTCGCGCGCAGCAGGTATTCGTTCGCGGCCTCGGCCTGGATCTGCTGCAGCTCGAGTCCGCGCAGTCCCGCGCCGTCGAGCGCCTTGCGGATCTGGTCCGCCGGCAGCGGCTGCGAGAGCCGCACCTGGAGCAGCTGGCCGCCCGTGAAGTCCACGCTGTAGCGCGGGCCGCCGTGCATGAGCAGCCACGCGGCGGTCGCGACGATCAGCGTGCCCGAGAACAGATAGGCGAGCCGCCGGTACTTCATGAAGGGGATGTCGGTACCCACCAGCAACTGGAACATGGAGGAGTGCCTCGTCGATCAGATGCTGAGCCGCTCGACCTTGCCGCCGCGGCTCAACCAGAGGTCGTAGATCAGGCGCGTGAAGAGCACCGCCGTGAACAGGTTCGCGATGATGCCGATGGTGAGGGTCACCGCGAACCCCTTGATGGGTCCGGTGCCGAACTGGAACAGCAGCGCCGAGCTGATGAGCGTGGTGACGTGCGCATCGAAGATCGTGCGGAAGGCGCGGTCGTAGCCGTTGTCCACCGACTGGCGGACCGAACGGCCCATGCGCATCTCCTCGCGGATGCGCTCGAAGATCAGCACGTTGGCGTCCACCGCCATGCCGATCGTGAGCACGAGACCCGCCATCCCGGGCAGCGTGAGCGTCGCGCCGAAGCCGCACATGCACGCGACGATGTAGATCGTATTGAGGATCATCGCGATCACGGCGACGAGGCCCGACAGCTGGTAGTAGACGCACATGAACACGACGACGAGCGCCGTGCCGATCCAGCCCGCGCGGATGCCCTCCTGGATCGAGTCGCTGCCGAGCGACGGTCCGACCGAGCGCTCCTCGATGATGCGCACCGGCGCCGGAAGCGCGCCCGCGCGCAGCACGATCGCGAGGTCCTTCGAGCTGTTCGCGTCGAAGCTGCCCGTGATCGAGGCGTCACCCGATGGAATGCGCTCCTGAATGGTCGGCGCCGAGTTCACCTGGCCGTCGAGCACGATCGCGAGCTGGCGCCCGACGTTCATGCCCGTGATGCGCGCGAAGTCGGCGCGGCCCTTGGGCGTCATCTTCATGCTCACGCCCCACGCGCTGGGGTCGGTCGACTTGAGTCCGACCTGCGCGGTCGCGCTCGCGACCGAGCCGCCGGTCATCTCGGGTTCGCGCTTGGCGACGTACAGGAAGCGTCCCGTGACGCCCTGGAAGCCCTGGTCCACCGGTCCCCACAACAGCTGTGTGTCGGCCGGGATGAGCGAGTCGATGCCGGCGGTCGCGAGCAGCTTCTCGACCGGCTCGAGGTCCTCGTTGCGGATGAACGCCGCCGAGCCCTCGGCCGAGAAGAAATGGCCCGTCAGCGGGGTCTTTCGAAGCAGGCTGTCGGCCGCAGTGGCGCCGCGCGCCGCGAAGTAGGCGTCGAGCCGCGTGAACACGTTCTGCGTCTCTTCCGGCGTGCGCAGCAGCTTGAACTCGAGCAGCGCGGTCTTCCCGATCAGGTCGATCGCGCGCTGGCGGTCGGTGAGGCCCGGCAACTGGACCGTGATGCGGTCCTGGCCTTCGAGCTGCACGAGCGGCTCGGCGACGCCGAACTGGTCCACGCGGTTGTTGATGATCTCGCGGGCGCGGTCGAGCGCGTCCTTCGCCTCGGCTTCGCTGAGGCGCGACTTGTCCACCTCGAGCACGAGGTGCATGCCGCCCTGGAGGTCGAGTCCGAGGTGCAGCGCCTTCGAGCGCAGGTCGGCGAGTTCGGTGCGGGAGAGTTTTTCGCGCTGGTCCGGGGTGAGGCCGAAGTAGCGGAACGACGGATAGAGATACCAGGCGGCGAGCAGCGACACGGCCAGCACGGCCGCCAGTTTCCACTGGTTGTTGCGGGTCATCGTTTCCCCCAGACACGATCAAACCGCCGAGGTATGGAGGGAGCCCCGGCGGCTCCGGCGAGTGCGTACATCAGAAGAGGAAGGGCGGGAGTGTAGGGGGGCGTGCGAAGGAGTGTCAACGCGCGGTTCCGGAACGCGTTCGCGGCGCGCGTCCGCTCCGGATTCGGCGCGACGCGGTGAGCGAGATGCGGCTCTCGAGAGGTGCGGATCACCCCGCTCGCGGGCCCGTGCGCGACTCCCGGAGCCGGGGCGCGACGATCGGAGACGCCGCGGCGCGTCGTCCGAAGGCTCCGGAGGCGGGCGGAGGGAATTCTGCAGAAGCGTCCGTCCAACCCTCCTCGGTGTTTTGTACCGCGACGAGGGGGCGCTTCACTGCCCGGGAACCCGCTCCCGCCCGGGCGGTACTCCATGGAGGCGGGGCTCCGACCGCGGAGCCATGATCCCGGCGTCGCGGGGGTCCGAGCCCCGCGAGCGTCTTCGGGTCTTGTCCGCGCTCGCGGCGCTTCCCTAATATGTCCCGGTCGAATGACCGGGGCGCGACGGCCGGCGATCGGCCGAAACTCGAGCCCGAAGCCCTCCCCATGCTGCTATTCCGAATCCGCGTCGCGGCGTGCCGCCTCGCGTTGGCGCTCGCGCTCGCGTCGTTTCGCGCCACCGCGTCCGCTGCCGGGCCGCTCGCCGATCCCCTTTCGACGCCCTCGCCCGAGGGCTCGTGGGAGATCCGCCACGCCCCGGACCGGCTCGTCGTCGAGCTGTCGCCGGCGGCCGCCTCGATCGCCCGTGCCGCGCGAGCCCGAGCGGGCGTGTCCGTGTCGCGCACGGGCATCGCCGCGCTCGATCGCTTCGCCGACCTCGTGGGCGCACGCCTCGAACCCGAGTTCCGGAACGCCGCGCCCCCCGGGCCGGCCGATCGCTTCCCGGACCTGACGCGCTTTTGGATCGCGCGCTTCGACGATCCCGACGTGACCTCCTCGGCGCGCGCCGCGCTCGCGGCGCTGCCCGAGGTCGCGGGCGTCGAGTCTCCGGCGATCCTGCCCGTCACGCTGGTCGCGAACGACTCGCTGTGGAACAAGTCCTGGTACTTCTTCCAGACCAATCGCCGCGACATCCACGCGCCCGAAGCGTGGGACCGCTCGCTCGGCGAGGGCGAGACGATCGCGATCCTCGACACGGGCGTGCTGCCCTACCACCCCGACCTCGGCGGCACGACGCCCGGCAGCTACGGGAAGCTGTTCCGCAACGCGGCCGAGGACGCGGGCGCTCCCGGCGTGGACGACGACGGCAACGGCTTCGTGGACGACGTGAGCGGCTGGGACTTCGTCGCGCTCACCTCGCAGGGCACGGCGCTCGCGGGCGAGGACTGGCAGTACGACGACAACGATCCGAACGACTTCGCCTTCCACGGCACCGCGGTCGCCGGCGCCGCGGCGGCGATGACGTTCAACGGCGTCGGCGTCGCGGGNNCGCGCGTCGGCTGGGCGTCCACGGCGGCGGCGACCGGCGAGGTCGATCTCACGTTCGCGGCGCAGGCGCTCGTGTATTCCGCGGACATGGGCGCGACGGTCATCAACATCTCGTTCGCGACCACGAACCAGACCGACCTGCTCGCGGCGCTGCAGTACGCGCTCGCGCGCGGCGTCGTGGTGGTCACGGCTTCGGGCAACAACGGCACGCCGCACTACCTGTCCGACCAGCCGAACGTCGTGACGGCGGCGGCGACCGACAACGCCGACCGCGTGACGGCGTTCAGCAACCGCGGCTCGTTCGTGGACCTGTGCGCGCCCGGCTATCTCATCGCGACGACGTCGCTGCAGATCCCGCGCGTCGGCACCGACAGCCTGACGATGCGCCAGCCGGGCTACACGGCCGGGGCGACGGGCACGTCGTTCGCGGCGCCGATCGCCGCCGGCACCGCGGCGCTCGTGCAGAGCTGGCGCAAGGCGCACGGACTCGCGCCGCTCAGTTCGGCGTTGATGGAGCTCCGGCTCTCCGAGACGACCGACGACATCTCGAACCTGAACTCGCTCACGAACTACGGCTCCGGCCGGATCAACGCCCAGCGCGCGATCTCCGATCCGCCGACGTCGTTCCCGTTCGCGTTCGGCGGCCGCACGGTCGGCTCGCCGCTCGTGCTGCGGATGTACGACGGCACGGTGCGAGCGGCGTGCGTGACGGACGCCGGCGCCTACCTGCTGCTCGACGCCACGACGGGCGACACGCTCGTGCACGCCGCGCTGCCCGGCATTCCCGCGGGCGCGCTCGCGATGGCGGACCTCGGCCCGGGGCTCGGGCGCGGCCTGTTCGTCGCGCTCGAGGACGGCCGCATCGCGGGACTGTCGCCGGGTGGCGACGCGCTCGCGGGCTGGCCCGTGGCCGCCACGACGGTGACGCAGCTCTCGGGCGCCACGCCCTCGCTCGGCGACCTCGACGGCGACGGCGTCACCGACGTCGTGTGGGGCGGCGACGATGGCCGCGTGTACGCGTGGACCGCGCTCGGCGAGCGGCGCGCGGGGTTCCCGCGCACGGTCGGCGGTCCCGCGCGCAACGTGCTGGTCGCGCTGAGCGACCTGGACGGCGCGCCGGGCGTCGAGATCGCGGCCACGACCGCGAACGGATCGCTGCACGTGCTGCGCGGCACCGGGATCGAACTCGCGGGCTTCCCCGTGTCGGCGGGACTCGCGCCGGGCGGGCCGATCGTGATCAGCGCGCGCGCCGACACGTCCGATCCGCGCATCGTCGTCGCGTCGAACTACGAGATCCGCAGCTACGACCGCCTCGGCGGGCTCGCGTTCGACGTCGCGTCCGACGGCTTTCCGAACGGCGCGCTCGCGGCCGGCGATCTCACGGGCAGCGCGCTCGACGAAATCGTGTTCCCGAATTCGAACGGACAGGCCGGGCTGACGCTGCTGCAGAACGACGGCACGCGCATCGTGACGAAGCGCTTCAACGCCGTGCGCGGCCCCGTCGTGATCGGCGGTCTCGCGGCGAACGGCCGGAACGCGATCGGCGTCGCCGTGAACGACGCCGCGACCGAGGCGTTCGCCGCCTACGACGCCGCGCTCGCGGCGGTGCGCGGCTTCGTGCTCAAGCGCGGCGCCTCGTCGTACGACGTGTCGCTCGACGACTCCGACGACGACGGCGCGACCGAGCTGCTCGCGGGCTCGCGCGACGGCATCTCGTTCTGGGTGTACGACGCGGGCCGCGGCACGCGCGGCGCCGCCGATCCCTGGCCGATGGCGGGCGCCAATCCCGGGCGCACGTCGAGCCGGCTGTACGCACCGCCGAACGGAACGCTCGACGCGGAGCCGCCGTCGACGGTCGCGGACCTGCGGGCGCGCGTCGTCTCGCACGCGTCGGTGACGCTCGACTGGAGCGCGCCGGCCGACGCGGGGCCGGTCGCGAACGCCGCGCGCTACGAGATGCGCATCGCGCCCTACGAACTCACGAGCGCGAACTTCGCGACCGGCGCGCTCGTTCCGCTCGCCGCGCCTCGGGCGCCGGGCGCGGACGAGACGGTCGTGATCCCGGGGCTCGCCGAGAACGGGCACTACTGGATCGCGCTGCGCACGCGCGACGCCGCCGGGAACTGGAGCGCGTGCTCGACGCCGCTCGAGATCGTCGTCGGGCGGTCGTTCCCCGCGCCCGTGACCGACCTGCGCATCGCCGCGACGAGCGACACGAGCCTCACGCTGCGCTGGACGGCGACGGGCGACGACGGACTCGTCGGACGTCCCGCGCGCTACCGCGTGCGGCTCTCGAACGCCCCGATCACGAACGCCGGCTTCGACGCGCTCGCGCTCGGCGCCGACGTCGCGGCGACCGTGAGCGCGGGCGGCGCCGAGACGCTGACGATCGGCGGGCTCGACGCCGGCGGGCGCTGGTTCGCCGCGCTGCGCGCCGAGGACGACGAGGGCGGATGGTCGCTGCTGTCGAACGTCGCGAACACGCTGCTCGGCCGCTTCGCGAGCGATGCGACCGTGGCGCTCGCGCCGCGGCTCGTGCCGAGCGCCGCGCCGGTCGAGTTCGTGTGGCAGGGCGACGCGTCTCCCGGGATCGGCGCCGAGCTGCGCGTGCTCGACATCGCGGGCCGCGTCGTCGGACGCGTGCCGCTCGCGGGCGCGGGCGGACTCGCGCGCTGGGACGGGCGCGCGCCGGCTGGCGTCTATTTCGCGGAGCTGCGCAGCGGCGCGAGGACGGCGCGCACGCGGTTCGTGCTGCTGAGGTAGTGCGCGTGCGAAGTCGGCGGCTCATCCACGGCCCGGGACTCGCGATCGCCCTCGCCGGCTTCGCGGCGCTGGCGCCGGGCGCGGCTCGGGGGCAGCTCCTGACTCCCGATCTCGTCGCGACGCTGCGCACGCCCTCGGCGTACACCTTCTTCGGCGCCGGACTCGCGATCGCGGACTTCGACGGCGACGGCCGGCTGGACCTCGCCCTGGGCGAGCCGTACGACAGCGGCGGCGTCGTGCGCTTCTATCGCGGCGGCGCGGCGACGGACACGATTCCCGCGCTCGAGATCCGCGTGCCCCAAGGAGGCTTCGATCTCGGCTGGCACCTCGATGCGCTCGACTACGACGGCGACGGCCGCGCCGACCTGCTCGCGACCTGGTCGGTGCCTCAGGTCGGAGGCACCACGACCCGCAGCGCGTGGATCCGCATCGGCGCCGATCTCCGGTCGTACGAATGGCACGATCTGGCCGACCTCGCGACCCGGAACGAGCAGATCACACTCGCGCGCCTCGGCGACTTCAACGGCGACGGCTTCCAGGACTTCGCGCGCTCGCGTTTCGCCAACGGCTCGCGCGACGCACGCGTCGAGCTGTTCTTCGGCGGTCCGGGCGCGGACGCCCTTCCCGATGCGGAGCTGTTCCTTCCCGAGGCCGGCTCGGGCTTCGGCACCGCGATCGTCGGGCCCGGCGACGTGGACGGCGACTCGCTCGCGGACGTGCTCGTGGGCGCTCCGGCATGGCCGAACGACGGCGGCATCGGACGGGTGTACCTCTACCGGGGAACTGCCGGACCGGTCGGGCCATCGAGCGCGACGATCGACGGCGAAGCGGCGTTCGGTGGCGGGTTCGGCAACGACCTGTTCTCCGTCGGCGACGTGAACGGCGACGGTCTCGCCGACGCGGGCATCGGCGCCTACGGCCTCACGAACCTGTATCTCGGAGTGGCCGGAGGCGCTCCCGAGTTCCGCACTTCGCTCGGCGGAATGTCCTCGATCGCGGCGCTCGGCGACGTGAACGGCGACGGCTTCGACGATTTCGCCGCGTCGGGTCTCGGTCGGGTCGTGCTCTACGCCGGAGCCGAGGCCGCGCCGGCTCCTTCGCCGGTCGAGCTCGTCTCCGACGATCCGTTCATTCTCTCGACCGCGACGCTCGCTTCCGGGAGGGAGTCGCCGGGACTCGCGCGGCTCGTGGTGGCGTGGCCGTTTCGTTACGGCGCCGGGATCGCCTCGCTCTACGACCTGCGCGACTTCGGCCTCGCGTTTCCGGAGGGACCTCCCGACGCCTTGCTCTCGGGAGGCGACTTCCTGATGGCGTGGGCGGGACCCGAGTCGGTGGTGCTGGACTGGTCCTTCGACGCGGGCGCGACGTGGTCGAACGATCTCGACGTCTCGGGAGCCGGCCGGCACGTGATCCCCGTGCCCGGGAGCGCGGGCCCGCAAGCGTGGCTGCGCCTCCGCGACGGCCGGGGGCCGGACGCGCGCTCGGACGTCGCGGGTCCCTTCGCGCTTCGCGCGTTCGCGTTGCTCGGCGTCCACGTGTGGTCGGCCGGCGTCGCAGGCACGCCGTTCGAGATGGAATGGCGCGGCGGCGTTCCCGCCGACCTCGATCTCGTGCTCGACGACGGCGCACGCGCGGTCGCGCTCGCGCGCGGCGTCGAGCCGCCGCTGCCCGGTCAGTCGTTCTCGGGCGTGCTGCCCCCCGCGCGCGGATCCACGATGCGCTTCCGGCTCACTCGCGCGGGTGCCGTGCCCGATTCCGAATCGAGCGTGCTGTCGGACGACTTCGGCGCGATCGTGCCGTTCGTTCTCACGGAGCCGGTCGCGGGCGACGTGCGCAATCTCGCCGACTCGCTCGCGGTCCGCTGGCGCGGCGATTGGCCGGCCGTCGCCGAGCTGAGCCTCGACGACGGTGCGACCTGGTCGCCGATGGGCCCGCCCCGCAACGAAGCCTCGAACCGGGCTGCATTCGCCAGCGTCCCGGCCCCGACCGAGGCCGCGCGCGTGCGCGTGCGCGCCGAGGGCGTGCCCGCCGACGACCAGTCGAGCGAGACGAGCGGCCGCTTCGCCGTGCGACGCGACGAGGTCGAACGCGGGCTCCCGGTCCAGACGTCGCGGCTCTTCGCGGGCACGCAGGCGCTCGAACGCTTCGGCGTGGCGCTGCTCGCGTGCGACTGGAACCGGGACGGCGCGCTCGACCTGTTCGCGGCCGCGCCGAACTGGGACCGGCAGGGCACGACGACGATTTCGAGCGGGCGGATCACCGCGTACTTCGGTCCGGCCTCGCACGGCGACGTCGCCGACCTCGCGCACGAATCGCCTCCGCTCGGGGAGGCGATCGGGACCGCGCTCGCCTCCGGCGACTTCAACGGCGACGGCTGGCCGGACCTCGCCGCCTCGGCGGTGGGCGCGACGCTCGGACTCCAGGGGCGCGTGGCCGTGTTCCTCGGGGGACCGGGGGCCGCGCTCGAACCCGACACGAGCCTGAGCTCGTTGTTTGCCGGCCTCCGCTTCGGCCGCTCGATCGCCGCGCTCGACTGGGATGCCGACGGCGCCGACGACCTGCTCGTCGGATTCAGCGCCTCGAACTTCTCAGGGCCGTCGCGGCCGTTCGCGCAGCTGTTCCGAGGGGGCGCGGTCGTCGGCGCGGGCGCCCCGACCCTGCTCTACGGAACGACGGAGTCCGGCTCGGGCACACTCGAGTTCGGCGTGTCGGTCGCGAATGCGGGCGACTTCAACGCCGACGGTTTCGAGGACGCGGTGATCGGCGCGCCCGCGTCCGTCGTCGCGTTCGGGGTCTCGAGCTACGCGGTCGTGCACTTTGGCGGCCCCGCGTCCGATGCCGAGCCCGATCTCGTGCTGCGGGGCAGCTCGTCGGACCGGCTCGGCGCCTCGGTCGCGGGCGGAGGCGACTTCGACGGCGACGGCTACGGAGACCTCGCCGTGGGCTGCCCGATGTGGCGCGACGGGCGGGGCGAGGCGGTCGGGCGCGCGCTCGTCTATCGCGGCGGGCCCGAAGCGGACGACGCGCCCGATTTCGAATTTCGCGGCGGGCAGCCGGGCGAGGCCTTCGGTCTCCACGTGAAGTTCCTCGGCGACGTGAACGGCGACGGGCGCGCCGATCTCGGAATTTCCGCCGACAGCCTCGACGCGGGCGGCATCCGCGACGCCGGGCGGCTCGTCGTGATGTTCGGCTCGGAGCTGCGCAGCAGCGTGCCCGGGCTGACGATCGACGGCACCTACCCGGGCGAGACGGCGGGCCTCGCGGTCGCCGCCGTCGGCGACTGGGACGGCGACGGCCTCGGCGACGTCGCGGTCGGGTCGCCCGCGGGACGCCTCGCGGGCTCGAACGTCACGTCCGGCCACGTGCGCGTGTGGGGCGCGCGCCGTCCGCGCGTCGTCGCGCCGATCGGAGGCGACACGTGGATCGCCGGCGAGCCGGCGACCGTGCGCTGGTCGAGCGCCGAACCCGTGGACGTCGAGCTGTCGCTCGACGACCGTGCGAGCTGGACGACGCTGCTCGCGAACGCTGCGGCGAGCGACACGGGCCTCGTGACCTTCGTCGCGCCCGAGCTCGATGCCCCGCGCGCGTGGGTGCGCATCGCGAACCCGCGGCGGTTCGCGGGGCCGTTCGCGGCGGACACGACCGCCGGCGCGCTCCGCCTCGCGCGCCCCGCGCCGGTGCTGCCGTACGCGAACGTCGCGATCGCGCTCCCGCCCTCGGACGGCGCGCTCCGCGGAGCCGCGCTCGCGTGGGTCGGCGACGTGAACGGCGACGGACGCGACGACGCGCTCGTCGCGCGCGACGGAGGCGCGCGCCTCGAACGCTGGCGCGGCGGACCCGGAGGCCTCGAGTACGCGGGCGCGCTCGACGTTCCGGACGGCGGCTCGGGGTCCGATCTGGTGATCGCGGGCGGCGCCGATCTCGACGGCGACGGCTTCGACGACTGGGCGCTCGGCCAGCCGCGCGCGAACGGCGCGCGCGGCGTCGTGCGCGTGTTCCTGGGCTCCTCCGGCTGGGATGCCGTCCCCGACCTCGTGCTCGCGGGCGACCGCGCGGGTGCGCGCTTCGGTTCGGCGATCGCGTTCGGCGGCGACTACGGGGGCGACCTCCGCCCCGACTTCGCGGTCGGCGCGCCGGGTTCGGGCGCGGACGCGGGGCGCGTGTTCGTGTGGTTCGGCGGCGCGGGACTCGATGCGACGGCCGACCTCGAGCGTGCCGCGCCCGTGGACGCGATCGCGTTCGGCGCCTCGCTCGCGAGCGGGCTCGATCTCGACGGCGACGGCCGCGCCGAGCTCGTCGTCGGCGCACCCGGCGCGGACAGCGCGGGCGCGGTCTACGTGTATCGCGGGGGCGCGACGCTCGCCGGCGCGCCCGCCGCGCGGCTCGAGGGGCGCGCGCCCGGTGACGCATTCGGCGCCACGCTCGCGGCCGCGGGCGACGTGGACGGCGATGGCCGCGAGGACTTCGCGATCGGGGCGCCCCTCGACGACGCGGCGGGACCCGACGCCGGCGCCGTGACGCTCGTGCGGGGCCGCGAGTCGCTGGCGTGGCTGCGCGCCGACCGCGTGACGCGCGGCGCGACCGCGGGCGAGCGCTTCGGCGCCGCGCTCGCCGGCGCGGGCGACGCCGACGGCGACGGCTTCGCGGACCTCGCGATCGGTTCGCCCGCGGATGGCGGCGGCCGAGTGACGCTGCGGTTCGGATCGGTCGCGGCCGACGGCGCGCGCACGCTCGCGTGGAACGCCTCGGCGCCGGGCGCGCAGTTCGGCGCGGCGCTCGCGGTCGCGCGCGGGGGTGCGCGCTGGCTCGCGGGCGCGCCGTTCGATGCGCCCGCGGGATCGCTCGCGAACGCTTGGCGACCTTCGACCGCGCGCGTCTCGGCGGCGGACGGCGCGGGCGGCGCCGTGTACGAGCTGCGCTTCGCGCGCCACCTGCTCGTGGACACGTTCCGCGGGGCGCGCTGGTTCGCGGGCGCGGCCGAGACGCTGCGCTGGCTCGGCAGCGCGCCCGCGCGCGTCGAACTCGCGGGCGAGCGCGCGGCCGTGACGCTCGCCGAGTCTGCGGGCGGCGCGGCGTCGAACGCGTTCGTGTTCCGCGTGCCGGCGTCGGCGGGCGCGCGCGCGGTGCTGCGCCTCACGCCGGCGAACGCCGCACGCGGCGGCGTCGCGCCGAGCGACCCGAGCGCGCTCGCGAGCGCGGTGACGCTGCGGTCGTTCGAAGCCGGGGCGGCGTCGCGACGAGCGACACGATCGCGATCGAGAGCGCGGTGACGCTGCGGTCGTTCGAAGCCGTGGCGCTCGCGGGCGAGGTCGAGCTGAGGTGGGCGACCGACCCCGCGCCGGGACCCACGGGGCTCGCGGGCTACCGGCTCGAGCGCCTCGCGGCGGACGGCGCGGCGACGACGCTCGCGGACTCGATCACCGCGACGTCGTGGCGCGGCCCCGAGCACGAGCGCGGCGTGCGCTACCGGCTCTCGGCGCTCGACGGACTCGGCCGGCGGCTTGAACTCGGCGAGGCCTCGATCGCGACCCTCGCCGACGTGTTCCGCCTGTGGCCGCAGCCCGCGCGCGGCGGACGGTTCACGCTGGAACTCGCGGCGCCGGCGCTCGCCGACGGCCTCACGCCGCCCGACTTCGCGATCGAGGCGTTCGACGTCGTCGGACGCCGCGTCGCCACACTCGCGCGCGGGCGGATCCCGACGGCGCTCGGGCTCGTCCGCTTCGATCATTCGAACCGCTCGGGCGAGTCGTGGCCCTCGGGCCTCTACTTCGTGCGCGCCCAGTCGCCTTCCCTGGGCTGGGTGCGGAAGCGCAGACTCTGGGTGCTCGAATCACCGTGAGCGCGGCCGCGCGACCCGACCGGGAGAGCCGAACGAGACATCCGATGCAAGACTCCGATTCCACCGCACCGCGCCTGCGCGCGCCGCTTCGCGCGGGCGCCGCGCTCCTCGCGGCGCGCGCGCTCATCGCAGCGCTCACGCTCGCGACCGCGACGCTCGCGCACGCGCAGGCGCTCGGCGTGCGCGAGCTGCAGCGCATCGACTCGCCCGCGTTCTACGACCGCTTCGGTCAGGCGATCGAGACCGGGGACGTGGACGGCAACGGCAAGCTCGATCTCGTGGTCGCGGCGCCTTCCTCGCTGACCGATGCCGGAGGCGTCGGAGCGTTCTACCTGTACCTCGATCGAGACCTCGGATTCGTCGCGCCGGCCTACAGCGCGAGGTTCGATGCGCCCGCGAACGCGTTCTGGTCGGGAGAGGGTCTCGCCTCGCTCGACTTCGACGGCGACGGCCGTGCGGACCTGGTCTCGTCGTACTTCGGGTTCGAGGGCTTCCGAAGCTACGCGGGCGCACTGCTCCTGCTCTCGAGCCTCGGCACGCCGACGGTTCCGCTCGGAACGGCCACGATCGAGGGCGGCGGCCACTACGATTTCGCCACCGTCGCGCCGCTCGGCGACTGGAACGCCGACGGCTGGGACGACCTCGCGATCGCGCATCGCGACTCGGGCGAGACGGCGTCGAAGGTGAGCGTCTTCTTCGGCGGACCGGGCGCGGATCGCGTGGAGGACGTCGTGATCGCCGCGCCGAACGGGAGCGCCTCGCTCGGCTTCGCGCTCCTCGGCCCGGGCGACGTGGACGGCGATGGTGTGAACGATCTCGTCGTCGCCGACGCGGCGTGGCCCGCGTCGAGTTATCAGGGCATCGTGTACCTCTATCGCGGCGGGGCGTCCCCCGCGGTCGTGCCGGCCGATTCGCTGTCGGGAGACTTCGGCACGACGGGATTCGGCGCCACGCTCGGCCGCACCGGCGACGTGAACGGCGACGGTTTCGCGGACTTCCTCGTGAACACGTCGTCGGGCGTGCGCTTGGCGCTCGGCGCCACGGGGACTCCGAACCTCGCGGGCGACTACATCCCTCCGGGTGAATCCGCTCCGATCACCGATCTCGAAGGCGATGGGTTGGGAGACTTCGCGATCGCGACTTCGTCCGGATTCCAGGGGGTCGCGCTCTACCACGGGACCGCCACGGGCGCGGGGCCCGCGGGCGAATTCCGCCCGACGACCGCCAGCAACCTGCAGTGCTCGGTCGCGCCCGGTCCGATCGGCTCGAACGGGCTCGGCCAGGTGTTCGCGGGCTTTCCGTTCGCGACCTCCGGGTCCGCACGCGGCGCGGTGTACCGCCTCGACGCGGGCGCGTTCTCGATCGTCTCCGGCGCTCCCGTGGGCGTCGCCCTCGCAGGCGATACGCTCGCGCTCGCCTGGAGCGGTCCGACTTCCGTGTTCGTGGACTGGTCCTACGACGCGGGCGTGTCGTGGGGCCTCTCGACGCTTCACGACGATCCGTCGCGCGTCGCGCGCACGCCCGTTCCGGACTCGCTCGGCGATGCCGTGCTGCTGAGGCTGCGCGCCGCGACGTTCGTGCCGCCGGGCAGCGACACGACCGCCGTCTCCGGCCCCTTCGCCGTGCGGGCGTTCTTCTCGCTCGGCGTGTCGCCCTACACCGCGCGGCTCACGGGCGACACCGTTCGCGCCGCCTGGCGCGGGCGCTTGCCCGCGGATCTCGAGGTGTCGCTCGACGGCACGAGCTACCGCACGATCGCGACCGGGCTCGGCGGCGCGAACACGAACGAGCACCGCTTCGCGCTGCCGCTCGGACGCAGCTCGTCGGTGTCGGTGCGCGTCACGCACGCCGGGCGCACGCCGAACCCGTTCGCGAGCGAGTGGCTCGGCTCGACCGGCTCGCTCGCGCCCGCGGCGATCACGCTCGCGCCGGGCGGCGTCCCGGTCTTCGCGGGCGACTCGGTGCGGCTCGGCTGGCGCGCGAACGTGCCGATGGACGCCGAATGGAGCGAGGACGACGGCGCCACGTGGAGCGTGATCGCGAGCGACGTCCGGGGTGCGGGCGAACACTTCGTCACGTGGCGGACCGGAGCGCCGACGAGCGCGGCGTTCGCGCGCGTGCGCGCGCACGGCGAGCCGCCGAGCGACGACGTCGTGGAGCGCACGCCGCGCTTCCGCGTGCTCTCGAGCGTCGGCCGGCCGTCGGACCTCGAGTGGGACGAGCGGCTCGCGAGCGCGGGTTGGAAGTCGCGCGAGCAGCTGGGCTCGGCGCTCGCGCACGGCGACTGGAACGGCGACGGCCGGGACGACCTTGCGGTCGGCGCGACGGGCTTCGGGCCGAACAGCCTCACGCCCAACGTGGGCCGCGTGTGGATCTACTTCGGCGGATCGGCGCGCGGCGACGTTCCCGACCTGACGATCAGCGGCGAATCGCAGAACGCGCGCTTCGGGCGCGCGATCGCGTTCGGGGACTGGAACGCCGACGGCTTCGACGACCTGTGCGTCGGCGAACTGAACGTGAACGGGAGTCCCTTCGTGCGCGTGTTCTTCGGTGGCCCCTCGCCCGACTCGCTCGACGACTACCGCGTGATGGCGCCGCCGGGCGCGGAGAACTTCGGCTCGGGACTCGCGTTCGGCGACGTGAATGGCGACGGATTGCAGGACCTCGTCGTGCGCGCGAGCATGCAGAGCGCGTTCGGCCTCGACTTCCCGGCCGCGACGGTGTGGGTGTACTTCGGCGGGCCGACGCCGCACGCGACCGCCGACCGCCGCCTCGAGGACGCACTCTCGAACGCGACGTTCTCGTTCTCGACCACGATGTACATCACGGCGCCGCTCGCGTGCGGCGACTGGAACGGCGACGGTCTCGACGACGTGCTCGCGGGCTATCCGGGCACGAATACGAGCGGCGCCAACGGCTCCGCGTCGCTGTTCTTCGGCACCCGCGCCCCGGACTTCGAACGCGGGCCGGACCGCTACTTCGCCGGCCACCGCTACGCGGGAAGCGGCGAGCGTCTCGGCTTCGCGGTCGCGTTCGTCGGCGACCACGACGGCGACGGCTGGAACGAGATCGCGATCGGCGCGCCGTGGAGCTCGAGCCTCGGGAACCATCGCGGCCGCGTGTACCTCTACTCGGGCGGCGGCGACTGCGACACGATCTCCGAGTGGCGCCTCGATGGCGCGCGCGACAACAACGAGTTCGGCCACGCGCTCGCGCCGCTCGGCGACTTGAACCACGACGGCTTCGACGACCTCGCCGTCGGCGCGCCCTACGTGGATTCGACCGCGTTCGCCGCCGGCCGCGTGTACGTGTACTGCGGATTCTTCGCGCCCGACGCCGTTCCGGAGCTGACGGCGACCGGCACGTCCGTGAACGGCTGGTTCGGGGCGGTGATCGCGCCGGCCGGCGACAGGGACCAGGACGGCTTCACCGAACTCGCGATCGGCGAGATCAACTGTCCCGCGAACTCGGTCGGGGCCGCGGGGCGCGTGCACGTGCGCGGCCTCGTGCATCCGGTGCTCGACGCGCCGCTCGGAGGCGAGACGTGGGTCGCGGGCGAGAGCGCCGAAGTGCGCTGGCGCGGCCCGCAACTCGTGGACGTGCAGTGGAGCGCGGACGGCGGCGCGAGCTGGAGCACGCTGCTCGCCGCGGCCGGCGGCGCGAACGCGAATCGCGCGACGGTCGCGGTGCCCGACGCGCCGACGGCGGCGGCGCTCGTGCGCATCGTTCGCAGCGGCCTCGCGCCGCTCGCGGCGAACAGCGCGGCGAGCGCGGATCCGTTCCGCATCGCGCGCCGCACGCCGGTGCGCGCGTTCGCCGAGCGCGACGCGGTCGAGCCGGCGTCCGACGGCGCGCTCGTGCGACGCTCCGGCGGAGCGGGGGACGTGAACGGCGACGGCCGGCCGGACGTGTTCACGCTCGAGCGCTCGGGCGCGACGCTCGAACACGTGCGGCTCGCCGCGCACGGCCGGGACGCCGCGGGTGCGCCGCTCGCGCTCGGGGAAGCGTCGTTCGACGTCGCGCCGCGCGCGCGCGTCGAGGCGGTCGCGGCGGGCGACCTCGACGGCGACGGCTTCGGCGACCTCGCGGTATCGGAGTGCTTGGGCACCGATCCGGGGGCGCAGCGCGTGAGGATCTTCCGCGGCGGCGCCGCACTCGCGAGCGCGCCCGTGGTGCTCGAGCCGCCCCCCGGAGCCGCCGGCTTCGGCGCGGCGCTCGCGGGCGGCAGCGACCTCGACGGCGACGGTCGCGACGATCTCGCGGTCGGCGCGCCCGCGACGCGCGACTCGGGTTCGGTGTACGTGTACGCGGGCGGCGCGGCCCTCGGCTCGCCGCCGGTCCTCGAGCGGCGCCCGCCGTTCGGCGCGCTCGGCTTCGGCGCGGCGCTCGCGATCGCCGGTGACCTCGACGGCGACGGCCGCGACGAACTGGCGGTCGGCGCCGTCACCGACGTCGACCCCGGACGCGTGCTCGTGTACCGCGCGGGCGAGGCCGTGCCCGCGCTCGACTTCGCGGGCGCCGGCGCCGGAGATCGCTACGGCGCGGTGCTCGCGCGCGGCGGCGACGTGGACGGCGACGGCTTCGACGACCTGTGGATCGGAGCGCCCGCGCTCGATGCCGGCGGACTCGCGGACGCCGGCGGCGTGGATCTTGTGCGCGGCCGCGCGCGGCTGCGGCCGATCGCGATGCCGATCGCTCGCGGCGCGCACGCCGGCGAAGCGCTCGGCGCGGCGATCGCGGCGGGGATCGACGTGGACGGTGACGGCTTCGCCGACGCGCTCGCCGGCGCTCCGTTCGCGGGCGGCGAGGAGCGCGGCGAAGTGCGGCTGTATGCCGGCGCCGTCGTGCCCGACACGCTGCCGCGCGCGCTCTGGCGCGGGGCGCGTGCGGGGAATCGGCTCGGCGCCGCACTCGCGCTCGCGCCGGGCGGCGCGACGGGCGAGTTCGCGTGCGCCTGGTTCGGCGGCGACGCGCCCGAGGAGCGCGCGCTCGCGATGCGCCGCTGGTGGCTCGCCGCCGGGGACGGCCCGTGGTACGCGGGCGGGCTCGCACACGCGGGCTGGAGCGGCGCGGAGCTCGCGCGCGTCGAGCTCGCGGGGCCGCTCGGGACGACGGTGCTCGCCGAATCCGCGGGCGGCGCGGACACGAACTCGATCGCGTTCCGCGTGCCGGTTTCACTCGGCACGCCCGTGCGCGTGCGGCTCGTCGCGGGCGCGGGGCCCGACGAGGCGTGGAGCGGTCCGGTGGACGTGATCGCCGCGATCGCGCTCGAGCGCTTCGAGGCGGCGCCGGTCGCGGGCGGCGTGCGGCTCGCGTGGACGACGACGCCCGGCGTCGGACCCGCGGGGTTGCGCGGCTACCGGCTCGAGCGCATCGCCCCGGACGGAGCGCGCGCCGTGCTCGCCGACACGCTCGTCGCGAACGAATGGAGCGGTGCCGAGCGCGAGCGCGGCGCCCGCTACGAGCTGTCCGCGATCGACGGCTACGGCGCCGTCACTCCGCTCGGGACCGCGTCGCTCCCGGCGCTCGACGACGCGCTGCGCGCGTGGCCGCAACCCGCGCGCGGCGGCGGCGTGACGATCGAACTCGCGGCCCCTCAGGACGCGGACGGCCGCACTCCGGCCGACTTCGCGCTCGAGCTGTTCGACGTCACGGGACGGCGCGTCGCGACGCTCGCCCGCGGCTCCCTCGCGACCGAGGTCGGCCGGCTGCGGGTCGAGTGGGGCGGCCGTTTCGGGGGCCGGGACGCGCCCTCCGGAATCTACTTCCTGCGCGCACATTCACCTTCGGCGGGCTGGGAGCGGCGGCGTAGAATCCTCGTCGCGTCTTCAGCCCCTTGATCCGCCGAGCGCGACGTTCCGGCTTCCCATCCCCCGGGAAGCGGCGCTCTCCCGAGGTGCCCCGATGAGCCTTCGCCGACCGCCGAGCTGCCGGCGCGCCGTCCGAATCGCGACCGCCTTCGCGCTGGCCGCCGCCGTCGTGTGCGTGCGCGCGGCGTCCGCGCAGAGTTCGAACGCGCTCGCGAGCGAGTTCCTCACCGTCTGGGGGCAGTACGCGAACGACGCCTTCGGCGCCGCGATCTCGGGCGGCGGCGACTTCGACGGGGACGGCGCCGCCGACTTCGCGGTCGGCGCGTACGGTTATCCGAACCGCACGTCCTTCGGACGGGTCGCGGTCTACCGCGGCGGCGCCGCGCTCGACGGCGTGCCCGACTGGAGCGTGTCGGGGACGGCCTCGAACGACCTGCTCGGGTGGTCGTTGTCGCTCGCGGGCGATCTCAACGACGACGGCCACGCCGACCTCGTGGTGAGCGCGCCGTACCAGTCGCACAACTGGACGCGCTCGGGCGAGGTGCGCGTGTACTTCGGCGGCGCGTCCCCCGACTCCGTCGCGGACCTCGTGATCTCGGGGGACGCGGTGAACGCGAACCTCGGCGTGCGCGTCGTCGTGCCGGGAGACGTGAACGGCGACGGTGCCGACGACCTGCTCGTCGGCGCGTACAACGCGACGTCGCAGCGCGGCACCGTGTCGCTGTTCTTCGGCGGCGCGAGCCTCGACACCGTGCCCGACCTCGTGCTGCACAGCACGCGCGCCGCCGACAACTTCGGCTTCGCGATCGCGCCCGCGGGCGACGTGAACGGCGACGGCTTCGCGGATTTCATCGTCGGCGAGCGCACGTGGTCGGCCTACACGCCGACGCGCTCCGAGGGCCGGGCCCGCGTGTACTTCGGCGGCGCCGCGCCCGACACCGTCGCGGACCTCGTGTTCGCGGGAATCGCCCAGGGGCAGCAGCTCGGCGTCGAGGTCGCGGGTGGCGGCGACTTCAACGGCGACGGTTACGCGGACGTTTTCGTGCGCGATGCGAGTCGCGACGCGCGCGCGCTGTTCGGAGGCCCCGCGCCGGACGCCACGCCGGACCTGCTGATCCGGGACGCGTTCTCGGTCGCGCTGATCGCCGACCTGAACGGCGACGCACTCGGCGAGCTCGTCGTCGGCGGCCGCGACCGGGCGAGCTTCTTCTTCGGCTCGACCCGTCCCGATTCGCTGCCCGACGTCGAGTTCGCGATCAGCGGCAGCGCCGCCGCCTCGGAGGCCACCGCCGCGGCGGTGGGGGACGTCGACGGCGACGGCGTCGGCGACCTCGCGCTCGGCTTCTACCGCGAGGGCACGTCGAGCCTTCCGCGCGGCGGCGTCCACCTGCTGCGCTTCCGGCGCTACGCGGTGCTCGAACCGAACGCCGCGACGGAGTGGGTCGCCGGCGCCGCGGCCGTCGTGCGCTGGGCGGGCGCGGATTCGGCCGATGTCGAGCTGTCGCTGGACGACGGCGCGCACTGGTCGCCGTTCGTGGCGGCCGGCGGCGGCGGTGGCGTGGTCGAGGTCCCCGACACGCTCGTCGAGCGCGCGCGCGTGCGCGTCGTCACGCCCGCCGGGCTCGGCCTCGCCGCGGCCGACACGAGCCAGCCGTTCGCGATCCGCTCCCACGTCGTCCTCGAGCCGGCGACGAGCGGGACCTTCCACGTGGGCGACACGCTCTCGACGCGCTGGCTCGGATCGCGGCTCGCCGACGTCGAGCTGGTGTCCACGGACGGCGCGACGCCGGTTCGCGTCGCGAGCGGCGTCGGAGGAGCGAGCGAGGACTCGGTGCGATTCGTCGTGCCGCTCGTCCACTCGGACTCGGTCCTCGTGCGCGTCCGCGCGGCCGGCGATCCGGCGGCGGTGGCGCACGCGGGCCGCTCCCCCGGGCGCATCCGCGTGATCCCGTTCGTGGTGCTCGCGCCGAACGGCGGCGAAGTCTGGGAGTCGGGCGGCACGGACACGGTGCGCTGGCTCGGCGCCACGACCGCCGACGTGCAGTACTCGCCCGACCACGGGGCGACGTGGGTGACGCTCGCGAGCCGCGCCGGCGGCGCGCCCGAGAACGCGCTGCCCGTCACGATGCCGCAGGTCTCGAGCCTGTCCGCGCTCGTACGCGTCGTCGCCTCGGGGTACTCGGCCTCGCCCGGCCACTTCGACGAGAGCGATGCGACGTTCATCGTGACCGAGATTTCGCGGCTCGTGGACCTGCCCACGCGGCGGCTGTTCGAGTTCGCAGCGAGCGAGGCGAACGAGCGCACCGGACTCGTCGTGGCGGACGCGGGCGACTGGAACGGCGACGGCTTTCGCGACGTCGCGATCGGCGCGCCGTTCGCGCGCGTCGGCGCGAACGCCGAGGCCGGGCGCGTCACCGTGCGCTTCGGCGGGCCGGAGCCGGGCGCGCTGCCGGACGTCGTGCTCGAAGGTCCGGCGGCGAGCTCGCTGTTCGGCTCGGCGATCGCGGGCGGCGGCGACTTCGACGGCGATGGCTTCGACGACCTGGTCGTCGGCGCGTGGAGCTACAACAACGGCCGCGGCTCGATCTTCCTCTACCGCGGCGGGCTCGTCCCGGACGCGACCGCGGACCAGCGCTTCTCGGTCACGGCATCGTCGGGAATCACGCGCCTCGGCCAGTCGCTCGCGTTCGTCGGGGACTGGGACGGTGACGGACGCGACGACTTCGTCGCGGGGCAGCGCTCGAATACGAACGGGACCTCCGAGGCGCCGATCTACCTCGGCAGCGCCCGTCTCGACTCGCTGCCCGACATCAAGCTGCGCAGTCCCGCGGTCAACGACCCTTCGTTCGCCACGCGCGTCGCTCGCGCCGGGGACTTCGACGGCGACGGCTGGCCCGACGTGTGGGTCACGCGCGTGCCGACCGTGAACGACACGTCCGGCTACGCCTACCTCTACCGTGGCGGCCCGGGGTCGGACGTTTTCATCGACCGGGAAATCCGCGGGAGCCGCGCGTACGGATTCGCGAGCTACGGCCTCGACGGCGTCGGCGACGTGAACGGCGACGGCTACGACGACCTGGCCGTCGGCGTGCCGTACCTGGACACGGGGGAGGTGCGGATCTTCCTCGGCGGCCCGGGAGCGGTGCGCGGCTTCACCGTGCACGGCCGGAACTCCTCGGACGCCTTCGGTCTCTCGGTGGCGGGCGGCGGCGACATCAACAACGACGGCTTTTCGGACGTCCTGATCGGCGCGGTCGGATACGACGCGGCGGGCACGGACTACGGCGCCGCGTTCGCGTGGTACGGATTCCTCGTGCCGGACGAGTCGCTCGGACTCACGTTCCTCGGCGCCTCGAACGGACAGTTCGGCGCCGCGACCGCGGTCGTCCCGAGATTCCGCGACGCGCTGCTCGCGACGATGTTCGTCGGCGCGCCGTACGACTCGCGCGTGAACAACTACGCCGGATCGGTTGCGGCCTACGAGATCGCACGTCCCCGGCTGCTCGAGCCGCGGGGCGGCGGCACGTGGATCGCCGGGCGCCCGGCGACGGTGCGCTGGCGCGGCGAGCGCGCGGTGACGATCGAGCTGTCGCTCGACGACCGCCGAACGTGGACCGTGCTCGCGACCGGCGCGGGAGGATCGGCCGAGAACGAGTGGACGTTCACGGTGCCGGACGCGGCGACGCTCGAGGCGCGCGTGCGCCTCACGCTCGACGGCTACCGCGCGCTCGCGTCCACGTCCGAGACGAGCACCGGGACCTTCCGCATCGCGCCCGACGTGCCGATCCCCGCGAGCGCGTGGAGCGCGGCGACGGCCTCCGAGCACGGCGCGGCGCTCGGCACCGGCGCGCGCGTCGCCGCGATCGGCGACGTGAGCGGTGACGGCCACGGCGACTTGCTCGTGCTCGAGGACGCGGCGGAGTCGCGCTTCGCGTGGCTGTGGCTCGCGGGGGAGGCGGCGGCGCGCGGGCCGTTCCTGCGCACCACTCCGGGCGCCGAGGTGTTCGCCGCGCCGGTCGGCGACTGGGACGGCGACGGCTTCGGCGATTTCGCGCTGGGACTCCCGGCGCTCGAAGGCACGGGCGTCGTGCGCCTGTATCGCGGCGGCGCCGACCCGGACACGGCGGCGTTCGTGACGCTGCGGGGCGCGGTGCCGGGCTCGCGCTTCGGCGCCGCGATCGCGGGCGGCGACCTCGACGGCGACGGCGCGAGCGACCTCGTCGTGGGCGCGCCCGGCGTGCGCAACAGCGCGATCCCGGGCCGCGTCGCGCTGTTCCTCGGCGGCGAGCACGCGGACGCGATCGAAGACGGCGCACTCGCGATCGGTGTGGCGGGGGACGAGTTCGGCGCGGCGCTCGCGCTTCCCGGCGACCTGAACCGCGACGGCTGCCCCGAGATCGCCGTCGGCTCACCCGCGCGCGACAGCCTCGACGCCACGACGGGACGCGTCTACCTCTACTGCGGCGCGGCGACGGGCGGCGCGCCCCAGTTCACGCTCACGGGCGAGCGCGCGGACGACCGCTTCGGCGCGGCCGTCGCCGCGGCGGGCGACGTGAACGGCGACGGGTTCAACGATCTGATCGTCGGCGCGCCGGGCGCGGACGTCGAAGCCGCGCCCGAGCCGATGCGCGTGGACGCGGGGCGCGTGTCGCTGTTCTTCGGCGGCACGAACTTCGACCGCACCGCGGACTGGACGATCACGGGTGCCGGTGCGGGCGCGCAGCTCGGCGGCGCGATCGCGGGCGGCGTGGACACGAACGGCGACGGTTTCGCCGACTGGCTCGCCGGCGCCGAATACTCGGGCGGCGACGAGCGCGGCGGCGCGTCGTTGTTCCAGGGCGGGATCCTGCCGGACACGCTCGCCGACGCCGCGTGGGACGGCGCGCATCCCGCGGCGCGTCTCGGCGAATCGCTCGCGCTCGTCGCGGAGCCGGGCGGATTCGCGCGCGTCGCGATCGCCTCGCCCGGCGCGAGCGGCGCCGTCGCGGTGCGCGAGTACGCGTCGTCGCGGTGGTGGGTGAGCGTGGCGGACACGGCGTGGCCGGTGGGCGCGACGCGCGCGGTGTCGTGGACGGGAGCGGAGCGCGCGGACGTGTGGCTCGAGCGCGCGGACGGCACGCGCGTGAAGCTCGCGGACGACGCGGGTGGGGCGGCATCGAACGCGCTCGAAGTGACGGTGCCGGCGGGCGCGGGCGAGTGCCGCGTGGTGCTGACGGCGAGTGCGAGCGGCGTGAGCGGCGAGGCGAAGAGCGCGCGCGTGCGGCTCGTGAGCACGGTGACGCTCGCGTCGTTCGAGGCGGCGACCTCGGGCGCGGCGGAAGTGCGGCTCGCGTGGGCGACGACGCCGAACGTGGCGGACGGCGGCGTGCAGTTCTACCGCGTGTACCGGCGCGCGCCGGGGATGGCGGCGGGCGAGCGCGTGGCGGATCGGGTGAGCGCGAACGAGGTGCGGCTCGAAGAGCACGCGCGGGGGGCGACGTACACGCTCGCCGCGGTGACGGCGGCGGGCGAGGAGTTCGTGCTCGGGGAGACGGCGACGCCGGCGGGGCCGCGCGGCCTCGTGGCGTATCCGGTGCCGGCGAGAGGCGACGGGGTGACGATCGAGCTGACGGCGGCGACGCGCGGGGACGGCTGGACGCACGCGGACTTCGCGGTGCGGGTGTACGACGTGATGGGGCGCGAGGTGGCGACGCTGGCGCGCGGGGCGCGCGCGACGGACCTCGGCGTGGTGCGGCTCACGTGGCCGGCGCGGGTGAAGGCGGGGCTCTATTTCGTGCGCGCCGAGACGCCGTCCCGGGGCGAGCGCCTCGAGCGGCGCGTCGTCGTGGTGAGGTGAGGGGCGACACTAGGCCGGGAGATCCGGGACGGGGCCGGTTGGCGGCCGGCCCGTTGTTCCGTCGAGTGTGCTGGAGGTGGGTCGGGGTGGGGAGAGGTGGTGCGGAGGATGAGGTGGGGTCCCGGTACTCCGCGGGAGCCGCGCAAGCCGCATTCCATCGCGCGACGCGTCCAACTCGCGCCGTTTCACCGCGCCGCGTGCGCTCCGGCGTCCACGGATCGCCGCGCGCGTCGAGCCCTCGACGAAAGGACGCGCGCGCGGCGACCACGAAGCGCGCAACCCGTTGCGATTGGGCGCACAAGCGCGGCCGCGATTCTTGACGCTGCCGGAGGCCATTCCTATACTGCCGCGCTCATTCAACGCACCGGGCAATCCCTCCTACCCGCTCGGATCAGAGGAGTCCCGTCCGCATGTCCCTTCGCGTTTCCTGCGTGAGCGCCACCGTTCTCGCGCTGCTCACGCTCGCCTCGGCGTGCTTCGCCGCCGATTCGCTCACCGTGATCCAGCGGGGCAAGGCCTCGCTCGGCGGCCAGCTCGGCCTCTCGCGGTTCCTGAGCGACGAGGACTACACCAAGTCGCGCGACGCCGGCGGTGCGTTCGGTTCGTCGGACGTGCGCCAGCGCTTCGCCTTCGCCGCCAACTTCCGCTACACGATGTCGCCGAGCTGGCGCTGGCAGATCGCGCCCGGCTACACGTGGACCGGCTACCAGAAGGACTCGCCGGTTCCGTTCCCGGATCCGAACTACCCCGGCGACACGACCAAGGAGAAGTACCTGACGCAGGCGATGCCGGTGTCGGCGCAGATCCACTACGTCCACCGGCTCGGCAAGTGGTACTGGCACTTCGGCGGTGGTCCCAACGTGACGCGCGTGTGGATCGAGAACCGCCGCAAGGTCCTCAAGGATCCGGTGTCCAAGAAGCTCCACAAGGGCTTCTATCCCGGCGCCTCGTTCGAAGTCGGCGCCGAGCGCTACCTGAAGTCGCTGCCGAGCGTGACGCTCGAGTTCGCGGCCAGCGGCCACTACGCGATGGCGCAGCGTGACGAGCAGTTCCCGTCGGGATTCAACAGCGCCCTGTCGTGGGCCGAGCTGCGATTCGGAGCGAACTACTACTTCGACCCGGTGAAGAGGTTCGCGAAGAAGGACAAGTCGGCCGGGCCGGCCAAGAAGTGAACGAGAGGCCGCAGCGCGCGCTGCGGCCTCTCGCGTTTCGGAGGGAGGCGACCGTGAACGAGCGCGTGGCGTGGAGCGAGAAGGTGCCGGCCGAGGGCGCGGCGCCGAAGAGCGGAACGAACCCGGTCGCGAACGCGGTGCCCTGGAACGCGAAAGTCGGCGCGGAGGCGCTGACGTTCGACGACGTGCTGCTCGTGCCGCGCCTCTCCGAGACGCATCCGCGCGACGTGGACACGCGCACGCGCTTCTCGCGCGGCATCACGCTCAACGTCCCGATCGTCAGCTCGGCGATGGACACCGTGACCGAGTACGCGCTCGCGATCGCGCTCGCGCGCGAGGGCGGAATCGGCGTGATCCACAAGAACCTCACGATCGAGGACCAGGTCGCGCAGGTGGACCGCGTGAAGCGCAGCGAGAGCGGCATGATCGTGGACCCGGTCACGCTGCCGCCCACGGCGACGCTCGGCGAGGCGCACGACCTGTGCGCGCGCTTCCACATCTCGGGTGTCGCGATCACCGAGAACGGGCGGCTCGTCGGCATCCTGACGAACCGCGACATGCGCTTCGAGACGGACCGCTCGCGGCGCGTGAGCGAGTTGATGACGTCGCGCGATCTCATCACCGTGCCGGTCGGCACGACGCTCGAAGAGGCGCGCGGCATCCTCGCGAAGCACCGCATCGAGAAGCTGCCGGTCGTGGACGGCGACATGCGGCTCAAGGGGCTCATCACCGTCAAGGACATCGAGAAGCGCATCAAGTACCCGAACGCCTGCAAGGACGCGCTCGGGCGGCTGCGCGTCGGGGCGGCGGTCGGCGCGGGCGGCGACTACTTCGAGCGCGCGCAGGAACTCGTGCGCGCCGGCGTGGACGCGCTCGTGGTGGACAGCGCGCACGCGCACTCGCGCGGCGTGCTGGACGCGGCGACGAAGCTGCGCGAGGCGTTCCCGAATTGCGAACTGGTCGTCGGCAACGTCGGCACGGCCGAAGGTGCGAAGGCGGTGGCCGCGACGGGCTGCGACGCCGTGAAGGTCGGCATGGGCCCGGGCGCGATCTGCACGACGCGCGTCGTGAGCGGTGCGGGCATGGCGCAGGTCACGGCGATCCTCGAGGCGGCGCGCGCGCTCGAACCGCTCGACGTGCCGATCGTCGCCGACGGCGGCATCAAGTACTCGGGCGACATCGTGAAGGCGCTCGCCGCGGGCGCGCACAGCGTGATGATCGGATCGCTGTTCGCGGGCACGGAGGAGAGCCCGGGCGAAGTCGTGCTGCTCGAAGGGCGCTCGTTCAAGGTGTACCGCGGCATGGGGTCGCTGTCGGCGATGGCCGCGGCGAAGGGCAGCCGCGAGCGTTACTTCCAGGAAGCGACCGATCAGATCTCGAAGCTCGTGCCCGAGGGGATCGAGGGCCGCGTTCCGTTCAAGGGCCCGCTCGCGAGTTCGGTGTTCCAGATGGTCGGCGGCCTCAAGGCGGGCATGGGCTACTGCGGCGTGGCCTCGATCGAGGAGCTGCGCACGCAGACGCGCTTCGTGCGGGTGAGCGGCGCGGGGCTTCGCGAGAGCCATCCGCACGACATCAAGATCACGAAGGAAGCGCCGAACTACGAGATCCGGTAGGGGGCCGTCCGGCGCGACCCCGCCGTCCGGCGTCTCGCGTCGGATCCCGCGCCGTTCCGTCAACGCGCGGGTCCGCCCCGCGGCCTGCGCGCGCCGTGCGCCCTGCGCCGGCAGCCCCTTCAGCGTCCCGCCGGCTTCGCCGATACCGGAGTGCGGTCCGCCGCGTCGTGCGCGGGCCGGCTCAGGGAGCGAGCGGATGAAGCCACCGTTCGGAGCGGACGGTTCCCACGATGCAGCGGGCGGGCGCGAACCGCGGCCTTCCGACGGCGGCACGCCGGCGTTCGATCCCGCGCGCTACGTTCTCGGCGCCGAAGATTCGGGCGAGCGAGCCTCGCGGCTGGCGTTCCTTGCGGCGCGCACGCGCAGCGCGGTGATGCTGCTCTCGCCGGTCGGCGAGATCGAGTGGGTGAACGAGAGCTTCGAGCGCATCACCGGATGGAGCGCCGCCGAGGCGATCGGCCGGCATCCGCACGACCTGCTCGCGCACCCGGACCTCGATCCGGCGGCGCTCGAGGCTCTGTACGCCGCGCAGCGCGACGGCCGTCCGATCGTCACGGAGATCGTCAATCGCCAGCGCGGCGGCCGCACGTTCTGGCTCGACCTCGAACTGCTGCCGGTCCGCTCCGCAGACGGCGAGCTGCGCGGATTCGTCGCGATCGCGAACGACGTCACCGAGCGCCGCGACCTGCAGCAGCGCCTCCGGCTCTCGGACCAGATCCTCCAGCGCGCGAACGCGCTCGTGCTCGCCGCCGGCGAAGACGGTCGCATCGTGTTCGCGAGCCCGGCGATCGAGAGCGTGCTCGGCTTCTCGTCCGGCGACCTGCTCGGCGACGGCTGGTGGCGCCTCACGTTTCCCGACGATTCCGAGCGGCGGCGCGCGCTCGAATGGCACGCGCGCGCGGCGCGCGGCGAGGTGCCGGCACACGAGCTCGGCCGCCGCTACGAGCGGCAGATCGCGCACCGCGACGGCTCGCCGCGCTGGATCCTGTGGCAGGACTCGCGGGTCTCGGGCGGCATGATCGTCGGCGTGGGACAGGACATCACCGCGCGGCGCGAGGCCGAGGAGCAGCTGCGCATCGCGCAGGAAGCGGCGCTCAACGCGGCGCGCGTGAAGGCGCAGTTCCTCGCGAACATGAGCCACGAGATCCGCACGCCGATGAACGGCGTGCTCGGCATGCTCGAGCTGCTGCTGGACACGCCGCTCGCGGAGGAGCCGCTCGAGTACGCGCGGCTCGCGCGCTCGAGCGCGACGAGCCTGCTGCAGGTGCTGAACGACATCCTCGACTTCTCGAAGATGGAAGCGGGCCGGCTCGAACTCGAACGCACGGCCTTCTCGCTGCGCGCGACGCTCGCGGATCTCGTGAAGCCGCTCGCGTACCGCGCGGGGCAGAAGGGGCTCGAACTCGCGCTCGACGTCCCGCCCGCGGTGCCCGACGCGCTGGAGGGCGATCCCGGCCGGCTGCGGCAGGTGCTCGTCAACCTGATCGGGAACGCGATCAAGTTCACGACCGAGGGCGAGATCGTCATCGCGGCGGAGCTGCGCGATCACGACGACGACGCGGTCGTGCTGCACTTCGCGGTTCGCGACACGGGGATCGGCGTGCCGCCCGAGCAGCACGCGAGGATCTTCGAGGCCTTCACGCAAGGGGACGGTTCGACGACGCGGCGCTTCGGCGGCACCGGGCTCGGCCTCGCGATCTCGTCCCAGATCGTGCAGCAGATGGGCGGCGAGATCTGGGTCGAGAGCGAGCCCGGCCACGGCTCGACGTTCCACTTCACCGTGAGACTCGGCCGCTCGGCGTCGGCGCCGGCCGCGCCCGCCGTTCCGGACGGCCTGCGCGGTGCGCGCGTGCTCGTGCTCGACGATCACCGCACGAACCAGCGCATCCTGCGAGAATTGCTGCGCGGCTGGGGCCTGCGGCCGACGGTCGCCTCGACCGGGGCCGAGGCGCTCGAGACCGCGCGCCGCGCGAAGCTCGCGGGCGAAGCGTTCGCGCTCGCGCTGCTCGACGTGCAGCTGCCGGACACCGACGGGCTGACCGTTGCCGAGGGGCTGCGCCGCGAGCACGGCGCCGCGTTCCCGATCGTGCTGATCGGCTCCGCCGGCCGCTCCGACGAGCCGGCGCGACGGAGCGCGCTCGGGCTGCGGCACGCGCTCGCGAAGCCGGTCACCTCGGGCGATCTGCTCGCCGCGATCCAGCGCGCGTGCGCGTCCGGCGACGCGCCCGAGGCAGCCCCGGACGCTCCGCGCACGCCGCGCGGGCGCGTGCTCGTCGCCGAGGACGATCCGATCCAGCAGGCCGTGTGCGTGCGCCAGCTCGAGAAGCGCGGCCTCGAGGTGCGCCACGTCGCGGACGGCGAGTCGGCGCTCGCGCTGCTCGAGCGTGAAGCGTTCGACCTCGCCGTGCTCGACCTCGAGATGCCGCGGCTCGACGGCCTCGCGACCCCCGCGCTGCTTCGCGCACGCGAACGCGCGGACGGCAGGCGCACGTTCGTGGTCGCGCTCTCGGCGCACGCGAGCGCGGGCGAGCGCCGGCGCTGCCTCGATGCCGGCATGGACGAGTTCCTCGAGAAGCCCGCGAGCGCCGAGGCGCTCGACGCGCTGCTCGACCGCGTGCTCGGGAGCCGCATCCGGCCCGCCGCGCCCGCGGCGCCGATCGAGAAGCCGGTCGTGGACGCGCGCGGGTTGCGGCTCGCGCTCGGCGACGACGAGTCGCTGCTCGAGGACATGGCGCGGCTCTACGAGAGCGAGACGCCGCTCCAGCTCGAGTCGCTCCGCGGCGCGCTCGCGGCCGGGGATGCCGGCGCCGTGAAGCTCGTCGCGCACCGCATGCGCGGCGGGTTCCAGGTGCTGCACGCGCCGCGCGGCGAGGCCGCGGCCCTTGCGCTCGAACAGGCCGCCGTCCGCGGCGAGCGCGACGCGTTCGCGGCCGCGTTCGAAACGCTCGAGCGCGAGGCGCGTGCGGTCGGCGGCGCGCTCCGCGAACTCGCGCGCCGCGCGGCCTAGTCCGCCCGCTTCGGCCGGCCCGGGGCCCGAAAAGTCCCCGGCCCCCGGTCGGAAGTCCGGGGGCCGTTGCGTCACCCGCGGGGTGGACAGGACCCGAGTGACGTCGCTCGCGCCGTCGCGCTCAGCGCTTCGGCAGTTCGAAGCGGAATTCGGGGTTGATCTGGCGGATCTCGCCGACGACGCGCTCGAGCGACTCCTCCGTCGCCTCGCTCGGCTCCTTCTTCCACGCCGAGTACAGCTCGAGCAGCTCGTCCTGCTTGAGGCGCAGCAGTTCCGCCTGCTGGTGCTGATTCACCGAGCGCTCGAGGTGGTAGACCTCGCCGTTCGAGAGCCGCTGCACGAGGTCCAGGTATTCGCCGCGCATGTGCGACAGGATCTTCAGGTACTTCTCGAATCCGACCGAGAGCTTCTCGAGCACTTCGGCCACGCCCTGGTTCTTGCGCGGCATCTGCTGACTGTAGGTGTAGGCGAAGTGGTAGTAGGTCTTGCCGCGGCCGACGTAGGCCTCTTCGCTCGGCTGCGCCTTCGCGCGCGCCGACTCGGCCATGGACGGATTGTCGAAGATGCCGATCGAGACCAGCAGGAAGTCGGCGTTGGTCTTGTAGATCTGGTACTTGAGCCGCGCGTCGCCCGAGTTCGACAGCCGGTGGAACACGTCGGTGTCGTACTTCGAGAGGAAGCGGCGGGACTGCTCCACGTAGTCGGGATTGATGAACGAGTGGAGCAGGTGCGCGAGGTAGACGTTGACGTCCTCGTCGTAGAAGTCCTGGTTGGACACGAGGCCCGTCTCCATGCGGCTGTACAGGAGGCAGTTGACCATGAAGTAGTAGGTCGGCTGCAGGTTCCTGCTCGTGTCCTTGAGATCCACGTAGTGACGGGGGTTCATGCGACCTCTCCTCGCGAGCGCTCCACCCGGGTTTCGGGCGGTCGAACGCTCTTCCCGCGATTCCATCGAGCAGCCGTCGTGCCACGCGGCCGCGGGCGCGACGAATCGCGCCCGGACGCGGCACGCGCACGAGTTTCGGCCGCGCGCGGTCGCGATGAAGCCGCGTTCGGACAGCGCGTTCGCGCCGCGGGCCGCAGGCATTGGGGCGAATGCCCCGACCGGCGGCGCCTCGGACGTCCTCGCGGACGCCTGCGGAGGTCAGCGCACCCGTCCGGGTGCCTCGTGCGGATTTCGCAATGGATTTGAGGAACGAGAAAGGGTTTTGATACCGCCCGTGCTCTCGAACCCGTGCTCCTGCGCCGACTTCGCGGCCGACGTGCGATTTGCGAGCGGCATGCGGCGCGCACGCGAGGGTCGTGGCGGACTCGCCGCGACCGCGCGCGAGCGACGCGGCCGCGGCCGCGGAGCGCGAGGCGCTGGAGGGCATGGGACTTGCCTGAACCTCCGCCGTCCTCGCCGCTCCCGCAGCGTCCCGAACCCGATCGCGCATCCATGTCCACCGCACCTCGCTCCACTTCCCGCGCGGACTCGGAGCCGGAGGCTCGACTGAGCCTCCGGCTCCGGCGCTGGTTCGCCTGCCTCGGCGGCGCGCTCGTCACCGCGCTCGGCGTGTGGTGGATCGTCGGCACGCAGTTCGGCCCGACGGTCGCCGATCCCGCGGTCGCCGTCGTGTCGCTGCTCGGCTCCGTGGCGGCCGGGGTGCTGCTCGGGCTGCTGCTCGCGCTGTGGCTCGACCGCCACGTGCTCGCGCAGCTGCGCGGCGTCTCGCGTTCGCTGCGCGACCGCGACCCGTACGCGCTCAAGGGGCTGCCGTCGAACTCCGGCTGGGGCGAGCTGAGCGACCTGACGTCCGAGGTCTCGCTGCGCATCGCGCGCGAGAAGCAGCTCGAGCGCATCGCAGCCGAGGCGAACGTGCTCCGCGAAGGTCTCGACGAGGCGCGCCAGCGCATCGAACGCTGGTCGCGCACCGAGGCATGGGAGCCCTTCGGGCCCCGCACCGGCCCGGTGGCCGCGCTCGCCGAGTCGCTCGACCGCGCGTTCGAACGCGACCTCGAGGCGCGCGACCAGAACCTGGAAGCCGCGCGGCAGATCAAAGGCGCGCTCACCGACGCGCGCGGCGACGCGCGCGAGTCCGTCGAGCAGGCGGAGCGCGGCTTCGTCGAATCCACGGCCCTGCTCACGACCGTGCGCGAGCTGCAGCGCCTCTCGGGCGAGCTGCGCATCGCGCTCGAAGCCGCCGGCGTCGAGCCCGTCGCCGCGGGCGGGAGCGCGCGCGAGGCGGCGGCGGCGGCGATCGAGGAGCTGGTCGCGGCGTCGGCCGAGAGCGTGGAGCACCTGTCGGCCGGGCTCGCGCGCGTGCGCGAGATCTCGGATCACGTCCAGCTCGTCGCGAACCGCGCGACGCTCGTCGCGCTCCAGGCGGCGAGCACGGGCGGCGCGCCCGAGGGCAGCGAGCGCTTCGAGGAACTGCGCCGGCTCACGCGCGACGTGCGGCTCGCGAGCGAAGGCGCGGAATCGGTCGCGCGCACCGTCGCGCGCGCGGCGGCGGCGGCGAACGAGCGCATGCACGCGGTCCGCGCGAGCGTGGGTTCGCGGCTCGCAGGGCTGCCCGCCGAGGCGTCGGGCACGGCGCGTCCGAACGACGACGCCGCGCGGCTGCTCGAGCGCGTGCGCGAGATGGTCCAGGACGCGACCCGCAAGGGCGAGCGGCTGTCGGCCGCGGGCGAGCGCAGCTCGCGCGCCGCCGAGCGGCTCGCGCGCCGGCTCGACGACCAGTGCGCCGAGATGGAAGGCCTCGTCGTGCGCCTGACGCGCGCGACGCCGGACACGGCCGCCGAGGGCGGAGCGGGCGAGCCGCTGCGCCTGCTCGAGACCGAGTCCACGACCGAAGCGCTGCTCGAAGGTCCGGACGACGCGCGCCGCGGGCGCAGCGAGGAGCGGCCGTGAGCGATCCCGAACGCGACGATCCGGCGCGCGAACTGGCGCGCGGGCTCGCGCGCGCGCTCGAAGAAGCGCTCGCGCCCGGAGCCGATCCGCTGAAGCTCCGCGCGGCGCGTGAAGTCGCGGCCCTGCTCGGACTCGAGGCGACGGCGAACGCGCTCGCCGCGTTCGAGCCGCACGCCGGCAAGCCCTGGCCCCAGGAGCTGTCGCCGCTGCGCGACCGCCTGCTGCGCACCGCCGAGCGCTGCGCCGCCGCGGGCGACGCGCGCGCGTTCCGCGCGGCGGATGCCGAGATCGCCGGGCTCGCCGAGGAGACGGGCGCGCTCGAGTGGACGCGGCTCCCGTACGCGCCGGCGCTCGCCACCGTGTCGGCCGCGCGCACGCTCGAAGACCTGCCGCTCGACGACTCGACGATCGCGCGGCTGCACGCGGCGCGGCTCTCGACGCCGGGGGCGGCGGCGCTGCGCGCCGCGCTCGACTGGCTCGATGCGCCGTCGGCCGGCACGCGCGTTCGCGTGCGCACCGACGACGCCGTGCTCGACGTGAAGCTCCCGCTCGCCGCGCCCGACGGGCTCGACGCCGCGGCCGACGTGCTCGCCGAGGCCGAGGGCGCGCTGCTGCCGCCCGCCGCGGGCGACGCCACGTGGACGATCCGCCTGCCGCTCGTCGGCACGCGCGAGACGTTCCTCATGGTCGAGCGCGAAGGCGTTCCGGTCGCGATTCCCTGGAGCGCGATCGCACAGCTCCAGATCGTGCCCGCCGGGGACCTCGAGGCGCGCGCCGAGGCGGTCGAGATGCCGATCCTCTGGACGCCGCCGGCGCCGCGCCCCGCCGAACTGCCGGTCGCGACGCTCGTGCGCGGTCTGCGGCGCGCGTGGTTCCCCGCCACGCGCATCGTGTGGCGGCTCCCGGCCGAGCCCTGTCCGTCGGAGGGCGCGGTGCTCGACGCCGGCTTCCGCGACGCGGTCCGAACGAGCGACGGCGAGGTCTACGGCCGGCTCGACGTGACCGAGGCGCTCGCGCGCGTGCCCGCGACGCCGTTCACGCGCGACGCGTTTGCAGCGCCCCCGCCCGCCGAGCCGCCGCGCGCTCCGCGCGTCGCGGCCCCCGCGCCGCGTCCGTCCGCGCGCATCGTGCCGGCGCCGCCGGCGCCGCTCGCGCTTCCGAGCGACGCCGTGACGCCGATCGAAGCGGACGTGCCGCCGGTGATCGCCCCGCGTGCGCCGCAGTGGCTCGGCCGCGAGGCCGTCACGCCGCTCGAACCCGCGGCGCCGCCGCCGCCCGCGGAAGCGACCGCGGGCGACTCGACCACGGAACTCGACGCCGCGCTCGACGCGTTGCTGCCGTCGGTGTCCGGGTCCGAATCGGGCGCGCCCGAACCGGCGGCGGCTCCGGCCGCGCCCGCTCGAGCGGATGCGCCCGGCCGCGAACGCGAATCGGCGCCCGCGAGCGAACCGCCCACGCGCGCGCCCGAACCCGTGATCGTGACGCGCGCGGAGTCGTCCGCCGGTGCCGAGGCCTTCGTTCCGCCTCCGGCGCCGGCCGCGCCCGCAGCCACCGCGCGGGAGGCCATCGTTCCGCCTCCCGCGCAGGCTCCGCCGGCGTTGTTCGCCGCGCCCGAGGCGGGCTTCGCGCCGCCGGCCGCGGCCGAGCCGCCGGCGCCGCGGCCGTTCGACGACGCGCGCCGCGGCTTCGCGCTCGCGCCCGAAGCGCCGGCGCCCTCCCGCGGGCGCGCGCTGGTCGCGGAGGACTCGCTCGTCGCGCGCACGTTCCTGCAGCGGCTGCTCGAGCGCGAAGGCTACGCGGTGCGCGGGGTCGAGCGCGCGTCGGAACTGTGGTCGGCGCTCGAGGCCGAGCGCTTCGACCTCCTGTGCGTGGACGTCGAGCTGCCCGACGCCCGCGGCGAGGCGCTGCTGCACGCCGCCGTCGGCGCGGCGCAGGCGCACGGCGTGGCGCTCGTCGTGCCGCTCACGCGCGACGCCGACGACGACCGCATCGCCGCGTGCGCCGGGCTCACGCGTGCGTTCCACAAGCCGTTCGACGGCGACGAAGTGCGCGCCGTGCTCGAGCGCGCGGGGCTGCCGCGCCGGGAGATCGCGTGAGCAGCGCCTCGCCCTTCTCGCCGCTGCCTCGCGAGCTGCCGTGCGTGCTGATCGTGGACGACGACCGGCGCGTCGTGGAGCTGCTCGACTTCGCGCTGACCTCGCAGGGCTTCCGCACGCTCACGGCGAGCGATGGCGACGAGGCGCTGCAGCGCGTCCGCGAAGGCCGCCCCGACCTGGTCGTGCTCGACGTGCGGCTGCCGAAGCGCAGCGGTCTCGACGTGTGCGACGCGATGCGGCGCACGCCCGAGCACTCCGCCGTGCCCATCATCGTGGTGTCCGCGGCCTCCGAGACCGAAGCGCGGCTGCAGGCGCTCGCCCGCGGCGCGGACGACTACCTCGCGAAGCCGTTCTCGCCGAAGGAACTCGTCGCCCGCATCCAGCGCCTGCTCGCGCGCTCGGCCGAGGGCCGCGCGGCGCGCGACCGCAACGCGCAGCTCGAGCGCGACCTCGCGCGTGCGCTCGACGAGCGGAAGCGCGCGCTCGATCGCGCCGGACGCGAGCAGGAGCTGCGCGAGATCGCGCTCGAGCTCGGACCCGAGATGCGGCGCACGCTCGACGCCGAGGGCGTCGCGCGCCGCCTGCTCGATGCGACGCTGCGCCGCCTGCGTGCGCCGGGCGCGGCGTTGTTCGTGGCGGGGCGCTCGGGGCGCTTCGAGCCATTCGCGGCGCGCGGGACGAGCGCGCGGATCGAGACGTTGTCGCTCGCGAGCGACGGCGAACTCGCCGCGTACCTGGCCGCGCTCGCGCGTCCGGTCGAGCGGGCGGAACTCGAGCGCGTGCACGAACTGGAGCTCGAGCTGCGCGCGCTCGCGCCCTCCGCCGCCGCCGTGCTCGTGCCGCTCCCGGACGATTCCGGCGCGCCGGCGCTGCTCGTGCTCGCCGAGCGTCCGGACGGCCGCCTGGCCGCGGCGGAACGCGAATCGCTCGCGGCGCTCGCGCGCATCGGCGCCGAGGCGTTCGCGACGGCGCTGCGGCTCGAACGGCTCGAGCGCGATGTCGTGGACGTGCTCGCGCTGCGCGCCGAGTCGGAGCGCGACGAAGCCGAACGCCTCGCCGCGGACGAAGCGGCGTTGCGCGCGCTGCGCGCCGGACTCGAGTGCGGGCTCGACGGCCGCACGCTCGAGCGCCTCGATCGTGCGGTGCGGCTCGGCGCGTGGCTCGATGCGCCCGAGGGCCTGCTCGCGCTCGACCGTTTCCGCGTCGCGGCGCCATCCGGGCTGCTCGCGCGGCTCGCCGCGCTGTGCACGGCCGCCGCCGACCTCGCGCACTGCGCCGACGATCCGTTCACGTGCCGCGCCGCGACGCTCGTCGCGCTGGGCCGCGCCTACGCGGCCGCGCGCTCGTCCGGTGCGGGGCGCGAGACCGCGCTCGTGCGCGCCCTCGCGAGCGCGGCCGCCGGCGAACCGACGGCGCTGCGGCGCTTCGCCGAGGCCGGGACACCGTCCGCCGACGAGGGACGCGCGGCCTGACGCGGCCGCGCCGCAAACGCGCGAGGGCGGAGGCACGGCCTCCGCCCTCGTTTCGCTTCCGCGGCTACTTGTTCTGCCGCAGGCCGCTCATGTCCACCTTGGGAACCTCGCGTTCCGCCTCGGGGACTTCGTAGTACTTCGACTCGGAGTAATTGAACATGCCGGCGAAGATGTTCGTGGGGAACCGCTTCACCTTCACGTTGTAGCTGCGCACCTCGTCGTTGTAGCGCATGCGCTCCGTCGCGATGCGGTTCTCGGTGCCGGCGATCTCGTCCTGGAGCCGCAGGAAGTTCTCGTTGCTCTTGAGCACCGGGTAGTTCTCGACCACGACGAGGAGGCGCGAAATCGCGCTGTCCATCGCGCGCGCGGCGTCCACCTGCTCGTCCTGCGTCTTCGCGCCGGACATGCGCGCGCGCGCGTCGGCGATCGCGCCGAACACTTCCTGCTCCTGGATCGCCGCGCCCTTCACGGTCTCGACCAGGTTCCCGATGAGGTCGTTGCGGCGCTTGAGCTGGTTGTCCACCTGCGCCCAGCGGTTCGACACCGCCTCCTTGGCCGAGACGAGGCCGTTGTAGTTGCCGACGACCCAGCCGCCGATCGCGAGCACGACAACCGCGAGGACACCGAGCACCACCGCTGCCTTCATTCCTGTCGCTCCTTTCGTGAACGCCCGCGGGTCACGCGGGCGGGGGAAACTACCACGAGCCGCCGCCGCCGCCGCCGCCGCTGCCGAAGCCGCCGCCGCCGCCGAAACCGCCGAACGAGCCGCCGCCTCCGCCGCCTCCTCCTCCGAAGCCGCCACCGCCGAAGCCGCCACCCCAGCCGCCACCCCAGCCGCCGTCGTACCAGCCCGACCGGCGCCGGCGCCGGCGGCCGAGGTACGGCCCGCCGAGCGGCATCCCGGAAGCGGTCGCGTAGCGCTGCGCGCTCACGCCGATCACGAGGATCGCGATGAGCAGGAACAGGACGAGCGCGACGACGAGGCGCGGCAGTTTCGGCGAGCGCGTCCGGTAGCGGGGCTCGCTGCCGTTCCATTCGAGCGTCACGCCCTTCGCCTTCGCGATGCGCTGCGCGCAAGCGAGCACGCCCTGCGTGATGCCGCTCTCGTAGTCGCCGTCGCGGAAGCGCGGCGCCATGCGCTCGCGCACGACCGAGGACTCGAAGCCGTCGGTGAGCGTGCCTTCGAGGCCGTAGCCGGTCTCGAATTCGACGCGCCGCTCCTTCACGGCGACGAGCATCAGCAGCCCTTCGTACGGCTCCTGGTTCGCGAGTTTCCACTCGTGGTAGACGCGCGTCTTGTAGGCGCGCGGATCGTCCGGCGCCGTCGTCGGCACGGTGAGCACGGCGAAGTACGCGCCCGTCTTCTTCTGCACCTGCACGAGGAACGACTCGAGCTTCGCGCGAGCGGCCTCGTCCATCAGGCCGGCCGTGTCGTTCACGTACCCGACGGGCGCGGGGATCGGCGCCTCGTCGGCGAACGCGGCGGAAGCCGTGACGAGGGCGACGACGAGCAGCAGCGTGCGCACGAGGCGCGGGGCGCTCATGAAACGCGGAACGTGTCGATGCCGGCGATGAGCCGTTCGAGCGCCTCGAGGAACCGGAGATAGCCGCCGGCGACGTCGCCGTGCGGGGCGCCGCCGCCGTGGCGCACGAGGTGCGGGACGAGCAGCGCGCTCGCGTCCACGTGGAACGCGTCCGCGACGCGCTCGACGACGTGCGCGGAGGACGCCGGCGGCTGGTCCCCGCGCAGCCGCAGCAGCGTGCGGAACAGGGTCGCGAAGCCGCTCGCGGACGCGGCGAGCGTCTCGGCGAGCGCGGCGGAATCGCCGTGCAGCGCGAGGTAGCTCTGGCGCAGGCGGATGTGCTTGGAGCGCAGTTCGTGCTCGCACTGGAGCCGCAGGTTCGCGCGCGGCACTTCGAACTTCTCGACGACCGGCTCGCCCTCGAGCAGCAGGTGCCGCTCGCGGATCTCGAGCCACTCGATCGGGAAGACGTCGAGCGACTTCTCGATCTGCGCCTCGGTGAGGAACAGCGGGTCCACGAAGGGCGGCTTCTTCGGCCGCGGCGCTGCGCTCGCGACCGCGCGCAGCGCGTCGGCGCCGAGCTCGGAGGCGATGACGAGCAGGTTCACGCGCGAGCGCTTGGGATCGAAGCCGTCCACGAGCGCGCTGCCCGTGACGTACGCGGCGCGGAAACGGCCGCCGAGCGCCTGTCGCACGGGAGCGAGCCAGGCGCGGAGGGCCTCGAGCGTCGAGGCGTCGGGTTCGATTCGGAGTTCGCGGAGTTCGTTCATGGCGTGTCGGACGCTAGCACTCTACGGGGGGTGGTCAAGCCGGGTTGCCCCCGCTCGGCCGAAGGCGCCTGCGCGCACGCCGCCCCGACTCGCGCGGCGTTGACGCCCGCGGCGCCCTCTACTTAGTGTGCGCCGCCATGAACGTCCGAGGAACGCCGGAGCGTCCGCTGCGCGTCGCGATCGTAGGCTCTGGTCCGGCCGCGTTCTACGCCGCCGAGCACCTGCTCAAGCAGCCGAACCTGGTCGCGCAGGTGGATCTGATCGAGCGCCTTCCCACGCCGTACGGACTCGTGCGCGGCGGCGTCGCGCCGGACCACCAGAAGATCAAGACCGTCATCGCGATCTACGAGAAGATCGCCGCGCACCCGAACTTCCGCTTCTACGGGAACGTCGAGTACGGCCGGCACCTCGGGCGCGCGGACCTCGAGCGCCACTTCGACGCCGTGCTGTTCGCGACCGGGGCGCCGAGCGACCGGCGCCTCGGCGTTCCGGGCGAAGACCTCGCCGGCAGCCACTCCGCGACCGAGTTCGTCGCCTGGTACAACGGGCACCCCGACTACCAGCACCTCGAGTTCGACCTCTCGTGCGAGAGCGCCGCCGTCGTCGGCGTCGGCAACGTCGCCGTGGACGTCGCGCGCATCCTGTCGCTGTCGGCCGACGAGCTGCGCACGACCGACATGACCGACCGCGCGATCGAGGCGCTCGCGGCGAGCCGCGTGCGCGAGGTGTTCGTGCTCGGCCGCCGCGGCCCCGTGCAGGCGGCGTTCACGACGAACGAAGTGAAGGAGCTCGGCGAGCTGCACGAGGCCGACGTCGTCGTGCGCGCGGACGAAGCGGCGCCCGACGCGCTGAGCGCCGAGGAACTGGGGCCGTCCGCGCGCCCCGCGCTCAAGCAGAAGGTCGAGATCCTTCAGGGCTTCGCCGCCCGATCGCCCGGCGGCAAGCGCAAGCGGCTCCACCTGCGCTTCCTCGTCTCGCCGCTCGAAGTGCTCGGCGAGAACGGCCGCGTCGCGGGGCTGCGCGTCGCGAAGAACGCGCTCGTGCGCGACGAACGCGGCGGGCTCGCGGCGCGTCCGACCGGCGAGACCGAGACGCTCGCGTGCGGCCTCGTGTTCCGCTCCGTGGGCTACAAGGGCACGGCACTGCCGGAGCTGCCGTTCGACGAGAAGTCCGGCGTGCTCCCGAACGCGAAGGGCCGCGTGCTCGTCGCGCCCGGCGGCGAACCGCTGCGCGGCTACTACACCTCGGGCTGGATCAAGCGCGGACCGAGCGGCGTCATCGGCAACAACAAAGCCGACTCGGTCGAGACCGTGAACCAGCTCGTCGAGGACGTCGCCGCGGGCGCGCTGCTCGATCCCGCCGCACCCGACGCCGCGGCGTTCGAAGCGTGCGCGCGTGGCTGCGGCTCGCGCATCGTGACGTTCGCCGACTGGAAGCGTCTCGACGCGATCGAGGTCGCGCGCGGCGCGGCGTCGGGGCGTCCGCGCGTCAAGTTCACGAGCGTCGGGGCCATGCTCGAGGCGCTCGCCGGCGCCTGATTCGCGCGCCGAAACGCGCGCGCGCCGCGCGCGCCGCATGCTTGACCCTCCGCGCGCCCGCGGCATACGGTCCCGCTCCGCCGCGTTTCGCGGCCCGCGGGTGCCGACCACGCGAGAGGAGTCCCCGATGAACTGGCGTCAGGCGCTCATCGCCGAATTCGAGCAGGAAATGGCCAACACGCGCCGCGTGCTCGAGCGCGTCCCGATGGACCGGCTCGAGTTCCGGCCGCACGCGCGCTCGTACACGATGGGCAAGCTGGCGCTGCACGTGGCGACGCTGCCGTCGTGGATCCATCACACGTTCGCGACGACCGAACTCGACATCCAGCCGGGCGGCTCGGCGCCCCCGGCGCCGCCCCTGCCGGCGACGAGCGAGGAGCTGCTGCGGACGTTCGACGACGGCGTCGCCCAGGCGCGCTCGACGCTCGAGCGCCTCGAGGAGAGCGACCTCGGCGTGCCGTGGTCGCTGCTCGCGAACGGGAAGACGATCTTCACGCTGCCGCGCGCGGCCGTGCTGCGCGGCTTCTGCCTCAGCCACCTCATTCACCATCGCGCCCCAGCTCGGCGTGTACCTGCGGCTGAACGACGTGCCCGTGCCGGGGATGTACGGACCGAGCGCGGACGACACCTCGTTCTAGAGGAAAGGACGCGAGGGGCGCGGCCCCCGATCCCATGACACGCATCGTCAACGACTTCACGATCACCGTCGCGACCGTGAACGGCTCGGGCAGCCAGACCGCGAACACGGTACTGCTGCGCGCGATCTTCCAGATGGGCATCCCGGTGAGCGGGAAGAACCTGTTCCCGTCGAACATCGCCGGCCTGCCGACGTGGTTCTCGATCCGCGCGAACAAGGACGGCTACATCGGACGCGGCCGCGCGGCCGACATCACCGTCGTGATGAACCCCGAGACCGCGAACGACGACGTCGGCCGCGTGAAGCCGGGCGGCCTGATCGTGACGACGGACCAGATCAAGCTGCCCGCCGTGCCGCCGGATCGCACGCTCGTGTCGGTGCCGATGGGCAAGCTGATGGAGCCGATCACGAAGGACGTGAAGCTGCGGCGGCTCGTCGTGAACATGATCTACGTCGGCGTGCTCGCCGAGCTGATCGGGATCGACGCCGACGAGATCGAGCGCGCGCTGCTCGCGCAGCTCGGCCACAAGCCGAAGGCGCTCGACCTGAACCGGCAGGCGGTTGCCGCCGGGCGCGAGTGGGCGAAGGCCAACGTCACGACGAGCGTGCCGTACGCGCTCGAGCGCATGAACGCGACGGCGGGGAAGATCCTGATCGACGGCAACACCGCCGCGGCGCTCGGCACGATGTTCGGCGGCGTCACGGTCGTGTCGTGGTATCCGATCACGCCGTCGTCGAGCGTGATCGAGGCGCTGATCGCGAATCTCGAGAAGCACCGTCGCGATCCCGCGACGGGCCGCGCGACGTACGCCGTGATCCAGGCCGAGGACGAGATCGCCGCGATCGGCATGGTGCTCGGCGCGAGCTGGGCCGGCGCGCGCGCGATGACCGCGACGTCGGGCCCCGGGATCTCGCTCATGGCGGAATTCGCCGGCTACGGCTACTACGCCGAGATTCCGGCGGTCGTGTGGGACATCCAGCGCGTCGGGCCCTCGACGGGCCTGCCGACGCGCACGGCGCAGGGCGATCTCGCGTTCGTGCGCGCGCTGTCGCACGGCGACACGCGCCACCCGATCCTGCTGCCGAGCTCGGTCGCGGACTGCTTCGAGTTCGGCCACCGCGCGTTCGACCTCGCCGAGCGGCTGCAGACGCCGGTGTTCGTGCTGAGCGACCTCGACCTCGGCATGAACAACTGGATGAGCGATCCGTTCGCCTACCCCGACAAGCCGTGGGACCGCGGCAAGGTGCTCGACGAGGCGCAGCTCCAGTCGCTCGCGAAGTTCGAGCGCTACCGCGACGTGGACGGCGACGGCATTCCGTACCGCACGGTGCCTGGCACGAAGGACCCGCGCGCGGCGTACTTCACGCGCGGCTCGGGCCACGACGAGGCGGCGCGCTACACCGAGAACCCCGAGAGCTACATGCGCGTCATGGAGCGGCTCAACCGCAAGTGGGAGACGGCGAAGTCGCTCGTGCCGGCGCCGGAATTCCACGAGGACGCGGGCGCCGAGATCGGCATCGTCGCCTACGGAACGTCGCACTGGGCCGTCGTCGAAGCGCGCGACGCGCTGCGCGCTCAGGGCATTCCGTCCGCCTACGCGCTGCTGCGCGCGCTGCCGTTCGCGGACGACGTTCCGCGTTTCCTCGGCCGCTACCGCCGCATCTACGTCGTCGAGCAGAACCGCGACGCGCAGATGGCGGACGTGCTGCGGCTCGAGGCGCCCGCGGCCGCGGCGAAGATCACGCCCGTCCTCCACTGGGACGGCCTGCCCATCACCGCGCAGCACGTCGCCGACGCGATCCTCGAGCACGAGCGATCCGGCGCCGCCGTCGCGCAGGGAGCCTCGCGATGAACGACATCCTCCGCGCGCGCCGCTTCATGTCCACCGAGCCGTCGGGCGAGTCCGCGACGGCGACGCTCAACCGCGTCGGTCTGCCCAAGGCCGAGTACGACGGCTCGAAGACGACGCTCTGTCCCGGTTGCGGCCACAACGCGATCACGGGCGGCATCATCCAGGCCGCCTGGGAAGCGGGGCTCGAGCCGCACCGTGTCGCGAAGCTGTCGGGCATCGGCTGCTCGAGCAAGACGCCCGCCTACTTCCTCGGCCACTCGCACGGCTTCAATGCCGTCCACGGCCGCATGCCGAGCATCGCGACCGGGGTGCGCGCCGCGAACCGCGATCTCACGCTCATCGGCGTCTCGGGCGACGGCGACACCGCGAGCATCGGGCTCGGCCAGTTCATGCACCTCGTCCGCCGCAACGTGCCGGTCGTGTACATCGTCGAGAACAACGGCGTGTACGGACTCACGAAGGGGCAGTTCTCCGCGACCGCCGACGTCGGCAGCACGCAGAAGAGCGGGAAGGTGAACGAACTGATGCCGATCGACCTGTGCGCGATGGCGATCGAACTCGGCTGCGGATTCGTCGCGCGCTCGTTCAGCGGCGACCAGAAGCAGCTGCGCCCGCTCCTGAAGGCCGCGTTCGCGCACCACGGCACGGCGGTGCTCGACGTCATCAGCCCGTGCGTGACGTTCGCCGACCACGTCGGCTCGACGAAGAGCTACGCCGCGGTGAAGGAGCACGACGCGCCGCTGCACGACATCGAGTTCGTGCCGTACTTCGAGGACATCGCGGTGGACTACGAGCCCGGCACGACCCGCGAGGTCGAGATGCCGGACGGCTCGTACATCTACCTGAAGAAGCTGCACGAGGACTACGACCCGACGAGCCGCGAACGCGCGCTCGACCTGATCCACGAGGCGCAGCGCGAGCGCAAGATGATCACCGGGCTCCTGTACGTGAATCCGCAGGACGTGCCGTTCGAGGAAGAGATGAAGCTCGTGGAGGAGCCGCTCGTCTCGCTGCCGCTCGAGCGAGTGCGGCCGCCGAAGAGCGTGCTCGAACAGATCATGGAGCAGATGCGCACGGGCCGCGGCCTCGAGGCGGCGGGCGGCGGGGGATGAGCGGCGCGGCGCCGTGCGCTACGGCGTGAGGTCGAACGCTGGCGCGAGCGCACGTCGCGCCTCGTCGATCCGGTCCTCGCGCACGAGCACGAGATCGGTGTCGAACGTCGAGAGCGCGAGGATCGGAATGCCGGCGGCGGCGAGCGGGGCGGAGAGCGAGGCGAGGATGCCGACGGCGTCGAACGGCAGCGGGCCCGCGACGGCGAAGGCGCGGAAGCCGCGCTCCACGCGCGACACCGCGGGCGGCACGTCGTCCTCCGGGCACACGATCGACAGTTCGTCCGGCGTGCGCGTGACGCTCCACAGCGTCGCGCTCTCGTGCAGAAGCCAGGCCGGGAACGGCGCGTCGGGGGCGAGGCGGCAGACGGCGAGCCGGTCGTCGAGGAGTCGAAGCGCGAGTCGGGCGTGCGTCACGGTCGGGACCGCGGGCGTGGGCCGGTCAGCCCACGAGGATCGTGCCGTCGTCGTCCTCCACGACGATCGCGCGGCACGGGCAGGCTTCGGCGGCCTCGATCACGGTCTCGCGCGGCGCGGCTTCCGCGTCGAGCACCGTGCTCTTCTGCTTGCTGTCGAGCGCGAACACGGCAGGCGCGATTTCCGCGCACTGTCCATTGCCACAGCACTCGTTTCGGAGGATGCGTAGGTTCATGGTCGGTCGCACGCTCGGACGAGCGGCGGCCCATCCAAGCAGATCGATAGGGGTGGGGCAAGCACTCGCTCGCGCGCCGACGCGCGACGACACCGTTCGGAGGACGACATGCCGGTTCGCAAGGTAGGAGTGCTGGGTTCGGGAAGCGTCGGTGAAGCGCTCGCCAACGGCTTCCTTCGTCACGGCTACGAAGTCACGCGCGGGTCGCGCGATCCGCGCAAGCTCGATGCGTGGCGCACGAGCGCCGGAGAGCGCGCCGCGAGCGGATCGTTCGCCGACGCGGCGCGCGCGGCCGACCTCGTCGTGCTCGCGGTGAAGGGCACGGCGGCCGAAGACGCGGTGCGGCTCGCCGGAACGTCGAACCTCGCGGGCAAGATCGTCGTGGACGCGACGAACCCGATCGCGGAGGTCGCGCCGACGAACGGCGTGCTGCACTTCTTCACGACGCTCGAGGACTCGCTCATGGAGCGCCTGCAGCGGCTGTGTCCCGACGCGCGGTTCGTGAAGGCGTTCTCGTCGGTCGGCAACGCGCTCATGGTCAATCCCGATTTCGGCGGCGTGAAGCCGACGATGTTCATCTGCGGAAACGACGCCGAGGCGAAGCGCGAGGTGACGGCGATCCTCGAGCGCTTCGGCTGGGAGGCCGAGGACTGCGGCGGCGCCGAGGGCGCGCGCGCGATCGAGCCGTTGTGCATGCTGTGGTGCATTCCGGGGTTCGCGCGCAACGAGTGGACACACGCGTTCAAGCTGCTGCGGAAGTAGCGGCGACGCGCGTGCTAGATTGCGCGCGACGAACCCACTTTCCGGAGACTCCGCATGGATCCCATCGCCCGCTATCTCGACGACCATCGCGAGCAGCACCTCGACGACCTGAAGGCCGTGCTCCGCATTCCGAGCGTGAGCGCGCAGCCCGAGCACAAGGACGACTGCGCGCGCTGCGCGCGACACGTCGCCGAAGACCTGAAGCGCGCCGGCATGACGAAGGCCGAAGTGCTCGAGACCGGCGGCCACCCGATCGTGTACGCGGAGTGGCTCGGCGCCCCGGGCAAGCCGACCGTGCTGCTGTACGGCCACTACGACGTCCAGCCGCCCGATCCGCTCGACCAGTGGAAGTCGAAGCCGTTCGAGCCCGTCGTGCGCGACGGCGGCCTGTACGCGCGCGGCGCCGTGGACGACAAGGGCCAGGTCTACATGCACCTGAAGGCCGTCGAGGCGCACATGAAGGTGAACGGCGCGCTGCCCGTGAACCTGAAGGTGATGATCGAGGGCGAGGAAGAGAGCGGCAGCGAGTCGCTCGATCCGTTCATCGCGGCGAACAAGCAGAAGCTCGCCGCCGACGTGATCGTCGTGAGCGACACGGGCATGCTCGGCCCCGACCTGCCCGCGCTCACGTACGGTCTGCGCGGAATCCTCTACACGCAGGTCGAGGTGTACGCTTCGCCGCAGGACCTGCACTCGGGGCACTGGGGCGGCACGGTCCAGAACCCGTGCAACGCGCTCGCGTCGATCATCGCGGGGCTCAAGGACGCGGACGGGCGCATCACCGTGCCGGGCTTCTACTCGAAGGTGCGGCCGCTCGGCGAGCGCGAGCGCGAACTCATGCGTTCGTCGCCGTTCGACGAGAAGGGCTTCCTGGGCGCCGCCGGCGCGACCGAGAGCTACGGCGAGAAGGGCTACTCGACACTCGAGCGCAAGGGCGCGCGCCCGACGCTCGACGTGAACGGGATCTGGGGCGGCTACCAGGGCGAGGGCGGCAAGACGATCATCCCCGCGTGGGGCAAGGCGAAGATCAGCATGCGCCTCGTGCCCGACCAGGACCCGACCGAGCTGTTCGCCGCGTTCGAGGCGCACGTGAACTCGCTCGCGCCTCCCGGCGTGCGCGTGAAGGTGCTCGACCTGCACGGCGGCACGCCGTGGGTGATGGACCCCGAGCACCCGATGCTTCAGAGCGCGCGCCGCGCGCTCGCCCGCGCGTGGCCGAAGCCGGCCGCGATGCTGCGGGAAGGCGGCTCGATCCCGGTGATGGCGACGTTCCAGAAGCACCTCGGGCTGCCCTGCATCCTGATGGGCTTCGGCCTCGACGACGACAACGTGCACTCGCCGAACGAGAAGTTCTCGCTGACCTCCTACTACGGTGGCGCGAAGAGCGCCGCGTACCTGTACGAGGAGCTGGCGAAGAACGCCTGAAAGAGGCGTCGTCCCGACCGGCGCGCGGCCGCCCGAGCCGCGCGCCGCGTGACGCCGGGCGGCGCGCGGCTGGTATGCTTCCCGCCCCCATGACACGCACCCCCGCGCCCCCGATGCGCTGGCTCTCCGCCGCGCTCCTCCTGCTCGCGCTCGCCGCCTTCGGCGCGCCCGCGCACGCCGGACTGTCCGACCGGAAGGAACTCGTCGTGCGCGGCGTCGTGCGCGACGCCGCGGGCGCGGCGGTCGCGGGCGCCGAAGTCGCCGCGAGCGGACCCGGCGGCGCCCTCACGCTCACGAACGACGAAGGGCGTTACACGCTCGTGCTCGATGCGGGCTCGGTCGGGGAGTGGCGCCGGCATCCCGCGCACTTCACGATCGAAGCGCGGCGGCGCGGTTCGCGGCTGCCGCTCGCCGCTGGCGCGCCGCGCCTCGAGATCGATCTGCGCGCGACCTCCGACGACGACGACGCGCGGCCCGCGATCCTTTGCAACGTTCCCGACCTCGAGCGCGCGCTGCGCGAGCAGTTCGACGTCGAGGGTCCGTCCGGCGTCGTGATCGAAGTGGACTTCGGCCGCGCCACCACCGCCGCGCCGAAGCCCGACGACGTCGCAACGACGCGGACCTCGCCGAAGTCCGCGGCGGCGGCGAAGGCCACCGCGCCGGAGCGCACGCCGAACCTCGCGAAGCCGCAGGCTCCGAACGCCGCGCCGAAGTCCGCGCCGAACGAGACGCCGAAGCCCGCGCCCGCGACGCCCGCGCCCGCGCGGCCGACGGCGGCGCGTGAGTCGGCCCCGCGCACGGACGCCGTCGCGCGGCCCGCGCCCCCGGCGCCCGCGACGCCGCCGCCGGTCGAGCCGCTGCGGCGCGAGGGCGACGTGAGCGCGCTCGAGGTGCTCGAGCAGGTGAAGCGCTTCGGCAGCCTGACCGCCGCGGAGCGCTATGCCGACAGCGTGCGCGTCGAGGCGCGCGAGCGCGCGCACCGCGAGGCGCTCGCGCGCCGTGCGGCCGAGCGCGACG